>CAVVSV010000051.1:0-4004 GCA_963750805.1 uncultured beta proteobacterium
AAGGACAACACGCCTCAGGTGGCGGGCTCCGACGATGTGGACACCCAACCCACTTTGGGCTTTCAACGCGTGATTCAGCGCGCCATCATGCACGTCCAGTCGACCGGCAGCGGCAAGAAAGAAGTGACCGGTGCCAATGTGCTGGTGGCCATCTTTGGTGAGAAAGATTCGCATGCGGTGTACTACCTCCATCAGCAGGGTGTGACACGTCTGGATGTCGTGAACTTTATTGCCCATGGCATCAAGAAGAGTGATCCTCCCGAGCCCACCAAGTCGGGTGAGGCGCAAGCAGAAAATGAAGAGGGCGGTGGAGAGAAAAACGAAAAACAATCACCGCTTGAGCAGTACACGGTCAACCTGAACCAGTTGGCCAAAGACGGCAAGATCGATCCGCTCATCGGGCGGGAATACGAAGTCGAACGGGTGATTCAAATCCTGTGCCGCCGCCGCAAGAACAACCCCCTGTTGGTGGGTGAGGCCGGTGTGGGCAAGACCGCAATTGCTGAGGGCCTGGCCTGGCGCATCACGCAGAAAGATGTACCGGAAATTCTGGCCGAGTCCGTGGTCTATTCGCTGGACATGGGTGCTTTGCTGGCGGGCACCAAGTACCGGGGCGATTTTGAGCAGCGCTTGAAAGGCGTTTTGAAATCCCTGAAGGACAAGCCCCACGGCATTTTGTTCATTGACGAAATTCACACGCTGATCGGTGCAGGCGCGGCTTCAGGCGGCACGCTGGATGCATCCAATTTGCTCAAGCCGGGTTTGAGCTCGGGTGCGCTCAAGTGCATTGGCGCAACGACATTCACCGAGTACCGTGGCATCTTCGAAAAAGACGCCGCCCTGTCACGCCGCTTCCAGAAAGTGGATGTGGTCGAGCCCACCGTGCAGGAAACAGTGGACATCCTCAAAGGTCTGAAGTCCCGCTTCGAAGAACACCATGGCGTCAAGTACGCGGTGGCGGCCCTTCAGGCTGCGGCTGAGTTGAGCGCCAAGTACATCAATGACCGCCATTTGCCCGACAAGGCCATTGACGTGATTGACGAAGCGGGCGCTGCCCAGCGCATCTTGCCACCGAGCAAGCGCAAGAAAATCATCAGCAAGTCAGAGGTGGAAGAAATCGTCGCCAAGATTGCGCGCATTCCTCCGGCCAATGTCTCCAACGATGACCGCGGCAAACTCAAAACGCTGGAACGCGATTTGAAGAACGTGGTGTTCGGGCAGGACAAGGCGCTCGACGTACTCGCCTCTGCTGTGAAGATGGCGCGCTCAGGCCTGGGCAAGGGCGACAAGCCGATTGGTTCCTTCCTGTTCAGCGGCCCGACCGGTGTGGGCAAAACCGAAGCTGCCAAGCAGCTCGCGTACATCATGGGCATTGACCTGATCCGTTTTGACATGAGTGAGTACATGGAGCAGCACGCGGTCAGCCGATTGATCGGCGCGCCCCCTGGCTATGTGGGCTTTGATCAGGGTGGTTTGCTGACGGAAGCCATCACCAAGAAGCCGCATTGCGTGCTGTTGCTGGATGAAATCGAGAAGGCACACCCCGCCATCTTCAACGTGCTGCTGCAGGTCATGGACCACGGCACGTTGACCGACAACAACGGGCGCAAGGCTGACTTCCGCAACGTGATCATTGTGATGACCACCAATGCGGGTGCCGAGACCATGAACAAGGCCTCGATCGGGTTTACCAACCCGCGTGAGGCCGGTGACGAGGCGGCTGACATCAAGCGCCTGTTCACGCCCGAGTTCCGCAACCGTCTGGATGCCACAGTGAGCTTCAAGGCGCTGGATGAAAACGTCATCCTGCGTGTGGTGGACAAGTTCCTGCTGCAGCTTGAAACGCAGTTGGCCGACAAGAAGGTGGAAGTCACCTTCACCGACAAGTTGCGCAAGCACCTGGCGAAGAAGGGTTTTGATCCTCTGATGGGCGCACGCCCGATGCAGCGTCTGATTCAGGACACGATCCGCCGTGCTTTGGCCGACGAGTTGCTGTTTGGTCGCCTGACCGATGGGGGCCGCCTGACGGTGGACATGAATGTCACCACCGACGACAAAGGTGTCGAGACTGGTGAAGTGGCGCTGGACATCCAACCCCTGCCCAAGAAAGAGGGCAAGGCCAAACCGGAAGCGCAGGAAGCAACGGCGAGCTGATAGGGTTTAGGCCAATCGACAGTCAGGAAAATCGGGCCCGGATGGCTTCTATCCTGGCCCGATTCACATTGAAATCCTTGCGGCCAAGACGGCTGGATGATCGGACCTGAATCACGCCATTGGTCTTGTCCAGCCAGAACTCCACGTCATCGGTAAATTTGAGAAAAGCCGTCGTGCTTTGAGCATAAACATAGTCAGGTCCCCGTGTAATAACAATAGTTCGCTCCATTTTTTGTAGCAAATCGGCCAACTTTGCCATCGCGGCTTCACCACTGCCTGTGAATTTCAAAGGCGCGATACTGGCGTAATCCATTTGCGGATGCCCGGAATACAGTGCGGCCTGGCTGCTCACGCTGTTGGGCGTCAATGACGGCGCTTTCAACCTGCCGTCGTTGACGCCCAGATCCCTGGGCGTGCTACCGCTGAGCATGCCAAGTTTACCCGCGATCACGATGGCGATCGAGGCCAAAACCAGGAACCCGACCAGGTAGGTTATTGCAGTCATCAATGGCTTTCCAGAGAGTTTCATTTGTGAAGATGTTCCAAAAATTGAGGATAACCGAGGTCACTACTTTCAGCCCATGAACTTGACACTATTCCACCGTGGGGGTCGGCGCGGCGTCCCTGTCCACTCTTGTTTTGGCTTGCTTGTTGCGCTTCTGTTGGCAGGGTGCGCGCAGGCGCCGGTCAATGCACCGATTTCAGGGCCGTCCGTTGAACCCGCCCAACCTGTGGTGGTCGCTCCCAAGCGTCCGCCAAAGATCGCGCTTGCCTTGGGCGGTGGTGCAGCCCGGGGCTTTGCCCATGTGGGCGTGATTCAGGTGCTGGAAGAGTCAGGCTTGCGCCCCGCTTTTCTGGCGGGTACGTCGGCGGGTAGCCTGGTGGCCGCGATTTATGCCAGCGGCAAAACCGGTGCGCAATTGCAGCAGGTGGCAGAGTCCATGGAAGAGGTCGCCATCACCGACTGGACGCTTCCCATCTTCAGCCGCGGCATGTTTCGCGGCGACGCGCTGGCGCGTTACGTGAACCAGCTGGTGGGTGGACAACTGATTGAAAACATGCCCATGCGCCTGGGCATAGTGGCCACCGATCTCAACAGCGTCGAGGATCTCTACCCCACGCTGGCCCAATCCGTCCTGCGGGGCACCTACCGTCTGGACCTACGCGGCGATCTGCGTCAGCAACAGGTCAGACGCCAGGCACTGATGCAGGTGCGCTTCACCCAGGTCAGCATCAGGCCGCCCGACCGGCTTGGCAAACACACGCCCCCCCTGCCGGTGTACGCCATCGAAAGCCGCGAGTGCGCCGCTACCGTTCCGGCGGGAGAAAAACCGGTACACTGGCGCCTGCCTGACCACGCACCGGATTGAAAACTTCAAGATGCCTGCCAGATCATCTACTGGTATTCGCTGCGGTGGCATATCGAAACACTCTTCCGGCTGCTGAAAACAAAAGGCTTCGCCATTGAGCATATCGAACTGCAACGGGGGCAGGCCATCATCAAAATGACCCTGCTGGCCATGCAGGCCGCTCTGCGGGTGATGGCCCTGTTGTTGACCCGCAAAACATTTTTTCCCGATGAGACCCAACAAGCCCGGGAGCTTTTCAGTGAAAAGGAGGTCGAATGCCTGGCCAAGATCGGCCAACAGTTTCACTCCACTGCCTCCAAGCAGAGAAACCCCTATCCCGACTTGTCGATGAGATGGGCTTTTTGGATTATTGCCCGGCTCGGCGGATGGAAAGGGCTCGCTTCCCAAAAGCCCCCAGGCGTCATCACGCTCCATGATGGAATCAACAGGTTTCATCTTATATTTAATGGCTTCGCTTTAACAGATGTGTATAACCCGTAG
>CAVVSV010000052.1:0-22175 GCA_963750805.1 uncultured beta proteobacterium
CGCGCACGCATACAGGCCCGATTTGATGAAGTGGAACTGGACAAGCGCCCCTCTACCGAGGAATTCACCCGGTTTGCCGCTCTGCTTGAATTTGTGCGGATGGACCTGTCCAAACCCGACGACTACGCCACCCTGGGCAGCCTGCTGCGGGAGAGAAGCGCCGAAACAGTCGTCATGTATGTTGCCACCGCGCCAAGTCTGTTTACCACCGTGTGTGAGCAACTGGCAGTGGCCGGGCTCAACACACCCCACACACGGGTGGTGCTGGAAAAGCCCTTGGGCCATGACCTGGCCTCCAACCGTGCCATCAACCATACCGTGCGCAGCATCTTCAGCGAGAAGCAGGTGTTCCGCATCGATCACTACCTGGGCAAACCTGCCGTACAAAACCTGTTCGCGCTGCGTTTTGGAAACGCCTTGTTCGAACCCCTTTGGCGGCGCGAGCACATTGCCAATATCCAGATCACCATCGCGGAAGAACTAGGTGTGGAAAAACGCGGCGCGTTTTACGAAAACACGGGGGCGTTGCGCGACATGGTGCAAAACCACGCCCTGCAATTGCTGTGCGCGATTGCCATGGAGCCGCCCATCAACTCGCACGCCAATGCCATTCGCGACGAAAAGCTCAAGGTGCTGCGCTCGCTCAAACCATGGACCAAAGAATCTCTGGCGCAGGATGTGATTCGCGGCCAGTATGCGGCGGGCACCGTGGGTGGCGCGGCAGTACCCGCTTACCGCACCGAGGAAGGCGTCAACCCGCAAAGCAACACCGAAACCTTTGTCGCCCTTCGCACTGAAATTGAAAACTGGCGTTGGGCCGGTGTGCCCTTCTATATCCGCACTGGCAAACGCCTGGCAGGGCGCGATGCCCACATCGAGGTGAATTTCCGCCCCACGCCGCATGCGATCTTCAATTCGCAGCCCGGCATCGGCAACCGGCTGGTGATCAACTTGCAACCCGTCGACGGGCTGGAACTGCACCTGCTGGCCCAAGGCCAGGACAATCGCCGCAACTCGCAAACCCTGGCACCTGTGCAACTGGACCTTGACTTTGACAAGCGCTTTGGCAAGGGTCGTGTGGGTGCCTATGAGCGCCTGCTACTGGACGTGATTGACGGGCGGCTCAACTTGTTTGTGCGCAGCGACGAGCAGGAGGCGGCCTGGCGCTGGGTCGAGCCCATCCAGGAATACTGGGCAGCTGATGCCCAGGGTCCGCGCCTGTACAACGCCGGAACGTGGGGACCCAGCGCCGCCAGCGCCATGATTGCCCGCGACGGGTATTGCTGGAGTGAGGAACGCTGATGCTTGATCGAATTCGTGCCTCACTCAGTTCCTTGGCGCCCGCCGAACAGCGGGTTGGCAAGCTGGTGCTGAACGACCCGCGCGCGTTCACGCAATTGCCGGTGAGCGAACTGGCGGACCGCTCCCATGTCAGCAAACCCACCGTGGTGCGGTTTTGCCGCAGCATGGGTTATGACGGCTTGACGGATTTCAAACGCAAGCTGGCAGGCACCGTGAGTGAGGGCGTACCGTTTATCCATCGCAGTGTGGACACCGACGACAAAACAGGCGACGTGCTGGTCAAGGTGATCGACAACACCGTGGCGGCCTTTTTGAAGTATCGCAACGATGCCAGCACAACGGCCATTGAAAAAGCCGCACTGGCACTGATCGATACGTATCGGCAGCACAAGCGCGTCGAGTTTTTTGGCGTGGGCAATTCCGGTGTGGTGGCGCAGGACGCCCAGCACAAATTCTTCCGCCTGGGGTTCAATGCCGTGGCCTACAGCGATGGCCACATGCAGGTGATGAGCGCGTCCATCCTGGGGCCGGGCGACTGCGTGGTGGTGATCTCCAATTCCGGTCGCACGCGTGACCTGATGGACGCCTGCGACATCGCCCGAAAAAACGGCGCGACCACTATCACCATCACGGCCAGCGGCTCGCCCCTGGCCTCCAGCAGTCACATTCACCTCACTGCCGATCACCCCGAAGGTTATGACCGCTACAGCCCCATGGTGTCGCGCCTACTGCACCTGATGATCATCGACATCCTGGCCACTTGCGTGGCGCTTCGCATTGGTGGCGAAACCCTGCAACCGATGCTGCAGGAGATGAAGAACAATTTGCGCAGCAAACGCTACGCCTGATTCAATTCCAGGCGACGCCTGCCTACCTCTCAGGGTTCGACACCCCACTTGCAACGTGTCCCGACGGCACATGTTGCGCAGCGGACTCGATATGTCCCGTCTGGTCATCAAAGAAAAAATCGGGCTCGAACTCGCGCAGAAATTCGCCCTTGGCCAAGCCTCCCAGAAACATGGCTTCATCGACTTCAATGTTCCAGTTCATCAGTGTGCGGATGGCACGCTCATGAGCGGGAGCACTTCGCGCCGTGACCAGCGCGGTCCGGATGCGCATGGAGGGTGTGCCTTCCTGCTGCAAGCGCTGCAAAGCGCTGAGCAGTGGTTTGAATGGCCCGGCCAGCAGGGGTTGCGTGGCCTTCTCGGTCTCATGTTTTTGAAAGGCGCTCAGGCCCTGGGCCTGATAGACACGCTCCGCCTCATCACTGAACAGCACCGCGTCGCCATCAAAGGCAATGCGCACTTCGGTCGGATGGGCTTCACTGGCGTGAGCTGAACGTGGGTAGACCTGCGCGGCGGGAACACCGGCGTCCAGCGCGGCGCGCACATCGCTCAGGTGGGTGGATAAGAACAGATTGGCGTGCAGGGGCTTCAAATAGCGCCACGGCGGTTGCCCCCGTGTGAAGCTGCCCCGCTCGATTTGCAGGCCGTAGTGCTGGGCGGAACGAAACACACGCATGCCACTGACGGGGTCGTTGCGCGACAAAATCACCACCTCGACCCGGTGTGCTTTTCTGTCACCAACCAGTTGCGGATCGTTAAATGCCAACAACTTTTTGACCATTGAAAACGCCACGCCGGGCTTGGCCGGGTGCTCAAGGCGGGCCAATTGCAAGTCCATGTAGGCACGGTCTTTGTGAGGGCCGTCGCCGTGTTCGAAGACTTCGTTTTCTTCTTCAAAGTCGAACAATGCGCGGCTGGATATGGCCACCACCAGTTTGCCGTCAAGGGTCATTGCCATCAATATTTTCCAGACATCTTTACTTGACGAGTTGGTTGAGCTGGATGATGGGCAGCAGCACCGCCAGCACGATCAGCATGACCACCAGGCCCATCGCCACGATCAACAGTGGCTCGGCAATGGTGGCGAGTTGAATGGAGCGGCGCTGCACTTCGGTGCTGAGCTGTTTGGCGGCGCGACCCAGCATCAGCGGCAACTGCCCGGTTTGCTCGCCCAGTCGGGCAAACATGCCCAGCAGGCCGGGAAAGCGTTTCTTTTGCCCCAGCGCCGAGGCCAAGGGAGCGCCTTCTCGCACCAGCACCAGAATCTGCAAGGCATCGGCATGCATGGCGCGGTTGGACAAGGTGTCCGCCGCCGCCTGCAGGGCTTTCAGAATCGGCACCCCAGCGGCCGCCAGCATGGCCAATGTGCTGGCAAAGCGAGCCGCGTTGTAGCCACAGCTCAGGCGACCCAGCACAGGCAATTCCAGCCAGAACGCGTCAAACTTCTCACGAAAAGAGATGCTAGTCCACGCCAGTCGTGCGAAACCCGCTACGCAAACCATAGCAAGCAGCATCAGCCAGCCGTAATTTCGCACGACATTGCCCAGCCCCAACATGATGACGGTGAGCAAGGGCAACGCCCGCTTGCTGCCCGCAAACACATTGGCCACCTGCGGCACCACATAGCCCAGCAAAAACATCACGATGACGATGGCCACCAGCGTGACGATGGCCGGGTAAAGCGCCGCACCGATGAGTTTGGCCTTGAGCGCCTGCTGCTCTTCCAGGTCATCGGCCAGGCGTTCCAGCACCAGACCCAGGTTGCCACTTTGCTCACCCGCGCCAATGACGGCGACGTAAATACCCGAGAACTCGCTCGGGTGCTGAGACAGGGCTTTGGCAAACGTCGCTCCGCCATTGACCTCGGACCGCAAGGTGGCCACCAGATTGCGCTGGGCCTCGTCTTGCGCTTCGTCGCTCAGCGAGGTCAGCGCACGCTCCAGAGGCAAACCTGACGACACCAAGCCGGCGATCTGCCGTGTCCAGATCGCCAAACCTGTGGTGTTGAACACGCGAGGTGTGAACAGGGCTGTATTGAGACCCTTGCCGGACTCCTGGCCCGCAGCGCTTCCGGCTTTGGCAGACACGGCCTCCACGACGACCGGCACCAGCGCCTGGGCGCGCAGCAGCCCCCTGGCAGCTTTCGCCGTATCCGCTTGCATCACCCCCTTGCGGGTCTGCCCTTCAGCCGTCAGGGCTTCAAACGAATAGGCAGGCATAAACTCGTGGGATCACCGCGCCTTCGCTTCCCGATGTTTGCGCCGCGTGTCCAGATGCCAGGCCAAAAAAGGCAGGATCACCATCGACCCCGGCACGGCCCAAATCAGCAAATACGGGCTGACGTTGGAGGCCGACTTGAGCATGCCGCGCAATTCGCGGCGCTCTTCGGGCGTCCACTTGCCGCCATTGCGCTGTTTCATCAGCAGAGGCACAGCCCCCTTGAGTCGACCCAACTCCTCCCGAATGCGGGATTTTTCCCGGTTGGTGCCCGCCAGCATCGACGCGAACCAGACCGGTGCCTTGTTGTTCATCTTGACCTGGTAGGACATGGTCTTGCTGCCGTCAAATAGCTCAGCCGCCTGGCTTTCGGTCGAGGCGGCTGGCGCTTTTTTGGGCTTCAACAGTGGAATTTTCATGGCTCAATTATGGTTGAAGGCTGCGCAAAATCAGTCCCGCGTGACACGCACCAGTTCTTCGCGCGACGTCACGCCGCGGGAGACAAGTCGCTCGCCATCGTCCCGCATCAGAATCATGCCACCCGACAGCGCGGCCGCCCGAATATCGGCTTCAGACGCCTTCTGATGGATTTGCGCCCGGATAGCGTCATCCGTCACCAGCAGTTCAAACACGCCCGTGCGGCCCTGGTACCCCGTGTGGCCGCACTGGCTGCAGCCCGCGCCCTGGCAACTGGTACACACCTTCCTCACCAGCCGCTGCGCCAAAACGCCCAGCAACGAGGAACTCAGCAAGAACGGCTCAATGCCCATGTCGGTCAGCCGCGTCACGGCACTGGCCGCGTCGTTGGTATGCAACGTGGCCAAGACCAGATGGCCGGTGAGCGAGGCCTGAATGGCAATTTGGGCCGTTTCAAAATCGCGAATTTCGCCAATCATGATCACGTCCGGGTCCTGTCGCAGGATGGCGCGCAAGGCTTTGGCAAAGGTCAGGTCAATCTTGGCATTCACCTGTGTCTGGCCGATGCCCGACAGCTCGTATTCAATCGGGTCTTCCACCGTCATGATGTTGCTGCGGCTGGCGTCCAGCCGGCTCAGGGCGGCGTACAGCGTGGTGGTTTTTCCGGAGCCTGTGGGGCCAGTGACCAAAATGATGCCATGCGGCTGCGCGATGAGCTTTTGCAGTTGTGCCAAGACCTCGCCCTGCATGCCCACGGCTTCCAGATTGAGTTTGCTCTCGGATTTGTCCAGCAGGCGCAATACGGCCCGCTCCCCATGGGCACTGGGCAGTGTGCTGACGCGCACGTCCACCGCCCGGGTGCCAATGCGCAGGCTGATGCGGCCGTCCTGCGGCATGCGTTTTTCTGAAATATCCAGCTCGGCCATGATTTTCAGGCGCGAGATCAGCGCAGCGTGGAGTGCGCGGTTGGGCTGCACCACCTCACGCAGTGTGCCATCTACCCGGAAACGCACACTGGAGTGCCGCTCATAAGGCTCGATGTGGATGTCGCTGGCCCCGTCGCGCGCTGCCTGTGTGAGCAGGGCATTCAGCATGCGGATGATGGGCGCATCGTCGGCCGTTTCCAAAAGGTCTTCGATGGCCGGCAGTTCCTGCATCATGCGGGTCAAATCCGCATCGCTCTCGACTTCACTGACCACCGTGGCGGCGCTCGATTCGCCTTGCGCATACGCCACGCTGATGCGCTGCACCAAGGCATCCGCAGGCAACACATCAACCGCCTGCGGCGCAAATTTACGCACCACTTCGCTCACACCTGCCGCGTCCGATGCGGTGTGCAGGCACAGTGTCAACGCGACCGCGTCTTCCTCCAGCAACACCTGGTGGGATCGCGCAAACGCATAGGGCAAGGGGTAACGCATGGTGAGGACTGGTAACTCGCCAACAAGGCTAAGGTTTGACCGCAGCCGGCGGGGGCGACGTTGGCAGCGATGGCAAGGTGGGGGCTGCATTCACCGGCACCGCCATGCTGGAAACGGGCTGTGCGTTTTGCTGCAATCCGCGCATCAGCTCATAACGGTCCTGGGAGAGCGTCTCGGTGGAGCTGGCATCACGCACCACCACGGGTCGCAGGAAGACCATCAGGTTGGTCTTTTTGCGGCTGCGGGTCTCAGACTTGAACAAATTGCCAAACAGCGGCACGTCACCCAGGCCAGGCACCTTTTCCTGGTTGCCCGCGTACTCATCCTGCAGCAGGCCGCCCAGAACCACGATGGAGCCGTCAGCCACCAGCACATTGGTGTCGATGGAACGCTTGTTGGTGGTGGGGCCATTGGCCGCGTTGAGGGTGGACGCCTGCACGCTGGAAACCTCTTGCGAGATGCTCAAGCGCACCGTGCCGTTTTCACTGATTTGCGGCTTCACCTTGAGCGTAAGGCCCACGTCCTTGCGTTCAATGGTCTGGAACGGATTCACCGTGTTGCTGGAGCTGCCGGTGTTGGTGTACTGGCCCGTCACGAAGGGCACGTTTTGGCCGATCACAATTTTGGCCTCTTCATTGTCCAGCGTCAGCAGGTTGGGCGTGGAAAGAATGTTGCCATCGCCATTGCTTTGCAGGTATCGCGCCAGAAAACCCAGCACATAAATGCCATTGGTTTTAGCGGCTACGCCAAAGTTGGCCCCGGTGCTGGGCAACACGGAGCCACCGCCCGCCGCCAGCGACAAAATGTTGGTGCCGCCAATGCTGAAATTCGTGCCCAGCAGGCCGATGTTGGCATCTCCATTTTGACCCAGCGCGCCTTGCCACTGGATGCCAAATTCAGCCGCCTTGTCGGCATTGACTTCGGCAATCAGGCTTTCCACAAACACCTGGGCACGGCGCACATCCAGCTTGTCAATGACGGCGCGCAATTGCCGGTACTGTGGCTCGGGCGCGGTGATGATGAGCGAGTTGGTGGCCGGGTCAGCCTGAATTTGCCCGCCCGTGGAAGGCTGGGCCGAGGGGCTGGCTGCCGCACCAGCCGCCGGGGTCAAGGCGGCACTTGTGGCCGAAGTTGCCGCTGCGCTGGTGCCATTGGCAGAAAGGGCTGCACGCAGGGTGACGGCCAGTTTGGCGGCTTCTGCGTTCTTCAGATACACCACGTAAATATTGCCACCCGCACCGTTGGGGCCCGCACTGCCCACCTGGTCCAGCTTCTCCACCAGGGACTTCACCAAAGCCACTCGCGCCGGGTTGGCCGCTCGCAAAATCAGTGAATTGGAGCGTGGCTCGGCAATCAGCGTGGTTTTGAACGACGAGTCGGCCGCCTGCCCGGCCACGGCGCCCGCCGAGCCGGTCGGTGCGTCAATCAGGCGCAACACCAGCGGTGCCAGGTCGGAGGCAATGACGTGTTTGAGGGTAATGATCTCCAAGTCAGTGGCGTTGGATACATCCATCGTGGCGATGATGCGGGCCAGGCGCCTGAGGTTGTCGGCGTAATCGGTGATGACCAGCGAGTTGTTGCCGGGGTTCACATTGATGGTGTTGTTGGGGCTGATCAAGGGGCGAAGCACCGGCACCAGGTTATTGGCAGACTCGTAGTTGAGCCTGAAGATTTGCGTGACGATCTGATTGCCCATCACATTGCCGGCCGCTTCCCCTACCGAGACCGATCCCCCCTGCAACTTGGCGTCAGCCTCGGGCACCACCTTGTCCAGGCCCGAGGCCTCCACCACCGTGAAGCCCTGCATGCGCAGCGTGGCCAGAAACTGGTTGTAGGCCACGGCGGGCGAGACGGGCTTCTCGGTGGTGAGGGTCATCACGCCCTTCACGCGCGGGTCGACCACCACATTGCGACCGGTGATGGTGGCCATCGTGCGGGCCACAGCCTCGATTTCTGCGTTGGCGAAATTCAGGGTGATGGGCTCGCCACGCTGTGGGGTCGCAGGCACCGTTTGTGACCAGGCTGATGATAAAAATAGCCCCAAAGTCCCCGTCAATAGTGAATACTTGGCTATTGAAAAAATAGCAGACAAACATCCTGCCTGGGAGGATCGGGAAGGTGTGAGGACAGAATTCATGCAAATTAACCCACTTTGATGAGGGAACGCGCACCTTCGCGCCGCCCAATGATGTTCAAGAGATTCGACAAGGCATCTTGCCGGTCTGGCGCACTGCTGGCCACACCGTCAAAACGCAAGCGCCCACCCACCCATTGGCCCTTGCCGCTGAGTTGCAGGCTGCCTTGCAGGGTTTCAAGTTGAAGCGTGACCAGAGACCCTCCGGTAAGTTGGAGCCGATAACTGCCCATGGGCTTGAGCGTGGACAGGCGCGAGGCCATGTCCTGCGCGTCCATCTGCACCTGCCCGGCCATCGCCAGTCGCCCTTCAGCCCATTCTACGGACAGCCCCCGGGTGGAGAGGGCCAACATACCCTGTGCCTGCACCGTGTTCCAGGGTGTTCCCAACCCCGCAAGCAAACTGGCGGGCCAGCTGGATTGATGATCCTGCACATTGATTTTCAGGTTCAGGCCCCAACGCCCTTGGCTCGTTGCGGGCAAGGCCTGAACCTGCAAAGCCTGCGCCATGCAGCAGGGAGCGTTGACCTCAGCCCGTAGCTGACCCACCGACGGGCGCAACCGCCAATCCACCCGCCCCGGCAGCGCCACGCCACCCTGGCTGCCCTCGCCGCCCGACAGCACCAACTGGCTGGAGCCGGTCCAGACCGTGCCACGCGGGTCGGCCAGTGTGACTTGCCCCGCGGTGGCCTGACTGACCCACATCGCCATCCATCGTGCGGGGGCAAAAACCAGGAGGGCAAAGACCAAGCCCACTAGCCCGCCGCCCATGGCCCAACCCCAGGATGAGGATGATCGTGCCGAAGAGGGATAGGTATTCATCAAGGCTGCCACTGTGGCGAATTGATCACGGTAGGCGCGCAGGCAAGGTCAGCACCACGGTGCCATCCCAAGCCGCCACGCCATTTTTTGGATCGGCCTTCACCAGGCGCACCTCCCGCGGCACTGCGCGCGCGTTGGTTCGGGCCTGCACCAGCCACTGGGCCAGGGCGTCCGCGCTGGTGCCCTTGAGAGTCACGGTGACCTGGTCACCCACCAGGGCCATTTGGGCGGTTCCCGCCAGCCGCTGCTTGACCAAAGCTTCCAGCGTGCGCCTTGCTTCGTCAGTGGCCATTTTGGGTTGTGATTGCAAGGCCAGAGCTTGCGCCTTCAGGGCCTGCATCTGCTGCAACTGGACATCAAGCTGAGGGTTTTGGGCGACTGCCGTGCGAAGGGTCCCCAACGCCGGCGCCAGCAGAACCCACCAGACCAAAGCCAGACCAATGAGAACCGCTGCGCCCAGCAACAGACGCCGTTCGCGGTCAGCCAGCGCATCCCAGCGGGCCTGCACATCGGTGCGCGCGCTCAAGGTGCGCCCTCCGCCCGAAGAACGACAACATCGCCTTCGGCACGCAGCGCCATGCCTTGTCGTTTCAACTTTGTGGCGGCCTCTGCCACTTGCCCTTCGCTCAACTGCAAACCCTTGAGCCGAACTTCATTTGCTGCATATTCAATAGCAGAAGGTACAGCATTCACGCGGACTTCAGCGGAAAATGCTTCCAGGAGCCGCTCCAAATCACCGTTGGAAACGCCCCCCGCGGCCTGTCGCAGCAAGGCCAGCTCTCTGGCCATTTGCACGGGCGCATCCACCACCACGCGCACACCAGGGAAGGTGCTGGTGAGCACCTCGCGCACGGCCTGCTGCTTGGCAACCAGCTGGGATTGTTCTTTCCAGGCCCAGGCGTTCAGTCCAATCAAATTGGCCGCGACCAACCCTGCCGCGGCCCAACGGGCAGCACGCCATTGAGGTGCACGCAACAACTTGCCGCCCCAGGTGCTCACGCGCTTCCAGGTGCGGCTGCGCCCGGTGTTCACCAGATCAAACTGGGCCAGATCCCACACGGACTGGGCCGCCTGCACCCAACGTTGCCCGCTTTGCTGAACACCGACGCGGCGGTTGAACAAGCTCTCCGCCATGGCCGCCACGGCGGGCTCGGCCAGAATGGTATCCTGCTCCGGACAAGCCACCAGCGCCACCGAAGCCGCAGTCAGCGGCAGTATAGTGATGCCGTTGTCACGCGGCACAACCAGGTGCGCATCGTCTGGTGTCCCCATCACATGAAGTGTTTTGTCGCCTTCACTGCTGGCCAAACCACCCGGCACAAATTCCGGCACGATGCGCCCCGCTGGTCGGCCGTGGGTTTCGAGTTGTAGCAGGCCTGCCTTCAGCGCAGCGCGGTCACACACTGCCACCCAGGCTGGGGCATCGTCCCGCGCGTCGGGTGCCAGCGCAAAATGAAGCTGGGCGGGGTCGTCCAGCACATGATCTTCCAGCAAACCTTCCAAGACGGCGCGCAGACGGGGCGAGCCGCCCTCCGACAAAAATCCGCGGGCCAAAGTGCCTTTGGGCAGGCGCACCTGATGCCACGACAGGGCCAGCGCAGGGATCAGCGCCACCACCTCACCGTTCACGACCGCGGGCAACAGCCCGGGTGCAGCCTGCGATTGGGCAGCCACGGTTTTTCCATCGGGTGACATGACATAGGCCCACCCCCCCGCAGACGTGGGCGTTGTGCCGGCCTGCGAGCCTTGCAGGAACGGCAGTGCGACGATCAGCGTGGTCATGGCTCGGAGGAAAGAAGAGTCTGCATGGTGCGGATCATTGTAGGGAGTCCACCGCTGGGGAAAGGCTGGAATTTGCGCCGGTATTGCCTGCCACCCGCTCGCGCCAAAGTGCCTTCACGTCCAGCCCATCGCGTTGAACCAGTGAGCGTTCCAGCACGGTGTCCTGGCCCAGCCGCAGCCGGCCACGCACCTCAAAAAACCGCGAGGCCACGCCGTGTTGTCCGTCTCCAATCTGGGCCGACAGGTCTCCCAGCAATTTGCCGGCATCGTTCAGTGTCTGAAAGTGCGCCAGGCTGCGGGCGTTGACCAGCCTTCGCGCACCGGCCATGTCAAGTTGCGCGATGCTGGCGTAAATGACTTCGGCGGATGCCGTGTTGAGGTTCACGGTGGTGCGAATGGGCAGCACCGCCACGTAAGGTGCCAGCAGTGCCACGGACCGGGGCGGCAGCCCCAGCCACACGAGTTGCTCCACCCGCTGCGGCACCAGCGACGCTCTGGCCCCCGAGCGGTTGTCGGTGCTGGTGTCCAGCGCAAAGCGAAGGTTCTCGCTCAACACCGCCAGCTCGCGCTCAGGCAGGCCCAGCATGTCAAACAGCTTGGCAAACTGGCGCATGGCGGGCAATGACAGCTTGCCACTTTCCACCAGATTCATAACGTTCAGGCGGGCCTGCAGGTCGAGGATGCGCCCGGAAATGAAGGACTGGGACACGTCCTCTTCACGGTCATTGGCGCTGGTTTCCGCAGCAAAAAAAGTGGACAGGCGGGCCTCTTCCAGCGGCACGGCCCAGGGCTCACCCAGGTGATCCACCCCGCCCGAGCGCGCGTCCTCGCGCAAGATCAACCGCGCCCAATCCAGCGCGCCCACCAGCATCCAGGCCGACTGCACCCGGGAGCGTTGCGCGGTTTCCACCTCCAGGCTGCGCCACTGCTGCCACAAGGCTGCAGCCGCCAGACTGGCCACCAGCGTGACCGTGAGCATCGCGGTCAGGATGGCTGCACCGCGTTGGAGTTTTCTGGCCCTCATGACTTTCCGCCTCCCACCGTGGGCTTGATCCAGTCGCGCGTCAGAACACCACTGATGGCTTCGCCCTCTGGCAGCGTCAGCACCAGGCGCACACCATCCGGCACGGTCGGCTGGATGGCGCCCACAACAACCGGGTTGGCACCCGCAGTAAGGGATGGCGTGGCGGCTGCATCGCTGGACAGCGGATTGCTCCACGCATTGCCCCGGTAGTAAAACACCGTCCATTGCGCCAGGGGGCCGATTCGAACTTCACGTTGCTTAAGATCGTCCCCCGGGTTTTGCGCCCATTGGGCCGCCTGTTGCCAGGCGGTCTGAACCTCGCCCCGTGTGCGCAAGGGAAAGGACTGCCAGCGCAGCCACTGGCCCACCCCATTGATGTCCCGACGTGACCAGGCCACCACCTGCACCGCCTCGTCCGACAAAGCCGCCTGCGGGTCTGCCGTGGTGACCGGGCTGCGCCGCGTCATGCGCAAGGCGCGGCCGTCCCAATCAATGGCCTCGGTTTGTGGCAACTGAATGAGCGCGTCCAGGTCGGTACCCCACTGGTTCAGCCCTGACTGCAGGGTTAACAGTGCATCGGCGCGGGTTTGCAATTGGGTCTGGGCGCGTGTCATCCCATCCAGCCCCCGCCAGCTCAAGACGGCCATCAGCGCCATGATGCTGATGGCGACCAGCAGCTCGATCAGCGTGAAGCCTGCTTCATTGCGGCCAGGGACGCCACACCGTTCCATCAGTATTGCCCCACCACAGTGGAGAGTTTCAGAATGGGATAGTCCCCGTCGAACACTTGGGCGTCCACCCGGCGAAAGTTGGGGTTGGGCGTGGGCCGCACGGTCAGTCCAACCACCAGATTTCGCCCGCCCTGATCACAGGCCACGCGCGTGTCGCCCACACCCGGCATCTGTTTGGACAGGCGCACCTTGATGAGTTCGTTTTCCGCGCACAGGTGTGCCAGCAGACCATCGGACTGGCGCTGCGCATTGCGGGTCAGCGCCAGCGTGGCCTGCGTTCCCGCGGTAAGGGCAATTGCCACGATGCCCAATGCCACCAGCACCTCAACCAGCGTGAAGCCCCGGCTGTATTTCATGGCGTGGCGCCGATTGTGGTGTCGGAGGTCACAGTGAAGGGCCGCACGCCGTCGGTCGAAACGGTCAGCGACTTGCCGCGTTGGGCAGCCACCGCAAGCTGCACCGCCTGGGGTCCGATGATGGGTTCTGGCCCCAGAGTGAGGGTGGTTTGCCCCAAGGCGACGACATCGTTGGAGAGCCAGGCATCCGGCAAGGACCCTGCCGCCAGACCTTCAAACACAAACCCGGTGGGCGTGACCCGCCAGCGCACCGGCACGCCACTGGCCAGGGACCGCGCACGGCCCGACTCCAGCAAGGCCGCCAGCCGCTGCGCCTCGCGCTCCAGCTGTGTTTGCCCTGAATCCCGCAACGCAAAACTCACCCCGGCCGACGCCACCGCGATGATTGAAACAACCAGCAGCAGCTCCAGCAGGGTAAAGCCCCTGTTTGAACTATTGCCAAGAACCGATGTCCGCATTCTTGCCTTCGCCGCCAGCCTGCCCATCCGCGCCGAACGACAACACATCCACTTCACCCTTGATGCCAGGGTTCACATACAAATACGCGCGACCCCAGGGGTCGTTGGGCAGTTTGTCGAGGTAAGGCTTCCAGTTGCCGGGGATGGGGCCGCTGCCCGGCTTGGCCACCAGGGCCTGCAAGCCCTGCTCCGCAGTGGGGAAACGCTGGTTGTCCAGCTTGTACAGCTTCAGGGCCTGCATGAGGTTGGTGACATCGGTTTTGGCGGCAGTGCTGCGGGCGTCGTCAGCGCGGTCCAGCACATTGGGCACGATGAGTGCGGCCAGCACGCCGATGATGACCAGCACCACCATCAACTCGATCAGGGTAAAGCCCCGCTGAACCGCCGGGCGCCAACCCTGCGCCTTGTGAATCAAAGCTTGTGTCATGTCGATAGGTCCCTTGTCTGATTTCAATTCGCTTCCATGATAATGCCCGCATGACCCCGACCGCGCACAACATCTGGTGGCCCCGCATTGCAGCCTTCGTCCTGGCTGCGCTGGCCGCGGGCAGCGCGGTGTATTGGGCCTTGAAATGGCCCGGCAACGCCACAGCCCCCACGGCCACCGTGGCGATGAATGAGGCACCCCCGGCTGACCCGATGGCGCTGGCCCGTGTTTTGGGTGGCGGCGGCCCGTCTGCCAGCGCGACACCTGCGCCCGACGTTGTCAATGCCTCCAGCCGCATGGCGCTGGTCGGCGTGGTCGCCAACGGCCAACATGGTGGCTCTGCCTTGATCTCGGTGGACGGCAAACCGGCCCGGCCCTACCGCGTGGGTTCACCGGTGGAAGAAGGCTTGCTGCTGCAATCGGTGGGCCCGCGAAGCGCCATGCTGGCGGCAGACCGGCAAGGGCCGACCAGCCTGACGCTGGAACTGCCTGCCTTGAAAAAGTAGGCTTAAGTCCCCGTCGGCATTGAATAGTTTGCTACGTTTAAAGTAGCAATCAAACCCTTCAAGCTTTGTCTGCTGAAGGACCTTTGGCCGGGTCAACGACCGACTTGACGGCCATCTTCTTGTGCGCCCTGGGATGCGCCTTGTCATAGGTGGCAGCCAGGTGCTGGAAGTCCAGCCGGGTGTAAACCTGCGTGGTGGTGATGTTGGCGTGGCCCAACAGCTCTTGCACGGCACGCAAATCGCCGCTGCTTTGCAAGACGTGGCTGGCAAATGAGTGGCGCAGCATGTGCGGGTGCACCGGGGTGGCCAACCCGGCCTGAGCACTGCGACGGCGCAGGCGCTGCCAAATCGACTGGGGGGTGAGTCGGGTGCCGTTTCGGCCGATGAACAGGGCCGGTTGATTTGCGAACTCTGACCCACGCAACGCCAGCCAGTGTTTCAAGGCCTCAATCGCCTTGCGGCCCACGGGCACCGTGCGGTGTTTGGAGCCCTTGCCCAGCACATGCGCCTCGGTGGCGTCCAGATCCACATAACCTCTGGCCGTGGCACTGGCGACCACGTCCAGCCCGGTCAATTCACCCACTCGCAGTCCACTACCGTAAAGCAGCTCCACCATGGCGGCATCGCGCGCCTCCAGCCAGGGGTTGTCGGCCTCGCCCTGAAAACTGGCAAGCTGAACCGAGTCATCCACGCTCAGCGCTTTGGGCAGGGGCTTGGGTGCTTTGGGGGCACGCACGTCCTGCACCGGGTTGGCTGTGACCAGGCCTTCCCGGCCCAGCCAGACGTAGAAACCGCGCCAGCCCGACAGGATGAGCGCAATGCCCCGGCCGCTGCGTCCGCCGCTGTGCATCTGCACCACCCAATGACGGATGTGGTGGGTCTGCACGGCCAGCAGGTCCACTTTGGACTTGAGTGCAAATTCGGTGAGTTTTTGCAGGTCGAGGGCATAGAGCTCGACGGTGCGGTGGGCCAGGCGCTTTTCGACGCGGGTGTGTTCGAGGTAGCGTTCAATCAGAACGGTGCCGGTGTGTTGATCCGCAATGGGGGTCAGAACCCGATTTCGGTGAGGGTCGTTATCGTTCGGGATCATGTGACATTGAAATCGGGATCCGACCCCCTTTGCCATGTCGCTCAGCGCAGTCGGGACAGCGCGGCGCTGGCCAGTTCGGCGATGCGTTGCAGGAAGTCGGTGCCCATGCTGCTGTTGAAGCGCTGCGCGTCGGGCGAGGCAAGCACCAGCATGCCAAATGCCGGTGTGGCGCGGCCCACGGGCAGCATGCGCAGAGGCAGCAGTGCCATGGAAACAGCGGCCTGGGGTTCCTCCAGCCAGCTCACGGCTTCAAAGCCGGAATTGACGCCGCAAAAGGGTTCCATCAAGGACGAGGCGAAAAGGCGCGCGTCCTCGCTCACGCCGTAGGCGAACGATGCATGGGCAAAGGCCGGGGCCACATCCCACACCTTGATGGCCACCTGGGGCACGAGAAAGTGGTCGCGAATTTCGCTGACGATCAGGTCGGGGATGGAGATCGCGTCGGGCGCCAGAAACAGGCTGCGCGTCCAGTGGAGCAGTTTGTCGGAAAGAATGGTGTTTTCGTTGCCGTGGCGGATCATGTCCATCATGCGGTGCTCGATGGCCTTGATCTTGTCGCGCAGCATCTCGGCCTGGCGCTCCTGCAGGCTGACCGCGCGGTTGCTGTGCGGGCTGGTCAGTTGCACGGCAGCCAGCAACTCGGCGTGGCGCTGGAAAAAATCGGGCGTGTTGGCCAGGTAGTTGGCGATGTCGTCTTCGGTGATCGGGTTGATCAATGGATTGTTCATGATGATTTTTGACTATACGTTGGCTGGAATATCGATGGTGCCCTGAAACACCGTGGTGGCCGGCCCGGTCAGGGTGACGGGTGATTCTCCGCCGGCCCAATGCACCGTGAGCAACCCGCCGCGCGTTTGCACATCCACGTGTGACCCCAGCAGCCCCAGGCGAATGCCGCACACCACCGCCGCACAGGCGCCCGTGCCACAGGCCAGGGTCTCACCCGCGCCGCGCTCGTACACCCGCAGGTGGATGTGGGAGCGGGTCACGACCTGCATGAAGCCCACATTGACACCGCGCGGAAACGCCCAGTGGGCCTGAACTTCCGGCCCCTGCACCAGCACCGGCGCAGTTTCAACATCGTCCACAATGGTCACAGCGTGGGGATTGCCCATCGACACAAGCGCTACGGAAATAATAGCTGCCCCTTCAGATTTGACGGGGACTAGCGGCCATTTTTCCCATGATCCCGAGGCTTGGGGAGTCAGGCTGCCTGGCACAAACGGCAAACTCGCCAAGTCAAAATCCGGAGCCTCCATGTCCACCACCACACGCCCATCGGCCTGGCATTGAAGCGACAGCACCCGGTTCATGGTTTGTACCTTGACCACGTCTTGCGCGGTCAAACCCTGGGCCCGCACATAGGTCATGAAGCAGCGCGCCCCGTTCCCGCAATGCTCCACCTCGCCGCCGTCGGCGTTGTGAATGACGTACTCAAAGTCAATGCCGGGGGATGGGGAAGGCCGCACCGTCAGAATCTGGTCTGCGCCCACGCCAAAGTGCCGGTCCGCGAGGTATTTGTACTGCGCGCGGGTGAGTCCCAGGCGGTTTTGGGTTTCGTCAAGCACGACAAAGTCGTTGCCCGCGCCCTGCATCTTGGTGAATTGAACTCGCATGGGGCAATTATCCCTTTATCCTTCGGGCCTGATTCCCCGTCTTCCCATCTTCATCGTCATCATTTATCGAAAGCACCCTTATGCGCATCCCCGACTGGACCCCCGAGCAAAAGCCACAGCCCCAGGCACTGGTGGACGCCATCCTGCAACGCCGGGGCGGTACATTCCTGAATCTGGACAAAGCTCTGTTGTGGAGCGAACCCATCGCGCGCGGCTGGAATGTCTACCTGAAGGCCGTGCGCACCGAACTGCCCACCAGCCGCAAGCTGCGTGAGCTGGGCATCTGCACTGTGGCCCTGCTGACCGGCGCCCACTATGAATACCACCACCACGCGCCAGACTTTCTGGCGGCGGGTGGCACCCAGGCTGAACTGGACGCTTTGCGCCAACATTTGGAGTCAAACCCGCGCCAAGTCCCCGTCAGCAATGAATTGTCAGCTATTGAAAAGATAGTAATTCAATACGCCGCGCAGATGACGCTGGACGTGAAGGTGAGCGACGAAGTCTTCAACGCTTTTCGTGAACATTTCGACACCACCGAAATTGTGGAGCTGACCACCGCCATTGCTACGTACAACATGGTGGCCAGGTTTTTGGTGGCTCTTGGGGTGACGCCAGAAGCGTGATTGCCCGCCAGCCGAGCGGGAGGCTGAGCGTTGTGCGCAGGTCAAGGAGGAGCGAAGCGGGGGACACGGAGCAGAACGCTCAGCCTCCCGCGCCTTGCTCTGAAGCTAATCCGCCTTGATGTTGTTGTCCCTGACGACCTTGCCCCAGATATCCATCTGCTTTTCGATGAACACCCGGGCCGATTCAGGCGTGCCACCCACGATATCAATGCCTTGGGCATCCAGGCGCTTGGCCACATCGGGGGACTTCAGGATCTTGTTCAACTCCTCATTCATGCGTTTGACGATTTCGGGTGGGGTCTTGGCCGGTGCCAACACGGCCCACCAGGCGGGAGCTTCAAAACCGGGGAAACCGCTCTCGGCCATGGTTGGCACATCGGGCAGGTCGGGGCTGCGTTTTGATGTGGTCACAGCCAGGGGGCGCATGCGCTTGCTGTCAATGTGCGGCTTGGTGACAAACACAGAGCCGATCGACAAAGGCACGTGCCCCGCAACGGCATCGTTCATCAATGGGCCGCCCCCTTTATAGGGGATGTGGACCCACTCGATACCACTGCCCTTACCCAGCAACTCCATCGCCACGTGACCCAGGCTGCCCGAGCCGATGGTGCCGTAGCTCACGCTCTTTTTGGCCTTGGCAGCAGCCACCACGTCGGCAAAGGTTTTGTATTCACTGCCCGCATACGTCGCCAGGACCATGGGCGATGTACCCACCAGCACCAAAGGCAACAAATCTTTTTTGCTGTCAAAGGGCATGTTGGGAATCAACGCAGGATTCACACCGTGGGTATCAAACACCACGGCAAAGGTGTAACCGTCTGCGGGCGCAGCAGCCACAAACGCCGCCCCGATGGAGCCCGACGCGCCACCCTTGTTCTCCACAACCACCGTCGCGCCCAGCGCCTGTGCCAGCGGTATGGACAATATCCTGGCGACCTGATCGACCGAGCCACCGGGGGGGAACACAGCCACCAGCTTGATGGGTTGCTTGGTGGGCCAGGCCTGGGCGAGGGCACTCAAGGGGGCGGCAAGGCAAGTGGCGGCCGTGATGGCAAAAAGCGCGCGAAGGGTGTGACGTTTCATTGATTGATGCCCCAAAACGCCGAAGTATGAATCCAGACTGACGGGTCAGGAATGCGGTCATTACCAATCGGGTTTACGCCAATACGGGGGAGACAAAGGGCAACAGGGTTTCACTGCAAAATTCAGCCATGCCAAGACTCAACCAACTCCTGCACGCCCAACGCGAACCCGCCCCCACCCGCCCAGCGGCGACCGTGTTGCTCTTGCGCGATTCGGAACAGGGCATTGAAGTGCTGATGACACGCCGCTCCATGACGGCGAGTTTTGCGCCGGGTGCTTATGTGTTCCCCGGCGGTGGCGTGGACGCGGCCGATGCACTGGCGCACCGGCAAGCGAAGCGCCGCGCTACACAGAGTGACTTGCACCTGACCCAGGCGATTGCGGCGATTCGCGAGAGCTTTGAGGAGCTGGGAATTTTGCTGGCACGCAAGGCGGATGGCAGCTTGGCTGATGGTGACGACATTGCCCCTCTGGACCGCAAGGCCCCCTTCACTGCCCAATGCGCCACACTGGGTTTGACGCTGATGGCCGACGAAGTGTTTGTGCTGGCGCACTGGATCACTGACCGCGACTTGCCGCGCCGCTTTGACGTGCCGTTTCTGGTGGCCCGCATGCCCACGAATCAAACGCCCGTGGCCGATGAATCCGAGCAGTTTGAGCCGGTGTGGGTGCGACCGGCCGATGCGCTGGCGCGCCATGAAGCCGGTGGCTTCTTCATCATCTTTCCCACCATCCGCACCCTGGAGCGTTTGCAACACTTTGCCACCGTCGATGCCGTGTTGCAGGCCTGCGCCGCCACCGAACAACCCCTGTGGACCAGTTGCCCACGCGCCGGTTGGCTGGCGGGCAAAGAGGCGCGCTACATGGAGCATGAGCACCCCTATGGCGAGCTGGAGCTGGTCAGCCCCGACGGGCAAATCGTGCACCCCCTGGACTGGAACACACTGGCCCCGGTGCCCTTGCTGAAAAACGTGTTGCGCCTGACGGCGCCCAACCCCGGTGTGATGACCGGCCCCGGCACTAACAGCTACCTGGTGGGCGACCCCAACACGGGCTACATCGCCATTGACCCCGGCCCCGCGGATGCCGAACACCTGGAGCGGCTGTGGCGGGCGGCCGGGGGCGATATCCGCATGATTGTCTGCACGCATTCGCACCCGGACCACTCACCAGGGGCCAAGCCGCTGCAAGCCCTGTGCGCCAACGCACCCAACGGTTTGCCGCCGATTCTGGGCCTGCCTAGCCAGCCCACAGCGCGTGCTGCCTCAGAGTTCACCCCAGACAGGGCGCTATCAAATAATGAGCTACTTGTCCTTATTCCACGAGGACTTGAGGGCGATTTGACTCATACCCTTGAGGTGATACACACCCCAGGTCATGCCGCCAACCACCTGTGCCTGGTGCTGGTGGAAGACGGCTTGCTGTTCAGCGGCGACCATGTCCTGAACGGCAGTACCACGGTGATCGACCCACCCGATGGCGAGATGACGGCCTATCTCGAATCCCTGGACGCATTGACTGCTGCCTGCGCCAAGTACAACATCCGCCACATCCTGCCCGCCCATGGCTACGTGTTGGGCGACGCGCCAAACGCCATTGCTCAACTCAAGGCGCACCGCCTGAAGCGCGAGGCCAAAGTGCTCAAAGCCATGCAGGCCCATCCCGAAGGCAGTATGGACGACTGGGTGGCCCATGCCTATGACGATGTGCCGTCCCGGATGTGGCCCGTGGCCAAGCGTTCGTTGCTGGCGCATGTGGAGCGGCTGGAATCCCTTCATTGAATTAGAAATCCGGCGGTAGGAGTTCACTCAGGCCGCACTTGAAAATCCTGGACCTCGCGCCAAAGTGACGGACTACTGTCACTGTTCTGGGCCCCTTTTTGCCAATCCTCATTCTTGTCAGTCTGGCCCTGCTGTTCATTCTGTGGCTGGTTGGTCAGCCCTATTTGCTGGAGCGCAGGCGGGAGCGAATCCGCCGTCAGCCATTCCCGGCCGAGTGGCGTGCCATTCTCAAACGCCGGGTGCCCTATGTGCGGGCCATGCCGGCCGATTTGCAGCTCAGGCTCAAGCAGCAGATCCAGGTATTTCTGGCTGAAAAACCGTTCATTGGCTGCGCCGGGCTGGAAATTACCGATGACATGCGCGTCACGATTGCCGCCCAGGCCTGCCTGCTGATCGTCAACCGCTCGCGCGGCTACTACCCACTTTTGCGCCAGATTCTGGTCTACCCCGGCAGCTTTGTCACCAATCGCGAGCACACCGATGCCCTCGGGCTGACCCAACATTCGCGACCGGTTTTATCGGGCGAGTCCTGGTCTGAAGGGCAGGTGATCCTGTCCTGGCGCGATTCATTGGCCGGTGCCGCACAGCCGGGGGACGGCCAGAATGTGGTCATCCATGAATTTGCCCATCAACTGGACCAGGAGACCGGCCCCGCCAACGGCGCCCCGGTCATGAGCCGGTGCTCGCAGTACGAGCGCTGGTCCCAAGTGCTGGGCCACGAATTCAGCCAGTTGCAAACGCGGGCCGGGCTTGGCGAACATTCACTCTTTAGCGATTACGCGGCTACAAGCCCTGCCGAATTTTTTGCGGTGATTTCCGAGGTTTTTTTCGAGCAACCCCAGCACATGGCGCACGAGCATCCGGCCTTGTACCGGGAGTTGGCCGACTACTACAGCCTGGACCCGCTGAGTTGGTAAACACGTGGGTGAGCCAGCCAACAGCGACTGGCCAGCGCCGACGCAACTCAATCTCCAAAACATTCTCTTTTTTTCGAAGTATGAATCCAATTAACACTGCTTTTTTGTGATGCTTATCGAATCTATTCTTCCCGTGTCAACTTATTAACCAGGAGATATTCATGAAGAAGTTGCTTTCACTGATCGCCCTAGTGTTCACCCTCGGCCTGGGTTCCGTCGCCATGGATGCCGAAGCCGCCAAACGCATGGGTTCCGGCAAATCCATGGGCACGCAGCGATCTGCTTCGCCTGACAAAGCGCCAGCCGCTGCAAACCAGCCGTCTGCCGGCGCACCCGCTGCTGGTGCCGTCGCTGCCGCACCCTCACGCTCATCCTGGATGGGGCCAGTCGCGGGGCTTGCCGCAGGGCTGGGCATCGCCGCTTTGGCCTCTCACCTGGGGTTTGGGGATGAGCTGGCTTCCATGGTCATGATGGGCTTGTTGGCTGCGGCAGTGATGGTGGCCATCGGCTACTTCGTGCGCAAACGCGCTGCAGCACAGCAAGGCGCTTCGCAAAACATGGGTGGGCTACAACCAGCCTACGCAAACCCCGGCAATGCGCGTCCGTCGGCGCAGCCACTGA
>CAVVSV010000053.1:0-23017 GCA_963750805.1 uncultured beta proteobacterium
GTTGGGTGAAAGGGGCCAAAGACACGCCTGTGACTTGTGCGCCCATGCGCTCCAGCCAAAGCGCCAACCACGCGCCTTTAAAGCCCGTGTGGCCAGTCAGCAGGACTCGCTTGCCGCGCCAGAAGGCCCGATCGGGAAAGGTCATCGCGTATTCTTTCGCGAAACACCGTGGAACCGGCTTTGCAGGGCCACTGATGTTGCCCCCTGCAAGGGTGAAAGCGAAGCGACACGCAGTGCGCAAAGCCGGGGGGTGTGCTTCATGCCGGTCACCAGACCTTCCAGGGTGCCTTGCCGGATTGCCACAGGTCTTCCAGCAGGTTTTTCTCGCGCAGGGTGTCCATGGGCTGCCAAAAACCGGAGTGTTCAAAGGCCATGAGTTGGCCGTCCGCCGCCAAACTGGAAAGAGGCTCAGCTTCCCAACTGGTCGAATCAGTCGCAATGCGGTCAAGGCACTGCGGCGACAAGACGAAGAAGCCTCCATTGATCAAGCCGCCATCGCCTCGTGGCTTTTCGGTAAAGCCCTTCACAGTCTGTCCGTCCATTTGCAGCGCTCCATACCGCCCAGGAGGTTGAACCGCTGTCACGGTTGCCAACTTGCGATGCAACTGGTGGAACTCGATCGCGGCAGTGATATTCACGTCAGACACGCCGTCACCATAGGTAAAGCAAAACGCTTCGTCCATCCGCACGTAATTGGCAATTCGTTTGAGGCGTCCACCGGTCATGGTTTCATCCCCCGTATCCACCAGCGTCACACGCCAAGGCTCGGCGTGTTTGTGATGGACCTCCATGCGATTGCTGGCCATGTCAAAGGTCACGTCAGACATGTGCAGAAAATAGTTGGCGAAATACTCTTTAATGATGTAGCCCTTGTAGCCACAGCAGATCACAAACTCGTTCACACCGTGGGCTGAATACATCTTCAGGATGTGCCACAGAATGGGCTTGCCACCAATTTCGATCATGGGCTTGGGCTTCAAATGGGTTTCTTCTGAAATGCGGGTGCCCAAGCCCCCGGCCAGGATGACGGCTTTCATCGGATAAATGCTCCATGACGCTCTATCCACCTGCTGAACATATCCCTGTAAGCCTGCTCGACCCGGGAGGTGAAGCCGGCCTCATCCATCAGGCGGCTGCTTTGCATCTCCTGACGCAGGTGGTTCCTGTGGTGTTGCAGTGCCTGCGTGTCCTGCGCCAACGCCACCACTTTGTCGATGTACTCTTGCTCGCTGGTGGCAATCCACTCAGGACGTCCCAGGCCTTGAAGTATGGCGCTTCCAATGCGCCCCACGCTGGCTCTGCCTGCCAGGGTCACGTAGGGCACGCCCATGTACAAGCTCTCAAACAAGGTGGTGCCCGAGTTGTGGGGAAAGCAGTCCAGCCCGATGTCCATGCCTTGCAGGACGGCCGTGGCCGGACTGTTAAAGCCAATGTGCAGGCGCGCCCGCTCTATGCCGCAGGCCTCAAACCGCTGGATGGTGACTTCCTGGATGGCCGGGTCTTTGAAGGAGCTGCTGTCAACGACCAGGTGCGCCTCGGGCAGGCGTTTGAGTATGTCCGTCCAGACACGCACGGTGCGGTGGTTGATGCGCACGCCACGCGTCAATGTGCCCAGCGTGATGTAGCCGTTCCTGAGCGCTGGCAGCGGGCTGGCCGCCACGTCAATGTCCACCATGTGTTGAGGGGGACGGTAGACCGCGTAGGGGCTGTCTTTGAGGCGCCAGGGTTCTTCAGAGAAGAGGTGTTCTTGTCCCACAGGAACGCTGGCCTCATCGGTGAGGTAGTAGTCAATGGCGCGCAATCCGGTGGTGTAGCCGTAGCCCATCCAGCTTAACGACACAGGGGCGGGTTTTCTGGCAAATACCCCAAGGCGGTTGCCTGCGGTGTGGCCGGCCATGTCCACCAGGATGTCAATGCCATCGGCGCGGATGCGTTGGGCCAGGGCCGCGTCGGTCATGCCTCTTGTGGGTATCCAGTGCTCGACGTAACTCTTGTAGCGCGCTGTGGCGGCGTCTTCCTGCGCCAGGTCGGCATAGGCGTAGACCTCCACTTCGCCCCGATCATGGTGGCTCAGCAAGGGCTCCATGAAAAAGGTGCAGGAGTGGTTTCTGAAGTCCGGTGAGACGTAGCCGACTTTCAACCTGCGTTTGACGTCACGATTATTCTCATGCGCCAACCACTCGCTTCGGTACGGTGCGCCAAACCGCTTTTCGTATTCCCGGTACGTCTCATAAATCTCCTCACCACTCTTGTCCGCGTGGTAGTTGTTGGAGAAAAGGAGCCCTTCCATGGTCAAGGCTGGGTCGAGCCGTGCAACTTTTTCAAAGCCAGCAATGGCCTCCTCCAATTGCCCCTGCATCAACAAAGTAACAGCCAGATTGTTCACGATGGTGGGCAGCTCCGGGTTAATCTTCAACGCCTCACGCGCGCACAATTCGGCATCGACATACCTGTTTTGCTGCTTCAGATTGCTACACAAATTGCACCAAACCTCAACGGCTTTGGGCTCAATTTCCAATGCGCGCCTGAAATCTGCTTCAGCTTCGATGTATTTCCCGACCTCAGCCAGCAAGTTGGCACGCTGAAAATACCCGACATAGGTTTCTTGAGACACATCTGTCGCTTGACGAAATACCACTTCCGCTTCAGCCCTGCGCCCCTGCCAAAGAAGGCTTCGCCCCAATTTGACTGCTGTGTCAAAGTTGCCAGGTTCAAGTTTTAAAACTCGTCGCCAAACGGACTCGGATTCGACAAAACTGCCCGCTTCTTGTAGCAAGGTACCAAGAATTTTGAGACCAGGCAGGAAATCTGGCTGAATGGCGAGCGCCTCTTGGTAGCGTTTCACCGCACCGTCACGCTGCCCTTGCGCCAGCAGGGTATTTCCCAAATTGTGGAGCGCTTCCACATCGTCAGGAATCTTTTCGATCACTGATCGATAGCAGCGTTCAGCCTCTGGCATCATTTCCTGCTGCTCGTAAGTAAGTGCCAGGTTGAAGAGCGCCTCCACATCGTCTGGCAACAGCTGAACAGCCCGCCTTTTTGCCACCAGTGCGTCGCTTTCACGTCCGAGCTTTTGAAGACAAGACCCGTAGAGCTTCCAGCTATAACCATTACGCGAATATCGCCCGGTCAGAGACAAAGCAATATTGGCGGCTTCTTCAAACTTTCCCTCGTTGTAAAGTTCGAGCACAGCCCCCAACGCTTCGGCGCTGGGGTTTGCCTCCACATCGCCAGAAGATGTGTTGAAGACCCACCTGCTGAACATATCCCTGTAAGCCTGCTCGACCCGGGAGGTGAAGCCGGCCTCATCCATCAGGCGGCTGCTTTGCATCTCCTGACGCAGGTGGTTCCTGTGGTGTTGCAGTGCCTGCGTGTCCTGCGCCAACGCCACCACTTTGTCGATGTACTCTTGCTCGCTGGTGGCAATCCACTCAGGACGTCCCAGGCCTTGAAGTATGGCGCTTCCAATGCGCCCCACGCTGGCTCTGCCTGCCAGGGTCACGTAGGGCACGCCCATGTACAAGCTCTCAAACAAGGTGGTGCCCGAGTTGTGGGGAAAGCAGTCCAGCCCGATGTCCATGCCTTGCAGGACGGCCGTGGCCGGACTGTTAAAGCCAATGTGCAGGCGCGCCCGCTCTATGCCGCAGGCCTCAAACCGCTGGATGGTGACTTCCTGGATGGCCGGGTCTTTGAAGGAGCTGCTGTCAACGACCAGGTGCGCCTCGGGCAGGCGTTTGAGTATGTCCGTCCAGACACGCACGGTGCGGTGGTTGATGCGCACGCCACGCGTCAATGTGCCCAGCGTGATGTAGCCGTTCCTGAGCGCTGGCAGCGGGCTGGCCGCCACGTCAATGTCCACCATGTGTTGAGGGGGACGGTAGACCGCGTAGGGGCTGTCTTTGAGGCGCCAGGGTTCTTCAGAGAAGAGGTGTTCTTGTCCCACAGGAACGCTGGCCTCATCGGTGAGGTAGTAGTCAATGGCGCGCAATCCGGTGGTGTAGCCGTAGCCCATCCAGCTTAACGACACAGGGGCGGGTTTTCTGGCAAATACCCCAAGGCGGTTGCCTGCGGTGTGGCCGGCCATGTCCACCAGGATGTCAATGCCATCGGCGCGGATGCGTTGGGCCAGGGCCGCGTCGGTCATGCCTCTTGTGGGTATCCAGTGCTCGACGTAACTCTTGTAGCGCGCTGTGGCGGCGTCTTCCTGCGCCAGGTCGGCATAGGCGTAGACCTCCACTTCGCCCCGATCATGGTGGCTCAGCAAGGGCTCCATGAAAAAGGTGCAGGAGTGGTTTCTGAAGTCCGGTGAGACGTAGCCGACTTTCAACCTGCGTTTGACGTCACGATTATTCTCATGCGCCAACCACTCGCTTCGGTACGGTGCGCCAAACCGCTTTTCGTATTCCCGGTACGTCTCATAAATCTCCTCACCACTCTTGTCCGCGTGGTAGTTGAGCGTGAACAGGTAGTTGCTGAACATGCCTTTGTTGTCTGGTTGCAAAGCCAGTGCCGCCAAAAACTGGGGTATCGCCACATCAAGACGCCCGGTTTTCTGGAATGTGATCGCCAAGTTGTTGTGCGCCTCTGCGTAATGAGGCTTCAGGGCCAAGGCCTGGCCCAGAACACTTTCAGCTTCACCAAAATGCCCTGCATCTTGCAGGGACTGACCGAAATTGCACAGTGCTTCCGCGTCCTTCGGTAGCAGCTTGGCAGCCTTACGTTTGGCTTCCAACGCTTCCTCGGTGCGCCCCAAAGGATGGAGCAAGGCACCCAGCGCTTTCCAGGCAAAACCGTGGTTCGGGTACTTGGCAATGAGCTTGCGTGCAGTAGTTTCTCCCGCGGCAAAGTCACGGGTTTCGAAAAACGACGCCAGCACCCGCATCTCATCGGTTGTCGGAGTTTTCGAAGGCACACTCTGAACGGGTTTTGCTTTGCTGCGCTTGCCTGAACTTTGCGTCTCCCGGACTGGCGCGCTCGGGGTGGCACCCCACCTGCTGAACATATCCCTGTAAGCCTGCTCGACCCGGGAGGTGAAGCCGGCCTCATCCATCAGGCGGCTGCTTTGCATCTCCTGACGCAGGTGGTTCCTGTGGTGTTGCAGTGCCTGCGTGTCCTGCGCCAACGCCACCACTTTGTCGATGTACTCTTGCTCGCTGGTGGCAATCCACTCAGGACGTCCCAGGCCTTGAAGTATGGCGCTTCCAATGCGCCCCACGCTGGCTCTGCCTGCCAGGGTCACGTAGGGCACGCCCATGTACAAGCTCTCAAACAAGGTGGTGCCCGAGTTGTGGGGAAAGCAGTCCAGCCCGATGTCCATGCCTTGCAGGACGGCCGTGGCCGGACTGTTAAAGCCAATGTGCAGGCGCGCCCGCTCTATGCCGCAGGCCTCAAACCGCTGGATGGTGACTTCCTGGATGGCCGGGTCTTTGAAGGAGCTGCTGTCAACGACCAGGTGCGCCTCGGGCAGGCGTTTGAGTATGTCCGTCCAGACACGCACGGTGCGGTGGTTGATGCGCACGCCACGCGTCAATGTGCCCAGCGTGATGTAGCCGTTCCTGAGCGCTGGCAGCGGGCTGGCCGCCACGTCAATGTCCACCATGTGTTGAGGGGGACGGTAGACCGCGTAGGGGCTGTCTTTGAGGCGCCAGGGTTCTTCAGAGAAGAGGTGTTCTTGTCCCACAGGAACGCTGGCCTCATCGGTGAGGTAGTAGTCAATGGCGCGCAATCCGGTGGTGTAGCCGTAGCCCATCCAGCTTAACGACACAGGGGCGGGTTTTCTGGCAAATACCCCAAGGCGGTTGCCTGCGGTGTGGCCGGCCATGTCCACCAGGATGTCAATGCCATCGGCGCGGATGCGTTGGGCCAGGGCCGCGTCGGTCATGCCTCTTGTGGGTATCCAGTGCTCGACGTAACTCTTGTAGCGCGCTGTGGCGGCGTCTTCCTGCGCCAGGTCGGCATAGGCGTAGACCTCCACTTCGCCCCGATCATGGTGGCTCAGCAAGGGCTCCATGAAAAAGGTGCAGGAGTGGTTTCTGAAGTCCGGTGAGACGTAGCCGACTTTCAACCTGCGTTTGACGTCACGATTATTCTCATGCGCCAACCACTCGCTTCGGTACGGTGCGCCAAACCGCTTTTCGTATTCCCGGTACGTCTCATAAATCTCCTCACCACTCTTGTCCGCGTGGTAGTTGAGAACGAACAGGAGATTGTCAAACGCAACCCGATTGTCAGGTTTACTGGCAATGGCCCGGCGCAATACAGCCGCGGCTTTATCAATTTCTCCCAGGGTATTGAACGTTCCACTCAGATTGTTGAGCGCTTCGGCATAGTCGGGCTTGAGTTCAACAGCCTTGAGCAGGCTCTCATGGGCCTTCTGAATGAACCCTTCGGCATTGAAGGCCAAGCCCAGGTTGTTGTGTGACTCGGCATGATCCGGTCGCAAAGCGATGGCGGTCTGCAAGGCACCAATGGCTTTGGCCGTCTGGCTCAATTCAAAGTACGACCGCCCCAGGTTGCACCAGGCCTCGGCATCTTTGGGCATGAATTGCACCGCTTTTTGCTTGCACAGCAAACCTTCTTCCTGATTTCCCTGAGCTTGAAGCATGGTGCCCAAAGCCTTCCACGCGAATCCACTCTCTGGCATGCGCTCCACCAGCCCGCGCGCAAGCACCTCGCCTTTGGCGTAGTCGCCATTGTTGAACAAAGCGACGATGGCAACCATCTCGTCATGACTGGGGCCGCATGGTGCAGGGGCAAGGGCCTGCTCGACAGACTGCACCGCAGTCGCCGGTTTTGGCGGTACAGGCTTTTCGAGGCGCTCTGCCAAAGCATTCACCATGGTGGTTTGCAGACCCTGAGCCTGCGCCAGCGGCAAGAGTTGGCGGGCCATGTCGGACTGACCGGCCCGGATCAATGCGTCGATATAGCTGAACCAATACTGAACGCTTTGCGCGTCAGCATTCAGCGCCACTTCGAAATAAGGCAGCGCCTCCTGGGGTCTGAGCATCTGAATGGCCAACAGCACACCCAGGTTGTGATTGGTGTCAGCGTGTGTGGGCTCGACGCTCAACACCTGGTGATAGAGCGCATAAGCCTCGTCAAACTTCCAGTTTTGGTGACATTCGATGGCTTGCGAAAGGCATTCATCCACGGACACGTCCTGGGGTGCCACAGGCAAGGCCTCATCCGTCACAGGGTCACCGCAGGTATACATGCTCAGCTTGTTAGTCGATAAATTCCCAAGAGAATATCCAGTCCATGGACTCTCGAAAGTGCCAAGTTAAGCGGCTTTAACCCGCTACTTTCTACAGGTTTTCATGGGCTGGCTCTCAGACGGCTTGCGGAATGATGCCCTTTCCGCGTGACCGATGTAGGTGTTTGCCTTACGCATCCCGCCCGCCACGCTGACATCACGCGCAGCCACATTCTGATTCAAGTTATTGGTGTGCCGATCAGAATCGACTCCATCGCGAACACCAACGCAGCCACAGACTCAAATGGAGCACACCATGAAGAACGAACAACTTTTGACAGAAATCCGGGAAGCCAACATGACTTACCTGATGCTGGCGCAAAACATCATCCGCATGGATCGTTCGGAAGCGTTGTTCCGCCTGGGCATGTCTGAAGACGCCGCGGAGTTGATCGCCAGCCTGTCCCCGGCCCAGATCATGAAAATTGCCTCCAGCAACATGCTGCTGTGCCGCTTCAGGGTGGACGACGACATTGTCTGGAATTTGCTGACCAACCACGGCGTCAGCAAGGTTGACAACGATGCCACCACCAAGCTCCATGCCAGCATTCTGATGGCCGGGCGCTTCGCCGAAGCCATTTAACTGAAGCCCGCCCGTTCAGCCCTCGCCAACAACAAACCCGGAGCAGCACCATGGCCACAAAAAGCGTTTTAAATGATTCCCGTCAGGTCGACCGTGCTGTCGCGCTCATTCAGTTGGGTGCCCGACTGCAAGTGCTGGAAAGCGAGACTGACCTGTCCTATGAGCGCCTGTTGCGTCTCTATAAGGAGGTTGCTGGACGTTCCCCCTCAAAAGGTCAACTTCCCTTTTCAACGGATTGGTTTTTGACCTGGCAGCCCAACATTCATGCCTCCCTGTTTCTGAATACCTACGAGTATCTGACCAAGGCGGCGGCGCTTGAAGACATCGACGCGATCATGAAGGCGTTCAAACTTTATACGGAGCAAATTTCTGCCTGCGGGGTCGAGCCACTGCTCACCATCACCCGCGCCTGGCGACTGGTCAAATTCGTGGACAACAACATGCTGTCAATGACCAAGTGCTCCAAATGCGGCGGACATTTTGTGACCGACCCCTACGAAAATTCCCGAAATTTTGAGTGCGGTTTGTGCGTTCCACCGGCCCGTGCCGGTAAAAGTGCCAGTACTGGCGGCATTCTGCTCCACTAAGCCGATCGCCATTTACTACGCTTTTTATAGCAAACTATTGAATAGCAACGGGGACTTAAGGCACTTTTATTCCATCAAAGGGTCTGCATTGGCTTTTGAGCCTCTGCAAAGCAAACATATGAGGGCGCAATTGGCGCCCTTTTCTGTTTTTGTTCACTGTCGACACTACCTAGAATGGCTCCAATGCAAGATATAGTTCTGCCAAACTCCATGCGTTTGCCTTCCACCTTTGACGCCACCCAAAAATGATAGTAATCGTAGGCTACGCTGTTTCCCTCGGTTGCATTTTTGGTGTCTACATCTTTCACGGCGGCAATATTGGCGTCATCCTCAAGGCGTTGCCGTTTGAATTGATCACCATTTTTGGCGGTGCACTTGGGGCCTTCGCTGTCAACAACCAGCCCAAAGTTCTCAAAGCCACGATTGCCCTGATTCCGCAGGCACTCAAGGGGTCCAAATACACCAAAGCCCGCTACATGGAGTTGCTGGCGCTGCTTTACGACATTTTGCAAAAGGCGCGCAAAGAGGGGCTGATGGCGATTGAAAAAGACGTTGAAGACCCGCATGAATCTGAAATTTTCAAAAAATACCCGGAGGTAGGACATGACCACCACGTGGTGGAATTCATGACTGACTACCTTCGCATGATGGTGTCCGGCAATCTCAATGCGCACGAAATTGAATCCCTGATGGACAGCGAAATTGACACGCATCATGCCGAGGCTCACGCCCCCATTGCCGCAATTGCGCGGCTGGCAGGCGCCCTTCCCGCATTTGGTATCGTGGCCGCCGTTTTAGGGGTGGTGAACACTATGGGCTCGGTCGGCCAGCCCCCATCTGTACTGGGCGGCATGATCGCATCCGCGCTGGTGGGTACCTTTTTGGGTATTTTGTTGGCCTATGGGGTTGTGGAGCCCCTTGGTGGCCTGCTGGAACAAAAAACCGAAGACGGCGCCAAAGAGTTGCAGTGCATCAAAACCACACTGTTGGCCAGCATGCAGGGCTACAACCCTTCAACGGCCATTGAATTTGGCCGGAAGGTTCTTTTCTCCACCGAACGTCCGACATTCAGTGAACTTGAAAATCACGTCAAAGGCAAGAAGTAGCTGATATCGTATTGAAGCTCTTATGGCAGGCGATCCCAAGAAACTCCAACCGATCATCGTCAAGAAGGTCAAAAAAGGTGGTCATGCCGTGCATGGCGGTGCCTGGAAGATTGCGTACGCCGACTTCGTGACAGCCATGATGGCGTTTTTCTTGCTGATGTGGCTGTTGGGCTCCACCAGCGAGGGCGACAAAAAAGGACTGTCTGACTATTTCACGGCTCCTTTGAAAGTGGCCATGCAGGGCGGCTCAGGCGCTGGTGCCAGCAACAGCGTGATCACGGGTGGCGGCAGTGACCTGACCAAAAACAGCGGTCAAAACAAGCGGGGCGAGGGTGCCGATCCGGTGGCGAAAAAAATGGCCGCGGATGCGTTGCGAGCCGAAGTTGCCAAACAGGACGCCAAGAAAATCGCGGCCTTGAGCGCGAAAATCAGTTCATTGATTTCCAACAGCCCCAAGCTGTCTGAGTTTGCCTCCCAAATTCGGCTTCAGACCACCCCTGACGGACTGCAAATTCAAATCGTTGACGACCAGAGCCGTCCCATGTTTGACAGTGGCAGTGCGTTGGTCAAACCTTACATGCGCGACATCCTTCGGGAAATTGGCACTGCCCTGAATGGCGTTGAAAACAAGATCAGTCTGGACGGACACACTGACCGCTCGCCCTATGGCAACGGGGAACGGGGCTACAGCAATTGGGAGCTTTCTGCCGACAGGGCCAACTCCACCCGCCGTGAATTGGCAGCCGCTGGCATGCCAGACGACAAACTGGCGCGGGTGACGGGCCTGGCGTCGAGCAACCTGCTGGTACCGGACGACCCATTGAATCCCACCAACCGAAGAATTAGTATCATTGTCATGACGCGAGAAGCAGAGGAAAGGCTCTTGGGGAATGGCCGCACACCGGTCGTGCCCGCTGAAGAAACCGCCGCCCCTTCGGCCCCGCCAAACGCGAGACAATAACGACAGACACCTTGAACCGGTAATTTATAGATTTAACGTGGCCTTTGGCCACCGAAAGGCATCCCAGTGGCAAATGAACTCCGATTTTTAGTCGTTGATGACTTTTCAACCATGCGCCGGATCGTGCGCAATTTGCTGAAAGAAAGCGGCTACGCCGAGGCGGACGAGGCTGAGGATGGTGTCATTGCGCTGCAAAAGCTCAGAGCCGGTAAGTTTGACTTTGTGGTCAGCGACATCAATATGCCCAACATGAATGGATTTCAGTTGCTGGCTGAGATCAAGAAAGATGAAAAACTCAAACACATCCCGGTTTTGATGGTGACCGCTGAGGCTCGCAAGGAAGATATCGTGATGGCGGCGCAGCAAGGCGCTTCAGGCTACATCGTCAAGCCATTCACCAAAGCCATTCTGGAGGACAAGCTCACCCATATCTTGAAAAAGGTCGGTTTGATATGAGTGCAACGCCAAGCCAAACCGGGGGGGCCAGTCCCATTGCCGGCCTCCCAGTCCCGGACGTGCACCGCATGCTGGGAGCACTGACGCGCCAACTTCACGACTCTCTCACCGGCTTGGGCCTGGCAGAGCAACTAAAAGGCTCGGTCGAAGAACTGCCCGATGCCAAAAGCCGCCTGACTTACATCGCCAAGCTGACAGGGGAAGCCGCTGAAAAAGTATTGAACAGCGTTGACCAGGCAAAAACAAAACACGACCGGATTGCTGCAGAAACCCGCCGGATCGCAGACCTGATTGTCAAAGACCCAGTGGCTGCCGTGGCCAAAGGTCACATCATGAATTTTGTGAGTGATGTGGACAAGACTTCCAAGGAAATTGATCAGCACCTCACTGACATCATGATGGCGCAGGACTTTCATGACCTCACCGGTCAAGTGATTGCCAAGGTGGTGACCCTTGCCGCCACTATCGAACAGCAACTGGTGCAGTTGCTCATTCAAACAGCACCGCCCCCTCCGGTGGTGGAAACACCCCCCGAAGAACCAGAGCCAAAGCCGTCACTGTCCGGACCGGCCATGAATGCAGAAGGAAACCCGGATGTGGTTTCCGGCCAGTCCGAAGTTGACGACCTGTTGGCCAGCTTGGGGTTTTAGCCTCCAGATCAATGGCAGAGTTCGGCCCTCAGGCCGAGCTTAATTGGGCGGTTAAAGGCGGTCTTTTCAGCCTTTAGTTTTGGGGGGCAATCCTGACAATGATGGAAACCGAACCATCACCCCGTCATGGAATCAAGCAGTCAAGACCGCAGCCTACCCGCCACAGAACGAAAGCTTCAAAAAGCCCGTGACGATGGGCAGGTGTCCCGCTCCAGGGACTTGTCTCACCTGGCGGTCCTGGGCGTTGGTGCTTTGGCAGTGATGGCGCTGGCCCCCATGATGTTTGACAACGTCAAATTGCATCTGATCCGGCAACTGTCATTTGACTCACACACGATCCTTGAAGAAGGCACCATGCTCACGCGGCTCAGTGACATGGCCACAGTGGGGCTCATGGGCTGTGCGGCTTTCGCAGCCATCATCATGGCCGCCGCTGTCCTTGGCAGCGTTGCCACCGGCGGTTGGGTCGCCAGCCTCAAGCCACTGACGCCCGACTTCAGCCGTCTCAACCCACTCGCGGGCGTAGGACGCCTGTTTACCAAAGACAAGCTTCTGGACGTCATGAAGATGACGTTGATGACCGCGATTTTGATTGCGGTCGCGGCAACATTTTTAACTTCAGGTTTTGCGTCCATCGCCTCCTTGAGCCTGCAACCGTCCAGCAGTGCCATCCGCCATCTGACCGAGTGGCTCACCCAAGGCGTCAGCCTGCTGTTGCTGGTGGTGCTGTTATCCGCCATGGTTGATGTTCCCCTGCAGATGTTTCTGCACAAGTCCAACTTGAAGATGTCACACCAGGAGGTCAAACAGGAACACAAGGAAGCGGAGGGTAACCCGCACGTCAAAGGAAAACTGCGCTCCCGTCAAAGGGAACTTGCCAACAGCAACAGTATTCGGTCGGTGCCCAAAGCCGACTTTGTTGTGATGAATCCGACCCACTTCGCGGTAGCCATCAAATATGACGAGTCCTCCATGCGGGCACCCCAAGTCATCTCCAAAGGCGCTGATTTGCTTGCCATGAAGATTCGTGAAATTGCCAAGTCCAATGCGATTCCCGTGTTGCAGTCGCCCGTATTGGCACGTGCGCTTTTTGCCCATGCCGAACTGGATCAGGACATTCCTTCAAGTCTGTATACCGCCGTGGCTCAGGTGCTCGCTTACGTTTACCGCTTGAAAGCTGCCATTCGCGGCGAAGGCCCAATGCCTGGCGATCCACCTGTGCCCTTTGTACCGGCTGAGCTTGACCCGCTTGCCAAGGTTGTTCTCAATGAGGCCGAAGCGACATGAACGCGCAATTGAAAGGTCTGCAACGCTGGTTCGGCAGCAACTCCCAATTGATTCAGGGCGCTGCGGCGCCCATGCTGGTGGTCGCCATTCTGGCCATGATGGTGTTGCCTTTGCCGGCCTGGTTGCTGGATGTATTTTTTACCTTCAACATTTCGGTTGCACTGATGGTCATGATGGTCGCCGCCTACATGTTGCGTCCGCTTGACTTCGCAGCATTCCCCGCGGTGCTGTTGTTGACAACACTGATGCGTTTGTCACTCAACGTTGCCTCAACCCGCGTTGTATTGCTGGAGGGTCACACCGGCGCGGGCGCTGCAGGCGCAGTGATTGAAGCTTTCGGGCACTTCCTGATTGGCGGCAACTTTGCAGTCGGGCTGATTGTTTTCTCCATTTTGGTGGTGATCAATTTCGTGGTCGTTACCAAGGGTGCCGAGCGGATTGCCGAAGTGTCAGCCCGTTTTGCACTGGATGCCATGCCCGGCAAACAAATGGCGGTTGACGCGGATTTGAATGCGGGGACGATTGATGAAAAGGAAGCCAAACGCCGTCGCTCTGAAGTCGCAGAAGAAGCGGACTTTTTTGGCTCCATGGATGGTGCCTCGAAATTCGTTCGGGGTGACGCAGTGGCCGGCATCCTGATATTGCTGATCAATATTTTTGGTGGGTTTACGGTTGGAGTACTTCAACATGGCTTGAGCGCTGGACAGGCAGCCGACACCTATATTCTGCTGGCTGTCGGTGATGCGCTGGTTGCCCAAATTCCTGGCCTGCTGATTTCAGTCGCCGCAGCCATGGTGGTTTCCCGGGTTGGCAAAGAGCAGGACCTGGGGCGCCAGATTGTGGACCAGATGCTTGCATCGCCCCGCGTCCTGGCCATCACTGCCACCATCATGGGCGTTCTCGGCCTGATTCCCGGCATGCCTCACGTTGTATTCCTGGGAATTTCGGCTGCCATCGGTTATGGCGCCTGGGTTCTTGCGCACAAACCAGTGGTGTCTGAAGCAGTCAGCAATGACGCGCCCGTGATGATGGATGGCGAAGCCACATGGGATGATTTACAACCCGTTGACCAACTGGGCCTGGAACTCGGTTACCGCCTGATTGCGTTGGTCGACAAAAATCGACAAGGTGATTTGTTGACCCGAATTAAAGGGGTGCGCCGCAAGTTTGCGCAAGAAGTCGGATTCCTGCCGCCCTCTGTCCACGTGCGGGATAACCTGGAGCTTAAACCAAGCGGGTACCGAATCACGCTGCGGGGTGTCATTGTCGGTGAGGGCGAGGCCTTCCCCGGCATGTACCTCGCCATCAACCCGGGTGGCATTAAGTCGCCGTTGATCGGCACACCCACCACTGATCCGGCCTTTGGACTGCCAGCACACTGGATCGACGAACAACAAAAAGAAGTCGCACAAATGGCAGGGTTTACCGTGGTTGATTCCGAGACTGTGATGGCAACCCATTTGTCACACTTGATGCAAGTGCAGGCATCCAAACTACTGAGCCGGACCGAGACACAGCAGCTCGTAGAGCATGTCAGCAAATTGGCCCCCAAACTGATTGAAGAAGTCGTACCCAAAATGGTCTCAATTGCGGTTTTCCAGAAAGTTCTGCAGTTGCTGCTCGATGAGTCGGTTCACATTCGGGATATCCGTACCATCATCGAGTCACTGGCAGAACACGCAGCCACCATCAGCGACCCGGCTGAGCTCGCAAAGCGGGTTCGTATCGCCCTGTCGCCGGCCATCGTCCAACAGATTTACGGACCAACCCGCGAGCTCAATGTGATTGCCATTGACCCGTCCCTGGAGCGTTTGCTGATGCAGGCCTTGGGTGGTGTGTCCGGACCTGCCCTGGACCCTGGCGTCGCCGACATGCTGACCAAAACGGCTGCCGAAGTTGCCCTGAAACAGGAAGAAATCGGGGTACCCGCCTGCTTGCTGGTGCCTGACCAAATTCGCAGCGCCATTTCGCGCCTGGTGCGCCGCGTGGCGCCCCGCTTGCAGGTTCTGGCGCACAGTGAAATACCAGAAACACATACGATTCGAATTGGTCCGATTCTCCGAGGTGCAACACCATGAATATCCAACGCTTTATCGCCCCAACGGCCAGGGAAGCGCTTGCCAAAGCCCGACTTGCTTTTGGTGAAGGCACCCTGATCCTCTCCAACCGGCCCACAGCAACCGGTGTTGAAGTCGTGGCTACGGCCGAAGATGCGCTGGCGACTTTCGATTCAGCGGCAACAGCACAGGCGGCGCCAACAACCAAAGGCATCACGATGCCACGTCGCCAAATGCCTGCCAACATCACCGCCGTGGCCGATGCATCCAGCCGCGTTGAAGACGACGCCGCCCAGCTGGCAATGAGTACTTTGTCCTTTCAGGACTACGTTCGCGAGCGCATGCTCAAACGCCGGCACGAGGCAAGTCAAAGTCAGGCCGCCGAGTTGGCGGAATGGGAAAAGCCCAGAACGCAGGCAGCACCCGTCGACACTCCCCTCGAAAAAGCGCCGGTGGTGAAACCAACGACTCCTGCCGTCATGCAACAGGCTCCGAAGCCCGTTGCGGCCCGCCCAACCCAAATGGCTTTGTCGATCAACCAGCCACCGCAATCGCTCCCTCAGGGGGTCGTTGATGAACTGCAGTCGATGAAAGACCTGATCGAAGACCGATTCAATACATTGACCTGGCTCGGCCAGGCCCGTCAGGATCCCATTCAATCCAACCTGATGCTGAAGCTGATCCGTGCGGGGTATTCGCCAGCTTTGTCCAGAACCATTTTGGAAAAAATGCCGCAAGGCATCGGTGCGGCCGAATCGTTTCACTGGGTGATGGATGTACTGGAACGAAACCTGAAAACGGACGCAGGAGCGCGCCCACTGCACCAAGACGGCGGCACATTTGCGTTGGTGGGAGCAACTGGGGTTGGCAAAACCACAACCATCGCCAAGTTGGCTGGCCTTTGCGCTCGCACACATGGCGCTGCCAGTGTTGGCCTGATCACTCTGGACACCTACCGTGTTGGCGCCCATGAACAGCTCAGAGCCTACGGCCGGATGCTGGGCGTTGTCGCTCATCTCGCCCACGACCGAGCTGCCCTTCAAGATTTGCTGGGCCTGCTCAGTAGCAAGAAGCTGATCTTGATTGATACGACCGGACTCGCACCCCGAGATCCCCGCAAACGCGACATGCTTGACGTTCTGGACATGCCCGGAGTCAACCAATTGCTGGTTCTGAATGCCGGATCTCACGGCGACACCCTGGATGACATGGTGTCGTCATTCAGGTCTCATGGCGTCCAGCAGGCCGTCCTTTCAAAAACCGATGAAGCTGTCAAGTTGGGGCCCGCGCTGGATGCAGCCATTCGTCACAAGCTGCTGTTGCGTGGCATTACCACCGGTCAGAAGGTTCCCGAAGACTGGGAAGCCGCTGATGCCACCAAGTTGATCAGGATGTCCATGGGTTCAGCGGGTCGCTCAGCTTACAACCCGATCGCAGCTGATCTGGGCTTCTTTTTCACCCAATCTGATGCGCAAGCCAGAAGCGGGAGCCGTGTCAATGCTTGATTCTGGCGCCAACCAGGGGTTCAATCTGAGGAGCCTGGTTCATGAGGCCCTGCCCCACGTCGTGGCAATTGCCAGCCACGGTGAGCAAAAGGCAGAATTGCCACTGTTGTGGGACCTGTGCTCAACCTATGTCAGACTGGGATATTCCGTAGCGGTTCTGGACGGCACGACCAATGAGTCCGAAAACAACCCGGGGTTGGACCAGCTGCTGGACTACGTCTACTGGCGCAGCGATGACAAGGGCGATCAACCTTCATGGTCTGTATTGCCTGCGGCACAGGGATTCAAGCGCCTGAGCGGGCCGTCTGGTCGCTTGACCAGTGCCATGGATCAACTCGCCGGAGCACTTCAAAGTTACAACATTGTTCTGGTGTATGCCAAGGCCGACATATTGTTGAATGTATTGCCAGACAGTGGCCTAAAACCCCTGCTGGTTGTGTCCAGCGAGGGTCTTTCACGACTGTCCGCTTACAAGGCACTCAAGCAGATGCTATTGAACGGTCGACTGCACCCCAGCGTTGTATCCATCGTGTCAGATTCTGCGGCTCAAGCCGAACAGGCCAGTGCGGAGCTTTGCAAAAATCTGCAAGAATGCGCGATGACTTTTATGGGGCACCAACTTGACACCGTGACACTTCACCTGGAGCGCCGCGAAGGCCGTGTGCAAACTGGCAGCATGCACACGTTTGCGCTGCGAGTACTGGAGAGTTCGACGCCACTTCACAGGCAGTCCTTTGAGAGATCATCCATCACTGGCTCAAGTCAAACCCAGAAATGGATGGGAGTCCATTGATGTACACCTCAAAGGGGCAACTGGGCAGAGACGCCATGATTCGGCAGTACCAGCCCCTCGTGCGTCGACTGGCGCACCACCTGATGGCCAAATTGCCCGCCAGTGTGCAGGTTGACGACTTGATACAGGTGGGTTTGATTGGCTTGTCCGAAGCATTGACTCGCTACGAAGCCGCCCAAGGGGTTCAATTCGAAACTTTTGCGACCCAACGTATCAGGGGAGCCATGCTGGATGAATTGCGGGAAAACGACTGGATGTCGCGGGGTTCACGCAAAAGCCAAAAGGAAATTGAAAAAGCGTTGCGGATTCTTGAGCATCGTCTCGGACGCAGCCCCGTTGAATCGGAAATTGCCTCTGAGCTTGGCATGAGCCTCGCCGAATACCAGACTCTGCTTGGAAAGGTTCGGGGAACGCAGCTCGTCTATATCGAAGACATGGCCCGTGGCGGCGATGATGAAGACAGCTTCCTAGATCGCCATGTTGCCGACAGCGAAGCCGACCCACTCAACATGCTGAGAGACCAGCGCTTAAAACAGTCCCTGGTCATTGCGATCAAAACCTTGCCGGAGCGCGAGCAGCACATCATGAGCATGTACTACGAAGAAGACATGAATCTCAAGGAAATCGCTTTGGTTCTTGGCGTCACAGAGTCCAGGGTTTGCCAGCTCCACAGCCAGTCTATTGCGCGCCTTCGCGCAAAAATGCGCTCTCACTGAAATCCCCAGCTAGCGCCAGCAGGCGTTTGGCAGCAATCTTCAGGCGGCCAGTACCTTGAAAGCACCTGTTTGCCGACCGCTTGTGCCATAGCGCCCCGATTGGCTTGCATAAGTAGATGGATTGGCGGAGGGCATCAAGGAATTTAAAGCGCCATCAACGGCCGAAGAGCGACGAATCAGGTTGATGCGTTGATCACCGAGCCCCTTTTTGAGTGCGGCGATCCTGGATTTCAAATCAGAGTTACCCGATTGCATCAAGGCATCGCTTTTCAGCACCTCTGAAAATTTGACGGCCAACTCTTTGAAAACTGCGACAGATTGCTCAAGCGCCACGGGCTCCCCTTGAATCATCGCGCGCGACACGATTTCCAATTGCTTCTCTATTTCCTTCAGTGTGATTTCTATATAACCTGAACGCATGGGGGCTCCAAAAATCAATTGTGTTTTCGATTCAGCATTTCCTGCGCGTTTGAAAGCAATTTGTCGGCGATCGCTTCAGCGTTCACGGAATACGTGCCGTTTTCAATTTTTGCCCGAATTGCATTAACCTTTTCCGTATCCACATCGGCAGGCTCTCCACTACCCGCCACTTCCAGAGACCTGGCGAGCGTTGATACTGTCACGGCTACGCCCACAGAGGTGGCTTCTTTGGTAACGCGGGCAACCGGCCCCGGGGCCGCTTTGGCAACAGGACCCTGGTGTGTTTTAGACGTAGCCGTCTGCGCCTGACTTGACAAGGCGGCGGGAATTTCCGGGGTTGGATTGATCTTCATTTCGCACTCCACAACCACCGGATAGGTGGCTTCGTACTAGTCATATCGACGACTTGATGGAGAACTTTAACGGTTTTTGCCAGATTTGACACCTTGCACCTGCATCACATATCAAGCTTGACAGTTCGCGAATCCAGGACCATTCCTGACATTACACGCCCATTTTCCATTCGGACTCTTGCCAATTGCCCCACAACGCCTGCTGAAATGGCCTGGGCATCTGACGAAATTTGAAAACCGGTCCCTTCAGCGACAACCCGCACCTGCGCGCCTGCCTGGAAAGCCAGGGCAGGCTTGATCATTCCCTGGCGCAGGGCCTGGCCCGTTGTCAAGGCCCGTGTCGTCACTTGACCCAACCATTGTGCCGGGTTGCTCACCACGGGGTTGACGTCTTCAGCCCAATCCACTTCGGACTCAAGCACGTCACTTTCTGTCAGAACCGAACCAGCCAGCACATTCCCCTTGATGACCCACGCCTGGCCATAAGCCTTCACGGTCACGGGCAAAAAAACGTTCCATTTGACACCATTGTCGAGACACCGAAGACCCAATCGCGTTTTCCCCCAAAGGCGTGTTCCAACAGGAACATAGGGCTCAACTTGAGAACAAGGCGCCAGCTTGAGACGACTATCCAGCGAACCCACCACAACTTCCATTCGCAACGGGGAGCCATTCGTTGGATGGTTCCCGACCACTGATGCATCCAGCCAGTGTTGCGCAGCGGACAAAAATTCCGGGCCGGTTCCTGTTGTCATCGCCTGTGCCGAAACCGACATAGAGACTGCGCCCAGAAGAATAGCCGCGAGTCCCTTGCGAATAATCACCGCAGGGTGCGCTAAAAACAAGAATAACTTAAACATGGCATGGGCATTCAGAAAGGGTGGCGTTGAATATAGGCAAAGCTGCCCTCGCCAAAACCTCCCAATTAACCCCGTTTTGCCCTGCAATTCCAAGCATCGAAAGCCTCAAGCTTTTTCCATAATCATTTCACGTCGAAAAGGGACACGCTCTGAGCCCATCCCAAGGCCAAACAGGTGTCCAAAAAACAGCAGAGGTGTTTCATGTTTGCACAAATGACCAACGCACTGGACTTCCAGTCAAAAGCCCTGGTGCTCAGAGCCGAGCGCCAGCGTGTCATCGCCAGCAACATTGCAAACGCCGACACCCCAGGCTACGCCGCCCGGGACGTCAACTTCAAAGAAGCGATGGCCTCCGCGCTGGGCAATGGCACAGGGCTTCAAGCCAGTACATCGGACGGCTCCCTCAACGGTCTTTCAAACTCGCGGCACATTGCCTTCCAGGCTGGCTCCGGCTCACTGGGAGGCAACGGCAGCAGTTTGGCGTACACGGTTCAAACCCAGCCCAGTGCGGACAGCAATAGTGTTGACCTGGACCGCGAACGCGCCAACTTCGTAGACAACTCGGTGCGATATGAGGCCACCCTCAGGTTCATTAACGGCCATTCCAAAACAATCTTGAGCGCGATTCAGGGCCAGTAATCTTCAATCGATTCCATAGAACGCAAAGGTTAATCATGTCCATGTTCTCGATCTTTGGGGTTTCAGGAAGCGCTATCAGCGCCCAATCCCAACGCCTCAATGTGGTTGCCAGCAACCTCGCCAATGCCGATGCCGTCGCAGGACCGGATGGACAAGGCTACAAGAGCAGACAAGTTGTGTTTGAGACGGCGCCGATGGGCAGCGATGCGTCCGTGGGCGTGCGTGTCAACGCGATCAAAGAGAGTAACGAACCCTTGCGCAAAGTGTTCAACCCGACCCACCCTTCCGCGGATGCCGAGGGCTATGTCACGCATTCCAATGTCAACCCGGTTGAAGAGATGGTCAACATGATTTCTGCCTCCCGCTCCTACCAAAACAATGTGGAAGTAATGAACACGGCCAAAACGCTGCTGCTCAAAACGCTGCAAATGGGTCAATAACTTCTGAAGGGCCAGCCTCATGATTACCGGAACCAGCCTCCTTAGCACGGCAAATACCTCGGGCACATCGTCCAGCACCAGCCCGACGACGGACGCAACGGCGTCTCAAGACCGCTTCCTGAAATTACTGGTAGCCCAGTTGAACAATCAGGACCCGATGAATCCCATGGACAACGCGCAGATGACTTCGCAAATTGCCCAAATCAACACGGTTTCCGGCATACAGCAAGTCAACGACACGCTCAAAGGCATGTCGGATCAGTTTGCCTCTTTGCAGGTGCTTCAGGGCAGCTCCATGGTGGGCCGAAATGTACTGATTGAAGGCTCCAAACTGACCATTCAGGACGGCAAAGCCGCAGGTGCCGTTGATATGTCGGCACAGGCTGAAAGCGTGAAAATTGAAATTGTTTCGCCCGGCGGGACTGTTGTAGACACCATCAATATGGGCGCGTTGGATAGCGGTCGTCACGCCTTTACCTGGGACGCCTCCAAATACTCGGGGACAGGCTCACCAAGCTACCGGGTCGTGGCAACAACGGGCGGACAAAACGTGGCATCCACCACCATGGTGCAAGACAAGGTCACTTCAGTGGGCAGCGAAAACGGCGCCATGCTGGTTCAACTTGCCAACAACGCCGCTGTGGGCTACAGCAAGATCAAGTCGCTACTCTGACGCTCAGATTTCTGACAACCCCAACCTCTAAAAAAATTTCCAGGAAATCACCATGTCATTTCAAACAGGTCTCTCAGGATTGAACGCCGCCAGCCGGAATCTGGACGTGATCGGCAACAACATTGCCAACGCCAACACCGTCGGCATGAAGGCTTCACGTGCTGAATTCGCCGACCTTGTTGCAGCTTCTTTAGGTGCCGGTGGCGGCAACACCGATGGCATTGGTGTCAAAGTGTCGACCGTGTCGCAGCAATTCACGCAGGGCAACATCAACATCACGGGCAACAGCCTGGACGTGGCAGTCAATGGCGGCGGTTTTTTTGAGCTGACCATGCCCGATGGAACCTCGGCCTATACCCGCGATGGCGAGTTCAAGCTCGACAAGCTGGGCAATATCGTCACCAATGGCGGCGCCAAAGTCAAAGGTTACCCCACGGATTCCGCGGGTGCCGCTACCAGTACCACGGCAGCCCCATTGCAACTGCCGACCTCGGCTCCCATCGGTGCCAAACAAACCACGGACTTGACCGCCGAGTTCAACTTGAACGCCAGTGCACCGGTTTGGAACTCCGTGACCCCCAACACGCCGTTGACCACTTATGGCACATCAGTGACGGTCTACGACTCACAGGGTGTCGCCATTCCGTCCTCCTTTTATCTCAGGAAAACCGCAACCGACACGTGGGAAATGTACACAGACCCCACCGACGATACAACGGCCACCGCAAGCCTGGTTTCGACACTCAATTTTGATGTGAACGGAAAGCTCACGGCCGGGTCTCCAGCCAGCATTCCCGTCACTTCGCCCAACGCAACCATTGGAACATTCAACGTCTCTGCTGACATCGCGAATGTCACACAATATGGATCCGCCTTTGCAGTGTCGAACCTGACACAAAATGGCTATGCACCTGGGGAATTGACCAGCATTTCAATCGGCAAAACCGGAGTTGTGACTGCCACCTATTCAAACGGACAGTCACTCGCTTCCGGTCAATTGGCATTGGCTGACTTCCGCAACGTTCAAGGCCTGGCTCCCATCGGTGGAAACAATTGGGTAGAAACATTTTCATCCGGGCAGCCGGTACATGGCGCACCAGGGAGCAGCAAATTTGGCGCCTTGACGGCCGGCGCTCTCGAAGAATCCAACGTTGACTTAACCGCCGAGCTGGTCAACATGATGACGGCCCAGCGCGCCTATCAAGCCAACGCGCAAACCATCAAGACGCAGGATCAGGTGCTGTCAACACTGGTCAACTTGCGTTGATTTTGGGCTCCAGGTTTCACACTCCACACATTGGCAGGCTGGCACAACCATGGACAAACTGATCTACACCGCGATGTCGGGCGCCAGCGCCGCTGCCAACCGGCAAGCCGTGTTGTCCAACAATCTGTCCAACACCTCCACCAATGGATTTCGCGCCGAACTGGCCACTTACCGCGCGGTTCCCATTCGGGGCGATGGATCGACCACTCGCGTGCTGGCCCTTGAAGCTACCGCAGGGCACCTTGATACGCCCGGGCCTCTTCAGCGCACCGGTCGCAATATGGACGTTGCCACTACGGGCAATGCATGGTTGACGGTTCAGGGTCTGGACGGAACCGAGGCCTACACAAGAAATGGTGCATTTGAAGTTTCGTCGACAGGCACATTGGTCACGGGCAATGGCCTCACTGTG
>CAVVSV010000054.1:0-10447 GCA_963750805.1 uncultured beta proteobacterium
GTGCAACCATTTGCGCATTGCGAATACGTGTCAGCAAGTCGGCGATTGGATCACTCATGCTCATATCTATGTCTCCTGCCGGTTACCAACTGGCCTTGACAATGCCAGGGATTTCTCCGGCAAATGCCATTTCGCGAATCTTTGCGCGCGCCAAACCAAAATGCTGGAATGTCCCACGAGGGCGACCCGTGATGGAACAACGGTTACGTTGACGTGTTGGGTTCGCATTGCGAGGCAACTTTTGCAAAGCCAAGCGCGCTTGAGCGCGCTCTTCGTCTGTACGCTTGGCATCATTTGCAATGCCTTTGAGCTCCGCGTGTTTCTTCGCGTACTTTGCAACCAGTTTGTCACGCTTGAGCTCACGCTCGATTAAAGCCATTTTTGCCACTGGTCGCCTCAGTTCTTGAACGGAAAACGGAATCCCGAGAGAAGCGCCTTGCACTCTTCGTCGGTCTTGGCCGTTGTGGTGATGCTGATATTGAGACCACGCAAAGCGTCTACTTTGTCGTACTCGATCTCAGGGAAAATGATTTGCTCTTTCACGCCAATGTTGTAGTTGCCGCGACCATCAAATGCGCGACCCGAGATACCCCGGAAGTCACGAACCCGTGGCAGGGCCACCGTCACAAATCGATCCAGAAACTCAAACATCTGAACGCCACGCAGCGTCACCATGCAACCAATGGCCTGGCCTTCACGAATTTTGAAACCCGCAATAGCCTTTTTGGACTTGGTCACCACTGGCTTCTGTCCAGCGATTTTCGTGAGGTCACTCACCGCGTTATCCATAACCTTCTTGTCTGCAACTGCCTCACTCACACCCATGTTGAGTGTAATTTTGGTAAGGCGGGGAACTTGCATCGGAGACGTGTAGCCAAATTTGGCCATCAGGTCTGGTGCAACTTTTTCGCGGTAGTGCTTTTGTAAACGTGCCATGATTAATGATCCTTAGGCGACTTTGATTTCTTCACCGCTGGACTTGTAAACGCGAACGCGCTTTCCATCAGCCAGCAGCTTGATACCAACTCGATCAGCCTTGCCGGTTGCAGCATTGAAAATTGCCACATTGGATTGGTGAATCGGCATTGTTTTTTCGACGATGCCGCCAACGGCACCCTTCATTGGATTTGGCTTGGTATGTTTCTTCACCAAATTGATGCCCTCAACCACGACGTGGGAGTCATCTTTGCGCAGGGAGATTTTTCCACGCTTGCCCTTATCGCGCCCTGTGAGCACGATGACTTCATCGCCTTTGCGGATCTTGTTCATGACGGGTCCTTAGAGAACTTCAGGAGCGAGAGACACGATCTTCATGAACTTTTCGGTACGCAATTCACGCGTCACGGGTCCAAAGATGCGGGTGCCAATAGGCTCCAGTTTGGCGTTCAGCAAAACTGCTGCATTGCCGTCAAATTTAACGAGCGAGCCGTCACTGCGGCGAATGCCCTTGGCGGTGCGCACAACCACTGCACTGTAGATCTCGCCTTTTTTGACGCGACCGCGGGGTGCAGCTTCTTTAATGCTTACCTTGATGACGTCACCGACGCTGGCATAGCGACGCTTCGACCCGCCTAGCACCTTGATGCACAGGACGGATTTCGCGCCGGTATTGTCGGCAACTTCCAATCGAGATTCTGTCTGGATCATTTATTTAGCTTCCCAACTTGCACCATGTTTTGCTGCTCAATCGAATCAATCAGCGCACTTGGTCAGTCTTGGGCCCGTCGTCGAAACCGCAAACCACTTGCGGAATTTCCTTTGGGCAGATACAACGCTTTTTAGCGAAGCCTTGAATTATCACAATTCCGTGGCAGGTTGTCAACAGCCTTTAACTTTCGGAATAAATATATTTCGGCTCGTTTGACGATGTTGGGAAGGTGCAACATCAAAATTTGGCCGCGAGCCTTAGACCACAGAACCAGCAAATCAAGCCGATGGCCGATGGCGCCATCCCGTTCAAGGCAGCGTCAGATACTGTTTCGCCAATGTGACGAAGGCGGTCAACTGCGGATCAATCCCCGTCTCGCTTTGCATGATTACCGCCGTTTCCTGAGCCAAACGGGACGCCAATTCAGCATCCAGAAACAACAATCGGGAGCGACGGGCCAACATGTCTTCCACCGTGCGGGCGTATTCAAAGCGGGCGGCAAACCGGATCATGGCTTCCGACAGCCCTGGTGCCAACAGATTGTTGGCACCAGGCAAGGCCTCCATGTCAGCCTGGTCGCTGCCATACGAATGCGCACCGGGTGGTTTGCACATCGACGTGTAGGGAACTAGGGGGTGGGAAACCGCCCCCGCCAGCAACAACTTTTCCGTCACGCCACCGGCCCGGCGCTCCAAAAGGGATTTGTCGAAACACTTGTCGAGTACGTCCTCCGCCATGGCCCGGTACGTGGTCCATTTGCCACCGGTGACGGTGACCAACCCGCTGTGACTCACCAGCACGGTGTGTTCACGACTCAGACCCTTGGTGTTGTCGCCGTCGTCGTCTTGCGGCTTGACCAGTGGGCGCAGACCTACCCACACGCTTTTGACATCACTGCGTAGCGGGGCCCGTCGCAAATACCGCGCCGACTCGTCCAGAATAAAAGCAACCTCCTCCTTGAACGGAGTCGGCTCACGGGCCACGTCATTGCGTGGCGTGTCGGTGGTGCCCAGAATGACCTTGCCCAGCCAAGGCACGGCGAACAAAACGCGACCATCGGCAGTCTTGGGCACCATCAACGCCACGTCAGATTGCAAAAATTCCCTGTCAACCACGATATGAACGCCCTGGCTGGGCGCGACCATCGGTTGGGTAGGTTTGCGGCCATCGACCGGGTTGGCCTCGCCATCCTTCTGGCGCAATTCATCGACCCAGACACCGGTGGCGTTAACAACACAGCGGGATTGAATCTTGAACTGGCGACCCGTCTCCGTGTCTTCACACACCAACCCAGAGACCTTGCCCGCGTCGTACAGCAACTCGGTCGCCTTGCAGTAATTCACCAGCAAAGCGTCATGTTGGGCGGCCGTGCGAGCCAGGGCTAACGCCAGCCGGGCATCATTGAACTGCCCGTCCCAATATTTGACGCCACCCTTCAGTCCGTCAGCCTGTGCCGTTGGCAAGGCGGCCAGTGTCTCTGCTCGGTTGAGAAATTCAGTTTTGCCCAAGCCCGCTTTACCCGCCAGCGTGTCATACATCTTGAGCCCAAAACCGTAGAAGGGCGTTTCCCACCATAGGTACGACGGCATGATGAAAGCCAATGGCTGCGCCAGATGCGGTGCATTGTTCAACAAGGTGGTGCGTTCGTGCAGGGCCTCGCGTACCAAAGAGATGTTGCCTTGCGCCAGGTAGCGAACACCCCCGTGCACCAGCTTGGTGGCTCGGGACGACGTACCTTTGGCAAAGTCGTGTGACTCCACCAATAGAACCTTGAAGCCACGGGCAGCGGCATCCAGCGCGACACCCAGGCCGGTGGCACCGCCGCCCACGATGGCGATGTCGTAAGCCACGGGCGTCGCCAGTCGCTCCATCAAGGCTTGGCGTTGGGTCGGCTGCGGAGGGAGGGCCTGTTGATTGGAAATAGTCATACGGGGATTGTCTGCAACTTCAATAACTCCGCCTTGCCAAGGGTGACGCCATCACAACGCCCATCCCCGGGACCGCTCCACCGCCTGCCGCCAGCGAGCCAGTTTTTGTTCACGACCCGTTGCACTGAGTTGCGGCTCGAAGTGGCGGTCCATGGCCCATTGCGCAGCCACTTCATCCGCCCCCGACCAGTAGCCAGTAGCCAGCCCGGCGAGGTAGGCTGCACCCAGTGCCGTGGTTTCGGTCACCTTGGGCCGGACGACCGGTACACCCAGAAAATCAGCCTGCATCTGCATCAGCAAATTGTTGCGGCAGGCACCCCCATCCACCCGCAATTCCGTGAGCCCTATGCCCGCGTCCTGCACCATCGCACCAAACACGTCAGCCGCCTGCAATGCTATGGATTCAAGAGCACTCCGCGCAATGTGGGCGGGGACTGTACCCCGAGTCATGCCAATCAACAGGCCCCGGGCATGACCATCCCAGTGCGGCGTTCCAAGCCCTGTGAAGGCCGGCACCAGGTAAACGTCACCCGTGTCCGGCACGCTGGCAGCCAGTGATTCAACATTTTCGGCGGACTTGATCAGTTGCAGCCCATCACGCAACCATTGAATCGTGGCACCGGCCATGAATACCGAGCCCTCCAGGGCGTAACAAGTTGCAGCCGCATTGACCGGCCGCTGGCCCCCGTTTGGCAACCCGCCAGACCCAGCCCAGGCCACCGTCGTCAGCAATTGATGCTGACTGGGAACCGCCGCAGTGCCAGTATTCATCAACATGAAGCAACCCGTGCCATAGGTGTTTTTCGCCATGCCCGGCGAAAAACACGCTTGGCCAAAGGTAGCCGCCTGCTGGTCTCCCGCAATTCCGGCTATCTTGATAGGCTGTCCAAACAGCTCTGCATCGCACTCACCCAGTACGCCACTGGACGCCACCACCTGAGGCAAAAGGCTGGCCGGCACACCAAACAGGGTCAAGAGCTCATCATCCCAGCTCAAGGTGTGGATATTGAAAAGCAAGGTGCGGGACGCATTACTGGCATCCGTCACGTGAAGCCGCCCGCCGGTCAGATTCCAGATCAACCAGGAATCCACGGTGCCAAAGGCCAGTTCCCCGAGTTCTGCCTTCGACCGGGCACCCGGCACGTTATCCAGCAGCCAGGCGACTTTGGTCGCTGAAAAATAGGCGTCCAAGACCAAGCCAGTTTTTTGCTCAATGAGGCCACCACGCCCGGTCGCCGCCCATTGCGCACGCAATTCGTCGCAGCGGTGCGCCGTACGCCGGTCTTGCCACACCAGGGCATGGGCAATCGGCTCGCCCGTTTTTCGGTCCCATATCAGCGTTGTCTCGCGCTGGTTGGTGATGCCGATGGCGTCCACGTCTACAGCAGAAAGTCCCTTTTTCTGAAGCACCTCACGTGCCACCTGAATTTGGGACTGCCAAATTTCCATGGCGTTGTGCTCCACCCAGCCCGGATGCGGAAAAATTTGCCGGAACTCCTGTTGGGCCACCGCCGCCACCTGACCCGTAGGGTCGAACAAAATGGCCCGCGAGCTGGTGGTTCCCTGGTCAAGTGCGAGTATGTATTTCATAGGGTGCAGAGATTACCGCAGCCCAAGAGGACGGCCATAGGGGAGACCCTATTTCAGGCTGCGACAATTCGGCTCAAGGAGATTTCCCATGACAACAGAGACAGGCCAGGTTATTGCATTCATCGGCGGCGGCAACATGGCCAGCGCCATCATCAGCGGGCTGCTGGGCCGGGGGTTTGCTGCCTCTCACATCGAGGTGGTTGAACCGTTTGCCGATGCCAGAGACAAACTGAAAGCCAGCTTTGGCGTCTCTGCCCAAGCACAGCCTGGTCCATTCTTAGATCGCGCAACGCTGGTGGTCTGGGCCGTCAAGCCCCAAACATTCAGGGAGGCGGCACAACAAGCCCTTGGTTTTACGGCCAGTGCTTTGCACTTGAGTGTGGCTGCCGGCATTCCCAGCGACAGCATTTCGCGCTGGCTGGGGAATGAGCGCATTGTGCGGGCCATGCCCAACACACCGGCGCTGATTGGCAAGGGCATCACCGGTCTGTTTGCCCGCCCGACCGTAAGCGATGACGACCGGAATCTTGTCGAAAAAGTGATCGCGACCACCGGCGATTGGTTGTGGCTCGACTCCGAAGCCCAGTTGGACGCGGTCACCGCAATTTCCGGTTCCGGCCCGGCCTACATGTTCTATTTCATGGAAGCGATGACGCAGGCCGGTGCCGAAATGGGTCTGGAGGCTGCCCAAGCCTACCAGCTGGCGGTGGCCACTTTCATTGGCGCCGGAGAGCTGGCACGTGCTTCGACCGACTCCGCTGAAGTGTTGCGCCAAAAGGTCACCTCCAAGGGGGGCACCACCTATGCCGCCATCACTTCCATGAAGGACAGCCATATCAAGGACCTGTTCGTCAAAGCACTGCACGCTGCGGGAAACCGCGCCAGGGAGCTTGGCGAAGAGTTTGGCGGGAAGTGAGCCTTTGCCACTCGCGCCTGCGGTAAGCTTAAGCGCGCCACAAAATTGACACGATTCAACAACCTCGAGATTTTCATGATGAAGAAACTGATTTCGGCACTGATCAGCGCAGCACTGATCGCCGCGCCTATGGCCCTCATTTCCACCCCCGCTTCAGCCAAAACCAAATCACATGTCACGCATGCCAAAAAGGCAAAAGCCACCAAGGTGAAAGCTTCTGCCAAATCAGGCCTCAAGGCCAAAAGCAAAGCCAAGGGAAAAATCAAAACCAAGGGCAAAGTCAAGCACAAGACCAAGCCGATCGCGACAAAAGCGTAGCCCCAAGGGCAGCGTCGCCCTATTGAAGGGCGTAACTTGCGACCACGCCAGCGAAGACCGTGAACCCCAGCCAATGGTTGAGGCGAAAGGCCTTGAAACATCCTTCACGTGAGCGGTCCCAAATCAGCGCACCATGCCAGATGGCTTGCAGTGCGCCACCCCCAATTGCTACAAAATAAATAGCTGAGTATCGAATATTGACGGGGACTAAAGCCCACACTGCCAGGTAAATGGCGTAAAACAACAGAATGGCAGGTACGTCGAATCGTCCCAGCGTGATGGCTGACGTCTTCATGCCGATCTTCAGATCGTCATCCCGGTCCACCATGGCGTATTCAGTGTCGTAAGCCAGCACCCAAAACAGGTTGCCCAGCAACAGCAGCCAGGCCATCAGCGGCACCTGGGACTGGACGGCGGCAAACGCCATGGGAATTCCGAAGCTGAATGCCACGCCCAAAACCGCCTGGGGCATGGCGACAAAACGTTTCGCGTAGGGATAAATCACGGCCACCCCCAGCGCTGCAAACGACCAGGCGACCGTAACTGCATTGGTGGTAAGCACCAGACCAAACGCCAGCACCGCCAACACCGCGCCCAGCACCAGCGCCTCTTTGACTGACACCTTGCCGCTGGTCACTGGGCGCTGTGCCGTGCGTTTGACATGTCGGTCAAAGTCGCGGTCGGCCACGTCATTGAGACAGCAGCCCGCGCTTCGCATCAGGATCGTACCCAGCGTGAACACCGCGATCAGGTGCCAGCCCGGGAACCCGTGCGCCGCAATCCACAGCGCGCTCAACGTAGGCCACAACAGCAACAGCCAGCCCGCAGGTCGATCCCACCGGATCAAGTGCAAATAGAGCTTGAATTTCACGGACGTTTGAACGTTACAGCGCCCTGAGGTCGAGATCACCACCCCGCAGCGGCGGGCACCAGAAATAGGCTCCCGTCAACGGCTTTGACATCTGAAAGAGTCCGTCCACAACACCATCCTCCTCTCCCACCATACGCCGCATCTGCACCTCAAACGCGTCCAGCGTCTTGCCAAAGGCGACAAACATCAGCCCCGCTTTGTGTCCCAGGGCCCAGGGCATGGAGCGTCGCAACACAAAGGCAGGCGGGTCGAAACTTTCCTGTTCAGTGCGCTTGACGTGGGCGGATCTGGGCGCGTTGCCCATTTCCTCGTTGTCGCGGCGGTGCCGCCCGACCATCTTGTCCTGCGCAGCGGGTTTCATGGCGTCAAATGCGTTGAAATCGTGCAACCACTGCTGAACCGCCACGAAGCTGGCCCCATCCAGGCCGGCACCCTGGCCCTGCACCAGTGCCGCCGCTGGTGCCTTTTTGCCTTTGGGATTCTCGGTGCCGTCCTCGTAGCCCGTCAGGTCATGGCCCTTGCGACTGCCCGCCACGTGGTGCACGAAGCCATCCACCACCCGGTCCAGATGCAGAGCGGGCGCCAAAGCAGCCTCAACTTGCCGGGTCATCAGCACCAATTCACCGGTGTCATCACCACGAAGCCAGCAGATCAGTGCGGTCGGCGTGGACGGCACCACAATATTTTCATCCTGTTCCCGGCCATTTTGGGGACCTTTCAGGGCGGGGAATGTCCGCAGGCCGGCAACCACCCCTCCCAACTGACTGATGCACTCAAGCCCCAGCCCCACCACCAGGGCACCTTCATTCACGAAGTTTGACAGGCGCTTGAGACTGGCTCGAAGATGTTTGGGCGGGCCGAGCGGTTGAGCCAGCGAAAAAAACAGGTAACGCCCCACACGAGGAAGCGGTGCCAGGATGCCCGGCTGGGCCAAAGTCACGTCCACAAAAAACTCCTTTCACGACAACCTTTTTACACCAGGCAACTCACAGGCATAGACCGCATTGCGCAGGGCCGCTATCGCCTCGTACCGGGTGAAACTTCGGCGCCATGCCAGCACCACGCGCCGGGTCGGGGCATCGCCCTCGAACGGCAGGTACTTGATGTACGGGTCCTCATCCTTCTTGCGTTTGGGCTTCACCGAGAACGCCTCCTTGGGGATGCTCAGGCGCGGCACCAGCGTCACGCCCATACCGGCAGCCACCATGTGTTTGATGGTTTCCAGCGACGAGCCTTCAAAGGACTTGCGGATGCCCTCGGTGTTGCTGGAAAAACGCGCGAACTCAGGGCACACCTCCAACACATGGTCACGGAAACAATGGCCGGAGCCCAGCAACAGCATGGTTTCCTTTTTCAGTTCTTCGGAAGTCACGCTGGCATGGTCGGCCAGCGCATGGGTGGTGGGCACGGCGGCAAAGAACGGCTCGTCATACAAGGGAGCCAGCGCCAGGCCGGTGTCCGGAAATGGCTCTGCCATGATGGCGCAGTCAATCTCCCCGGTGCGCAGCATTTCCAGCAACTTGACGGTGAAGTTTTCCTGCAGCATCAGCGGCATCTGGGGCGTGTGGGAAATCATTTGACGCACCAGATCGGGCAGCAGGTAGGGGCCGATGGTGTAGATCACGCCCAGCTTCAATGGGCCGGCCAAGGGGTCTTTGCCGCGTTTGGCGATCTCCTTGATGTTGGCCGCCTGCTCCAGCACACTTTGCGCCTGACGCACGATTTCCTCGCCCAGCGGCGTGACGGTGACCTCGTTGGCACTGCGCTCAAACAGCTTGAGGTCGAGTTCCTCTTCCAGCTTCTTCACGGCCACCGACAGCGTCGGTTGCGACACGTAACAGGCATCTGCCGCCTTGCCAAAGTGGCGTTCACGGGCGACGGCAACGATGTATTTGAGTTCTGTCAAAGTCATGGCGCTATTGTGCAATGTGTCCGGTCGCCCTCCCAGCCGTCAGGTTGACCACTAACGAGGAGCCGCAAGCCTCCCAACTTTGGGCAAGCGCAGTGGACAGCACCATGTCAGAATTTTGTGACAGGCTCCACAGTCTGCGAGTACAAATTGGCATTCCAGAATCGAATACAGTAGTCGCATTCCCATCCACCCACTTCGAAAAGTAGAGACCTATGGCCGCCGAAAAATCCAAAATCATTTACACCCTGACTGACGAAGCACCCTTTCTGGCGACGTGTGCGTTTCTGCCCATCATTCGCTCCTTTGCCGCACCGGCCGGCATTGAAGTGGCTGAAAGTGATATCTCGGTGGCAGCGCGTGTTCTGGGTGAGTTTCCCGAGTTCCTGAGTGAAGCACAGCGTGTGCCGGACAACCTCGCCGCGCTGGGCAAGCTGACGCTGCTGCCGTCCACCAACATCATCAAGCTGCCCAATATCAGTGCGTCGGTGGGTCAATTGATTTCGTGCATCAAGGAGTTGCAGGGCAAGGGTTACGCCTTGCCGGATTTCCCGGAGGCTCCCAAAACTGACGAAGAAAAAGCCATTCGCGCCCGCTACTCGAAATGCATCGGCAGCGCCGTGAACCCCGTATTGCGGGAAGGCAATTCAGACCGGCGTGCCCCCAGGGCAGTGAAAGAATACGCACGAAAAAATCCGCACTCCATGGCCGAATGGAGTCAGGCCTCGCGCTCGCACGTGTCCCACATGCACACGGGTGACTTTTACCATGGCGAAAAATCCATGACGCTGGACAAGGCCCGCGACGTCAAGATGGAACTTGTCACCAAGAGCGGAAAGACAGTTGTACTGAAACCCAAGGTTTCCCTGCTGGACCGCGAGGTGATCGACAGCATGTTCATGAGCAAAAAGGCGCTTGTCGAGTTCTATGAAAAAGAAATCGACGACGCGTTCAAGACCGGCGTGATGTTCTCGCTTCACGTCAAGGCCACCATGATGAAGGTCTCACACCCCATCGTTTTTGGCCACTGCGTCAAGATTTTCTACAAGGACGCCTTCGCCAAACACGGCAAGCTCTTTGAAGAGCTGGGTGTCAATGTCAACAACGGCATGGCCAACCTGTACGAAAAAGTGGCCACGTTGCCGCAGTCCAAGCAGGACGAAATCAAACGTGACCTGCACGCCTGCCACGAGGGCCGCCCCGAGCTTGCCATGGTGGATTCCGCCAAGGGCATCACCAATTTCCACTCCCCCAACGACATCATCGT
>CAVVSV010000055.1:0-13353 GCA_963750805.1 uncultured beta proteobacterium
GCTCCAGGGTGAGACACTCTTTACACTGAATGAGCCCTTTTGCCTTGATGCCTTGGCAGGAAAGGAGCAACGATTTGAGCGCACCTTGACCAGTGCACACGGTGTTGTTAGCTATGTGTTGGCGCAATACCATCCCCAATGGGAAGATGGCAAAGTGATTGGCTTTCTCGTTCTGGTCACCGACATCACGGAAATCAAGGAGGCCCAAAAAAGCCTGCAACTTTCTCTGGCGGAGAAAGAGGCCTTGCTCAAAGAAGTCCACCACCGCGTCAAGAACAACATGCAAGTCGTGACAAGTCTGTTGCGCCTCGCGAGCCGAAACAGCACGACGGCAGACACAAAAACCGTATTGGACATGATGCAGTCGCGCATTGCCGCCATGGCATTGCTTCATGAAACGCTGTACCGGTCGGGTACTTTTCGCGGTTGATTTCGTGGAGCCTCTTTCGGCAGCTGGCGGTTCAGGCTTTTCAGACCCAATCGCGGCATGCCAATGCAGTCCAATTAAGGCTGAATCTGGCGTCAGTTCAGGTCAGCATGGACCAGGCGATACCCTGCGGATTGCTGGTGAATGAACTGATATCCAACAGCCTGAAACATGGCTTCAAAGACGGCACCAAAGGGCACGTCAACCTTGAAATGCAAGCGCTTGACACTCCATCACAATGGCGTTTGAGTGTGAGCGATAACGGCGTTGGGCTGTCTCCGGATTTTGAGGACAGGCGCCAAAGATTCTTCGGCCTGCAATTGGCAACCAATCTGGCGCGCCAGATGAAGGGAGAGTTGACGATCACCCCGGGTGAAGACCATGGTGTGATGTTCGCAATGGTTTTTTCGGTGGTTGAGCCCGTGCCTATGGTGATGCCCCGCGTGATCACCACGCAATCATTAAATTTTTATCACCTGCGCGTAGAATATTTCAATAACTGGCGCCTCCATCGCCATGCGATACAACGCCTTGCCGAACACGCGAGACGCCGGCACCGCGAAATGCGCCTTGACCGCTTCGGCATCCGCCCACTGCTCCACAAACACCAGCTTGTTGGGGTTCTCGACATCCTGACTCACCGCATGAGACAGGCAACCCGGCTCCATACGCGAGCGGTGCACATGTTCAAGGCTGATGCGCAGCGCTTCAGAAAGGTACTCGGGTTTGGCGATGGCGTGGCCGGTGATCAGGATCATGGTGGTTTCCTGTTTGGTTGGTTGGTTGGTTGGTTGGTTGGTTGGTTGGTTGAGATTGGATTTTGCACTGCGTGTGCCCTGTGGTCCGGTCACGGCGGTAGGGACAGGCGCTGCGGTTTTCGGGCGAAAGCACGCACGAGCACGAAAAATCGGCGGCAGGGCTGCCTTGATTTTTTGAGATGCACTACGTCGGCTGCCGCGCGCATTCCGCCCGAAAGCCCGGTCACCTGACCCAACCGCCGTGACCTGCTTTGCTGACGTGTTTGAGGTTGATGGACATCCAGTTCCGTCCGCAAAGCCGAAGTCCAAAGCCATGCCCCTGCCCGTCACGGTGACAGTGGGATGTGACCGGTCTTTGGAGTGGAATGCGCGCGGTAGCAGCCTGCGCATATGGCAAAAAATTGCGCGACGAAAGTCGCACCAATTTTCGTACCCGCGTGTGCTTCCTCCCCAAAACCGCAGCACATTGCGCTGTCACCGTGCCACTCAATCACAAGCGTTGCAACAAAGGCTACTTGGCCCCCAACCCCATAGCCCGCGTAATCACCTCTTTCATGATCTCATTCGTGCCACTATAAATACGCTGCACACGCGCATCGGCGTAGGCGCGGGTAATGGGGTATTCCCACATGAAACCGTAGCCACCAAACAGCTGCACACACTCGTCCATCACCTTGCATTGCAGGTCACTGCACCAGTACTTGGCCATGCTGGCCGTCGCGGTGTCCAGCTTGTCTTGCAGCAGCAGCTCGGTGCATTTGTCCACAAACACGCGGGCAACCTGCACTTCGGTTTGCAGCTCGGCCAACGTAAAGCGGGTGTTCTGAAAGCTGGCGACTGGCTGGCCGAACACTTTGCGGTCTTTCACATAGGTCACCGTCCAGTCGATGGCAGCTTGGGCGGCGGCCACGGCACCGATGGCGATTTGCAATCGCTCCCACGGCAACTGCTCCATCAGGCAGATGAAGCCGCGGTTCTCATGGGCCTCCCCCCCCAGCAGCTGATCTGCGGATAGCTTCACGTTGTCGAAGAACAGCTCGGACGTGTCCTGCGCGCGCAAGCCCAGTTTCTTCAGCCGTTTGCCGACTGAAAAGCCCGGCATGCCGCGCTCCACCAGCATCAGGCTGGTGCCTTTGGCCCCGGCGGCTGGGTTGGTTTTGGCCACGGCGATGATCAGATCCGCATGCCAACCGTTGGTGATGAAAGTCTTGCTGCCGTTGAGCAAATAGCTGCCTTCAGCCTGCTTGATCGCGCTGCTTTTGATGCCCTGCAAGTCTGACCCCGCAGCCGGCTCACTCATGGCAATGGCACCAATCATCTCGCCACTGGCCAGCTTGGGCAGGTATTTGGCTTTCTGCGCCGGCGTGCCGTAATGCAAGATGTACGGGGCCACAATTTCGCTGTGCAGGCCGTAGCCAATGCCGCTGAAGCCGCCACGGCTCAGCTCTTCCATCTGGATCACGGAATACAACTTGTCGGCTCCCGCGCCACCAAACTCCTCGGGCATGGTCATGCATAGAAAGCCGTTCTCTCCGGCCTTGTTCCACACCCCACGGTCCACATAGCCCTGCTCTTCCCAATCGGCGTGATGCGGGGCGATTTCTTTCTCCATGAAGCGGCGAAAGCTGTCGCGAAAGGCTTCGTGGTCAGGCGTAAAAAGGGTTCTGTCAATCATGATGTGCCTCTATGGAAATGGAAGGAAGGGTATTTATGGAAAGCAAATGCTTGGTGAAAAGAATATACTGCTAAAGTCATCTGATCCCCACCCAATCAAGACTTTTTTGGAGCCAAGCCATGAGCACACCATCTGTCGAAGCATTTGTCTACGACGCCATCCGCACCCCCCGGGGCAAGGGCAAGAAAGACGGCAGCCTGTACGAGGTCAAGCCCGTCAATCTGCTGGCCGGTGTGCTGACCGAACTGCAGCGCCGCAATGACTTCGACACCGCAACGGTCGACGACGTGGTGATGGGCGTGGTGTCGCCCGTGGGCGAACAGGGCTCGGTGATTGCCAAAGTAGCCGCTTTGAAGGCGGGTTGGGACTTCACCTGTTCGGGCGTGCAGATCAACCGCTTTTGCGCCTCAGGTCTGGAAGCCGTGAACATGGCCGCGCAGAAGGTGCGCTCGGGTTGGGAAGAGCTGGTTGTCGCTGGCGGGGTGGAAAGCATGAGCCGTGTGCCGATTGGCTCAGATGGCGGTGCTTGGGCCATGGACCCCGAGACCAATTCGGCCACCGCATTTGTTCCGCAGGGCATAGGCGCCGATTTGATTGCCACGCTGGAAGGCTTCACGCGTCAGGATGTGGATGCCTTTGCGCTGGAATCACAAAAACGCGCCACGGCGGCGCGGGCCAATGGCTACTTCAAGGGCTCTGTCGTGCCTGTCACTGATTTTCTGGGCCAGATCATTCTGGAAGAGGATGAATTCATCAAACCCCACACAACGATGGAAGGTTTGGGTTCGCTCAAGTCGGCGTTTGAGCAAATGGGGGCCATGGGGTTTGACCAGGTGGCCATCACCCGTTACCCCCAAGTGGCACGCATCAACCACGTGCACCACGCCGGCAACTCCTCGGGCATTGTGGATGGCGCAGCGGCCGTATTGATCGGCTCGGAGGCCGCCGGCAAAACCCATGGATTCACGCCCCGCGCGCGCATCGTGTCTGCCGCGCTGAGTGGTGCGGACCCCACCATTATGTTGACTGGCCCCATGCCCGCGGCCCGCAAGGCACTGGCCAAAGCCGGACTGAAGATGGACCAGATCGATCTGGTTGAAATCAATGAAGCGTTTGCGGCTGTGGCCATGCGTTTCATGAAAGAGATGAAAGTGCCTCACGAGAAGGTCAATGTCAACGGCGGCGCCATTGCCATGGGTCACCCGCTGGGTGCCACCGGCGCGATGATTTTGGGCACGCTGATTGATGAGTTACACCGGCGCAAGCTGCGCTACGGGATGGCCACGCTGTGTGTGGGTGGCGGCATGGGCATTGCAACCATCGTGGAGCGAATTTAACCCCCCTGAGTCGCCCTGCGGCCGCCTTCCCCCCAGGGGGACGCCACCAGCGGCCCGGCAAAGCCGGTTCCGCGGTGACCCACGAAAAAACTCAAACATCCAAACACCATGATCACCATCCAATACGCCCTCGACAACGGCATTGCCACCATCACGTTTGACGAACCCAACTCGCCCGTCAACACCATGTGCCTTCAATGGCAGACCGACCTGACCGAGCTGGCTGCGCAAGTGCTCAAGGACAAGGACGCCATCAAGGGCATCATCCTGGCCTCCAACAAAACCACCTTCTTTGCAGGGGCCGATTTGAAGGGCACGATGCGCTTGCAGCCCACCGATGCCAAGCAGGTTTTTGAGGGCATCGAGTTGGTGAAAAAGAACTTTCGCACGCTTGAAACGCTGGGCAAGCCGGTGGTGAGTTGCCTCAACGGCACAGCGCTGGGAGGCGGCTGGGAGGTGGCGCTGGTTGGCCACCACCGCATTGCCATTGACGACAAACGCACCCAGTTCGGTATGCCCGAGGTTAGCCTGGGCCTGTTGCCCGGTGCCAGCGGCGTGACCAAGATGACGCGCCATCTGGGCTTGATGGGGGCACAGCCTTATTTGGTAGAGGGCAAATTGTTTGGCCCGAAGGAAGCACTCAATCTGGGCTTGGTGCATAAGCTGATTGCACCCTCCCCGACCGCAGCCGCCGAAATGCGCACCGCCGCCCTGGCCTGGATTGCCGCCAACCCCAGCGCTCAGCACCCCTGGGAGGCGAAAGATTACAAGGTACCCGGCGGCCTGCCATCCAACCCCAAGGTGGCCGGCATGTTGGTGGTGGCCCCGGCCATGATCAAGAAGCAAACGCGCGGGCTGTACCCGGCCCCCGAAGCCATCATGAATTGCATGGTGGAAGGCTTGCAGGTGGATGTTCCCACCGCGTTGCGCATTGAGTCGCGCTACCTGGCCAAGCTGATAACGGGCGTCAACGCCCGGTCGATGATCAACACTTTCTTCTTCAACATGAATGCGATCAAGAGCGGGCAGTCGCGACCTGCAGCGGTGCCACGCTTCAAGCCCAGCAAAGTCGGCCTTCTGGGTGCCGGCATGATGGGTGCCGGCATTGCGTTTGCGCAGGCTAGCAAGGGCATTGTCACCGTACTGAAGGACGTGAGCCAGGAGAAGGCGGAAGTTGGCAAAGGCTACTCCGCCAAACTCACGCAGGCGCGCGTCGACAAAGGGCGCATGAGTCCGTACGAACAGAAGGACGTGCTGGACCGCATTCACGCCACCGGCAATGCGGCCGACCTGCAAGGATGCGACCTGATCATTGAAGCTGTCTTCGAGAACCGCGACTTGAAGGCCAAAGTCACCCAAGAGGCAGAACCGTTATTGGCACCGGGCGGCTTCTTTGCCTCCAACACTTCAACACTGCCTATCAGCGGGCTGGCGACCGCGTCTGCCAAGCCCGAGAAGTTCATCGGCATCCACTTCTTCAGCCCAGTCGACAAAATGAAGCTGGTGGAGATCATTCGTGGTAAATCAACCGACGATGAAACCGTGGCCCGTGCGTTTGACTATGTGCAAGCCATCGGAAAAATGCCCATCGTGGTGAATGATTCACGCGGCTTCTTCACCAGTCGCGTGTTTGGCACGTTTGTGATGGAAGGGGCCGCCATGCTGCAAGAAGGCATCCCCGCCGCTGCGATTGAAAACGCTGGCGTTCAATGCGGCATGCCGGTGGGCCCGTTGGCAGTGATTGATGAAACGTCTTTGTCTCTCAGCGTTCATGTGCTGGACCAAACGCGCAAAGACTTTGAGGCGGAAGGCAAGCCTTATTTCGCCACACCCGGTCAGCTGCTGATAGAAGCCATGGTGAAAGAGCACAAGCGCCCTGGCCGTGCAGGGGGTGGCGGCTTCTATGACTACCCTACCGAGAAAGGCGCGAAGAAAAGCCTCTGGCCTCAACTGCAACCGCTGTTCGAGAAGTCTGATGCCAAATGGAACATCACCGACCTCAAAGACCGTTTGCTCTACCGCCAGGCCGTTGAGACCGCCCGGTGCCTGAGCGAAAACGTGTTGACCACCGTGCATGACGCCAATATTGGCTCCATCTTTGGCATTGGTTTTCCGGCCTGGACCGGCGGCGCCATGCAGTTCATCTATGGCATGGGGGCGCCAGCATTCGAGAAGCGTGCCGACGAACTGGCGGCCCAATATGGAGAAGGCTTTGCGCTGACCGCCGAGGTGAGAGAGACGATCAAGCGCTTTGCGCCCGTGTATTGAACCATAACCAAACGCACTTGAATTTCATATAGACCAACGCTACCGAGACTCAAAGTTTGTTCCTTAGCCATCTGATTGCCGCTTTCATGTTGCCACCTCTTAATGGGCTGGCTTTGCTGGTTGTGGGAATTTCCATTCGAAAGCGATTCCAAAGCCTGTCCAGAGTCCTTATTGTGGTCAGTATCGTTCTTCTGTGGGTGATGGCCACACCCTTGTTTGGTGGTTTCCTGAAGAAAAGTCTCGAGGGATCACCCGTCACTCAAAGAATGATCAACGAGGCCAGGGCGATCGTTGTGTTGGGAGGCGGACGGGACATCAATTCACCCGAGTATGGTGAAGACACGGTAGGCGCGGCAACATTGTTGCGCCTGCGTTACGCGGCCAAATTGCATCGAGACACAGGGCTACCAATATTGGTTACCGGCGGAAAGCCAGACGGTGGAACCCTCAGCGAAGCAGAAGTCATGCGGCGTGTACTCACATCAGAGTTCAATGTTTCGGTACGCTGGCTTGAGGACGTATCAGTCAACACCAATGAGAATGCAAGCCTTTCAGCGGTGATGTTGAAGAGAGACGGAATTCAGACTGTTCTGATAGTGACCCAGGCTTGGCATATGCCCAGGGCATTGGCCAGTTTTTCAAATGCAGGGATTAAGGCGATTTCCGCGCCGACCTCTTTTACCAGCTGCAAAAAAATTGACCTGGCCGATTTATTGCCCGCAGACTATGAGGCCTCGCGCAATGCTTTGCACGAATACATCGGACTGCTATGGTACCGATTGAGGCATTGACACACTAATGAAAATTGGGTGTCATCGAATTCCGCAACTCTGACTTGACCACCTTCCCCAGCGCCGTTTTGGGCAGCGATTCCACAAAAACCACGCGCTTGGGATGTTTGAACCGGGCCAGCTTGCCATCAAACAGCTTCATGACATCGGCAACGTCCAGGGCCACCGATGCCTGTTTGACGATGACTGCAACGGCCACTTCGCCCCATTGGTCATCAGGTTGGCCGACGACGGCGGCTTCCAGAATCTGCGGACAGTCCGCCAGCACATTTTCAATTTCGGCGGGATAGATGTTTTCGCCGCCCGAGATGATCATGTCTTTGGAACGGCCCACCACCCAATAGAACCCTTGTTCGTCCCTGCGGGCCAGGTCGCCCGATTTGAACCAGCCGTTGTCAAACGCTGGGTTCTGGGGATCGTTCCAGTAGGCGGTCATGACATTGGGGGCGCGAATCCACAACTCACCGACTGCACCTGGCTCAACATCGTCACCCAAAGAATCCACCAGGCGAACCTCCACACTCAAACCCGCCTTGCCTGTGCTTCCCACCTGTTGCAGGGCATTTTGCACCTTCAGATAAATGGAAACCGGGCCGGTTTCTGTGGAGCCGTACACTTGGCACATCGGCACGCCACGCGCGTGAAAGGCTTCAATCATTGCGGCCGGAATCGTGCTCGAACCGGCATTCAAAAGTCTGAGCGATGAAAGGTCAGTGGCCGCGAAGTTGGCGTGATCCAAAACAGCACGCAGCGTGGCCGGTACCAGAAGTGACACGCTGGGTTTGCACTGCGCAACGTCATTCAGCCAGGCCGACGCCTCAAACCGGGCGCGAAGTGTGACCGTCGCTCCAGCATACAAAGCTGGTATGGTTTGTATGCACAGCCCCCCCACATGAAACATCGGCAACACGGTCAACACGTGGTCGCTTGCAGAGAAGTCGTGGGCGTCAACTGAAATCACGCAGTTGGCAATCAAACCCGCCTGGGAGTGCAGCGCACCTTTGGGTTTGCCTGTGGTGCCTGAGGTGTAGACCAGCAAAACAGGCGAATGGGTATGGCCCGCCAATGGACCCGGCCCAACGTGATCTGACGGGTCGTTGCACCGTGCGCCCAAGGGGCTCACATCCCGCAAGTGCAAGCCGGAGCCAGAGACTGATTCATGAGCACGATGGGCTGCATCGGTCACGATCAAGCTCACGCCGGCGTGGCTCAAGATCGCAGATATTTCTGCAGGGGCCAGGCGGTAATTCAGAGGGAGCAAGATGGCGCCCAAACGGGCCAGGGCAAACAGCAAAACCAACATGGACGGGTCGTTGAAGCCCAGCCAGGCGACACGGTCACCGGGCTGTACGCCCTGCTCCATTAACTTGCTGGTTGCTGCATCTATGCGCTGCCAGAGTTCTGCATAGCTGATCTCCTCACCCTCGAAATGCAGCGCCACTTTGGAGGGGGTGCACGACGCGTGGGCCTGAACGAAGTCGGCCAGGGCGATGCTCGCCATGGTTTTAAAGCGCGTCCACTTCGTCCTGTTCGCCCGACTCATACAAACACTCACGCCCGAGGCGGTCAATGCACAGTTCGGCGGTCAAAGGCAACATCAAAGAGCCACAACGAGAGTCGCGGTACATGCGCTCCAGGGGCAATGTCTTGAGCATGGACTGGCCACCGCATGTGCGCACGGCAATACGGCAAATTTCGTTGGCGTTTTCCATGATGGTGTAGTGCGCGGCGTAGAGCCCAAGGCGGACTTCTTTGGACGGGTCCACCCGGGCCGCACGGGCATTTTGCAAAAAGATGGCGCGGGTCTGCTCCAGCCTGACCTTCATCTCGGCCACGGCAATCTGCTTGGTGGGGTACATGCGGCGCTTGACGGGCGGGGTGTTGGGAACCTCGCCGCGAAGGTACTGCACTGTGAAGTCGTAGGCCGCCTGGGCAATGCCCATGTAGGTGGGAGACAGCGTGGCAAACATGTGCGGCCAACGTAGAACAGATTGCATGTAAAGCCCTTCGGGAAGCAATCGCTCGATGTCAGGTACAAAAACGTCTTTGAAGATCAGTGTGCGGGACACCGTGCCCCGCATACCGAGGGGGTCCCAATCGCCCGTGACCGTGACACCCGGCAGGTTTTTGTCAACCGCCAGGTAAAGTGAATCGCGCTGAGTGGCACCGGGTTTGTCCAAGGTGCACAGAATGCCGTAGTAGTCCGCCGCCCCGGCCAGTGACGCGAATATCTTCTTGCCATTGACGATGTAGCCGCCCTCCACTTTTTTTGCCAGCGTACCGAAGGGCGCCTTGCCCGCAGCTGCAGCGCCGCCCTCAGAAAAGGGTTGCGAATAAATCTTGCCCTCTTCCACCACGCGTTTGTAGTGCACAGCACGATGTAACTCGTGGTTGGCGCGCTGCTCAGGGGTCATGTCCATGTCGTCCGCAATGAAGCCCGTCCACATGGTGGAGCTGACATGCATGTTGAGCGTGAGGGCCGTTGCACCGCAGTGGCGGCCAATCTCGGCAGCAGTAATCACATAGGTGGCAAAGTCGGCGCCCCAGCCACCGTATTGCTCGGGCACACAAATTTTGAGCAAACCTGCATCGTGCATGTCAGCGTAGTTCTTGAACGGAAAGACGGCATCGCGATCGATTTGTCCTGCTCGCGAGGCAAACTTGTTTGCGCCCAAATCGGACGCAATCGCCAGCAGTTCCTTTTGCTTGGTCGTGAGCTCAGAGTAGTCACCGGCGATGCAGGGGGGGATGTAGCGGCGAGCCGTGGCTTTGGCAGGCGGGGTCGCGGATGAGGCCAGGGAAACAGACATGGATGCCTCCTAAATCGAAAAGTGATGTGACAGAAAAGCCAATACAGCCGCATTGAGGGCTGGCGGATCTTCCATATTGGCAAGGTGGCCCGCGCCAGGCAGACATTGGTACGTGGCCCCTGGAATACGGCTGGCCATTTTCTCCATCACGGCGGGTGCCGCGTTTTTGTCAAACTCAGCGGCCAGGCACAAGGTAGGCACATGGATGTTTGGCAAATTGCCCAATCGATTAAAAGACGCAATGGCGGTTAGCGCGGCACGGTAGGTGGCCTCAGGAACGCCGGACATCAGTGCGATGGCCTCCGCCATGGCCGCGTGCTGTCTCTGTGCAATGTCCTCGTCATCAGCCCGTGGCGAAAACATGCCTTTGACCAAATCAGGCGCCAACCCTGTCATGCCCAATCCCGCGTCCAGCGGCGCAAACCGGCTGGCCAGAAATTGCTGCTGCCAGTCGCCATCGGGTTTGCCAAAAGCGGGAGACGTGGCAGACAGAATCAGGCCTTGAATGGCCTGCGGTTGCAGCGCGAACGTTCTTGCGCGATCATGCCGCCCATGCTGTGGCCCAGCAACACGTTACGCTTGGCTCCGACGTGCGCTATGAGGTTCAGCAGCGACTGCGCCAAGGTCTGGTTGGTGTAGGGCGTCAACAGCGGCGGAGTCGCCATAACCCGGCATGTCCCACGCAATGCAGCGGTAGCCTTGTGCGGCCAGCACAGGCACCGTTTGTTCCCACGCGGTTGCGCCACCTCCCACGCCGTGAAGCAGGAAAATGGCCGTGTCGCCTGCGCCAGCCTCCAAGAAGCTGGGCAGGGTCATCCCAGACACTCCACTAAGTCGACCGGCATCAATCACCAAGTCGCCGTCCAGCGTGACCGTGCAGCCCTTCAACGGCAGATCGAAATGTCCCAGCGTGTGGCGCCCCGCCACCTCGTTGGCCCCGGTAGAGTACAGAAAATTGCCTGCGAAGGCGCGCAGCTCGGTGCCGTTGAAATCGTTTTTGTCGTAAAACGCCATGGCATCCCAACGCGCGGCCGGGTTCATGCCCCAGCCCACGTGCGACACGGCATAGGCGGCTGCGGTCGCCCCAGGCTGCAAAATAGCTGCGCATCAGATCTGCATCCAAGCCTTGGCCCGCGATGTCGGTCACGAAATCATCTTGGATCGTCAGCACCACGGGCTTTTCTAGGTAGCGCTTGAAGGTCAGGTTGACATCGCCCTCGGCCAACACCAGCGTGCCGTTCACGCTGCCACGGGCCGGAAACGCCAGACACAGGCCACCCGGCCAATGCGAAATGCTGCCAGGCCGTGCGGTGTATCCCCACCCCCCTCCCACACTGGCTCCGTCGAGGCTGATGCGCAGGTCGGTGCCAGCAGCGGATGTAACCTGCATTTGTTTCGCGGCTTTCAGACGCTTCATGCCAGCCTTGACTTTGGGCTCCAGCATCGCCGACGGCATGCAGCGCTCCAGCACTTCCGGATGCTCGTTGGAGACCATCAAAACGCGCGCACCACCGGCCAGAATTTGCGGCAATTCCGGTGCATGCAGCAAACCCTCCACTGTCAGATCTGCTATGAAAACACTAGCTGACAATGCAGCAATGACGGGGACTAGAGCAGCGATTGCGTCTGAAGCGCCGGTAGAGCGCACAGGAACAGGGGCCGAAAGCCTGGGCGTGGGCAACACCACATGAAACGCCCTCGCACCCAGGCGTGCCAGAGCCAGTTCCGCCAGTTGCACATTGACCGGGCGAGATTGTGTTTCGGACAGGATGGCTGCGGTGTCACCCGCTTTCACGCCACACAGCGTGAACGCTTCGACGAAACAATCAATCCATTTGGCTTCTATTCTTTGCTGGAGCATGTGCGTGTGAGCGGATGTCAAAAAATTTGCTGTCAAAGGCGTGAGCCAAGCGTGAAGTAACCACCCGCATGAAACAGCAAGGGGCTCGTTTCCGAGTTGGTGAACCGCTCTACTTCGGCGATAAACAGACAATGGTCTCCTGCAATGTGACGCGACACTGTGCGGCATTCGAACCACGCCGAGGCCCCATGTATCAACGGCAGGCCATGTTGGCTTTGGGCGAAGGCCAGGCCGTCAAACTTGTCGGGCTCGCTGGAAGCAAAGCGGCGCGACACGTCCACCTGAGCCTCCGCCAGCACGTTCACGACAAAACGGGGTGCCGCGTCAAACACTGCAAGACTGCTGGAAGACGTGCGCAAGGCCCAGGTGATAAGCGGTGGGTTCAACGACAAGGCACCAAACGAATTGGCCGTCAGGCCGACCAGGATTCCGTCAGCGGATTGAGTGGCAATTACCGTCACGCCCGTACCAAATTGACCGAGGGCCTTGCGAAGTTCTCGCAGGTCGAAAGGCGGAGGGATTTGTGTGTCTTCAGGTGCCGCGGCTGCGGCGACTGAATCTGGAGCGGGTGCAGTCATGGCGGAATATTACCTGTTGTCTTGTACCGTCCACCGGGGCTTGAGGCAGCAGGTTGCTCGCAAGCATTATTTGCTTGACTGAGTCAAATAAATTATGAAAAATGCGGTCATGCCCAATCTTGAATCCCAGACCCAAAAGTCGCAACTCGGCACGCCTGACCCGGCGCACGTCAAAGCAATTCGCAGTTTCAACCGCTTCTACACCCAGCGTATCGGGGTACTGTCCCCCTACTTGGGCAGCCCGTTCACGTTGACTGAGGTGCGCGTTCTTTATGAACTGGCGCACCGTACACCCCAAACTGCCCCTCAGCAAGCCGCACTGACCGCGACTGCCCTGGCGCGTGAATTAGGGCTGGACATGGGCTATCTCAGCCGCATCCTGAGGCGTTTTGAATCTCAGCGCTGGATCACCCGATCGCCCTCACCCGACGATGCACGCCAAAGCTTGCTGACCCTCACACAGGCGGGGTACGACGTTTTTGCCCCGTTGCAGCAAAAGTCGCGTGACGACGCGGCCCAGCTATTGGACAGCGTTCCCGTCGGGCAGCAGGCTCAAGTCGTGGCGGCCATGGGCACCATTGCAGCTCTTTTGCATCCTGGCCCTGCTGAGAGCGCCAGGTCAATGGAAGGTCCCAAACTGACCTTGCGTGATCCAAAACCTGGCGATATGGGCTGGGTGGTGCAGCAGCACGGTGAAATTTATGCGCGGGAATACGGGTGGGAATGCAGACTTCGAGGCACTGGTGGCCGACATCGTTGCGAACTACTTGCGCAAATTCCAGCCTGAGTGGGAACGCTGCTGGATCGCCGAACTTGACGGGCAGCGTGTGGGTTCTGTTTTTGTCGTG
>CAVVSV010000056.1:0-63599 GCA_963750805.1 uncultured beta proteobacterium
CAAACAGGCCCACCACCAGAACGCCCCAAAAGTTGGCATGGGTGGCGTAGCCAGTCAATGTGCGCTGCAAAATCTGCATGCCAACGCCTTCAGTGTCCATACCGCATCCGGTGCCGTGGGTGAGGGCAACCACGCCGTCCACATTGGGAAAATCAGCCAACGCGCCAGGGTTGGTGTGCCGAGAGAAGTGATCGGCAATGGCGCGCGCCGCGGTGGCGGAGCAATTCACGCTGGTCAGCACCCCGATGTAGTTGCGAGTGGCCACGCGACCGTCGGCACGCTTGATGCCCATGAATGTGGCTTCACGGCGAGCGGGTTCCGGTTTGACATCGGCGCCAAAGGCGTAGTCACGTTCAAAGTTACCCTTGTTGGCACCCATGTCCAGATTGTGGGTGTGCACATGGTCGCCGGCCGCTATGGGCCTGCTGGCAAAACCAATGATCTGGTTATAGCGGCGCACGGGCTCACCAACAGCGATGGCGCGCGTTGCAATCTTGTGGCCGGCGGGGATCAGCCCTTTGACCGTAACGCCTTCAACCGTGGCGCCACCGACCAGTTGGGAGCGGGCAATGAGGACGTCGTCGGCAGCGTGAAGTCGTATGAATGGGTTCATTTCAGAGTGTCAATAAACAAGTTTCGGAAGCCAAAGCACCAGCTTGGGGAAGTAGGTGATGATCACCAGGCTGCCCAGCAGGGGAACCAGCCAGGGCAAGATCGCCATGGTAGTACGTTCCACCGATAGCTTGGCCACGCGCGCCAGCACAAACAGCACCATGCCCATGGGCGGATGCAGCAGCCCAATCATCAGATTCAGTACCATCACGATGCCAAAGTGAACCAGGTCGATCCCCAGTTTCTGGCAAATGGGGACCAGGATGGGGACCAGAATGGTGATGGCCGCCGTGGGCTCCAAAAAGCAGCCCACAAACAACATCAGCAAATTGGCAATCATCAGAAAAACCCAGGGTTCTTTGGTGAACGCAAGCACCCAGGCGGCGATGGCGGTGGTCACGCCGGTGGCCGTCAGCATCCAGCCGAAAATGCTGGCCGCAGCCACAATGAACAGCACCGTGCTGGTGGTCTCCACCGTCTCCAGGCAGACTTTCACAAACATCTTCCAGCTCAAGGTCTTGTACCAGGCCAGCCCCAGCACCATGGCCCAGACGCAGGCGGCGATGGCACCTTCGGTGGGGGTGAAAATGCCGGTGGTCATGCCGCCAATCAACAGCACAGGCGTCATGACGGGTAGCACCGCCTGAAAGTCGAAATACTTGTCGGCGGCAAACAGGCCAATCAAACCTGCAAACACCGTGATCTGGGGCGGAAAGCCCAACTTGGTGATCAATACCCACAACAGCAACGGCCAGCAGATGACGACCGCCGTCTCAATCAAGGCCTTGATGACACGCGGCCACTGAAACTTGAAGTCGGAGCCCCAATTGTTCTTGTGGGCGAAGTAGGCGACGGTCAGCATCATCAACACAGCCATCATCATGCCGGGCAGGATGCCGGCCAGAAACAGCGAGCCGACACTGACGTTGGCCATCATGCCGTAGATCACGAAAGGCAAACTCGGCGGGATGATGGGACCCAGGGTGGCCGACGCTGCGGTGACCCCCACCGCAAACTCTGCGTCGTAGCCATGGTCCTTCATGGCCTTGATCTCAATGGTTCCCAGGCCTGCCGCGTCGGCAATGGCGGTGCCGCTCATGCCCGCAAAGATGACCGAGCCAATCACATTGACGTGACCCAATCCTCCCTTGAGCCAACCCACCAGCGCCAGCGCGTAGTTGTAAATGCGGTTGGTGATGCCGGCGTTGTTCATCAAATTGCCGGCCAGAATGAAAAATGGAACCGCCAGCAAGGGGAAGCTGTCGATGCCACTGACCATGCGGTGAATCACCACAAAGGGTGGGTTGTCGCCGGTGAACAGGATGTAGAGCAGCGACGATCCGGCCATGGCGATGGCCACGGGCACACCACCCGACATGAGGATAAGAAAGATGATTTTGAGCATGACGTGTTCTTGTAATTTCCAGGTTCAACGGTCCAGGCACCAGCGAGTCCGTTAGCGGTCTTCCATTGTGGAATCAGGCCGCTCCAGCACGCTGTAACCACGCTGGAAATGAACCCGCATGACCCAGAAGGAACGCACAAACATGGCTGCAAAACCCAACATGCACACGGCGTAGACGATGTTCATGGGCAAGTCGATGATGGTCATCTTGTAATTGCCCAACTTCTGCATCATTTGCCAGGTCATGATGACGGCCGCGCCAAAGAACCCGATCCTCAGCGCATCCACCAGCAAGGCCATGGCCCGGCACAAAGGCGCGGGCATGTAGCGGTAGAAGAAATCCACCTGAATGTGGTTGTTCTTTGCCACGCCAATGGCCGCGCCGATGAATACTGTTGCAATCAACAGATACCGGGCAATTTCCTCAGTCCACGCTGCAGAATCGTTGAGCACGTAGCGGGTGAAGAATTGGTAGAACACCGTGATGCCCAGCAACCAGAAGAAGCCCAGCGCCGCCCAGGCTTCCACGGGCGTTGCAGAGAGATCCACTTCTTCATCGGTGACGTGAAACTCACCATCATCTCCCATCACCTTGGGGCCGGCATCGATGTCCATCTCGTGCCCCTTATTTCGCGGCCTGGATTTTGTCGTAGTCCGCGCGGGTGAATCCCATGGACTCCAGCGGGGAGTTCTTCAGCACGGCGTCCTGAAACGATTTTCGATCCACGTTGACAATCTGAAGCCCTTTTTTCTTGAACTCGTCAACCAGTTCGCTTTCCCGCTTTTTGATTTCGGCGGATGCCCGTGAGGCGGCCTCCCGGGTGACTTCGGTGAACATGGTCTTTTCCGCATCGGTCAACTTGCTCCACACGTGAGGCGCAATTTGAGTGGTGAGGCCGTCCACGATGTGCCCGGTCAGCATGATCGCCTTCTGGACTTCAAAAAACTTCTTGGCTTCGATGGTTGTCAAGGGGTTCTCTTGGGCATCCACAGTGCCATTTTGAAGGGCCAGATAAACCTCGGCAAAAGCGATGGGGGTCGGGTTGGCACCGCAGGCCTTGGGCGTGGCGGTGTAAGCGGGCACATCCGGCACGCGAATCTTCAGGCCCTTCATCCCCTCACAGTTGGTGAAGGGTTTTTGCGAGGTGGTGTGACGCGCGCCGTAATACGTGTAAGCCGTGACCTGAATGCCGGTCTTGGCGCGGAACTCGTCCACCATTTCCTTGAAAACAGCACTTTTGCTGTAGGCCAGAAGATGCTCACCATCGCGGAAGATAAAGGGGTAGTAGGCAATGCCAAAGCGCGGATAGCTGCGGGCCGCAAACGACGGGCCGCTGATGATCATGTCCACGGTTCCAAGCGTCAGTCCCTGGTTGATGTCGGTTTCCTTGCCCAGTGTGGACGCGGGGAACACCTGAATGTCAAACTTGCCATTGCTGCGCTTTTTGATCTCCTCCGCTGCCCAGACGGATTGGGTGTGATAGGGCTCGGAAGTCTCATACACGTGAGCCCACTTCAATTTGGTTTGAGCGCTGGCCATACCGGACATGCCAAGCGTGGCGCCCAATGCGGCGCAAATTGCAAGGGTCTTGAGGGTGAATCGTTTTGAGCTGACAAGTTTCATGGTGGTCTCCTGGGTTGAAATAAAAGTTGAAGAAAAGTAGGGCAGGGTTACTGGTGCGTGGCACAGGGCCTGTTGGGGCTAACTGCGTTTCGTGCGGCGCCAGCTCGCACTGAATCGGGCGTGTGATTTGTCCATATGGGCGTGCATCGCGGCACGTGCGGCCGCCGCATCACGCTGCTGAACGGCCTCAAGAATGGCGTGATGTTCTTCAATGGCGGCGCGCCAAGACTTCACGGTTTCAAAATGTCCGCCCAAGCGCACAAAGAGCGGACCGCGCCGTGAATCCCAGAAGGTTTGTACGGTCTCGACCAGAACCATGTTGCCGCTGGTCTGCACAATGGCCGTATGAAACGCACGGTCGCCCTCCAGTGGCATCACGCCCTGTTCTGCATCCAGAGTCATGGCCTCGATCGCCTTGCGCAGGGCATCAATGTCTTTGCGTTTGGCCAAAGTAGCTGCTTTTGCGGCGGTCTCACCTTCAATCAGGCGGCGGGCGCGAATCAATTCGAGTGGCCCCCATTCCGCCGGCGCGATGGTTTCCGGGGCGCCCTGGCGGGTGCCGGCAAATCTGTCCAGAACGTACACCCCCGAACCGGTGCGCACCTCAACCCAGGCTTCAACTTCCAATGCAATCAGCGCTTCCCTCACCGACGGCCGGCTCACGCCAAACTGACGGGCCAGATCCCGCTCAGCAGGCAAACGTGCGCCCACGGCAAACTCCCCCTTGCTGATCAGCGAGCGCAATTGCTCAGCGATCTGCCGGTAAAGGCGCTGCGGTTCTACAGTTTGCAGGGGCATGAAGTTCAGTGAAACAAAGCAGCCAGGTCGGCGACAGAGGACTTAGGGTATGCCAGAATTGGACAAGTGGTAAGGCCAATTGATAATCCCATTTATTCCATCGGATGGCATCCGGCAAAACCCTGTATCCGCTGAAACCTTCAGACTGTCATGAACCACCACGTCACGATTGACTCCGTTCGCCTGCGCCAGGTCAACCTGCCGCCCAAGGTGGTACGTACCGATGCCATCCAGTCCTTCGTGACGCAGGAAACCATCTTGCTGACCCTGCGTTGCAGCGATGGCATTGAGGCTACCGGATACGCCTATACGATCGGGACGGGCGGCTCGTCGATCATGACATTGCTGAATGACCATCTGGCGCCGCGCCTGCTGGGCCGCAACCCGCTGCAACATTGAGGCCATCTGGAAAGACCTGTTCTTTCACACGCACGCGACGGCCGTTGGTGCCATCACCAGCCTGGCCTTGGCCTGCGTCGACACCGCCTTGTGGGACTGGCGCGCCCGAAGCCAGCAACTTGCCGCTTGAACTGTTGCTGGGCGGTGCGCAGGCCCGAGTGCCGGTATACACCACGGAAGGCGGCTGGCTGCATCTGAGCGCCGGTGAACTGGTCGAGCAGACGCTGGCCGCGCAGGCCTAGGGATTCAAGGGCGCCAAGATCAAGATCGGGCGGCCTCATGTGAGCGAAGACGTGGCACGTCTGTCTGCCGTGCGTGAGGCGGTCGGGCCCGGCTTCGACATCATGACCGACGCCAATCAGGGTTTCAACCGGCCCGAGGTCGTGCGCCGCGCTGCGGCCTTCGCATCGTTCGACTTGGCCTGGCTCGAGGAGCCGCTTGCCGGCCGAAGACGTGGCCGGCCATCGCCAGCTGCGCGAGCACACCTCGATCCCGGTGGCGGTGGGCGAATCCATGTACCACCTGAGCCAGTTCCGCGAATACCTGGAGCAGGGCGCCTGCAGCATCGTGCAGCCTGACGTGGCGCGTATCGGCGGAATCACGCCGTGGGTCAAGGTGGCGCATCTGGCCGAAGGTTTTCGACGTGCCGGTATGCCCGCATTTCCTGATGGAGCTGCATGTGAGCCTGTGCGCCGGCGTGCCCAATGCCACCTGGGTGGAATACATTCCGCAATTCGATGACATCACGACCAGCCGAATCAAGGTTGAGGGTGGCTATGCCTATCCCGCCCGATACGCCCGGGCTGGGCATTGAATGGGATTGGCCCGTGATCGCGTCCCGACAAATTGCAGAAATCCAGGTCAAAGCCCAAGCCTGACCCATCATCCTCAGCCCAGAATCTGACAACAGCAGCCATTCTTCACTTACTCAGTAAAAAAGGAAAATCAATGAGACTCAAAGGAAAAACCGCCCTTGTGACCGCTGCGGGTCAGGGCATCGGCAAGGCCTGTGTGCTGGCCATGGCTGCCGAAGGTGCGCAGGTGCTGGCCACCGATGTGAACGCCCAATTGCTGGAAAGTTATGCGGGCGTGGGCAATGTCACCACGCAAAAGCTGGATGTGATGGACAAGGCCGCCATTCAAGCCCTGGTGGACAGCACTGCCGCCGTGAATGTGCTGTTCAACTGTGCCGGTTTTGTGCACAACGGCTCCATTCTGCAGGCCACCGATGACGACTGGAACTTTGCGTTCAACCTCAATGCACGCGCGCAGTTCTGGATGATTCAGGCAGCGCTGCCCAAGATGCTGGCCGCCTATGGCAACGGCAAGGGCGGCGCCAGCATCATCAACATGGCCAGCGTGTGCGGCAGCCTGAAAGGCTTGCCCAATCGCTTTGTTTACGGTGCCAGCAAGGCTGCCGTGGTGGGCTTGACCAAAGCCGTGGCGGCTGACTTTGTGGGCCAGGGCATTCGCTGCAATGCCATTGCACCTGGAACGGTCGATACCCCGTCATTGGGAGACCGTATCAACAGTTATGCCGACCCGGCCGAAGCTCGAAAAAACTTCGTGGCCCGCCAGCCTATGGGGCGCCTGGCACAAGCGCATGAGATCGCGCCGATCGTGGTTTACCTGGCCAGTGATGAATCAGTGTTTGCCACCGGGCAATTTTTCTCCATTGATGGTGGCATGACCATCTGAGCCTGATCCTATGAACCAACTTGATTTGAAAGGTCGCCACGCGGTCATTACGGGTGGGGCGGTCGGTTTGGGGTATGCCATTGCACAACGGTATTTGGCTTCCGGTGGGAGCGTCACCCTGTGGGATCGCGATGAGAAGGCATTGGCCCAAGCCAAAGCTGCCCTGACCGGAGAGGTGAACACGGTGATCGTTGACGTTGCGAATCACACCAGCGTGGCGGCTGCAGTCGCACAAACAATGGCGCTGAACCCGGCCATCGATGCACTGGTCAACAGCGCGGGCATCACCGGCCCCAATGTCAAAGTGTGGGACTACCCGCCACAAGACTGGCAACAGGTCATCAATGTCAACCTGAACGGCCTGTTTTTCTGCTGCCGCGAAGTGGTTCCGCACATGCGCTCTCGCAACTATGGCCGCATCGTCAACATCGCGTCTGTGGCCGGCAAGGACGGCAACCCCAACGCCAGTGCCTATAGCGCCAGCAAGGCAGCTGTGATTGCGCTCACCAAGTCGCTGGGCAAAGAGTTGGCCGATACGGGCGTGCGCGTGAATTGCGTCACCCCTGCCGCTGTGAAGACCGCTATATTCGACCAGATGTCGCCCGAGCATATTGCCTTCATGCTGTCCAAAATTCCCATGGGGCGCTTCGGCACCCCTGAGGAAGTCGCAGCCATGGTGACCTGGCTCTGCACCGAAGACTGTTCTTTTTCCACCGGTGCGGTCTTTGACCTCTCCGGTGGACGGTCCACTTACTAATTCAAAATCAACAATTAACTCACCCGAAAGGCAAACTGATGAAACTCGTCCGTTATGGCAACCCCGGCAAAGAAAAACCCGGCCTCATTGATGCTCAAGGCAAACTGCGCGACCTCAGCGCGGTTGTCAAAGACATTGGTCCCGATCAGCTCAGCGATGCGGCGCTGGCCAAGATAGCCAAAGTCAAGACGGACAAACTGCCCCTGGTCAAAGGCTCACCGCGCATGGGCAGCCCCGTGGCCGGTGTGCGCAAGTTCATCGCTATTGGCCTGAACTATGCAGATCACGCGGCTGAATCCGGCTTGCCCATTCCCCCCGAACCCATCGTGTTCATGAAAGCCACCAGCTGCATTCAGGGTCCAAATGACCCGGTGATGTTGCCTAAAGGCTCCAAGAAGTCGGATTGGGAAGTGGAGCTTGGCGTGGTCATTGGTACTGAAGCGCGGTATGTGTCGCAAAAAGACGCGCTCAAATTTGTTGCGGGCTATTGCACCATCAACGACGTGAGCGAGCGCGAATTCCAGATCGAGCGTGGCGGCACATGGGACAAGGGCAAAGGTTGCGACACCTTCGGCCCCATTGGCCCCTGGCTGGTGACCCGCGACGACGTGCCCAACCCGCAAAAACTGAGCATGTGGCTGGACCTGAACGGCAAACGCGTTCAGACCGGCAGTACCAAGACCATGATTTTCAGCGTGGCCAAAATCGTCAGTTATGTCAGCCAGTTCATGACGCTGATGCCCGGCGACGTGATCACCACCGGCACGCCACCCGGCGTGGGCCTGGGCATGAAGCCGCCTCTCTATCTGAAAAAGGGCGATGTGATGACTTTGGGGATTGAGGGCTTGGGCGAGCAGCGCCAGGAGGTTGTGGCTTTCAAGCTTTGAAGCAGGTCGGGTCCCAAAAAGACCCCGGATGACACTCAGAAAATGGCCCGCAAGGGCCGTTTTTGCTGGTTACCGACCTGAACGCTTTGTGACACTTGGGGGATGGATTGTTCGTCAGGTGGCGGTAGGATAATGTGGCACGGCAATTTACCCCCCTCTCCGCGCAATTTAATGCCCTTTCTGCTATCCATCACCTTTAGCCTGCGCTTTCTGCGCGGATTGGTGTTGGCACTTGCATTTCCAATGGCATTTGCAGTTCACGCGCAAGACGTGCTCCGGGTTTTGACATGGCCCGGTTATGCCGACCCTGATCTGGTGAAGATCTTTGAGCAAAAGACCGGTAGCAAGGTTGAAGTCACCATCATTGACAGTGACGACGCCATGTGGAAGCGGCTGAGTGACAACAAGGCGAAAGACTTCGATGTCTTTGCAGTCAATACCGCTGAGCTGCAGCGTTATATCCATGGCGGCCTGGTAGTCCCGGTCGATGGCTCTGCCATACCCAACACCAGCCATCAATTGCCCCGGTTTCGCAATCTCAAGGCCATACCCGGACTGGTTCACGGGGACAAAATCTTTGCCATCCCCTACACCTACTCTGAAATGGGGCTGATTTACGACAAGCGGCAAGTCAGGGAGCCGCCCACGTCCGTGCGCGCCTTGTGGGACCCCGCCTTCAAGGGCAAGGTACTTTTGTACAGTGGGGGAACACACAACTTTTCTTTGGCTGCCCAGGTGTTGGGCGACGTGACGCCCTTTCACATTGGTGACAAGGAATGGCCTGCCGCCGTTGACAAGCTGATCGCACTGCGTCGTAACGCCCAGGGCTTTTACACACAGCCTGAGGAATCGGTTGAGAAATTTCTTTCGGGTCACACGGCCGTGATGTTTGCCAACTACGGCTCGCAACAACTCACGCTGTTAAAAGCGGCCGGTGCGGATGTGGGTTATGCCATCGTCAACGAAGGCGCCCTGTCCTGGCTGGACTGCTGGGCCATCACCCGCAGTGCCAAAAACATCCGGCTGGCGCAGGCCTGGATCAACTTTTTTCTGGAGGCCGAGCCTGGCAATGCATTGCTGACGCGCCAGGGGTTGGCCAACACAACCTCGGAATCCCCTTATTTGCGTCCGCAGGACAGGCTCAAGTGGCTGGAGCCGGTTGAGAGCGAAGATCGCCGAAGCAAGTTGTGGGCGCGCATTCTGGCTGGAGACCGGGCCAGCAAGGTGTTGGCCCCATGAAATTGGGAATTGCGTTCAAGCTGGGACTGCTTTTGGCGACGGTCAGTGTCCTGGCATCCGGACTGACCGGTTTTTACGCCTACCAGGCCAGCCGAAGTCTGTTGGTACAGTCGGCAGAGGCAGAATTGCTGACAGCCACCAATGTGGTCGCTCACCGCATCACGGTCAACCGTGAAGAAATCTCCCGAAACTTGCAGGCCTTGGCCAGGCATCCTGCTGCGGTTGCCGCTTTGCAAAGCGAAAACACCGTTGATGAACAACAGGTCGCGACCCTGTTTGAGCGGCAAATGGAGGTCAACCCCAGTTACTTTCAAATCAGGCTGATTTCTGCCAGCGACAGTGGCCTTGAACGGGTGCGAATTGATCGCTCCCCAGAAGGCCTGGTTCGAGTCAACGGCGATGACCTGCAGGAAAAAGGGCACTTCAGCTACGTGTCGGACGCACTCAAATTGCAGGCTGGGTCCACTTACCTTTCACGCATTGTCATTAACCACGAAATCGGCGCACATTCGGGTCTGAACCAGCCCGCAGTGATACTTTCAACACCGGTGATGGATCGAATGGGACACGCCCTTGGCGTCGTCGTGGTCAATGTGGACCTGAACGGCATATTCAAGTCACTGGCAATCGACTTGCCACCGGATTACCTGGTGTACCTGGCAAATCGGGATGGTGACTTTCTGGTTCACCCGGACAGTGCCCTGACATTTGGCTTTGACAAGGGACGCCGCGTGCTGGTCCAGGATGAATTCGCCGATACCAAAGACTTGTTCAATGGCAGCAAAAGCAGTGTCGTGACCAAGGTATCGGACGGACGCTACGCCCAGGAACCCGTGGTTGCCGCTTTTGTCGGGCGGGGAGTCCGGATCGCCGGTGACGAAGACCGCATCGTTCTTGGCCTGGGTGTCCCGCTTTCTGCGGTTTTACAGCAGGCCAATAGCCTGGGTTCGGTTGTTCTCCAATTGGTGGTGGTCTTGTGTCTGGCCTGCATTGTGTTGGCCATCCTGTTGTCACGGATGGTGACCAAACCCATCAACTTGGTCAGTGCTGCGGTTCAGCGCTTTGCCAAGGGCGAATCGGTTGCCAAGCTCGACGTGACGCGCAAGGACGAACTGGGTGTGTTGGCGCTGAGTTTCAACCACATGCACGATCAACTCAAGGAGCAAATGGCTGCGCTGGAAAGAAGCCGGCAGGAAATGGACCAGTTGGCGCGCCACGATGCCATGACCGGGCTGCCCAATCGCCGCCTGTTTCAGGAACGCCTGGACAACACTTTGGCTCGCTCGCAGCGCAGCGGTACCCGCTTTGCGCTGCTGTTCATTGATGTGGACAAATTCAAGTCTATCAATGACCGTTGGGGCCACGATGCAGGCGATGAGGTCTTGAAAGTCATCGCCAAGCGCCTGATGTCCAACACCCGCAAGGCCGATGCCGTGGCCCGCATTGGTGGCGATGAGTTCGTTGTGTTGCTGGACAGCCCCTCCAACCGTGAAGACATTGTTTCCATTGCAGAGAAATTGTTAGAGAGTGTGCGTTCACCCATTCAATACAACGGCCATGAGTTGCAGGTGGGTTTCAGTATTGGCATCAGCCAGTATCCCGAGAATGGCACCACGGCGTCCGATTTGATGAGCAGTGCCGACCGTGCCATGTACCAAGCCAAGTCCGCCGGGCGCGATGGTTTCCGTTTCTCCGTGAGCAAAAGCAAAGAGCTGTAAGTGAATGATTGGGGTTGAAGTCCCCGTCACTATTGGATTGTTTGCTTCATGAAAGAGAGCAAATAGACGCGAATCCCGGGTTTACCCGCAATTCCCTTAGAAGCTGGCCTCTAGAAAAGGCCGCTGCCAAACCGGCGTCACAGACTTCGTGCAAAATAGCACGATCGTTCTTTTATTTCTTTCAGCCACCGATTTGTCATGCCTCCAAGCCAGATGCCCATTCAAAAATCAGCAACGCCGCATCGCACCAAAGCGCGTGCGCTGGCGGGTGGGCACGACGGCCGCGCTTTGCAAAAGGGCCAGCAGACCAAACAGGTGATCGTCGATGCCGCCCTGGGTCTGGCGGCGCAGATTGGCCTCGAGGGATTAAGCATTGGCGTTCTGGCCGAAGTCACCCACATGAGCAAGTCTGGCGTGTTTGCGCATTTTGGTTCGCGTGAAGAACTGCAAATCTCTGTCATCCGCGAATACTTCAGCCGCTTTGAGCAAGAGGTCTTTTATCCCGCCCTGAGCGAAGAGCGCGGGCTGCCACGTCTCAAGGCGCTGTTTGCCAACTGGATGAAGCGCGTGGCGGTGGAGATTCAATCCGGTTGCATTTTCATCAGCGGTGCTGTTGAGTTTGACGACCGCACCGGCCCCGTGCATGACGCGTTGGCTACGTCAGTAAAGACTTGGCTGGACGCCCTGTTTCGCGCCGTTGTGCAGGCCAAAGAATGCGGCCATCTGGTGCCAGATGCCAACGAGCAGCAAATTGCGTTCGAGATTCACGGTCTGATTCTGGCGTTGCATTACGAAGCGCGGTTTTTGAAATACCCCGGCTCCATTGCCCGCGCCCATCAGGGGTTTGACAACATCCTGCGGTTGTTCGGCACACCCGCTCCACGGGCCACACCTCTTAAATCGGTCAAAGCCAAAGCAACCCTGGCCGCGCTGGCCAAGGCAGCACCAGCGGATTGACCCGGTTAAGGACTTTCTTCCACTTCCACCTGATTTCACTGAAGGACTCACCATGCCAACCTATACCCCCCCTCTGCGCGACATGCAATTTGTCATGCATGAATTGCTCCATGTGGTGGACGAACTCAAGCAAATCCCCAGCCACGCCGACATCGATGCGGACACCATCAATGCCGTGCTGGAGGAAGGCGGCAAGTTCGCCGCCGAGGTCACTTTTCCGCTGAATGTCAGTGGCGATGCCGAGGGTTGCACCATCGACCAGGCCACTCACGTGGTCACCACGCCCAAGGGATTCAAGGAAGCCTACGCCAAGTACATCGAGGGCGGCTGGGCGGCGCTGGCCTGCGACCCGGCCTATGGCGGTCAGGGCTTGCCATTGGTGGTCAACCAGATGTTTTACGAAATGCTCAACAGCGCCAACCAGGCGTGGACCATGTACCCCGGCCTGACCCACGGTGCGTATGCGGCCCTGCACACCCATGGCAGTGACGAGCAGAAGAACACCTACCTGCACAAAATGACCAGTGGCGAATGGACCGGCACCATGTGCCTGACTGAACCCCATTGCGGTACCGACCTGGGCCTGATGCGCACCAAGGCTGAGCCTCAGCCCGATGGCACCTACAGGATCACTGGCAACAAGATCTTCATCAGCGCCGGTGAACACGACATGGCCGACAACATCATTCACCTGGTGCTGGCCCGTATCACGGACTCGCCTGCGGGCATCAAGGGTGTGAGCCTGTTCGTTGTGCCCAAGTTCAACGTGAAGGCGGATGGCTCCTTGGGCGAGCGCAATGGCATCTACTGCGGTGGCCTGGAGCACAAGATGGGAATTCACGGCAATGCCACGGCGCAGATCGTGCTGGATGGTGCCGTGGGCACCCTGGTCGGTCAGCCCAACAAGGGCATGGCTGGCATGTTCGTGATGATGAATGCGGCGCGCCTGGGCGTGGGCAACCAGTCATTGGGCCTGACCGAAGTGGCTTACCAGAATGCACTGGCCTACGCCAAAGACCGCATCCAGATGCGTTCACTCTCCGGCCCCAAAGCCAAAGATAAGCCCGCTGACCCCATCATCGTGCACCCCGATGTGCGCAAGATGTTGCTCACCGCCCGCGCCTACGCCGAAGGTGGCCGTGCACTGAGCACCTATTGCTCCATGCTGCTGGAGAAAGAGCACAACCACCCGGACGAGAAAGTGCGCAAAGACGCGGGCGAAATGCTGTCCATGCTGACGCCCATCGTGAAAGCCTTCATCACCGACAACGGCTGGACAGCGACCTCCGGTTGCCAGCAGGTGTTTGGCGGGCACGGCTACATCAAGGAATGGGGCATGGAGCAATTTGTGCGCGATGCCCGCATCAACATGATTTACGAGGGCACCAACACCATCCAATCCTTGGATCTGCTGGGTCGCAAGATTCTCGGCAACAACGGCGCCACGTTGAAGAAGTTTGGCAAGCTGATTGGCGCGCTGGTGGAGGAAGAAGGCGTGAACGAAAAGATGGCCGAGTTCATCACCCCCATCGCCATTCTGGGTGACCAGATGACCAAGTTCACCACTGAAATTGGTTTCAAGGGTTTTCAGAATCCTGACGAGGTGGGTGCTGCCGCGGTGGACTATTTGCGTGTCGCGGGCCATCTGGTGTTTGGCTACTTCTGGGCGCGCATGGCGCAAGTCGCACTGCGCGAAATCGCGGCTGGCAATACCGATCAGTTCTATGTGGCCAAGCTGCAAACGGCGCGCTTCTACTTTGCCAAGCTGTTCCCCGAAACCGCCACGCTGATGCGCACGGCCCGTGCCGGCTCCAAAGTCTTGATGGACACGGATGCTGTATTCGCCTGAGGCTGCAGCCGCACGAGCCTTGCAATTCAATGGTGAAAATGAACTGAGGTCCCCGTGAATAAAGCATTGTTAGCTCCTTTTGTGATAGCAGCCTGTGCGTCAGCCAGTGCCCAGATGACGCCTGTGGGTCTGTGGCGCAGCATCGATGACCAGACCGGTAAACCCAAGGCAGAGATTCGCATCACGGCAGATACAACGGGTGTGCTGACTGGCGTTATCGAAAAGGCACTGACCACTGAAGGCACGCCCAACTGCGACCTGTGCACGGATGACCGCAAGGGCAAGCCCAAAGTGGGCATGGAAATCATCCGGGGTGCCAAAAGGGCCGAGGGCAAAGAGGTATGGGAGGATGGAAAAATCCTCGACCCTGAAAACGGCAAGACTTACACCTTGCGACTCACCCCCATCGAGGCCGGCCAAAAGCTGGAAGTTCGCGGCTCCATCGCATTTTTTGGACGCACCCAAACCTGGCTCAGAGTCCAATGAAAACCACCCCTGTTGCTTGCTCATTTCATGTAGCGTCATCCCCCCTCAAGGGGGCAACACCAGCAGCTTTGCAAAGCCAGTTCTGCGGTGTTCCCCGACTGAAACCAACAAACCGGAAATGAACCTATGTCCCGATTTCTAGTCAAAAAAGTCGCCGTCCTTGGCGCAGGCGTGATGGGTGCGCAAATTGCCGCGCACCTCGTCAACGTCAAGGTGCAGGTCGTTTTGTTCGACTTGCCTGCAAAAGAAGGCCCCAAGAACGGTATCGTCACGAAGGCGATTGAGGGCCTCAAAAAGCTTAAGCCAGCGCCATTGGGTGTGGCTGACGACGCCGTGCTGATTGGCCAAGCCAATTACGAAGAGCACATGGAGCAATTGCGCGACTGTGACCTGATCATCGAAGCCATTGCCGAGCGCATGGACTGGAAGCTGGACCTGTACAAAAAGATCGCACCGTTCATCGCGCCGCACGCCATTGTGGCGTCCAATACCTCGGGCCTGTCGATCACCAAACTGAGTGAAGCTTTGCCTGAAGAAATCAAGCCGCGTTTCTGTGGCATCCACTTCTTCAACCCACCGCGCTACATGGCATTGGTGGAGCTGATCAACACGCCCACCACGCAACCCCAGGTGCTGGACGATCTGGAAGCCTTTGTCACCTGCACCTTGGGCAAAGGTGTGGTTCGGGCCAAAGATTCCCCCAACTTCATCGCCAACCGCGTCGGTATTGCCGGCATGCTGGCCACCATGAAAGAGGCCGCCAACTTTGGCCTGACCTTCGACGTGGTGGACGACCTGACGGGCAAGAAGCTCGGCCGCGCCAGCTCCGGCACCTTCCGCACCGCTGACGTGGTGGGGCTGGACACCATGGCCCACGTGATCAAGACTCTGCAAGACACCTTGAGCATCGAGACAGACCCGTTTTACGGCAGCTTCGCCACCCCCGAGGTGTTGAAGACCCTGTTGGAAATGGGCAACCTGGGCCAAAAGACCAAAGCCGGTTTCTTCAAGAAAGTGGGCCGCGATGTGTCCCGCTTTGACCTGGCCACCAAGACCTATGTGCCAGCGGGCGAGAAGTCTGACGAGGTCTATGCCCGCATGCTCAAAAAGCCTGCCGGGCAGCGCCTGAAACTGTTGCGCAACAGCGAGGGCGCGCAAGGTCAGTTCCTGTGGGCGATTCTGCGCAACGGATTTCATTACGCCGCAGTGCATCTGGCCAGCATTGCCGACAACGCGCGTGATGTGGACTTCTGCATGCGCTGGGGCTTTGGCCTGAAGCAGGGCCCGTTTGAGTTGTGGCAGGAAGCGGGTTGGCTGGAAGTGGCGAACATGATCAAGGAAGACATTGACGCGGGCAAAGCCCTGTGCAATGCACCTTTGCCGGACTGGGTGTTCAAAGGCCCGGTCGCTGATGCAGGCGGCGTACACACACCACAAGGCTCATGGAACCCCACCACGGGCCAGTTCGTCGCGCCACGCAGCCTGCCCGTGTACAACCGCCAACACTTCCCCGAGAGCGTGCTGGGTGCGAATGCACCTTCTGCCACCGCGGCGGGCACGACGTTGTTTGAAGATGACTCCATTCGCTTGTGGACGCTGGCTGACGACGCAAGCAAAGACGTGCTGATTGCCAGCATCAAGACCAAGATGCATGCCATTGGCGCGGGCGTGATTGAAGGCCTGGACCAGGCCATCGACATGGCCGAAAAGGACTACCAGGGCCTGGTGATCTGGTCGCCCGACGAGATGTTTTCTGCCGGGGCTGACCTGCAATCCATGTTGCCCGGCTTCATGATTGGCGGCATTGAGGCGATTGACGGCATTGCGGCTGAGTTGCAGCGCGTCATGCTCAAACTGCGTTACGCCAACGTGCCCACCATCTCCGCCGTGCGCGGACTTGCTTTGGGTGGCGGCTGCGAGATGGCGGTGTACTCTGCCAAACGCGTGGCTGCGATGGAAAGCTACATCGGTCTGGTCGAAGTCGGTGTGGGTCTGGTGCCCGGTGCGGGTGGCCTGACCTACATCGCCCGCCGTGCGGCTGAAAGCCTGGCCAGCAGCACGGGCAAAGACATCCTGCCGTTCCTGACCGAAGGTTTCACCGCGGCTGCCATGGCCAAGGTGGGCACCAGCGCACTGGAGTCCCGCAAGCTGGGCTACCTTCTGGACAGCGACGTCGTAGTGGCCCACAAAGACGAGCTGCTGTTTGTGGCCGTCAATGAAGCCAAAGCCATGTTTGCCAGCGGCTACCGCGCCCCGAACAAGCGCCAGTTTGTCGTGGCGGGCCGCAGCGGCGTGGCCACGATCAAGGGCTCTTGGTCAACATGCGCGACGGCGGCTTCATCAGCGCGCACGACTTCTACATTGCCGGTCTGATTGCCGGTGTGGTGTGTGGCGGCGATGTGGACGCCGGTTCACTCGTCACCGAGGAATACCTGATGGCACTGGAGCGCAAGGCGTTCTGTACGCTGTTAGTCCATCCAAAAACACAAGAGCGGATTATGGGAATGATGTCAACCGGCAAGCCGGTTCGCAACTAAGCCCACAGCAAGGAATCGACATGAAACAAGTTCAAGAAGCCTACATCGTTGCCGCCACCCGCACGCCCATCGGGCGCTCGGGGCGGGGCTATTTCCGCAACACCCGGCCGGACGATTTGCTGGTGGCTGCGCTCAAGAGTGCGCTGTCGCAGGTGCCGTCACTGGACCCGCAATCGATTGAAGACATCATCTGTGGTTGCGCCATCCCCGAAGCGCAGCAGGGGCTGAATATCGCGCGCATCGGCGCGGTGCTGGCGGGCCTGCCGCACAGCGTGGGCGGCATCACAGTGAACCGCTTTTGCGCCTCGGGCCTGAGCGCCGTGCAAATGGCCGCTGACCGCATTCGCGTGGGTGAGGCCGATGTGATGATTGCCGCGGGCGTGGAAAGCATGAGCATGGTGCCCATGATGGGCAATTCGCCGTCACTGTCGCCCACCATGTTTGCCAGTGACGAAAACATTGGCATTGCTTACGGCATGGGCCTGACCGCTGAGAAAGTGGCCAATCAGTGGAAGGTGTCGCGCCAGGCACAAGATGAGTTCGCGGTGGAGTCCCATCGCCGTGCCGTGGCCGCCATGAAGGCAGATGAGTTTACTAACGAGATGACGCCAGTGGAGGTCACGGACCGTGCGCCCAATCTGGAAACCGGTGAGTCCATCAGCACCACCCGCACAGTCAATCTGGACGAAGGCGCGCGGCCTGACACCACGCTGGAAGGCCTCTCCAAACTGCGCGCTGTGTTTGCCGCCCGTGGCTCGGTCACGGCAGGCAACAGCTCGCAGACCTCAGACGGCGCAGGTGCCTTGATTCTGGTCAGCGAGGCGGCCCTCAAGCGCTACAACCTCAAACCTCTTGCCCGCTTTGTCAGCTACGCCAGCCGCGGCGTGCCGCCGCACATCATGGGCATCGGCCCGATTGAGGCCATCCCCGCTGCGCTGAAATATGCGGGTTTGAAGCAGCAGGACATCGACTGGTTTGAGTTGAACGAAGCGTTCGCCGCGCAGTCGCTGGCGGTCATCAACACGCTGGGTCTGGACGTGGCCAAGGTCAACCCGATGGGTGGTGCCATTGCCTTGGGTCACCCGCTGGGCGCGACCGGAGCGATCCGCTCGGCCACCGTCATCCACGCCCTGCAACGCAACAAGCTGAAGTACGGCATGGTGACGATGTGCGTTGGCATGGGGCAGGGCGCTGCGGGCATTTTTGAGCGCATCTGATCTCATTGGATTGCGCTGCCCATGACCCACCCATGACCACTTCACACCCGTTCGATGAAGCCGTTGCCCTGCAGTGGCAAGGTGACGCTGCCACTGGCCATTGGCTGGGCCACACCAGTGAGCCCTATGGCAATTTTGTCGGGCCGTTTGGCGGCATTTCTGCGGCACAAATGCTCAACGCCGTGTTGCTGCACCCCCAACGCCTGGGCGACCCGGTCAGCCTGACCATCGATTTCTGCGCCGCGGTGGCGGATGGTGAGTTCGACATCCGGGCCCGCCCTGCACGTACCAACCGCTCTACCCAGCATTGGGTGATCGAGATGCTGCAAGCTGGTGAGACCGTGTTGACGGCGACGTCGGTGACGGCCGTGCGACGCACCACCCACAGCCTGGGTGAAGCCACCATGCCGACAGTACCCATGCCAGAAGACGTGGTGTCGCCCCCGCGTTTTGCGCCCATGCAATGGCTCAAGCGGTATGACATCAAATTCATCCAGGGCGGCTTCCCCGAAAAGCTCGACGATGCCGACGCTGGCCACAGCCTTACGCAAGTCTGGCTGCGTGATGCGCTGGGCCGTGCCATGGACTTTGCGTCGCTGGCCGCCATTTCAGACGCTTTCTTTCCCCGCCTGTTTCTGCGCCGCGCGCGCTTCGTGCCGGTGGGTACGGTGTCCATGACCATCTACTTCCACGCGCAGGCCGAGCAACTGGCCAAGGTGGGTGGTGGCTTCATTCTGGGTCAAGCTCAGGGGCAGCATTTCCAGAACGGCTTTTTCGACCAGACCGCCCAGTTGTGGAGTCAGACCGGCGAGATGCTGGTCACCACCCATCAGACGGTTTATTACAAAGAATAAGGGTAAAAAGTGCCTGAAGTCCCCGTCAATCATGAAGATTCAGCTACTAAAAAAGTAGCAAATTCAAATCCGACGGGCACCCGGGTGGCGCTGGTCATTGGCGCTGGGGATGCCACAGGCGGTGCCATCGCCAGGCGTTTTGCGCGTGAGGGTTTTATTGCCTGCGTCACCCGCCGCAGTCTGGACAAACTTCAGCCTCTGCTCGACCAGATCAGGGCCGAGGGCGGACAGGCGCACGGCTTTGCGTCCGACGCGCGCAAGGAAGACGATGTGGTCGCGCTGGTGGAACTGATCGAGTCCACCATCGGCCCCATTGAAGTGCTGGTGTTCAACATCGGTGCCAATGCCCCCAGCAGTGTGCTGGAGGAAACCGCACGCAAGTATTTCAAGATTTGGGAGATGGCCTGCTTCAGCGGTTTTCTGAATGGCCGCGAGGTGGCCAAACGCATGGTGACGCGTGCCGGCAAAGACCGCCTTCAAAGCATCATCTTCACCGGTGCCACAGCCTCACTGCGGGGCGGGGCCAACTTTGCCGCATTTGCCGGAGCCAAACATGCGCTGCGAGCCCTGGCCCAGAGCATGGCGCGCGAACTGGGGCCACGCGGCATCCACGTGGCGCACAGCATCATTGATGGTGCGATTGACACCGCCTTCATCCGCGACAACTTCCCCGAGCGTTATGCCCTGAAGGATCAGGACGGCATCCTCAACCCCGACCATATTGCCGACGCTTACTGGATGCTGCACCAGCAGCCGCGCGATGCCTGGACGCACGAACTAGACCTGCGGCCCTGGATGGAAAAATTCTGATTCAGACTGCCAACAAGCAAACCATTAATTGGAGACAACCATGAGCAAACACGTTGAGTTCTATTTTGACTTCGGCAGCCCCGCGGCTTACCTGGCCTACACCCAGTTGCCGAAACTGTGCGCTGAGACCGGGGCAAGCGTCGTGTGGAAACCCATGTTGCTGGGCGGCGTGTTTCAGGCCACGGGCAACCACTCGCCGGCCACCATTCCCGCCAAGGGCACGTACATCTTCAAGGACTTGGCCCGCCACGCCCAACGCTATGGCGTTCCCTTCAATTCCAACCCGTTTTTCCCGATCAACACCCTCACGCTGATGCGCATCGCCGTGGGTCTGCAAATGCGCGACGACGCCCGGTTTGGCGACTACTGCGCAGCGATGTTCCAGGCCATCTGGGTGGACTCCAAAAACATGAACGATCCAGCCACCGTGGGCGCCGTGCTGCAAGCGGCGGGCTTTGATGCCACGGCCATGCTGGCGCTGACCAACGAACCAGCGGTCAAGGAGCAGCTCAAAGCCGCCACGCAGGAGGCCGTGAGCCGCGGCGTGTTCGGCGCCCCCACCTTCTTTGTCGGCGACGAGATGTTCTGGGGCCAGGACCGGCTCGACTTCGTGCGCGAAGCACTGACCGCCTGATCGACTGACATTTACCGACCACGACTGATTTCAAACAAGGAAAACCCATGAGCGACATCCTGACCGACACCGAAGCCGGTGTCATGACCATCACCTTCAACCGGGTCGACAAGAAAAACTCCATCACCCCGGCCATGTACGCCGCGATGGCCGATGCACTGGTGCAGGCGACTGACGATGCAGGACGCGATCCGCGTCGTGGTGTTCCAGGGCGACATGACCATCTTTCAGCGCCGGCAACGACATTGCCGACTTTCTGAACGCGCCCGCCGTCGACGAGGACTCGCCGGTGTACCGCTTCCTGCGCGGCATCGCGTCTTCCCCAAGCCCATCGTGGCGGCGGTCTGCGGACCGGCGGTGGGCATCGGCACCACGATGCTGTTGCATTGCGACCTGGTCTATGCCGGCGACAACGCGGCGTTCTCCATGCCCTTCGTCAACCTGGGCCTGTGCCCGGAGGCGGCCTCCAGCCTGCTGGTGCCGCAGATGCTGGGTTACCACCGCGCCGCCGAGGCCCTGCTGCTGGGCGAACCCTTCATGGCCGAGGCCGCGCTGGAGGTGGGGCTGGTCAACCGCATCGTGCCGCCCACCGAGGCCAACAACCTGGCCCAGGCGCAGGCGCGCAAGCTGGCGGCCAAGCCGCTTGCGTTCGCTGGTCGAGACCAAGCGGCTGATGAAGAAGGGCCAGGCCCAGCTGGTGCTAGCAGCAGATGACGGAGGAAGGCGACAGTTTCGCGCGCATGCTGGGCGAGCCGGCGGCGCGCGAGGCCTTCACCGCCTTCATGGAAAAGCGCAAGCCGGACTTCTCCAAGGTCTGAGTATTCAACGCTGCTTGAAGTCCCCGTCAGCTATCAATAGTTTGCTACACAAATCGTAGTAACTTCATTGTCACAGGAGACAACGCCATGAGCGATACAACGCTTCCCCGCAGCCTGCACGGCAAGACCCTGTTCATCACCGGCGCCTCGCGCGGCATTGGCCTGGCCATTGCCAAACGCGCCGCGGCCGACGGCGCCAACATCGTCATCGCTGGCCAAGACCACCGAGACCAACCCCAAGCTGCCCGGCACCATCTACAGCGCGGCCGAAGAGATCGAGGCCGCCGGCGGCAAGGCGCTGCCGCTGGCCGGTCGACATCCGCGACGAGGACGTCGGTGCTGGCCGCCGTGGCCAAGGCGGTCGAGACCTTTGGCGGCATCGACATCCTGGTCAACAACGCCAGCGCCATCAGCCTGACCGGCACCGAAACCACGCCGATGAAGCGCTTCGACCTGATGCACGGCGTCAACGCCCGCGGCACCTACCTGTGCACCATGGCCTGCCTGCCCGAGTTGAACAAGTCCGCCGCAGGCCGGGCGCAACCCGCAGGTGCTGACGATGTCGCCGCCGCTGTCGATGCAGCACCCACTGGTTCGAGAACCACACGGCCTACAGCATGGCCAAGTACGGCATGAGCATGTGCACGCTGGGCCATGCCGGCGAGTTCATGAAGTACGGCATCGGCGTCAACAGCCTGTGGCCGCGCACCGCGATCGCCACCGCTGCCATGCAGATGATTCCGGGTGTCGACCTGGCGCGGTGCCGCAAGCCGGAGATCCTGGCCGACGCCGCCTAGCTGGTGCTGACCGGCGACAACACCACACCGGCAATTTCTACATCGACGACGACCGTGCTGGCCGCGCACGGCATCACCGATCTGGAGCCGTATTCGGTGACGCCGGGCACAAAAGATTTCATTCCGGACTTCTTTGTCGATTGACACCCATTGAACGCGCAGAGTAAGTTGACGCCCCTTGGCACTTGCCAGCGCCGCTCATCGCCAGTCCGGTGAGCGCTTGTCGATAAAGGCCTGAACACCTTCCAGGGCTGATTCATCCATCATGTTGCAGGCCATGGATTGCGCGGCGTCTGCGTAGGCGGCCTCAATGCCTTTTTCCAGTTGGCGGTAGAACAGCCCCTTTCCGATGTGCAAGGGCAACGCGTGGTTTGCCCACGATGCTGTTCACCAGACGGTCAATTTCCCCGTCAAGATCGGCAGGCTCTGCGACTGCGGTTAATCAGGCCCTTGGTCAGGGCCTGCTGTGCGTCAATGAACGCGCCCGTCACCAGCATTTCAAACGCTTCCTTGCGACCCAGATTGCGGGACAAAGCCACGCTGGGTGTGGCACAAAACAGCCCCAGGTTGACGCCACTGACGGCGAACCGGGCCGTGCTGGATGCCACCGCCAAATCACACATGGCGACCAATTGGCAGCCCGCTGCCGTGGCCATGCCGTGCACTCTGGCGATGACCGGAACGGGCAGGCGCTGCAAGGCCAGCATCACGCGACTGCACTGCTCGAACAAGGTCTGGTAGTAGTCCAGGGACGGCGAGGCGCGCATTTCCTTCAAATCATGCCCGGCGCAAAAGGCCTTGCCAGCCGCTGCCAAGATGACCACCCGCACTTGGTCATCAGAGGCCAGATCATCCAGGGCTTGCTGAAAGGCGGACAGCAAGCCCTTAGACAAGGCGTTGAACGATTCGGGTCGATTCAAGGTGAGTGTCACCACATTCCGTGAGTCGCGTTCAACCAGAACAAGCGGGGTAGAACTTGGGTTCATGAACACAGTCTCCAATTGCGTTGACGACTTGAGGCGACTGCGCAATTCAAACTTCTGAATCTTGCCGGTCGATGTCTTGGGAATCGGCTCAAACCGGATGTCGCGCGGCACTTTGTACCCGGCCAGTAGTTCCCTGCAATGTGCGACCAGATCGGCCGCCTTCACGTTCGCATCCGGCTTGAGTTCGACATAGGCCAAGGGTGTTTCACCCCATTTGTCATCGGGCTTGGCCACCACGGCACAAGCAAGGACCGCCGGGTGGCGATACAGCGCGTCTTCTACCTCCAGTGAGCTGATGTTTTCGCCGCCCGAGATGATGATGTCCTTGCTGCGGTCCTTGATTTTGACGTACCGGTCTGGCTCCATGACGGCCAGGTCGCCGGTGTGAAACCAGCCCGCCTTCAAAGGCCTTGGCGGTTCCCGCCGGATTTTTGAGGTACCCCTTCATGACAATGTTTCCGCGAAACATGATTTCGCCCATGACGTCGCCATCAGCCGGTGTCTCCACCATGCTCTCGGCATCCATCACGGTCATGCCTTCCTGCAGTGCATAGCGCACGCCTTGCCGACCATTCAGTCGGGTTTGCTCCGACAGGGGTTCAGAGGCCCAGGTGCAGCGTTTGACGGCCACGGCAGCCGGGCCATAAACCTCGGTCAGTCCGTAGACATGGGTAATGTCAAAACCAAGCCTGGCCATGCCCTCAATCATGGACGCTGGTGGCGCCGCCCCCGCCACCATGCCACGCACCTTCTGGGTGATCCCCTGGCGCATGGCTTCTGGCGCTGCAATGAGCAGGTTGTGAACGATAGGTGCCGCGCAGTAGTGATCCACACCATGGGCTTGCATGGCCTCCAGGATGGATTTCGCATCGGCCTTGCGCAGGCATACCTGCGTGCCCCCCAGCATGGCCACTGTCCAGGCAAAACACCACCCATTGCAGTGAAAAAGCGGCAAGGTCCACAGGTAGACCGGGAAATGCGGCATGGTCCAGGTGGCCGCGTTGCACACGGCGTTCAGATAGGCACCGCGGTGATGGGTCACCACACCCTTGGGGTCACCGGTGGTGCCCGATGTGTAGCTCACCGCGATGGCGTCCCATTCATCGGCAGGGCCTTCAAGATGGGCCATTGGTGCGTGCTGGGACAGCAGCTTCTCATACTGATGGGTGCCCACGCACTCACCGGCACCGGTGTATTCGCTGTCGCACACATCAATCACTGTCACTTCGCGGGCATGCAGCGTGCGCAGCAGGCGAAGGACTTCTTTCATGGTTGGGGAAAACTCCCGGTCCGTGATGAGCACCTGGGCCTCACAGTGATTCATCTGCCACGCCAGCAGCGGCGCATCCAGGCGGGTGTTGAGGGTGTTCAGCACAGCATTGAGTCCCGGCACAGCGTAGTGGGCCTCTATCATTTCGGGCGTGTTGCTCAGCATCACGCTCACCGTGCTGCCTCGCTTGATGCCCATGGCCTTCAGTGCCGCCGCCAAACGCGCGGATCGTTCGTGGGTTTGCGCCCATGTGTAGTGACGGGCCCCGTGCACCACTGCAGGCAGGTCAGCAAACACTTCCGCCGATCGTTCCAGAAAACTCACGGGCGACAGTGCCACGTAGTTGGCGGGATTCTTGTTCAGGTCAATGTCAAAAATACTTGTCATGACGGAGCCTTTTTGGGTTCGGAAATAGTGGAGTGTCGTCAATTTGTTGCTACATTTTGCAGGACGGGCGCAGGCTTGACCTGAGTCATGGTCGCAAGACAGGTGGCTTTGGATTTTGTCGTGCTGCCACCGCCCCTATCCCCGCCAACTTTCAACTTGGAAAGGTCTCAACCATGATCAAGCTCTACTTTCATCCTTCACCCAACCCCCTCAAGATTGCACTCTATCTGGAAGAGACCGGAGAGCCTTACGAGCTGATCCCGGTGGATACGCGCAAAGGTGAGCAGCACACTGAGGCGTTCAAGGCCATCAATCCGAATGCCAAGACGCCCGCCATGCAAGATGGCGACATCCGCGTTTTTGACAGCAATGCCATGCTGCTTTATCTGGCCGACAAGATTGGCAAGTTTGTGCCGGCCAACACGCCGCAGAACAAGGCCGAGATGTATTCCTGGTTGATGTTCGTGGCCACAGGCATCGGCCCCTACTGTGGGCAGGCCGTGCACTTCAAGCACTTTGCGCCCGAGCCCAAAGAGTACGCAGTCAACCGGTACGATTTTGAAGCCTGGCGGCACTGGAACATCATCAATGATCGCCTCGGGATGCAGCCCTACATGATGGGCAATGACTACAGCATCGTGGACATGTCGGTGTGGGGCTGGGCGCGGGTTGCTCCCTTTGTACTGGGCAAGGAGGCGTGGGACAAACTGCCGAATGTGAAACGCTTGCTGGATGAAATCAATGCGCGGCCTGCCGCCCAGCGCGCCGAAGCGTTGAAGACCCAGTTCGCCTTTAAAACCGAAGTGGATGAAGACGCTCGAAAAATGCTTTTCCCGTCGAACGAGCGCCTCAAGAAAGCCGGGGCTTGAACCATGGGAATCAAAGCCGTCGTTTTTGATGCCTATGGCACTTTGTTTGATGTCTATTCCATCCAGGTTCTGGCGGAAGAGTTCTATCCGGGCAAAGGCTCGGTGATCTCCGTGATGTGGCGTGACAAACAGATTGAGTACACGCGATTGATCACCCAATCAGACCCACACAACCCTGCGGGGAGTCAATACTACCAACCGTTTTGGGAACTGACACGGCTGTCGCTTCACTACACGCTGGACCGGCTCAAGTTGAATCACGCGGGCGATCAAATTGAAAGATTGATGCAGCAATATGCGCAGCTGACGCCCTTCCCTGAAAACCTGGCCGTGCTGAAAACAATCAAAACCAGGGGGCTGACAACCGCCATCTTGTCCAATGGCAGCATGGACATGCTGACGACGGCGGTCTCAAGTGCTGGCATGTCTGGTGTGCTGGACCATGTCATTTCAGTGGACCCGATTCGCCTGTTCAAAACCTCACCGGAGAGCTACGCGTTGGTGCAAAAAACCATTCCGGTTCAAAAAGACGAAGTCCTTTTTGTCTCCAGCAATGCATGGGATGCGTTGGGTGCCACCTGGTTTGGGTTCAAAACACATTGGGTCAATCGGCAAGACGTGCCGTTTGAAGCTTTGATGCCGCGGCCCCATTATTCGGGTGGTGATCTCAGGTCAGTGTTGGATTCATTGAACCTTTGAATTAGAGAGGTGCACTGGGCATCGCAAAAGAATGGCTGCAACTCGATGGATCTGTGGGCACGCTTGACGTGAAACTATTTGTTCGCTGGGATTGAAGTTTTCGTTTTGATGCCAGAGACGCGACTACCTGACGGGATTTACCCCGCGGCGGCAAAGACGGCCTGAAACTGCTACGCTTTGCGAACCACGTTTTCCAATCCCACGAAAGGTTCGACCATGCAAAGAAAAACAGCGCAAGACTTTGACCAGGAACTGCTTATTCTTTTTGATGCCTATGTGCATGGCGTGATTGACCGGCGGAAATTTCTGGAACGGGCCCAGAAATTTGCCGTGGGTGGTTTGACCGCTGCGGGCTTGCTGGCTTCCTTGAGCCCCAATTTTGCGGCGGCACAAGTGGTCCCCAAAGATGACGCGCGTATCAAGGGCGAAATGCTGGATTACGCTTCACCAAATGGGTATGGCAGCATGAAAGGTTATCTGGTGCGCCCTGCCAATGCCACGGGCAAACTGCCCGGAATCATGGTGGTGCACGAAAACCGGGGACTGAACCCCCACATTGAAGACATTGCAAGGCGCCTGGCGCTGGATGGCTACATGGCGTTTGCCCCCGATGCGCTGACTCCCTTGGGCGGTTACCCGGGCGATGAAGACAAGGCCCGTGACCTGTTCCCCAAGCTCGATCAAAAGAAAACCACGGAAGACTTTGTGGCTGCGGCCAATCTGCTGAAAGGCCGAGCCGATTGCACCGGAAAAATCGGCGTGGTGGGATTCTGCTACGGCGGCGGAGTAGCCCACATCATGTCGGTCCGCCTGCCCGATCTGGCAGCCGCTGTGCCGTTTTATGGCAATCAACCAGCCGCTGCGGATGCTGCCAAAGTGAAGGCGCCTCTGCTGATGCATTTTGCTGGCGTGGACGAGCGCATTAACGGTGCCTGGCCCACCTATGAGGCGGCGCTGAAATCATCGGGCGCCAAGTACACGGCCTACCAGTACGCGGGTACACAGCATGGGTTTAACAACGACACCACACCGCGTTTTGACGCAGCGGCGGCGAAGTTGGCATGGGAGCGCACCATGGGGTTCTTTAAGGAAACGTTGCGCGCCTGACAGATGTTGCTGTGGCCTGTCTTACTTGGGGCAACCCCATCGTCAATACCGTGAAAGCCGGTAGAGGCGTCGGGCGTTGCCACCCATGACGGCGGCCAGCGCGGCCTCATCCAGACCTGAAAGAATTTTTCGGGACTCGTCATACCAGCCCGTATAGGTACCGGCGAGGTCCAACACCGGCCAGTCGCTGCCCCACACAACGCGATCGGGGCCAAAACAAGCCAGAACGTGTTGGGCCCAGCGATCAACTGTGCCGGGTGGTGGCGAGGGCCCGGCTTCGTTCAACATGCCCGACAGTTTGCAGAACGCGCTGGTTTCAGACGCGATGCGTGCAATGCCGTCAGCCCAGGGTTGCCATTCGCCCTGCGCCATGTTGGGCTTGGCAGCATGGTCAATCACCATGCGCAATCCGGGATGGCGCCGGGCCAGCGTCAGAATGTGCGGCAAGTGGGCTGACTTGACCAGCGCGTCAAACACCAGGTCGCATTCGACCGTGGCCTGGATGGCTGGCCCCAGCGCGGGTTGAAGAATCCACTGCACATCGGCCATGTCCTGCAACATGGGGCGCAGCCCTTTGAGCTTTGGGTTCTGTGCCAGAGCCTTGATGCGTTCTGCAACATCGTCCGCCAGCCAATCTACCCAGCCTACGACGCCCAGAACCGTGTCGTTACCAGCTGCCTGCGCCAGCAGGAAGTGGGTTTCCGCTTCGGTGGGTGCGGCCTGCACCAGCACGCCGCCCGTCACGCCATGGGGTTCGCTCTGGCCTTGCCAGTCGGCGATGGCGATGTCGCGGTAAATCGGGGCAAGGTCTGCGGTCAGCCAGCCATAGTCACCTCGCGACAACTGCCAGATGTGAAAGTGCGCGTCGATGCTCATGATGGTGTGGGCGACTCAGCAGGCAGCAAACCCTGCACCCGCAGGGCGCTCCAGAATTCGCCGGGGATGGTGAATGACATCATGCGCACTGCATCGTCCCAATGCGCCACAGTCTGCGGGCCCGCCATGACGATCTCGATGGCGGGGTGGGCCAGCGGGAACTGCATGGCGGCTGCGCGAAGGGGTACATTGAATTCGTCGCACACCGACTCGACCGCGGCCACGCGATTCACCCAGTCCATGGAGGCCGTCGCGTAGTTGAACCGGATGGGCTGGGAGCCCTTGACGCCCGTGGCCAGAATGCCCGAATTGAAAACCCCGCCCAGGGCAATGCGCACACCGCGCTGGACACACAGTGGCAGCAATGCCAACAGAGCGGAGTGGTCGATCAGGCTGTAGCGCCCGGCCAGCAGCAGGCAGTCCAGATCAGCCTGTGCCAGCACGTCCAGACAAACCTGAACATCGTTGACACCCAGGCCGACATGGCGCACCAGGCCCTCGGCTTTCAGGCGTTGCAGTTCTGGCAGCCCTTCGGACACCAGTGTGTGCAACACCTGCGGGTAGCGGGCACCATGGGTGATGGCATCGCAGTCGTGAATGTAAACAACGTCCAGCCGCGCCAATCCCAGGCGTTGCAGGCTGTCTTCAACACTGCGGCGGATACCCGCTGCTGAAAAGTCCCACAGCTGGCCGTAGGGAAGCACATCGACATAGCTGTTTTGCTCGCGCAGCGCTGCCTCGTCCGGTACCAGCAAGCGCCCTGCCTTGGAGGAGAGTACGTAGCTGTTTCGTGCCTGGCTTCGCAACGTGTGGCCCATGCGGTGTTCACTCAGCCCGTTGCCGTAGTGGGGCGCCGTGTCAAACGTCTGGCAGCCGTCGGCCAGGGCAGCGCGGATCACGGCCTGCGCGTCATCGTCGCTGATGGCATTGAAGAGGTTGCCCAGCGCAGCCCCGCCAAGGCCCAGGGGAAGTCGTTGTAGCGTGGGGTGAAAGATCATGGCGGAGTCTCAAAAAAATTGCGGGATATCACTGACATGTTAGTGTTATGATCGCTGAAAGGTGAAGGGCCAAATGTAACGGCGCTTCAGTCCTCGTGGCGCATTATTTGCAGTTTTCCCAACCATTTGTCATTCACATGCTCAAAGGCCTTTCGCCCCTGCTGTCTCCCGACCTGTTGCACGTGCTCGCCTCCATGGGGCATGGCGATGAAATTGTGCTGGCAGACGCCAACTTTCCGTCGGCCACCCATGCCTCGAACAGCAAGCGCCTGGTCCATTTGCCGGGTGTGCCCGCCGCGGCGGTGCTGGATGCCGTGTTGTCGGTCATTCCGCTGGACACCTTTGTGGATCAACCGGCTTTGACCATGCAAGTGGTGGGCGATGCGGCCGCCATCCCGGAGGCTTTGCTGGATTTCAACGCTGTTCTGCAGCGACATGGTTGCCAGCCCGTGGCGTCGCTGGAACGGTTTGCGTTTTACGAGCGGGCTTCGCGCGCCTTTGCCGTCGTTGCCACGGGCGAGACGCGTATCTACGGCAACATCATCCTCAAGAAGGGCGTCATTTGATGGCGAAAGTCCCCGTCCCTATTGGAAAGTTTGCTACAAAAAAAGTAGTTAATAGGGGGACGACCAAGAGACTAACGACCGTGTCGCGCGTAGCGCTGGTATCTGTTGCGCCAAAGGCGGTGGAGCCTGCAGCAGCGGGCGTCAGTCAGCGTGCCCGGGCCTACCAGGGCTTTACCCAGCAGATTCTGAGTGGTGCCATATTGCCGGGGCAATTTATTTCTCAGCGTGAGCTGATGACGCTGCTGGACATGCCGCTGGCCGCCGTGCGCGAAATGATTCCGCGTCTGGAAGCGGGCGGGCTGATCAAAACCGTGCCCCAACGCGGCCTGCAGATCGCGCATGTGGACCTGAAGCTGATCCGCAACGCCTTTCAGGTGCGCAGCATGATTGAACGGGAGGCGGTGCTGAACTTTGTGCATTCCGCATCCGATGCTGAATTGGAAGCGATTGAAGCCAGCCACCAGGATATCCTGGCCCGTGCCCATGCGAGCGCCGTGATGGTTGCCAATGGGGTGACGCCGACAACGCCTTCCAAAGCGTCCGCCGCCTCCCTGATCGACCCTCAGTTGCTGGACGATGCCCAGGCCATCGACTGGGGTCTGCACGACCGCATGGTGGATGCGCTGGGCAATGAAATCGTGTCCGAGATTTACCGGGTGAACAGCCTGCGGGTGCGCCTGATCAAACTGGAACACAGTGTCATCACGCCCGCCCGGCTGATACCCGCCATGCAGGAGCATCTGCAATTCATTTCGGCTTTGCGCAAACGGGATGCCATGGCCGCAGTCGCTCTGCTGGATGAGCATATCAACAGTGCCCGCAGCCGGGTGATGAGTGCACCGCTGGAGCAGGTCCGCAACGAGTGGCGGACTTGACACGGCCTCGCCAAATTTGGTTCAACCCCCGAACCCACCAACCCCAAAGGAGAAGCCCTTTGAATTCCGACATGCATGGCCTTTGGCCCGCCGTTTTGATCCCTGTCACTACCGATGGAAGCATCGATATACCCCGCGCATTGGCACACTGCAAGCACATGATTGCTGCAGGTTGCGACGGTGTCACAGTCTTTGGCACCACCGGCGAGGGCCCGGCCTTCACCGTGGCCGAGCGCAAGGGTTTGCTGGAAACTTTGCTCGCTGGCGGCTTGACAGCTGGACAGATCGTGGTCACCACCAGCGCCGCGGCCATTCCCGACGCCATTGAATTGGGACGGCATGCATCAGCCCTGGGTTGTCACCGTCAGCTCTACATGCCACCGTTTTACTTTCGCAATCCCACCCAGGCCGGCATTGTGGAAGCGGTATCTGCCGTGGTGCGTGGCATCAATGACCCCAAACTCAAGGTCTTGCTGTATCACATCCCCGCATTAAGCAGCGTGGTGTTCACGCACGAGAGCATCAAGACGCTGATGGCACGCCACCCTGGTAAGGTGATCGGTGTCAAAGACAGCAGTGGCGATCTGTCCTACGGTCTGGGACTGGCCAAAGAATTTCCGGCACTGTCGATTCTCGTAGGAGGGGAGCAATATGTGGCTTCAGTCATGCGAGTGGGTGGTTCGGGCTCCATCAATGGCCTGGGTAATATTTCACCAGCCCTGCTTAGCCGCATCGTGGCGGCCCCTGACGATGTATCTCCCGCCGATGAAAAGCTGGTGCTGGATCTGCTGGCGCTCTTGAGTCTCAGGCCCAACATGAATTTCGTGAGCGTTTACAAGACCATGTTGGCCGAACAGACCGGTGACGACGCCTGGCTGAACGTGCGCCTGCCACTCATGCCACTCGACAAAGCGGACGCGTCTGCCGTGCGTGAGGCCTACCGTGCCATTGGCTCGGCGGCGCTGAAAACGGTTTGACATCCCGGACTGTCACGACTTCCAATCGGCATCCCTGTGTGGCATTGGCCGGTCAGGGACAGAGTTCAAGTTTGCTTCCAATAAAGTAGCAAACTATTAAACATTGACGGGGACTTCAGGCCTTTTTTGCTAAAAGATCTGACTTCTTCCCTTTTGGACGGTTGCGCAGCTCAAGTTGCTGCATGCAGCTTGCATTGATGACCTTTAGTTCAGCCAGGGTTTTGTCGATGTGGGCACGCTTTTGCTCCAGTTCTGCGATGGCGGTGCTGGTGCGTTGAATCACATAGTTCAGCTGCTGAACGCGGCCCTCACCCTGGTCTCCATACAAATCCAGGTAGCGCTTGATCTCGGACAGGGGCGAGCCAATCGCCTTGGCGCGAAGTATCAGCGCCAGTCGCGCCCGGTCCCGCCGTGTGTAAACCCGTGCGCCACCCACACGACGGGGGGCCAGCAACTCCTTGTCTTCATAAAACCGGAGCGCCCGCAGGGTGATGCCGAATTCCTTGCACAGTTCGGTGATGCCAAACAACTCGGTGCTGACTTCGTCACGGTGGGAATCGACAAACGCCTGGGCGTCTGAAGGCGCTTTGGAGGCCAACGGAAGGTCCAGTGTGTCCGGCTAAACCACGCGCTGCAGGCGCATGGCGACGCTCATGTCCCCTGACACTTTGAGCTTTCCGCCCATAAAGCCAGTCACGGGATCGAGTTCTCCGGCCAGCATGGCGGTCAGGTTCTCCAGCGTGATGCCCACCGTGCAATCGGCTTCCGTATCTTCGTTGCTTACGGAGTTGGGTGTGGAGGAGCCGTCGATGTAGATCAGGCCATCGGCGCCGCAGTCAAATTTCAGTGTGGCATTCAGGCCGCTGTCGTCCCCCACTTTGGTTCGAATGGCTTGGGTGCAGGTTTCAAGGCTCATGGGATTCACGCTTTCGATTGGTGGAAAGAGGTTGAACAAGTGAAACGGATGCTAGCAGTTCAAGGTGACCCAAGGCATAGTGAAAACACCTATAGGGTATTCGGTTGACGTTAACGTTACCCTGACGTTTAATTTGACCTTGCCATCCCGCCATGAAGGTCATCGTCCATGCCTGCAATTCGCTCCAAGATCAACGCAAAGTCCCCTGCATTTGCCGCCAATGTGCAGCGCATGCTGGGCTTATTGACTGAGGTGCAGCGCCTGGAAAGCGTGGTGATTGCGGAATCCGAATCAAAGCGGGCCAAGTTTGAACAGCGCGGCCAGTTGTTGCCGCGTGAACGGGTAGCCCGATTGCTGGACCGGGGTTCGCCGTTTCTGGAGCTGAGCCGTCTGGCGGGCCTGAACATGCATGACGACGATGGCAAAAAGTCGGTGATGGGTGGTGGCTCCATTGTGGGCATTGGCGTCGTGTCGGGCAGGCGCTGCCTGGTGTCGGCCAACGACAGTGCAGTCAAGGGCGGCACAGTCGCACCCATGGGATTGCGCAAGGCGTTGCGGGCCCAGCAAATTGCTCAGGAAAACAAGCTGCCCCTGATCTACCTGGTGGAAAGCGGTGGTGCCAACCTGATGTACCAGAGCGAAATCTTTATTGAAGGTGGGCGCAGCTTTGCCAACCAGGCCCGCATGTCGGCGGCGGGCTTGCCGCAGATATCCGTGGTGCATGGCTCATCGACGGCGGGTGGTGCTTATTTGCCGGGCCTGTCGGATTACGTGATTTTGGTAAGGGGACGTTCCAACATTTTTTTGGCAGGTCCGCCACTGGTGAAGGCTGCCATCGGCGAGGACTGCACCGAGGACGAATTGGGGGGTGCCGAAACGCATGCATCGGTCACCGGGTTGGGTGAGTACTTGTGTGAAGACGATGCCCACGCAATCGCCATGGCCCGTGAGGTTCTGGACAAGTTGAATTGGGATCAGGTACCCCAGGCCGGTAACTTTGCAGAACCGCTGTTTGACGAGCAGGAGTTGCTGGGCCTGGTGCCCGCGGATGAGCGTGAGCCCTACGACGTGCGCGAGGTTTTCGCCCGGCTGGTGGATGGCTCAGATTTCCTGGAGTTCAAGGCGGGTTTTGCAGCGGAGACGATGTGTGGCCACGCCCGCATTCAGGGGCATCTGGTGGGCATTCTGGGTAACAACGGCCCGATTCAACCCAATGGTTCCACCAAGGCCGCACAGTTCATTCAGCTGTGTGACCAGACGGGTACACCACTGATCTTTTTACAGAACACAACGGGCTACATGGTGGGTTCGGTGGCGGAACGCGGTGGTGCCATCAAACACGGCTCCAAGATGATTCAGGCGGTGGCCAATGCGCGGGTGCCCAAGTTCACGGTGGTGTTGGGCGGTTCGTATGGCGCGGGAAACTACGGCATGTGCGGACGCGGATTTGATCCGCGTTTCATCTTTGCCTGGCCCACGGCACGCACAGCAGTGATGGGTGGGGCTCAAGCTGCCAAGGTGATGGATATATTGAACCGCAGCAAGCTGGAGCGTTCGGGCATGCCGGTGAACGAGGAGGCTCTGCAGGCCATGTCTGACGGATTGCGTTTGCGGCTGGACAAGGAATCAACCGCGCTGTTTGGCACCGCCCGCCTGTGGGACGACGGCATCATCGACCCCCGTGATACCCGGCGCATGCTGGGCTTGTGCCTTGGCATGGCCGATGAGGCCAGCCGTCGCAGCCTGCACCCCAACACCTTTGGTGTGGCGCGCATGTAGATTGCGCGTCTCAGCATCTTTTCGCTCAATCAAAGTCAGGACCACCCCATGAAGTTCACACCGGAACATGAACAGCTTGCCGACACGGTTCGCAAGTTTGTCGCCAAAGAAATCAACCCCTACATTGCCGAATGGGAAGCCGCGCAAGAGTTCCCCAGCCATGCGCTGTTCAAGAAGCTGGGCGACCTGGGTTTGCTGGGCTTGAAGTACCCCACGGAATATGGTGGCATGGCGCTGGACTTCAGCTATTCCATGGTGATGGCGGAAGCGCTGGGCGAATGCAACGGTGGAGGCGTTCCCATGGCGATTGGTGTGCATACCGACATGTGCACTCCCGCACTGGCCCGGTTCGGCTCGGACGACCTGCGCCGTCAGTACTTGGCACCATCCATTGCCGGGGATATGGTGGGGTGTCTGGGTGTGAGTGAAACATCAGGTGGGTCTGATGTGGCAGCCCTGAAAACCACCGCGCGCCGTGATGGTGACGACTATGTGATCAACGGTTCCAAAATGTGGATCACCAATGGCATGAAGGCCGATTGGTGTTGCCTTCTGGCCAACACGTCAGAGGGTTCGCCGCACAAGAACAAGTCGCTCATCGTCGTGCCCATGGACGCGGCGGGCATCACACGCCAGAAGATTCGCAAGATGGGCATGGACTCCAGCGACACCGCGCAATTGTTTTTTGACAATGTGCGGGTGCCCCGCAAAAACCTCATTGGCCAGGAAGGCATGGGCTTTATGTTCCAGATGATGCAGTTTCAAGAGGAACGTTTGTGGGGTGCGGCCGGGTCCTTGCGTTCTCTGGACCGTTTGATTGACCAGACCATTGACTACACACGCCAGCGCAAGGCCTTTGGCAAATCGATTCTGGACAACCAGGTGGTGCATTTCCGTCTGGCCGAATTGCGCACCGAGGTGGAAGCGCTGAGGTCACTCACCTACCGCGCAGTGGAAGCCTATGTGGGTGGCAAAGACGTGACCAAATTGGCCAGCATGGCCAAGCTCAAATGCGGCCGCCTGAGCCGCGAGGTGACGGACACCTGCTTGCAATATTGGGGTGGCATGGGCTTTACCTGGGACAACCCGATTTCGCAGGCCTACCGGGACAGCCGGTTGATCTCGATTGGCGGTGGTGCTGACGAGATCATGCTGGGCATCATCTGCAAGCTGGAAGGCACGTTGCCGGGCAAGGCTTGAGTGGCTCTCAATACTGCCATTCCTTGAACGAAATGACAAATATGGAATCAAATGGGCCAGAAGTCCCCGTATCTATTGGATTGTTAGCTATGAAAAAGGTAGCGATCCGCATGGAGCAACAGGGCGCGGTGATGCACCTGACGCTGAACCGCCCAGAGTCCCGCAATGCCATGTCGCTTCTGATGGTGAGGGAACTGCTGGCCGTGCTGCGTCAGGCGGAAGCAGGGGGTACCGTGCGCATTGTTGTACTGCGCGGCGCAGGCGGACACTTTTGCGCGGGTGCGGATTTGAAGGACATGGCCCTGGCACGCATGCAGACCCTGCAGTCCGGCACTGCACTTGCCGATGCAGACCATCCCGATGCCATCGCGAAGGCCAATGCGCAGTTTGGTGAGTTGTGCGTGGCCTTTGCCAACACCCCGCTGGCGCTGGTGGCAGTGCTGGAAGGCACGGTGATGGGTGGCGGATTTGGCTTGGCTTGTGTGGCTGACGTGGCGCTGGCCAGTGAAACGGTTTCATTTCGTCTGCCTGAAACTTCTTTGGGGCTGGTACCCGCGCAAATTGCCCCGTTTTTGGTGGAGCGTATGGGTTATTCGCAAGCGAAGCGGCTGGCTGTGACGGGTGGGCGACTTGACGCCAAGGCTGCGCTTTCCATGGGTCTGGTCCATGCTGTCCACAACACCCCTGAACTGGACGCGGCTTTGGCAGGGGTGCTCTCGGATATCACGGCCTGCGCCCCTGGCGCATTGGCCGCTACCAAGGCCCTGATGGCACGAGCGCGGTTGAGTACGCCGGCTGACCTGGTGCAAGACGCTGCGCACATGTTCTCGCAAGCCGCGCTGGGTTCCGAAGGGATGGAAGGCACGACCGCCTTTTTGCAAAAACGCAAACCACAGTGGGCAACAGCATGAGTTATTCCAAAATTCTGATCGCCAACCGGGGCGAAATTGCCTGCCGAATCATTCGTACGGCTCGCAAACTGGGCTACGCCACTGTGGCGGTATTCAGCGATGCGGATCGCCATGCACCGCATGTCCTCATGGCCGACGAAGCGGTGCATATTGGCGCATCCCCAGCGGCTGAGTCTTACCTGTCGGTCAGTGCATTGCTCGAAGCGGCCCGTAAAACCGGGGCCGACGCCGTGCACCCGGGCTACGGGTTTCTGAGTGAGAACGCGGGTTTTGCGCAGGCCTGTGTTGACGCAGCTCTGGTGTTCATTGGGCCGTCTGCCGCCGCCATTGAAGCCATGGGCGACAAGGCCTTGGCCAAACGGCGCATGGTGGCAGCCCAAGTGCCCTGTGCACCCGGGTATCTGGGTGAAGATCAGGATGACGCACGTTTGGCTGAAGAGGCCGTCAAGCTGGGCTTCCCGCTGCTGGTCAAAGCGGTAGCCGGTGGCGGTGGACGCGGCATGCGGCTGATTCGTGAGGCAAGTGAAATAGTGCAGGCCATCGCTGGCGCGCGGCGCGAGGCGCTCAGCGCGTTCGGTGACGGCACGCTGATGCTGGAGCGCCTGATAGACAACGGCCGACATATCGAAATTCAGGTGTTTGCCGATGCCCATGGCAATGCAGTCTATTTGGGTGAGCGCGATTGCACAGCGCAGCGCAGACGGCAAAAGGTGATTGAAGAGGCGCCGTCGCCCGTAGTCAGCCCCGCCATGCGTGAAGCCATGGGGCACGATGCTGTAGCGGCGGCGCTGGCCGTCTCGTATTGCGGTGCGGGAACCGTGGAGTTCATTGTGGATGCCAACCTCAAGCACTACTTTCTTGAGATGAACACGCGCCTGCAGGTGGAGCACCCGGTCACCGAGATGATCACGGGCCATGACCTGGTGGAATGGCAGTTGCGTGTGGCGGCGGGTGAGGCCTTGCCGGCGCGGCAGGAAGATATTCGCTTGACCGGACACGCGATGGAAGCGCGCCTGTATGTGGAAGACCCCTATGCCGGATTCGCCCCACAGACCGGCGCCGTCTTGTATTGGCAGCCCCAGCATGCTGTGCAGACCGGTGTGCAAGCCAGCGTACGGGTGGACGATGCCATCACACAAGGTGATGTGATCTCCCCATTTTATGACCCCATGGTCGCCAAAATCATCGTGCATGGCCGAGATCGCGATGATGCGATTCGCCGTTTGCGAAGCGCCTTGGGCAATACCCCCTTGCTGGGGTTAAAGAACAATGCCCAATTCTTATCGGACCTTGTTAATCATCCCCGCTTTCGGAGCGCGACGATGACGACGACGCTGATCGACGAATGGCAGGCGCAGGCAATTTCAGCAGGGGGCGCCCTTGAAGCCGGTTCTGTTTTCCAGCGAACTGCGCCGGACGCCCTCGCCTGGAGCTTGGCTGCGGCGGCGTTCAGCCTGAGCCAGGGCGAGGGCTGGCGGCCCAACAGTGTGGCTGGGTTTGATCTGACGCTGTGTTGCGAATCTGAGACCAAGACTTTGCGTGTACTGCATGACCGCACCGGGCAAGTGCGGGTTGCATTTGACGATCAAACGTGGCGTCTCAGGCTGTTTGGAATCGCTGGCCCGCAGGGCGGCGAGCTCAGGTATGAAGCCAATGGCGTGATCCGCAAGGCAATTGTTGTGATGACTCCAACGGCACTTCATGCCAGCCTTGGGGGTGTCTCGTTCGTCTTTTCTGAGGCATCACCCTTTCCCGATGCCGATGTGGCGCAAGACGCAAGCCGCGCTGTGTCGCCGGTTGCGGGAAAAGTTGCCCAGGTGTTGGTGGAAGCCGGTGCGTTGGTGGCGGAAGGTCAAATGCTGGTGTGTGTAGAAGCCATGAAAATGGAAATGTGGGTGGCCGCCCAAGCACCCGGCATCATCTCGGAAGTTCATGTGAACGCCGGCGACCAGGTTGAGTCCGGTGCCTTGCTGGCGACTCTGAATATCAAGACAAATCAGGATACGACATGATGGAAAAAGCAATATTGACCTGTGCCCTGACGGGTGTACTCACCAATCCCAAGCAGCACCCGGTACCGGTGACCCCTGCACAAATGGCGGCCGAAGCACGCGATGCATTCAATGCGGGAGCCAGCATCATGCATGTTCACATTCGCATGCAGCAAGAGGGCATGGGCCATATGCCGTCGTGGGACCCTGATGTGGCTCAAGACGTTGGTGATGCCATTCGCCAAAGTTGCCCCGGTGTCATCATCAACTTGACCACGGGCACAGTGGGCAAAGACATCTCCGGGCCTCTGGCCTGCATCCGCCGTGTCCGGCCCGAAATTGCGGCCTGCAATGCGGGCAGCCTGAACTACCTCAAAATCAAGGAAGACGGGCAATGGGCTTGGCCCCCCATGGTGTTTGACAACCCGGTCTCCAAAGTGCAGCAGTTTCTCGATGTGATGGAAGGATGTGATGTCCACCCGGAGTTTGAGTGCTTCGATGTGGGTATCGTGCGCTCGGTCAGCATGTACCTGAAGGCTGGCATGTTGAAGCCCGGTATGGGGCGCGCCGAATACAACTTGGTGATGGGGGTGGCATCCGGCATGCCATGTGATGCTGACTTGTTGGCCTTGTTGCCGCGCTGGATGGCATCGGACAGTGTTTGGCAGGCGACCCTGATCGGACGGTCTGAAATCTGGCCCGTCCACCAAAAGACCGCCGAGCTGGGCGGCATGTTGCGCACAGGCCTGGAGGACACCTTCTATTTGCCAGACGGATCACGTGCCAGCGGCAATGGCGTTTTGATTGAAGCCTTGGCTCAATGTGCAGCTAAAGCCGGGCGATCCGTGGCCAGTCCCGAAGAGGCTCGAGCGCTTCTCGGGCTGCGAAGCCATGCTATAATTTGAGTCTGCGCGGCTGTAGCTCAGTTGGATAGAGTACTTGGCTACGAACCAAGGGGTCGTGGGTTCGATTCCTGCCAGCCGCACCACTTTTCATTAAGTAGATCAATAGCTTAGAGGTTGCACGCCTCTAAGCTATTTTTTTTGCCTGGGGGACTTTTGGGGGAGTCACCTCCCGCGTTGCCGCCTCTTGCTCCCGCCTCAGCGTCGCCAGACTCTTGTTCCAGCGGCCCGCGTCGTCCTTGATCTTCTCCAGCGCCTGGTGCAGCTCGACGATCTGCGCCACGCTGTAGTGCTGGGTCATCGTCATGGTGCTGTGCCACAGGATGTCGGCGATCGTGCTCTCAGACACGCCCGCCTCCCGCAGGCGCATGCCCACGGTGTGGCGCAGGTCGTGCACGTGCAGGTCGCCCAGGCCGGCCTCGCTTGCGGCCCCGCTGCCAGGCGGTGTTGTTCATGGTCTCGATGGCGCGGTAGGGCATCACGGCGGGCTTTGTCGGTGTTCTTGACGCGTTCGCGGCGGTACACGAAGACAAATTCCTTGTGCTGGCCACGCACGGCCTCGATCACCGACTGCGCCACGCTGTTGCAGATCACCACGCGCGTGCGCTTACGACCCTTCACGTGCTCGCGCGGCACCTCAAACACCGAGATGCCCAGCTCGGGCACCTTGATCTCCCAATCCCACCGCAGGCTGCACACCACGTCGTCGCGCACGCCGGTGTTCAAAGCGAACAACGACATGCGCGCCAGGTGGTCTGGCAGCCGGGGCAGCAGCGCCGCGCTGTTCGCCCCAGGTGATCGGGCGCGGTTCGCGCTGGTGACCCACCAGGGGCAGCATGGTGATCTTCGGCGCCTGCTCAAGCCACGTCTTGCCGCCTTCATCCCGCCAGCTTGCTGGCCGCCAGGTTCAGGATACGGCGCACCACGCCCAGCGCGAGGTTGATGGTCTTGTGGGCCATGCCTTCCTCCAGCCGTTTGGACTTGAACGGCGCCAGAGTGCCGTCGTGCACCTGGTGCAGTTCAAGCGCGCCGATGTACGGCATCACGCTCTTGAGCATGTAGATCTCGGTCTCTATCGATGCCTTCTTGGCACTCAGTCCGACGTAGTGGCCCGCTGCCTGGTCAAACGTGTGGGTGTTGCGCTTGCCGTGCACCACGACCTCGCGCGCCGCGCCCAGCTCCTTGATCAGCCAGCGTTCCGCTTCATCAAAACTTGGGAAGCCGCACTGGCGAAATCGAGTGGACCACTTCCATTTATCGACTTCCCAGAGTCCATCTTTTCCAACGTAGATTCCCCTTGTTTTTTGGCCCATTTGATAACTCCTTTGATGTGAATGGGCCGTCCGTTCCGCTGGCCATTGTGCTCCTGGCCTTGGGAATCGTTCGCCGCGACAGGCTGGCCAGCAGCCTCCAGCTTGAATTGCTCGAAGAGGCGGTCCAGATCCTGTCGGTCAAAAACCACGCAAGACCCTTGGCGCATGGCCACGAGCTGGGGCCGCCACACGTCGTCAAACGTGCGGCGTTTGACGCCCACGTAGGCCATGGCTTCCTGGTAGTTGAGGCCGCGTTTATCGGTCATGATGGCACCTCGTCCCACGTGCGGCCATCGAGCAGGCGGCCAGCGGCTTTCTTGCCGACGCGGCCAACACATTGCATGTCGTCAATTTCGCCATCCATCGTGGCCCAGGTGTCCGGGTAGCCAACATAGACCCACGTGGAATCAACAAATTCCATGGTCTTGAATCGGGTCTGCTCTGGTGGATCGTCAACATCAGCATCGCCAAAGTGAGCCCATGGCAGCCACTCGCCCCACTGCTTGAACAGAAACGGCACACCCACTGCCTGGCACTGATCCCGCAGGCTGCGTGCCCAGTCGGGGTGCATAGGGCGGGCGTTGGGGCCGGACTCGCCGCCGACGATGACCCAGTCAATTGGCCAAATCGGCCCATGCGTGATGCGAAGGCGCTCCCCAGTGCTTCGAACCTCACCCCAAGTGCCTCCACGCAAAGCGTTAATGAAAGCGCCGGACTGGTGCAGGGGGCCAGGGTTGTGCAACTTGGTCAGATCCACCGGCGCCAAAAGTGGCTCCATCGATAGAAACCGTTTGGCCGAAGGGATTGCCAGCAGCTTCGGAATGTCGCGGTCGGCCTCTTCCTGGCTGACGATGGTGGCACCCAGCCACACATTGGGGTGCGCAATACCTTGCCCGAACTCCCATGCTTGCGGGTCTTCATACCAGACCGGCAACATCGCTCTCACGTTCCCGATTCTTTTAGTAAGCAACAACCAGTCAAGGTGTGGCGTATCGCTGATCAAGGTGAAAAGATCATTGCGCCACATCTGATCAATCGCGTTGTCAAACACGTCAGCAAGGCTGGCGCAAAAGACCCGGTACCGGATGCCCAGGCGCTCGGCCTCACGGTTCCACTTGCGCGGCTGCTGCCAGTTGCTCTCACTGGTCCGACGACGTGGTGCGCCCGGCCCCCAGTTGATGGTCGCACCACCCGCAAACCGAGCATTGCGCGCCTCTGCGTAGCAGTGGTCACAACCTGGGCCAACCTTCTGGCAGCCTTCCCACGGGTTGAATGTGTGGTCTGCCCACTCGATTTTGGTATTGGCGCTCATATTGCACCCCCAAACAAGCTGAGCGTGTCGTCATCAGCCTGGTGCTGCCTGAGGCCCTTGTCGGCAGCCAGCCATTCGGGCACCACGATGGCGGTGACCTCGGTACCGAACAGGCCTGGCTCCTCGATCACCTCTTCGATCTGGCTGAGCGGCACCCAAGCTTCTTTGTGGCCATCGGTGACAAGCATGGCCAGACCCGTGCGCTCGACTACCTTGACGTTAATTTTGATGGTGTTCATGGTTTTGGCTTCACTTGAAAATGCTTGCAGATCGCGTGGGCGGTCACAATGAATTCACCCGACTTGCACATGGGTGGTGATTTGACGGGCAGGCTATCCCGTAAGAACAGGCCGGGCCTGCGGTAGTTGTGGCAGATCTCGCAGCGGGGCGCTTGGGATTGATACTCCCATCGCTTGCGCTTCTGGCTGAGTTGGCTCACGGCGCGTGCCCCGGAAAATAGTCCAGCCCGAGCGGGCTTTCCTGGTTCAACATTTGCAGAGCACGGCGAGCGTAAAAAACGGTGAGATTCGCCTGCTCTAGGCACCACTCCAGTGATTGCTTTGCGACCTCCTTATCGTCGTGGTCAGCCGCCCATCGAGCGCGGTCAGCGTTCCCGCTGGCATCGCCCGCGTTACCTGCGGTCGAGCGAATTTCTTCTTTGGTTGTTGCACTGATGTTCATGCTGCGTGCGCTCCCTGAAACTGCGCCGGTACACCGCGCGAGATTGTGGGCTTGTGGCCTTGTCGTTTGATCGCGGTCTCGGCCATGTCGATGGCGCGCAGGAACTCGCCGCGGCTGAGTTCGCGGGCCTGGTAGGCGTGCAACTGCACGAAAACGTCGAGCGCCTCCATTTCAACGAACCAGAGCGCGGGGGCCTTCCAGTGGCCAGTGATCATGGCGCGGTTGTAGATGGCCTGCAGCGCGTCGTGCGCGGTGCCCAGATGGCCTGATATGTCGCGCACCACGCCCACGTGGTGGATGCTTTGGGCCACCTCCAGGCTGCCCGACATGATGGACCATTGCAGCTCGGTGGCCACGCCCTGGCGCATTGCCGTGTGCGCGGTGTGCAGGGCTTGCAAAATCTCGTCGACGTCTCTTTGTGGTGGCTTGACGACTTGCCCCAGGGCGATGGCCATAGTGTTTGCCGTTGGCCAGTATTTGATGCGCCGGGGTTTGTGGCCGCTGCTCATGATGCCACCGCCTCGATCTGGTCAGCCATGAAGCTGCTGGCCACACTGACCCGGTCGATCTTGACGCTGTAGCAGTCGTCACCCTGGTCTTGAACGATGGTGCCCTGCTTGCCTTTGTATTTACCCATCAGCACCTTGATTCGGCCAGAGAGCACGGTGCGTGGGATCGGCGATGGCTGCAATACGGGGTGGTTATGGCCACCTGGTGGCATAGCGCCCACGACCCCTTCAGACTCCATGCGCGCCAGGATCAGTTTTGCCATAGCTGGTTTGATGCCAAGCATGATCCCCAAGCGGGAGACACACGCCGCCTGATCCCGCTGAACCAACACGAGCTGAACCGCAGTGTTGTACTGCCCTTCGTCAACCTCCCCCGCTGGCTCAGCGGGCAACGCCACCGCGTCAGCGGAAGGTGCCCCTTCCATGCCCTGCAGCGCGTTAGCGATGCCTTGTGTGGCTTCCTCGGGCGACAACTTCGCCGCGCGGGCGTTTGGTTTTTTGAGCGTAGGCACCGCCTTGTCTTTTGCTTCCCCCGCCCCCCCTTCAGGCCGCGCAGCGGGAGCCTTGGCGGGAAGTGGTTTTTTGCTAACTTTGGGCCAAATTTTGGCCTTCACTTCGGCCTTGATTTCCTTGATGACTTCATCAATCTGGGTGCCGAACACGTTGCCCGCCACCAGCAGCAGGCCTTCGTTGGGGATGCGCCCGCCGTAGGTGTGCATTTCGGTGCCGCTGGCTTCCTGCATGATGATCAACAGGTGCAGCATGTCGGGGGTTTCAGTCTCTTTGGCAAAATCAGCCACCGCACTGATGGGTGACACCTTGCCCAGATCCAGCAGCTTGCAGATGGCGGCGGCATGGTCGGTGTTGAGACTGTTGGCCGCACGCACTGCAAGGTAGCGGTGCACATCGGTGGTGAAGGCCTTGATGTCGGCATCGTCGCGCATCGTGCACCAGGTGTCATGCACCAGGTTGTCACGCCACTCGCGCTCAAACTGCGCCTTGGCTTTGGCCTCGGCCTTGGCTTTTTTGTCGTTGACCAACTGCTGCATTTCCTTGGTGGCGGCTTTGTCTGCTTTGCCATCGCTCTCCATCTTGGCCTGCTGCTCGGCAGTTTTGAGCAGCTTGAGCACCACTTCATTGGGCAGGCACTCCACCAGCTCGCCCTTGTTGCGGTGGCCCTCGATCAGCACAGGTTTGATGCCCTCAGCCTTCATCAATGGGCCAATGAGTTTGCGCAGCGGCTGGTCGGTCGGGCTGTCGTCGGCGCTGTCCAGGCAACGGTAGCCGACAAACTTGTCGCGGTAGCTGTTTTGGGCACGCAGCTCCTGGGCTTCTTTGCCCGCGATCACAGTTTGGCCCTTGGCCTTGGCCTCCTTCACCTGGGCGGCGGCGTGGGCTTCTTCCTTTTTGTGAAAGCACGGGGGATCGGTGCAAATGTCTGCACCCTTCACATCGCTAAACAGGTCGGGATCGTGCCCGGTGCGCTTGGTGCAGGTTTTGCAGCTGCCCACGTTGGGCACCAGGTCTACGCTGGTGATCTTGAAGCTGGCCTCACCCAGCTTGAGCATGTAATTGCGCTGCACGTGCTCCAGCGCTTGGCGGTGCGTCATCGGCTCGCGGGGTGCGCTGTAGCCCAGGCCCGCCACAATCTCCTTCATGGCCTTGATTTGCAGCTTGTGGTCGGGGATGCGGGCCACCAGCAGGGAGCGGCTGGCGTCAATGGTGCCGTCCCGCAGACTGACACGGGCCTCGCTGCACAGGTCCAGCAGCTTGAGGCGACCGTACACGTAGCTGCGGCTTTTGTTGATTCGCGCGCCTACTTGATCGGCTGTGATGTCGGCATGGTTCATCAGGGTTTCATAGCCCTCGGCCTCCTCCAGCTCGGTCAGATCGTCACGCTGCAGGTTTTCAACCAGCTGGATCTCCAGCGCCTGGGTGTCGGTGAGGGCGCGAACCATGGCGGGTATGGTGGCCGCACCGGCAATCTCGCTGGCACGCAGGCGGCGCTCACCGCATACCAGCTCGTATTGCACGGTGCGGTCGGTGTCAGCCAGGCGGCTGCCTGGCAGGGGGCGCACTGTAATTGGCGTGTCAATGCCACGGCGCTTGATGTCTTCAGCCAGCTCGGCCAGCTTGGTCGGGTTGAAGTTCTTGCGGGGGTTGGTCAAACTGGGCGCAATGAGCGCCAGCGAGATGTTTGCAAATTCGGTGGTCATTCCGGGTTAGCCTTTCTTGCGGTAAATCTTGGTCATGTCGGTCTTGATCGAATGGCCGCGCTGCAGCATCAGCTTGGCAATGCGGGTGCGGTCGTGGTGGCTGTGGCTGGCCTGACGAAACAGGCCGAAGTAGCTGTTGGCGGACTGGTGCAGGTCAGCAGCGGGCATGTCCTGCAGGCGGTCCAGGGCGACGTGCACCGTCCTGCGCCGTGTGATGCGGTGCCATGGCTTGACCAGGTGGCCCACAAAGTCGATGCCGCGTGCCACGGGTTGCAGGATGGTCTTGCGTGGGTTGAGCTGCAGGTGCAGGCCCGCCAGCTGGCCCTCGATCTGCTGGCGGGCCTGGTTGAGCCACTGGGCGCTGGTGTGCAACAGAATGAAGTCGTCCACGTAGCGCACGTAGTGGGGCGCACGCAGGCGATGCTTGGCGAACTGGTCCAGATCGTCCAGCAACACGTTGGCGAAGAACTGGCTGCTCAGGTTGCCGATGGGCAGGCCGTAGCCTGCAGGGGCGTTGAACAGGCTCTTGTGCGGGGGCACCAGGGCCAGCTCGGCACGGGTGCCACGCACCTCCACATCGGGCGCGTGGGTCGTGCATCAGGATCACATCGGCCAGCGCCATCCACCAGGGTTCATGTGATCTGGCGCTGCAGCTGCTCGCAGCAGCACTGCCTTGTCGATTGACGACAAAGAAGTTGGCCAGGTCGCACTTCAGGTAGTGGGCTGGCCGGCTCCAGTTGTGCGGTGAGGCTGCGCACCTGGTGCTCCAGCCGCTTGGCGGCGTACAGCGTGCCGCGGCCCGGGATGCAGGCGCAGCTGTCGGCCACGAAGCGGGCATGGAAGCGCGGCGCGATGTGGTTGTAGAGCAGGTGGTGCACGATGCGATCGCGAAACCGTGCGGCCCATACCTCGCGCGGCTTGGGGTGGGTGATGACAAAGCAGATGGAGCCGCCGGGCTGGTAGGTGCCCGACGGCCAGCTCGTCGTGGAGTTGGTAGAGGTTGTGCTCGGCCTGGGCCTCGAAGGCCAGCGCACTGGCGCTGTTGCGCTTGGTGCGGCGGCAGTCGAGGTAGGCCTGCACCAGCTGGTAGAACAGGTATGGATCTGCGGACGGCAACAGCACGAGCCTTCGTAGCTCTTGTGGTTGTTGTTCTGGTTGCCGTTGTTGAAGTTGCAATTCCAGGCGTAGGAAGCGTACCCATCGCGCTATTAAGGCCGCCTGTCCGAAGGCCGGAGCCGATCAGCGGGGAAGCTGCACCGGACCGGGCCTGCACGGCTGGCAGCGGTCTCCGTGGTGTGCATGTCGGTGGCCTTGTGGGCCAGCGGCGCGACCAGATTCACTGTGCGCACGGGTATGAGGGCCTTGACCGTCATACAGCAGGCGCCCTGTTCGACTGTCTTGAGCCAACCGCCGGCCTGCTTGCCGATGCTGCCCAGCAGCTCGATGGAATCCGCCCACAGCTTGGGCGAGATGTACCTGGCATCGTGGCTGACGCGCAGCAGCACCGTGATGGCGCGCTGACGGGTCAGCAGCTGGTCGATGTGCCCGGCGCGCACATCACGCTGGGTGGCATTGGCCAGGGCCATCAGGTCCAGCATTTCGACGCAGTGCTGGGTGATTTTTTCACCGAGCGCACGTTTGACGGTGCGCGGCATTTGCACCTGTGCCCTGATGGCAAGGTCAAGCAGGCGCACGCCGGTGCGGTAGATTGGCAAATCGGTATGCAGAGCCATGGCGGTGGATCGTTTTAAAGGACTAAAGGATTGAAGGAATCAGACTCTGCGGACGGCAACAGCACCAGCCTTCGTAGCTCTTGCGGTCGTTGATCTGGTTGCCGTTGCCGAAGTAGCAAATCCAGGCGTAGGAAGCGTCGTCTTCATGGGTCTCGCTGGACCAGTGCCAGTCGGGCTTGAGGTGGGGTTTGCAGTTGGCAAACAGCAGCGCCTGCTCCTGGCGGGTGGGCAGGGTGCCGCCCAAACTCTCGGCCCAGTCGGTGGCTGCTTGCCAATTCAATTTCTTGTCGGGGCGCTGGGCCATCAGCACCAGGTGACAAACGGTTTCACCGTTGTCGTCCAGCACTGCACCGGCATAGCGTTCGCCCGCCTGCAGCGCGACGGTCGTTTCCTCGATTTCGATGTAGGTGACTTGTGCAGCGGGTTGCTGCAGCTTTTGAATCATTGCGGCCAGCTCGGCTTGTTTGGCCGCGATGGCTTCCAGGGTGACTTCTGACATGGTTGGCTCCAGGGGAAAAAAGGATTGAAGGATTAAGTGGTGAGGGGAATCAAGCGGACGGCAACAGCACCACCTTCGTAGCTCTTGAGGTTGAAGCCCTGGCCGCTGTTGAAGCCGCAACTCCAGGCGTAGGAAGCGTCATACTCATCGCTGGTCCAGTGCCAGGCGGGCGTGAGCTTGTCTTTGACGTTGGCGAACAACAGGGCCGCTACGGGGCGTGTGGGCAGCTCGCCACCCTGTTTGGTAGCCCAGGCCACGGCCTTCTTCCAGGTGAGGTCTCGGGCCTTTTCTGGGAGCAGGATCACGGCGCAGTGGGTGCCGTCTTTCCTGGTGGTGATACCGGCAAAGGTACCGCCCTCCAGATCTGCGCCCAAGGTGGGCAGGGTGGCGAATGAAAGGGTTTGGATTGCAGTGGACATGGTCATGATTTCCGGGTGAGCTGAAGGGCGGCGCGGTGAATGCGGGCGTTGAACCAGCGGCGCAGGGCATAGCTGCGCACAATGCTGGCCAGGGTAAAAATGCCCGTGATCTGGATGTTTTGAGAAAGGCTGACGTGGTGACCGTAAGCAGGTAGCACGATGGCCGTGAGCGCCAGGCTGATCACAAAATCGATGGCGTTATTGATCACGGCCTCGATCAGGCTGGACAAGCGTGTCTGGCTCATCGACCCCGCTCCTGCATGGGTGGTAGCGCTTTGAGTTCGGCAACCACCTTGTCGCGGCTGCGGTGCACGGCATCAATGTCAACCACAGCCAGCACCGGGGCCTTAACGCCCCAGTCGCGTTTGGTGCGGCTGATAATGTCCAGCGCCGCCGCCTGGGCTGGGCTGCAGGGGGCACCGATGGCGGGCTTGAATTCGGTGTGAATAGCGACACCACCAGTAGGCGTGTCGGTGAGGGTGAGCGTGACGGTGGGCATGGCTCAATACGCCTTGCCGCCGTCAGCCGTGCGAGCAGCGATCTTGTGATCGGGGCGCACCTGGTTGAACTCCATTTTTTCCGCGATGGCACCGGCAATGTCCAGGTCATAGGCACCGGCCAGATCAAAGATGCGGATCACCGCGTCAGCCAGCTCCACCTCGCGCATGGGACGGTGGGGCAGTTTGTCGTCCATCAGGCCTTTTCGGTCGCCTTCCATGGCTTCGGACAGCTCGCTCACGGTCAGCATCAGCTTCTGCGAGAAGCACATCGGGTTGGCTTGTGTGGGCTCGCCGCTTTTGGGGTCACGCCACCAACCTGCCGCGCTGGATGCGCCGTGGCATTGGGCTTTGAGGACTTGGCTGGCCTTGACCAGCGCAGTGGGGTTAAGTTGAAAGTTCACGTGGATGGCTCCTGAAATAAATCGGTTGAGGGGGCGGGTGCATCGGCAATAACGGCGATGCGGGAGACGTTGCGGGCCACCAGCTGCAGGCCCATGACCGGCGCGTAGACCGTGATGTGCATGCCTTTTTTGAGGCTGCGGGCTTCGGCCTGTGCCTGGGTGTAGTGGTCGATCGGGAATGGCTTCTCGACGTGCATGGGGTGGCGCAGGGAGTTGTCCAGCTCGATGTCCATGCAGACCACTGGCACAGCGGTGTCGTGGCCGTCGAGCATGCGGGTGCGGGCTTCGGCGGCGCGAATCAGCGTGCCGCTGTATTCCAGCAGGGGGGGCAGTACAGACGTGTGCATGGTTACAGCACTCCGGCCAGCCAGGCGAAGGTGGTGCGCACGGCATTGCTGATCGCTGGGCCGTGCTTGGTCCACAGGTAGCCTGCGCCAATGCCCAGCGCAATCACCCAGGCGATAACGGCCAGCACACCGGCCCAAAAGTAGATGTGGTCCAGCGGGGTGAATTCGTAGGGCGACTCGCCATAGGCATCGTCGTAGGGGTCGTGGCGGCTCACAGCGCACCGCCTTCGTTGTTGCCGCCCAGGCACATCAGGGCCAGCAGCGCCACCATGACAGCGGGCCAGAACCATGCGGGCTGGCCCAGTCGGATGTACCAGGCTTCGAGCATGTAGGGGGTCATTACTGCCACACCCCGGTCTCTGGCACCACGGTGCAGACGCCTACAGGGCGGCTGGGTACTGCAACCAGGTTGCCAAAGTCGTCCACCACGCCCAGGCCCATAGGCTCTTCGGATTTGTTGGGGCACATGACATAGCGCCCGATGCGGTCGTCAGTCGCTGGCCATGCGAAGCCTGTGGGGTAGCGGCACACCAGCCGCGAGAGGAAACCGGGGGTTTTGACTGTCTGCACTTTTCACTCCAAACCACCTGCGAAATGGGTGGGTTGGGTGAATTATCACGTTATGTGTTAATTATTGTCAACACGTATTGTGTTTATTCGAGATAATTCCTTACCCGTATGTCGTGGGATACAAGGAAATCAAGATACAAGACGAAAAAAAAACCGCCTCATCGGGCGGTTGAAGTGAGCCTGATTGTCTTTAAGCAATGGCTCGCAATAGCTTCTGATGTGGCCGCAAGGGCACCACGGCATCACCTCGCCCCATTTCAAGCACCATGTCGTTGTAAGCCACTTCGCGCAATGACTCTACCTCTGCGGTATCTCCCTCGCGCACTTTGTTTAGTGCTATTTGCAGCTCGGCATCAGTCATGGGGTGGGCAGCACTGCGAAGTTGTGCATAACGCTTGCCATCGGCATCAGCCACGGCGGCTTTGTCTTCGGGGCGAATGGCCAGCTTGAGTGCTCCTGCACTGGCCAACAGCAATGCGCCGGTAACGGGCACCCAGGCAGGCAAAGTGGTTGCAACGGCTGCCACCACGCCGCTGCCGCCCAGCACTGTGACAAACGTGGCCGCCGCACTTAGGTGGCGATACAGGCGCGCAGTGCGTTGGCAGAGCCGTTCTGCGTAGCGGATTTCATGAAGAAGAGTGGCTTTGTCCATGCTGAAATTATGCTACTTTTGTGCGGGTGGCTGCACAGGCTGGCGAGGTTGTGGCACTGGATGCGGGGGAATATGCGCGCGGCCTGGTGGTGTTGAGTGGTGCATTGCTTGCCTTTGCACGGGCCTTTAATGCGGCCTGTAGCAGGTCATGGGTTGGCTTGGCGGAAATGTTTGTTCTGCACAGCATCGCGGGGCAGAGCGTGTGCAGCAAGCGCACTGCATAAGAGGGCAGAAAGTACAAGTATTTTCATCAACCTAACCTTGTCCATATGACGTAAGCGAACCTACTCAAAACAAATACCCCGACGATGACGCCCACAGCTTTGGCAAGGCCAATAAGGTCTTGCGCAGCTTCTTCAATAGGCACCGATTTAGCCGAGATTGGGCTCAGCGCTATCGGGTTGGGCGTAAGTGTCGCTCCACAGTGTTTGCACTTGATGGCATCAAAGCGCACCAGCTCGCGGCAGTCGGGGCAGCGCACGTGAGTGTTTGCGTTAGGAGCATCTGGATCTTTGGCGACGTTAAGGTTGGGTAACGCAGCGGCAAGGATGATGCCAACCAATGGCGTTAGCAGCATTGACAGAAGAAAATACCCTGTGCCTGCCCTGCCTCGCGCGTTGGCTATGACTGCCGCAACAATTGAAAAAACAAACCAGGCGAAGATGATCATCAACCAGTCCATGAATTGCGCCTTGTAAAAAACACAGTATCTTCCAACGACTATGCCCGACTGCTTTTGTAAGAATGGAAGCAGAAAACTTTTGCACTGAACAGGTCAAGCTGTCGTGCCATTGGTTGCGGGCGCGGCCTGATTTGGGCGGGCATTGAGATTGTCGACGTACATCCTTAAAACCGACACTGCCCCACGGCGATCTGGCTGTGGCATGTCCTGAAAAATGCGAATCGCGTTCTGAGTGTCCTCGTCATAAAGCGCCTCGGGCGTCGATTCTCTTGCAAGAAATGACAGCACGTTGGGGTTTTCGGGTTGCTGTTTTGGCGGTAGGAACGGAATATTGTCTGTGTCTGGGCCGCTGAGCAGCCAACTCACCGGTACGTTAAGTGCTGCCGCTATCGCCGTGAGCTTGTTGCCACCGTTGCCGCCTGCTCTGTTTTCCAGGTTGCCGATAGCTGACTGCCGTTTGTAGCCCACTTTTTTAGCTAACTGGTCACCACTCCAAGAGTGCCACTCGCGTGCCTGCCTAATTCTTTCGCCGATTGTTTTCATGTTGACGTATTCAACACGCGATGTGTCAACACGTGGTGTTGATTTATAAACACGAAACGTGTTAGAGTGCGGCATGGACAACATAAAACCCCCGCCCACTGAGCACCCGGTGGATGTCGCTTCCCGATTGATGGATGGTCGCCCGGTGTTGGCTGACCGCCTGGGCGTGTCCGTTGCCGCGATCGGCAACTGGAAGATGCGCGGGGTGCCTATCGAGCAGTGTGTCCCCATCGAACGCGCGACCAACGGCGCTGTCACCCGCAAAGACCTGCGGCCTGGGGATTGGGCTGATATCTGGCCTGAACTGGCCCAAGTGCCCGCCGATAACTCTCGGCCCGCATCGCCTGTCTAGGTTATGGGTTTTGCCATTTACCACCCCCCTGGCGTGTCGAGCGCTGGTCACTCTCGAATGAGTTGTCTCCCTGTTGGGCTCGAAAGGCCCGAGGGTGGCCGGGTGGGTTTTTTTGGCAATGGTGGTCAGGCACATGAAAAAAATTTTGCCCCTTTGCCAACGTATGCGCCAACGTGTAATTCGATGATATTTCCCTATGGAGGCCTCTATGACAGCACCTCACCACCCGCGCCAGCTGGCCTTGCCCATGCTGACGTACTACGAGGCCCCCGTCATGGTTGATGTGGCCATGGTTGCAGCAGCTGCCACGTACCGCGATGCCGTGCGGGCCTGCTGGGAGCGCCGCAAACGACCCAACATGACCAAGCGCCAGCTGGCCGAGGAGGTGGGGTGTTATGCCTCGCACATCACGGACTACCTGAGTGCGGATGACGCCAAGCGCGATTTGCCCGCCCGCCATATTGCTGAATTTGAGTGCGCGTGCGGTAACCGCTTCATCAGCCAGTGGATCGCACGCCGGTCTGAGTTGACGGTGTTGGAGGAGTTTGTGGCGCAAAGGAAGTCAGCATGAGGTCAGCAGGTGTAGCCAGGTAGTCGCCCACAATGAGCGAAACACAACTGCCGGTGGTTGCGCCACCGGTTTGGAACAGCATCCCCGCTGAATTGGCAAACCGCCAGCAGTGGCTGCTGTGGAAGCTTGAAGCCAAAGAAGGGCAGGCCAAGCCGGGCAAGATTCCGTATTACGTGATGGGTGGACGCCGCACGGGTGGGCAGGGCGATGACCGCGATCGGCAGCGCCTGGCGACCCTGGCCGTGGTGCGGCGGGCATTTGAACGGGGTGGCTTCAGCGGCATTGGTTTTGCCTTCTTGCCAGATGATGGGTTAATCGGCATCGACATTGACGGTGCCATCGACCTGGCCACGGGCGTGATCACGGAGCGGTGCGCCAACATTATCAAGAGCTGCAACAGCTTCACCGAATACTCACCCAGTGGCAAGGGCGTGCACATCATCGTGCAGGGCAAGACTGAGACCAACAAATGCAATGACATTGGGTTGGAAGTCTTTTGTGAACGCCAGTTCTTCACGTTCACGGCCAACCGCTACCCCGATACTCCCGCCGATGTGCTGCCTATTGACGAAGGTGTACTCAAGCGCTTGCACGTCACGATTGACGCGGCCAAAGACAAAGCCAAGGCAGACCGTAAGGCGGCTGCCCCGCCACCTGCAGCACCTGCCCCCGCTGGGAAGTATGAGGCCTCGGGTGACGATGACTTCAAGAAGGTTAATGCAACGGCCATGGCTGCATTGCACGCCTGGGTGCCATCATTGTTCTCGCAGGCCACGCCCTACAAAGACGGGTACCGCTGCACCAGCAAGAGCCTGGGCCGAAGCAACCAGGAAGACCTGTCCATGCAGCCCACGGGCATCGTGGACTTTGGGCTGGAAGGCACGGGCGACCCCAAGGATGGGCGGCGCACGCCGATTGACCTGGTGATGGAATGGTTGCCCACGGCCAAACCCAAAGAGGCGCTTCATTGGCTGGCCCAACGCATCGGCATCGATCTAACGCCACCCAGCCAGCGCCAGCAAAAACCAAATCGCGCGAACGATTCCGCTCCCGCTGGGGGAGGTGAGATTGCGGGTGGTTCTGGTGATGGTGATGGGGGAGGCGGCGAGAGTGGCGGGCCACCTGGTGGGGATGGTGACGACCCGGATGTGTTCTTGCACCTGGTCAAACATCGGGGCCGCCCTTTGGACTGCCGCGAAAACGTGATGTATTGCCTGCAGCTTGACCCGAACCTGAAGGAGTTGGTCAAGCAGAACGATTTCACGCACCTGTTGGAGCGCAGTCGCACCACGCCCTGGGGCCATCCAGCCGGGGAGTGGAACGAGGAAGATGACTTGATGCTGGGTGAATACCTGCTGCGCAATTACCGCCTGGGCATCAAGGCCACCACCACGTTACGCAATGGCGTGTTGATGGCAGCACGGTCAGCCAAATACAACCCGGTGCTGGATTTGATCCATGCTGAAAAGTGGGACGGCACTGAGCGACTGGAACACTGGTTGACCGATGTGTATGAGGTGGCGGAACGGCCCTACACCAGGCTGATTGGCAAGTGCTTCATCATGGGTCTGGTCAAGCGTGCCCTGCAGCCGGGCTGCAAGTTTGACTACATGCTGATCATCAAGGGCGAGCAAGGCCTGAAGAAATCGACCGCATTCCGGGCGCTGGCTTACCCCTTCTTCACCGACAACGCGATCCGCATGGGTGACAAGGATTCGTTGATGGCGATGCAGCTGGTGTGGATCGCTGAGTCCGCTGAGTTGGAATCGCTCAACAAGTCAGAGACCACGCAGATCAAGCAGTTTTTATCAGCGCAGGAGGACATGTTTCGCCCGCCGTATGGCTCGCAGCTCATCCGGGCAAAGCGGCACTCGGTGAACGTGGGGACCACCAACGCGGACACATTCCTGAAGGACGCCACGGGTGACCGGCGTTTTTGGCCGCTTGAAGTGCAGGTGGTGAACGAAGAGGTGTTGGCCGAACAGCGCCTGCAACTTTTCGCTGAGGCTTTGCATCGGCTTGAGGCGGGTGAACGGTTCTGGCCATCGCGCGAAGAGGAACGCGAGCTGGTGTTCCCGGAGCAGGAGCCGTTCAAACGCACGGACACCTGGGAGGACATGATCGATGCGTATGTCAACCGGGATTCCCTGGAGAAGCATGACGACCCGATGGCGCTGCCAAATGCCAAGCGCGACTTCTTCACCACGGTGGAGATCTATGAGAAGGCGCTGCTGATCAAGGCAGACCGGATCGATGGCGCTGGCAATATGGATGCCCGCATTGGCAATGCCATGAAGTCGCTGAACTTTGAGCGGCATCGCGAGACTGCAGGCAAGCGCCGCCGCGGCTTTGTGCGCCGTCCCCCGCCACCCCCACCGGCAGCGCCTAACAACGCGCCCGTGGCCCCGAAATCGGCCCCCGTTCGGCCTTCAGTGAGTGAGGATGATGACCTCCCGCTGTAAACTGAAAACCCAGTGCAAGACTTGCGTTGACGCGTCGTCGTCAAAGCGGATGCCATGCTGGTTGGTCACGCCCCGTTCAATCGGTCCTGTCGCCACCGCCTTCCGCTTGGTCCATCCGTCCACCCCCCTCCGAGGGTGGACGGGGGGTGGACGTCGCAAGTTATTGTATTTAAACGGGTTTTTGGCATCCGTCCACCCGTCCACCCTAAAAGGCATTTTCGGCCTCACATGTGCGTACACACGCAGACACGGGTGGGCGCGTGTCTGCGCGCGTACGCACGGGCGCAGCTTACCCACACACATGTGGTCGGGTTGGACCGGTGGACGGATTGAGTATCCATGCGGGTTTGCGACGTCCACCCCACGTCCATACCCGGTCCACCACTTCGATATTTTTGGAGTACAGCGATGAATCAACCCACCAGCCAGCAGGAAGCGACACCCGATATGCGCAATGTGATGCCGTTGACGGCGGCGCAAGTTACAGATTGGCGTAAGCGCTTCGGCACCAAACATGTGAACGCTTGCATCAAGGCCTCGCTGCAAGGGGAGCGCAACAAGTTCTACGCCATTGAGGCGGGCCATTTCCTGGGCACGCCATTCGATTGGACGGTGCAGGGGGCAATAGACGTGAGCATGAGCCTGTTGACTGGGTCGAAGTTTGTTGCGGGCCTGATTGACCCCAAGGGCGTAGTTGACCTGGTCTTGACAGAAGGGAGTCAGCATGGCACGAATTGAATGGAGCATCAAAACTAACTTCCCTGAAGTGCAGCGCAAGCTCAGCCAGTTGCAAGACGAGGTGGGAAAGCAAGCTCTGGCAAGTGCATTGAACAAGACTGTGGCTCAAGCCAAAACCGGTATGAGCAGGGAGATCCGCGCAGAGTTCGTCATATCTGCTGCCCTTGTCAACCAATCCCTGTTGATATCGAGGGCCAGTGCCAAAGGTGGTGAATTCAGGATGCAGGCGTCACTGTCTTCGATATCCCAAAGGGGAAAGCGCAGCCTGAACCTAATCCACTTTGCAGCCCGTCGCACGTCCAAAGGTGTGAGCTTTCGGATCAAAAAGGTAGGTGGACGCAAGACCATACCTGGTGCGTTCATCGGCAACGCTGGACGAACCGTGTTCATTCGGACTGGCAAGAAGCGTCTGCCCATCAAGGCGCTGCAAACGATCAATATTGCTCAGATGTTCAACACGAAGCGCATCAACTCAAAGGTGCTTGAGCTGATTGACGCCAAGTTTCCCCAGATCTTCGACAACGAAGCCAGGTTTTTCACCAATCGATTCAACCAACGCGGCTGACCCATGACCCACGATCACAAACCATATGGCTACCCCACCCCCGGTTTAGGTACTTCCAGCGCCTCAGCTCACACGGGGCGAAACGATCGCGAGATTGCGCTAGAAAGTCGGTTTAGGAAAAGTCCGGTTAGTAGTCCGAAGGTGACAAGGTAGTCCGCCATGACGGTCCATCTGATCACCAAATCAGCCTATGCGCGGTTGCGCGGCTGCGATGAAAAGGCGGTGCGTAAGGCCGTGACCGAGGGCCGCATCAGTTTGATCAACGGGAAGATCGACCCCACAGTCGCAGACATTCAGTGGGCACGCAACACGCGGGCTCGTGTCTCGCAAGTTGCGCCACCTGGTGCAGATGGTCTGCCCGAAACAAAGCCAACGGCAAGTGGCACACCGGCACCTGGCGGCCCGACAGCTGGTTCTGCTCCAGCTGCCGATCCAGGCTACATGCAGTTTCGTTCACGACGCGAAGAGGCCGACGCTCAGATCGCTGAGATGAACGCAGCCAAGATGCGCGGCACGATGTTGATGCGTCAGGACGTCGACCGGGCCATCTTTGAAATTGCTCGGGAGATCCGCGATCGCCTCACAGCCTGCGCCCGTCGTATCGCGTCGGAGGTCGCATCGATCCAGACCGCAGAGGGCTGCGAGCAGATGGTTGATCGTGAGCACCGTATCGTCCTGGAACTGCTGGTCGCAGCTTGCCGGGAAAAGATCGGCGCACCCATGAAGGAAGAATCATGAGCAACATGCACGACGGCTACCAGGCAGTGCTGGATGCGATGGCACGCGGCATGGAGCCCGATCCCAATTTGATGGTGGATGAATGGTCCGACCGCTACATGGTCATCCCCAAGAGCACCGGCAGCAATGAGGCTGGGCCCTACCGCACCGCCCGCACGCCGCACGCGCGCGAAGTCATGCGGGCGTTGTCAGATAGTCACCCGTGCAAACGTGTCGTGGTGATGGGCGCCTCGCAAATGCTCAAGACACAGGTTGGCCTGAACTGGTTTATGGCCAGCATCCACCAGTCGCCCAGCAACTTCCTCTGGCTGGTGCCCACCGGCAAACTGCAAAAACGCGCGGCATCGCGCATCGACAAGACCATCGCGGCCATCCCGCAGATCCGCGATGCGCGTGGCCAAGCCGCACAGCCGCGACTCAAACAACAACAACGACATCAAGGAATACATCGGCGGTGCGCTCTACCTGGCCACGGCCGGCGCTGCGGCCAACCTGTCCGAGCTGTCGGTGCGCCGCGTGCTGTTCGACGAGATCGACCGCGCAAAAGAGAACGTCGGCGGGGAGGGTGACCCGTCCGAACTGGCCGAGGCACGCCAGACCACGTTTGAGCGCAACCGCAAAACCTACTACCCCAGCTCGCCCACCATCGAGGGTGAGTCGGTCATCGAAGCCCTGTTCAGCGCGGCACCCAGCGCGAGGCCCTGGCCGAGTGCATCCACTGCGGCCATGCGCAGACGCTGGACTTCTTTGACGCCAATGGCGCATCGCGCCTGATCCTCAGCGAAGACGGCAAGCGCGCCATGTACCCCTGCTGCGAATGCGGTGGCCTGCATGAAGAGGGCGACAAGACCCGCATGTTTGCCAACGGCCTGTGGTCCGATGGTCGCCCTGGTGATGGTGAGACCGAAAGCTTCACGCATCAGTGGCCTGTTCCTTCCATACGGCTGGATACCCTGGGTCTCGCTTCATGCGCCAGTACAACATGGCCAAGTCCAAATTGGATGAAGGCAGCGAAGAAGCCATGATCGTGTTCTACAACACGCGCCTGGCCCGCTGCTGGGCACGCAGCAAGGAATCCACACGCTACGACGCGTTGATGAACCGGGCTGAAGACTACCGGCTCGGCACTGTACCTGCAGGTGGCATTGTCCTCACGGCAGCGATCGACACCCAGGCCTACCGCCTTGAACTTAAGGTCGTCGCCTGGGGCGAAGGCATGGAGTGCTGGATAGTGGACTACCAAGTCATACACGGCTCGCCCGCCGAACAGGACACATGGGACAGGGCTGACGAAATCCTCAAGGGCCGCTACCGGCATGCCAGCGGAGCCATGATCAGCATTAGTGCCGCATTTGTCGACTCGGGCGGCTCCAACACCCAAGACGTCTACAACTTCACCTGCCGCACGCAAGCGGCGCAACGTCTTCGCCATCAAAGGGCACAGCCGCCCTGATCGCCCCATCCTCAGCTCGGCAAGCCCAGCCTGGTGGACATTAACTGGCGCGGCAAAACCCAGAAGCACGGAGCCCAGCTCTGGTTTGTCGGGCCAGACACCGCCAAAGACTACCTGCAGGCCCGATGGAATCGCCCCACTGGTCATGGTGCTGTGCACTTCAGCAAAGACTTGCCCGAAAGCTATTTCAAAGGGCTCACCGCCGAATACCGGACCTTCGGCTACAAACGCGGACGCAAAGTCAGCTGGTGGGAAAAAAAGAAGGGCGAACCCAACGAACCCCTTGACTTGATGAACTACAACCTGGCAGCCGCCTACTTTTTGGAGCTGCATAAAAAAACAGAGCACAGTTGGCAGAGCCTGCGCAACCGGCTTGTCCCACAGGTTCTGGATTTGTTTCAGCAAACTGAAGAACCACCGGCTGCAGCGCCTCCTGTTGATGACGTACCTGTCGCCAGTGCGGGTGTCCAGCAAGTCGTCGTACACACGTCTGCACAGACCACGACACCGCCACCCGCGCCCAAAATTGTGAACGGGCGCATATCTCTGGCAGGCTTGAGAAGAGGTAACCCATGATGCGTGAAAAATTCGACTTCTCAAACCTTGAGCCAGACATCGTCGCCCTGGTCCTGCAAAAAGTGATCGAGATGTCGCCAGGCTTCAGCCAGGCATTGGCCCGCCAGATCGAACAGGAAGTCAAAGACAAACATGGCGGACAGCGTGTCTTTATTCCCAAAGGTGCCAAGCGCCTCACGCCAGAGCAGCGGGAGGCAGTTTTTAAAGATGGCTTGTCAAGCATGGACAACGAGGAAATTATCAGAAAGCACAACATCAGCCGTCGCACCATCTATCGCGTCATGAAGGAAGGCGGTGGCCGCTTTGGTGGGTAAGTAGTGCCAATTTGCCCTATTTGGCACGGGCATTTTTTGGGAAAGTCGGCTCCAACACTGGAGCCATACATGGCAGGCATAACCCTTTTACAAGCACAAACGCAACTTGACCAACACATTGCCGCACTGACCGCAGCAACTTCAGCGCAACGCTACAAGATTGCGGACCGTGAACTGCAGCGCGCCTCGCTCGAAACCATCCAGGCAGGCGTCACCTTCTGGGACAACCAGGTCAAGTTACTCACCCGACAAAGCCAAGGTCGCAGCCGTGGCCGCACCGTAGTGGCGGGATGATGGCAAAGTCAAACGCCGCCCCGCTGGTCCAGCAAAACCTTCTGGACAAAGCCATTGCCTACGCCCTGCCAGGCCTCGCCGTGCGGCGCATGGCACAACGCAACCAACTCGCTTTGTCCGGCGGCTACACCGGTGCGCGCATTGACCGCGCCCAGCTCAGCCGCTGGCTGCCCATGGGTGGGTCGCCCAACGCCGACACGATCCGCGACCTCCCCATGCTGCGCGCCCGCGTCGCGCGACCAAATGCGCAACGCGCCCGTCGCCCTGGGGGCGCTCAATACCACCGTCAGCCACGTCGTCGGCACCGGCCTGACCTATACACCTGCCATCGACGCCGAATTCCTTGGCCTTGATGACGAACAGGCCGAAGAGTGGCAAGACGACATCAAGCGCCGATTCAAAGCCTGGGCCGACTCGACGGATTGCGATGCTGCCCGCCAGCTCGACTTCTACGGCATCCAGGAGCTTGCCTTTCGCTCCTTCCTGGAGTCGGGCGATGTTTTTGCGCTCACCCCCCGAATAGCCCGCGCTGGGCGGCCTGCCAAGTCTGGCCCTGCAACTCATTGAGGCCGACCGCGTATGCAACCCGGCGGAGCAAGCGACGGTGAATTCACTGTTGAAGGACAAAGCGCCACATCGTCGACGGGGTCGAAATATTTCCCGACACCGGCGAAGTCCTCGCCTACCACGTCGCCCGCAACCATCCGGGCGGAGCCTATACGCTGGCTCACCAACAAGTGGGACCGCGTTGCCGTGCGCGGCAGCGCCACGGCACGGCGCAACGTGCTCTGCATGTTCAAACCCCTGCGTCCTGGCCAGACTGCGGGGCGTGCCGTGGATTGCGCCCATCCTCGAACCCCTCAAGCAGCTCGGTCGCTGGTCCGATGCCGAATTCAACGCCGCCGTCGTCTCCGGCCTGATGGCCACATTCGTCACCATGGAACCCGAACGCCTTCGACAACTTGTACGACGAAGACGCCCAGGGTGCCATCATCGACAACGCCAGCAAATGGTCCGGCGAGATGGAAAGCGGCAAGGCCATCAACCTGCTGCCCGGCGAAAGAGTTGAATCCCCAACGCCAGGCCGGCCCAACCCCGCATTTGACCCCTTCTGGAAGGCCATGGTGCGCCAGATCGGCATGGCCCTTGAAATGCCCTTTGAAGTGCTCGTCATGCACTTCCAGAGCAGCTACAGTGCCGCCCGCGCCGCCCTGCTGATGGCCTGGAAAGCCTTTCGGAGCCAAGCGCGACCTGCTGGCCAAAACCATGTGCCAACCAGCACTTCGAACTCTGGCTCGCCGATGAAGTCGCTGAAGGCCGCATCAGTTGCCCCGGCTTCTTTCACGACGACGTCATCCGCGCCGCCTGGTGCGCCTCCATCTGGACCGGTGACGGCCCTGGCTCCATCGACCCAGAAAAAGAAGTCAACGCCGCTCAAAAACGCGTTGACCTGGGCATCAGCACCAAGCAAGCCGAAAGCATCGCCTTCGACGGCGTGGATTGGATGCCCAAGCACGAACAGCGCGTCAAAGAAATCAACGCCGAAAAGGCAGACGGCATCTACTTCCCACCGGCAGGCACACCCGCCGCGCCAGTTGATCAAAGCCAGCGTGAAGACGGTCAGGTTGTGCCAGATCCCACCGCGCCAGATTGAAGGAAACCTCCCATGCCAGCAAACGCTAATTCCATACTTGCCAAGGGCTTCATTGCCGCGACGGACATCCCGCAATATGCGCCAGTCACCTTTGATGGCAACATCGCTGCAGCTGGTGCAGTGGCCATCGGCTTTGCCAACGAATCCGTCAAGGCTGGCCGTCGCATGCTTGTCACGGTGCAAGGTACCGCGTCTGCCTTTGCTGGCGCTGCCATCACGACAGGGCAGGCGCTACAAGTTGGCGCTGGCAGTACCGTCGTTCCAAAGACAAGCGGACGCATCATCGGTCAGGCCCTCAACTCGGGTGGTGTGGGCGATGCGATCGAGGTATTGATCAAGACTGATCTTGCTGAAAATCCCGGTCTATCAATCGATCTCGTCACCGGGAGGGTTACAGGAATTCAGGGCGTTCTGAATGTGGCAGGGCAAACCGCAGTCCCCACGATCTTGCTACCCGCAGGAACCTGGGCCAACATTAGCGGCCAGCTAACGGTTGGGACGGCGCTGCCTTACTTGCCCGCTGGCGTAGTAAATGTTTATCTTTTTGCAAGCGGCATCACTACGGCTGGGCTGTATTTCGCAACCTTTACTGGGTCGGCTGCATCGCCTGTCTGTCAAGTCTGGACTGACGCAGCGGCAACAATGAAGCCCGTTACTGTTGCGGGCGCTTACACGCCAACGCTTGGTTCAGTGGTTGGACTTGCCAACATCATAGTTAATAACGTCGGAATCAACGGCAGGATTACGACTGAAGCATTCTTTGCAATGCAGTCTTCTGCAAATACGAAGCGCTGCCAAATCATTTTTGGCGGCACGGTGTTTAAGAACATCCCCGTCACAACAAATATTTCACTTTCACTGAAGTCGTCTATTGCCAATCGTGGCGCTGCAAATTCTCAATACGGATTTAGTGATGGCACGCCGACCGATTTGGGAGCGGGAAATGCAAACACTGTTTATGCCGCCGTTGACACATCGACTGACCAGACGTTGTCAATATCAGCGTCCATTAACACTTCAACGGCAGAATTTGTGATTCTTGAGGGCTACCGGGTAGAAGTGCTCCCTTTGGCATAGTGGGCGGGGATATTGTTTTGACATCCTCGTCCGTAAATGTCCCGGCAAATTTCGCAGGGATGCAGAATTTAACTACTGCACAGCCAGATGGGTTTACATCCAATGTAGCAAGGAACTGGGACCAGAAAAACGGCACAGTCACAAACGCTGTCGTCAGCCGAATAACTTCATCGGCGGGGGTTTATAACTGGGTGTCTTTTGACGCATTCTTCACAGCCAATGCGGGCAAGAAAATAATATTCACCCTCGGCTATCCTGCTGACTGGATGATTACTCGTTCTGCCATCGGTGGTGCGCATGAGGGCGGCAAGGCCAACATGTGCCCAACTGGGGCAACTGAAATTGCCAATTACGTGCTTGCAGTTACGGATATTGTTAACCGTGCCAAAAACACATTTGGCGCAACTGGCGTAGTTTGGGAATTGTGGAATGAGATCGAGGGGACGGGCTTTTATGCAGATGTGCAGAGCGCATTAGGGCCTTACGCGAAAGCCGTCTACCAAGCCATCAAAGCGGTTGACTCCACGGCAATAGTTCTAAGCGCAAACGTATCTGGATCGTCATCAAATGCTTTGGCGCTGGTCAGCGGGTTTTTGCAAGCAAGCGATGGCGCAACAGGCAAGGGCGGCGACTGGTGCGATGCTTTCTCATGTCACTTCTATGAGGCAAGCCAGCCTTGGTACTTCTCTAACTACATCGACAAATACCGGGCGCAACTGGCAATCGGTGGATACCCAAGCCTGCCTTTGTGGATGACAGAAACCGGAATGCTGTCGCCTGAAGAAAATGAAGCCAAAACAATGCAGCAGCGCATGGTGATAGCGGCGGCAAAAGGGCTGCAATCTTTTGTCGGGTACGCAACGGACTATATCCAAAACCCTTTGCAGGATATTGCATCAGCATGGAACGCGACCGTCGCGGCCATATCAGGCAAGACCATCACGGGCTGCACCAAGAATGCTGACGGCACGGTGACTGCGATTGTCAACGGCTCGGCCTATACCGTTTAACCATCCCCTCTGC
>CAVVSV010000057.1:0-20658 GCA_963750805.1 uncultured beta proteobacterium
TCGCGAATCTTCGGTTCGCGCGCTTGCAGCTTTGGGTATTCGCATCAACATGATTGCTGATGTAACGCCCGTTCCCCATAACGGTTGCCGCCCTCAAAAGCGTCGTCGCATCTGATTGCCTTGCAATCAGTGGACTCAACCAATTTAATTTCAACAAGCCCACCGCCATCTGCTACGGCTGATGGCTCCTGCAGTCCGCTGCAGCAGATGACATAAAAGGAAGATCAAGTGGCACGCTACCTAGGCCCCAAAGCCAAACTTTCCCGCCGTGAAGGCACTGACCTGTTTCTTAAGAGTGCTCGTCGCTCGATTGGTGACAAGGCAAAATTCGACTCCAAGCCAGGCCAGCACGGTCGTACGTCTGGTGCCCGCACTTCGGACTATGGTTTGCAATTGCGTGAGAAGCAAAAAGTGAAGCGCATGTATGGCGTTTTGGAACGTCAGTTCCGCCGATACTTTGAAGAAGCTGACCGTCGCAAAGGCAACACTGGTGCAAACCTGTTGTTCTTGCTGGAATCGCGTCTTGACAACGTCGTCTATCGGATGGGTTTTGGTTCTACGCGTGCAGAGGCTCGTCAACTCGTTTCGCACAAGGCGCTAACTGTCAATGGTCAGTCGGTGAATATTCCGTCTTACATGGTCAAGACAGGTGACGTGATTGCCGTGCGCGACAAGTCAAAGAAACAAAACCGGGTTGTTGAAGCCTTGCAGTTGGCCCAACAAGTTGGCATGCCTGCCTGGGTTGAAGTCAGTATTGACAAAGCCGAGGGCGTGTTCAAGAAAGTGCCTGACCGCGATCAGTTTGCGGCCGACATCAATGAGTCGCTGATCGTCGAGTTGTACTCACGCTAATCAGCCGAACTCTGTTTTCAATAGAAATCGTTCCTGGGCTGCACAGTCGTGCAGTTCAGGTGCTTCACCAGCCTTACCGGTGTAACGAACCGGGGGTATTGAGAGGAAGTTTGCATGCAATCAAATCTGCTGAAACCCAAAGCTATCAATGTTGAGCAATTAGGCTTGAACCGCGCCAAAGTTGCGCTTGAGCCTTTTGAACGTGGCTATGGTCACACCTTGGGTAATGCATTGCGGCGCGTTTTGCTGTCATCCATGCCTGGATATGCAGCAACTGAAGTCACGATTGCTGGCGTGCTGCACGAATATTCGTCCATCGATGGTGTGCAAGAAGATGTTGTTAATATTTTGTTGAACCTCAAAGGCGTTGTCTTCAAGTTGCATAACCGTGAGGAAGTGACACTGAGTTTGCGCAAGGACGGCGAAGGCCGAGTGACGGCAGCAGACATTCAGACGCCTCATGACGTGGAAATAATCAATCCTGAGCACGTTATTGCCAATTTGTCGCATGGCGGCAAACTGGACATGCAAATCAAGGTTGAAAAAGGTCGCGGCTATGTGCCTGGCACCATGCGTCGCCACGCTGACGAGACCACGAAATCCATTGGACGTATTGTGTTGGACGCCTCGTTTTCACCGGTCAAGCGCGTGAGCTACACCGTGGAAAGTGCCCGTGTTGAACAGCGTACCGACTTGGACAAGCTGGTGGTCGAAATTGAGACCAATGGCGCCATCACGGCGGAAGATGCAGTGCGCGCTTCGGCCAAAATTTTGGTGGAGCAGTTGGCCGTGTTTGCACAACTGGAAGGCAGCGAGCTGGCTGGTGTCTTTGAACCGCAGGCACCTCGAGGCAATACCCAGTTTGACCCGATTCTGTTGCGCCCGGTTGATGAGCTCGAGTTGACGGTTCGCTCGGCCAACTGCCTGAAAGCAGAAAATATCTATTACATCGGTGATTTGATCCAGCGCACCGAGAATGAATTGTTGAAGACGCCCAACTTGGGTCGTAAGTCGCTCAATGAAATCAAGGAAGTTTTGGCTTCCCGCGGTTTGACGTTGGGTATGAAATTGGAGAGCTGGCCTCCCGCAGCCCTCGAGAAGCGATAATCGAAAACGCTCTGAATTCAGGGCAGCGCCACGGACAGTACCTGATACGGCTGTCTGTTAAATAAACAAAGGAAATCACCATGCGCCACGGTCACGGACTACGTAAACTCAATCGCACCAGCGAGCACCGCCTCGCGATGCTTCGCAACATGATGAACTCGCTCATTGAGCATGAAGTCATCAAAACGACAGTGCCAAAAGCCAAAGAGCTGCGTCGCGTCGTTGAACCCATGATCACTCTGGCCAAAGATGCCACGTTGGCAAATCGCCGTTTGGCTTTCGATCGTTTGCGCGATCGTGACAGCGTGACCAAGCTGTTCAATGACCTGGGTCCTCGCTTTAAGACCCGCCCCGGTGGCTACACACGTATTCTCAAAATGGGCTTCCGAGTGGGTGACAATGCGCCTATGGCTTTGGTCGAATTGGTAGATCGTCCAGCCGCCGTTGAAACTGAAGTTTCTGAAGCAGCCAAGGCTTAAATCAGTTATAATATATAAATACCGCGCGATGGAGCAGCCTGGTAGCTCGTTGGGCTCATAACCCAAAGGTCGTAGGTTCAAATCCTACTCGCGCAACCATCTAAGTGCAGTCCAGATACTGCTGCCAAAAAGCCCACTTAATGTGGGCTTTTTGCTTTATCAGCCATTGCTTGTTATCGTGGTACTGGTGTTTGCAAAAATGGGTCATTGACTGTTTTCAACTTCGACCAAGCAGTCATAAAAGGTGGGCGCACGGCCCAAATCAGTCAGGCGCTGACTCGTCAGTTGGTTCACATTTTTGCCGTCCAACCCCAATTTGCGCCACCATATGCCGAGTCCGATGACCACTCCTTGTCTGGCACGCGACGACACTTGCACCTTGCAACGGTAATCACCGCGGCTATTGAAAACACGAACGATGGCGCCGGTTGAAATTCCGCGAATTGCAGCGTCTGCTTCATGGATCTCCAACAGTGGCTCAACCTCAATGTCCCGCAAACTCATGACATTTGCAAACGTTGAATTCAGGAAATTCCTGGCGGGTGGAGAGATCATCGCCAGAGGGAACTCCTTGGCGTGAGCCGGCGACTCATAATTTTCCAGGTACACCGGGAGACCATCCAATCCTTTCGCTGCAAGCCTAGCGCTAAAGAATTCGCACTTTCCCGACGGCGTAGGAAAATTTCCCTCAGCAAATGGCGCTTCTGGCAAATCGAGGTTGACATGACCAGTTTGAAGCAGGGTGTCAAAATCAGCAGCCTTGCCAAATGCCAGTTCACACAGCGATTCATCTGATTCGGAGAAACAGGGCTCTGTGAACCCCATGCGGTGCGCTAACTCACGAAAGATCTGGGTGTTGGTTTTAGATTCCCCCACGGGCGCGATGGCAGGACGATTCAGCATGACATCGGTATGCCCGTAACTCAAATGAACATCCCAGTGCTCCAGTTGTGTGGTGGCTGGCAGTATGTAATCGGCATAGTCGGCCGTGTCGGTCTGAAAATGCTCAAGAACAACCGTGAACAAGTCTTCGCGCGAAAACCCGGCGACAACCTTGCCGGAATCAGGTGCGACCGCCAAAGGGTTGCTGTTGTAGACGACCACTGCCTCGATGGCCGGACCGAAATTGCCTGAAGCTGGCCGCAACAAATCATCGCCAATCGTCACCATGTTGATGGTGCGTGGTGTTCGCCCCTTAAGCAGATCCGGGCACTGCATGGAGACCTTGTCAACCGGAAAACTTCCGGATGCCGAAAGCAACACACCCCCAGCGCGATGACGCCAGGCGCCAATCAGCGCCGGCAAACAAGCAATGGCACGCACGGCATTGCCACCACCCCGCACCCGTTGCAATCCATAATTCATTCGAATCGCTGCTGATCCGCCGCCTGGCAAGCACGCACCGTAATCCCGAGCCAAGGCTCGCACCTCCTCCGCTGTGATTCCACAGATGGTGGCAACCCGTTCAGGGTTCCATTCGAGGGCCCGCTCCCTTAGCAACTCCCACCCAAGCGTATGGTGTTTCAGGTAGTCATGGTCAAGCCAGTCGTGCGCGATCAGTTCATGCATCAGCCCAAGCGCCAGCGCAGCATCCGTGCCTGGCAACAAGGCGATATGTTCATGGCATTTGTCGGCTGTTTCGGTGCGTCGTGGGTCAATGCAAATCACCTTGGCGCCATTGCGTTTTGCAATTTGAACGTAGCGCCAGAAATGCAAATTGCTGCCGATCGAGTTGCTTCCCCAAATCAAAATCAACTTGGATTCGGCAAAATATTCGACGCGCATACCCACTTTGGCACCCAAGGTATGCACCAGACCCTCACCACCCGCAGAGGCACAAATGGTGCGGTCAAGTTGCGAAGCGCCAAGTTTGTTGAAAAACCTGGACGCCATGCTTTCGCCCTGTACCAGCCCCATGGTGCCGGCATAGCTGTAGGGAAGAATCGCTTCTGCACTGCCTTTATTGCGGTTGGCGATGCAACTCAAACGTGCCGCTATGTCGGTTAGCGCTTCCTCCCAGCCAACTCGCGTGAATTGGCCTGAACCCTTGGGCCCCGTGCGCTTGAGCGGATAAAGAATGCGTTCTGGGTGGTAAGTACGCTCGTTGTACCGGGACACTTTGGTACACAAAGCACCACCCGTTTGCGCATGGTCAGGATTGCCTTGAACCTTGATGGCGATGCCATTTTCGACTGTGGTCACCATGGAGCAAGTGTCCGGGCAGTCGTGCGGGCAAGCGCCGATCACGCGCCTGGAGCCTGTGATCGACAAATCTTGTGGGACTGGATTCATGAACGCGTTCTGCTGTTGCAGCTCCGGGGTATTCTTACGCCTGCGCTTCCGCAAGCTTCTGTTGATAATGCATCATGATTACACGACGACAATTTTCCGTCATGGCCACCGCGACCTCGCTGGCCGCATTCCATACCGCCCAGGCCCAAAGTGGCAATCGAATCATTCTGGGGCAATCGGCGGCCTTCACGGGCCCCGCCGCCCAATTGGGAATCCAGTTCAATCGCGGGGCCATGGTTTGGCTGGATCAGGTGAATGCACAAGGTGGAATTGGCGGGAAAACTATCGAGATTGCCAAGCTTGACGATGGTTATGAGCCGGACCGGTGCGCCACCAACACCCGCAAACTCATTGACGATGAGGTGTTTGCCCTGTTTGGCTACATCGGCACGCCCACCAGTCTGGCCGCCCTGCCACTCGCCATCAAAGCTCAAATGCCCTTTGTGGCACCGTTCACGGGCGCCATGGCTTTGCGGGATCCGTTCAGCAAATATGTGTTTCATTTGCGGGCCTCTTACAACGATGAGACCGCATTGATCGTCAAACAAATGACGACGCTCGACCTAAAAAAAATCGCGGTGTTTTACCAAAATGACGCATATGGCAAGGCTGGCCTGGATGGTGTGACGCTGGCACTGTCGGCAATGGATCTGAAGCCAGTCGCTCAAAGCACCGTGGAGCGCAATTCGGTAGATGTGGCAGCCGCAGTGAAGACATTGGTGGCAGCGCGTCCGGATGCCATCGTCCAGATCAGTGCCTACAAGTCGTGTGCCGCGTTTATCCGAGCTGCCCGCAAAGCCGGGTACGGCGGCACCTTTTACAACGTGTCTTTTGTGGGAACCCAGGCGCTGGCTGACGAATTGGGCAAAGAGGGAACGGGCATCGTCGTCACTCAGGTGGTGCCCTCACCCTACAACGCTTCCAAACAGATCGCCCGGGAGTTCGTGGAGGCTGTCAAAAAGGCGGGAGGTGATGCGCAAGTGAACTTCTCCAGCATGGAAGGCTATCTGGCTGCCAAGGTGATCACCGAAGGCTTGCGCCGGGCGGCAACGGCCAAAACATTGACGCGTGAGGGACTCATTGCCGGCCTGGAGTCCATCAACAATCAGTCGTTTGGCGGTTTTGCGGTCAATTTTTCATCGACTTCTCACGTCGCTTCCAAATTTGTAGATATGTCGATGTTGTCGGGCGACGGTCGGGTACGAACCTGATCACCCCCACTTTTTGTCAGGACACACCATGAAGATCATCGATTCCATCGTCACCCAGGCGGCCAGCATTTCCGCTATTCGCCGTGATATTCACGCGCACCCAGAACTGTGTTTCAAGGAAGTGCGAACCGCCGACGTGGTGGCTGCCAAATTGACCGAGTGGGGCATTCCCATCCATCGCGGAATGGGCACGACAGGCGTGGTGGCCATTCTTAAAAACGGCACGTCCAGCCGTGCGATTGGCTTGCGTGCTGACATGGACGCCTTGCCCATGCAGGAGCACAACACGTTTTCCCATACCAGCCAACATGCCGGCAAGATGCACGCCTGTGGCCACGATGGACACACCGCCATGCTGCTGGCGGCCGCGCAGCATTTTGCCCATAACAAAAACTACGATGGCACGGTTTACCTGATTTTCCAGCCAGCCGAAGAAGGCGGTGGCGGTGCCCGCGAAATGATCAAGGACGGCCTGTTTGACAAGTTCCCCATGGATGCTGTGTTTGGCATGCACAACTGGCCCGGTATGGGCGTCGGCCAGTTTGCCGTTAGCCCCGGCCCTGTCATGGCGTCCAGCAACGAGTTCAAGATCACCATTCGGGGCAAGGGTGGCCACGCTGCCTTGCCCCATGTGGCGCTGGACCCGGTGCCCGTGGCCTGCCAGATGGTGCAAGGTTTTCAAACCATCATCAGCCGCAACAAGAAGCCCATTGATGCCGGTGTCATTTCGGTCACCATGATTCATGCGGGAGAAGCCACCAATGTCATTCCCAACACCTGCGAGTTGCAGGGTACGGTGCGCACCTTCACACTCGAGGTGCTGGATCTGATCGAGCAACGCATGCGTGATATCGCCCAGCACACCAGCGCGGCGTTTGACATGGCCTGTGAGTTCAGCTTTGTGCGCAACTACCCGCCGACCATCAACTCGGTGGCCGAAGCGGAGTTTGCCCGTCGTGTGATGGGCGATATCGTGGGTGCTGACCATGTGCTGGCACAGGAACCCACCATGGGTGCCGAAGATTTCGCCTACATGCTCATGGCCAAGCCGGGTGCCTATTGCTTCATCGCCAATGGGGATGGTGGCCATCGCGACATTGGGCATGGTGGCGGCCCCTGCATGTTGCATAACCCCAGTTACGATTTCAATGACGACCTGATCCCCCTGGGTGCCACCTTTTGGGTGCGCCTGGCGGAAGATTGGTTCAAGTCACACCCATGATCGGGGTCGTCGAGGCGTTCTCGCCCAGTTACGCCCAGGCCCGGGTCAAGTTTCTGGAATCCGCGGCGCGAGTGGGTCTGCCCATTGAGTCCCATGTTCACCCACTTCCGGGTCGAGACGGCGAGGTGTTGGCCATGGACGTGGTTCGCGACGGCCCGCCGGATGCCGACAAACTGCTGATCGTTACCAGCGCGTGCCATGGCGTTGAGGGCTACTGTGGCAGCGGTGTGCAGGTGTTTGCGCTCAATGATGAAGACTGGCGCGCCAAGGCCCATGCCCAGGGCGTGGCAGTGCTGTACATCCATGCACTGAACCCGTATGGTTTTTCACACGTTCACCGCACCACCCATGAAAATGTCGATCTGAACCGCAATTTTCAGGACTTTTCCCGACCGCTGCCGGTCAATGAAGACTATCGTGAAATCAGCGCACTGTTATTGCCTGAGCAATGGCCGCCCGACGCAGAGAATGACGCGGCCATCGCACAATATATAGCGAAGCACGGGGCCACGGCATTTCAGGCGGCGTTTTCTCGCGGTCAGCATGAGTTTGCCGATGGTTGTTTTTTTGGGGGCACAGCGCCCACCTGGAGCAACCTGACTTTGCGCAAGGTGCTTCGGCAGCACGCCACGCGCGCCACCCATGCTTCATGGATTGACCTGCACACCGGCCTGGGGCCCAGCGGGATCGGGGAGCGCATTTTTGCCTGCATCGACGACCCGGCCGCTTTGGCCCGCGCGCGCCAGTGGTGGGGCGGCGACGGCGCGACACCCGTCACATCGATTTACGATGGCTCATCCACCTCCGCATTTCTCACGGGATTGATGTGGATGGCGTTTTACCAGGAATGCCCCCAAGCCCAGTACACGGCCATTGCCATGGAATACGGCACAGTTCCCTGGAGCGAAGTGACGCAGGCCCTGCGCGGCGACCACTGGTTGCGCCTGCACCCCGAGGCTGCGCCAGAGTTGCGCCAAACCATCAAGCAAAAAATGATGGACGCCTTCTACACGGACACTGACCTCTGGAAGGGCCAAATCATCAGTCAGGCCCGTCAGTCCATGTTTCAGGCGGCGGATGGTCTTTCTGCCACACTCACGGGTTAAATGGGCTTGAAGTCCCCGTTGAATATCAATAGTTTGCTATTGAATCAGTAGTGATGCCGGGGGTGGCCGAACGCTGCTCAGCGCTTTGAGGCCAGCGCCCGGCAGTGCGCAATTTCCAGCAGACCGTCAAAAATCAGGTTGTCCACCAGCTCAAAGGGCAAGCTCATGCTGGGTGCCATCTTCCAGCCAGCGCCTCCGGTCATGAAGCATTTGGGCTCAGCGGCACAGTGCTTGCGAACATGCTGAACCATGCGTTCGACAGCTCCTGCAATCGCGTAGGTGCCACCGCTGGTCAACGCGTCACTGGTGTTGGTCGGGAACTCCCGCACCTCTCCCGTGGGCACGTGCAACCCGGCCGTGCCGGATTCAAGGGCGCGCAGCATGATGCCGTGGCCCGGCAGGATCAACCCGCCCAGAAATCTGCCATTGATGTCCACCGCTTCCACGGTGACTGCCGTACCCACCATGACCACCACCATGGGGCGCGCTACGCCCTGTGCCAACATCCGGTGGCGCGCCCCAATCATGGCCACCCAACGGTCGGCACCCAGACGGGTGGGGTAGTCATACCCATTGGTCAAGCCTGCCTCGGACTCGCTGGCGACCACCCAGTTGGGCGCGATATCCCAACTCTCCATCTGTTCCATCTGCTCCTGGGCGCGCCGCTTCACGCCATCGCCGGCCACCACACAGCCCAGCATGCCTCTGGGCGGCTTCAGGTGATCCCAGGGCCCGTCGGCCAGCCGGTCAATGTTTTCCAGAAACTCGGCTCCCTGGTCAATCAGTCCCGCGCCGGGCGCCGCTGCTTCGTACACCGCCCATTTGAGACGGGTGTTGCCAATGTCGAGGGCTAAAAAGGTCATGTTGGGTTCACAATGAGTTGGCAACTTGAAACACCCGCAATATAAGCCAGCCATGACCTCATTTTTGAAGCCTGCCCCAGATATCACCCAACTGACTGCCCATGAGTTGTCTCGCGCGATCCATGCGCGGGACGTGTCTTGCGTGGAAGTGATGCGTGCTTATCTGGAGCGTATCGCCGCCATCAACCCGAGGGTCAATGCCCTCGTCAGCCTGCAGGATGAAGGTGATTTGCTGGACCAGGCGGCCGATCGCGACGCCCAATTGGTGCGTGGCGAATCCATGGGCTGGATGCATGGCATGCCGCAAGCCATCAAGGACATGGCCAACGTCAAGGGCCTTCCCACCACGCTGGGCTCGCCCTTGATGCGCAACTTTGTGGCCAAGGAAGACGGTCTCATGGTGCAGCGCATGAAGTCGGCCGGCTGCATCATCGTTGGGAAAACCAACACCCCCGAGTTTGGCTTGGGCTCCCACACCTTCAACGAGGTGTTTGGCCTGACACGCAATGCCTATGACCTGACCCGCAGCGCGGGGGAAGCAGTGGCGGTGCTGCGGTCGCCCTGGCGACCCATATGCTGCCGGTGGCGGATGGCTCAGATTTCATGGGGAGCCTGCGAAACCCAGCCGCATGGAACAACGTATTTGGTTTCCGGCCCAGTCAGGGTCGTGTGCCCATGTGGCCGGTCAGCGATGCCTACATCAGCCAACTGGGTACCGAAGGGCCGATGGGTCGAACCGTGGAGGATGTCGCCCAACTGCTGCAGGTGCAGTCAGGTCCGGACCGGCGTGCTCCTCTTTCAATAGCTAACTATGCAGATTTTACGGGGACTTTAGCCACTTTTAATTGCAAAGATGTTCGGGTGGGCTGGTTGGGTGACCTGGGCGGCTACCTGGCCATGGAGCCTGGCATTCTGGATGTTTGTGAGCAAGGCCTTCGCCGTTTTGAAGGGCTGGGTTGCGTCGTCGAACCCACGGCGCTGGGGTTTTCACCTGAAGCCGTCTGGAGCGCCTGGCTGGTGTGGCGCCGGGCTTTGGTAACTGCGCGCATTGCCCCGTTTTTGCTCAACCCCAATAACCGCAACCATATCAAGCCCGAAGCACTGTGGGAGTTCGACCAGTCCCAGAGCCTCAAAGGGAACGAACTCACGGCCGCCAGCGCCCAGCGCACCGCGTTTTACCAACACATGCTGACGCTGTTTGATCATTACGACGTTCTGGCCCTCCCCACGGCTCAGGTCTGGCCGTTTGACGCCACGCTGCGCTGGCCCAGCCAAATCAATGGCCGTGCCATGGACACTTACCACCGGTGGATGGAAGTGGTGGTCTACGCCACGTTTGCCGGTTTGCCGTGCATGAGCGTGCCGGTTGGGTTTAACGATCAGGGCCTGCCCATGGGCCTGCAGATCATCGGAAAACCGCAGGCCGATGTGTCGGTGCTGCAGGTGTCAGCCGCTTATGAGAAGGTGGCGCAATCGGTCTTGGCGCGGCAACCGTCCGGTTTTTAACCTTGCCGCCATGGCAAGCCCCGGTGCCGCCACCCTCCGCGTTGCCCCCGGTGAGCCTGCTCGTTGGGGTCGCCTTCAAAGCCTTCAAGAATGTTGTAGGCCTCCAATCCCAACTCGGTCGCGCGTTTGGCGGCGGCGATGGAACGCACGCCGCTTCGGCACAGCAGCACGGCTTTTTGACCGGGCGGCACGGCGGCTTTTACGGCATCGTCGAAAACCGGGTTCATCGCCATGCCAGGCCATTGCTTCCACGCTACAGGCGTGGCGCCGGGCACAAAACCAACCCACTCCCTTTCGGCGTCGGTGCGTACGTCAATCAATACCGCGCGGCCCTCATTGACCCATTGCCAGGCCAATTGCGGCATGACATCGCCCGCGTAACCTTGAGCCTGGCGAATCTGATGCAAACCCATGCTGTTGGCGCTACTGCCAGGTGCACCGGCATCATGGCGAATGCCTGAGGTCAGGTTGGCGGGCACCGCCTCGTCGATGCGCTTGGGTTTGGGCAAGTTCAGCGCGTTCATGATGGCGGCAAATTCTTCTTTTGATTTGCCAGCCACCCGCACATTGCCTGTTTTTTCTGCCCCAATCGTCGAATGTGTCCGGCCCTGGTAGTCATGCCCCGGCCAGACGACGGTGGCGTCTGGCAAGGCAAACAAGATCTGGGTGAGGCTGCGATACAGGTCCTGCGCGCTGCCCGATTGAAAATCCGTGCGGCCACAGCCATTGATCAGCAAGGTGTCACCCGTGAACACATGGGACTCCCCCGACGTCCCGCCTGTTGCCCCACCAGATTTCTGCCACCAATAACTCATACTTCCCGCCGTGTGCCCGGGCGTGTGCAAGACCTGAATGCGCTGGCTGCCAAAGGCAAGGGTGTCGCCGTCTTTCAGCTGCACCGCAGCCGTCGTAATGCCGCAGCCCTCGGGTGCCGCCGTTTTGGCGCCAGCATGCTCGGCCAGTTGGCCCGCACTGGTGATGTGATCGGCATGGGCGTGGGTTTCCACGGTCCACAGCAGCTTCAAACCGTATTGACGCAATACACCCAAGTCACGCTCCAGTTGATCGTCCACCGGGTCGATGATGAGGGCTTCACGCGTCTGCTCGTCAAACAGGACGTAGGTGTAAGTGCTGGAGGTTGTGTCGAAAAGCTGGATGGGATTCATACCCCAAAGTATCCTCCGAATTTGCCGAACCTAAACAATCTTCACACTCAGGTTGGGCAATCCATCTATGTGCATTTCAATGACGTCACCACGAACGACCGGACCCACGTTCTCGGGTGTTCCAGAATAAATAATGTCGCCGGGGAATAATTCGAAAGCTTCTGAAAGCTTGCTGATTTGCTCGGCCACGGACCATATCATCTGGTTCAGGTTGGCATTTTGTTTGATCGCCCCGTTCACCTTGAGCCAGATCGCCCCGTTGTTGAAATGGCCAGTTTGAGCAACTTTGTGAATCGCCCCAATGGGGGCTGACTTGTCAAAACTCTTGCCAATTTCCCACGGCTTTTTTTCGTCACCCATGGCGCGTTGTAAATCGCGCCGGGTCATGTCCAGCCCCAGCGTATAGCCGTAAACGACGTCAAGCGCCTTGTCTACCGGAATGTTTCGCCCGCCCTTGTGAAGCGCAGCAACCAGCTCCGCTTCATAGTGATAGTTTTTGGTCAGTGTGGGGTAGGGATGGTCCGCCACCGTTCCCGACACCACATGCTGAATAGCGTCGGTGGGTTTTTGAAAAAAGAAAGGCGGCTCGCGGGTCGGGTCTGAACCCATCTCACGGGCGTGGGCGGCATAGTTGCGCCCAATGCAGTAGATTCGCCGCACTGGAAACATCTCATTGCTACCCACGATGGGAATGAAGGTGGCGGGCACCGAAAACGGTGTTTTGGCTGGCGGTTGCGCTACGCCCGGCAAGGCACATCCCGTGACTGCGCCTGTGGTAACCAGACTGGCGCTTTGAAAAAAGTGACGACGATCCATGATGGGTTCCCGAAGGTTGAAAAAGTCACAACGTCAATGTCCGCCGCCCAAATAGGCAGCCCTGACAGCCGGGTCATCGCGCAACTTGCTGGCTTCGCCATGGACCGAGATTGTTCCGTTTTCAAGGACGTAGCCATAGTCTGCTACTTTCAGGGCAGCGGCTGCAAATTGTTCCACCAGCAACATGGTGACCCCGCGTGATTTCAGGTCGGCAATGATGCGAAAAACTTCCTCGACCAGGATGGGCGCCAACCCCATGGAGGGCTCATCCAACAGCACGATCTCAGGGTTCAGCATCACGGCGCGGGCCATCGCCAACATTTGCTGCTCGCCGCCTGACAAGGTGCCAGCAAGCTGGTTGCGTCGCTCTTTGAGGCGCGGGAACAACTCCATGGCACGCTCCAGATCGGCAGGGACATCCCCCTTGGGGCGGCTGCCCGTCAGTCGCGGGAAAGCACCCAGAATCAGGTTGTCAGTCACTGTCATGGTGGCAAAAACACGCCGGCCTTCTGGCGAATGGGCCATGCCCTGTTTGGCAATGGTGTAGGACTCCTGCCCGTCAATCCGTTTCCCGTGCAGGGTAATCTCGCCGGCCGTTGGCTTGATCATTCCCGAGACCGCCCGCATGGTGGTAGTTTTGCCCGCGCCATTGGAGCCAATCAGCGTGACGACTTTGCCCTTTGGAACGTCGATCGAGATGCCATGCAGAACCTGCACCTTGCCGTAACCAGCTTCCAGATTTTTGATACTCAGCATATGGTGTCCTGTGTACGGGTTATGCAGCCGTGCCGCCGAGGTAGGCCTCGATGACCTTTTCATCAGCCTGAACCTCGGCTGGCTTGCCTTCTGCGATCTTCTGGCCAAAGTCCAGAACCGACACCGAGTCGCAAATGCTCATCACCACGTCCATGTGATGTTCAATCAATATCACAGTGATGCCGTGATCGCGAATTTTGCGGATGATGGTGACCAGTTCCTTGATGTCCGGCGCTGTAAGACCCGCAGCAGGTTCATCGAGGAGCAGCAATTGCGGGTCCAGTGCCAAGGCACGGGCAATTTCCAGCAGCCGCTGTTTGCCATAGGGTAAATTCCGGGCTTCCTCAGTGGCCAAGTCACCCAGACCCACAAAATTCAGCAACCCCAAGCCGCGCTCCACAGCCGCTTTTTCTTCGCGCTGGTAGCGGGGCGTGTGCAAGGACACATCAACGATGTTGCTGTCAAAGGTGTGGTGCAAACCGACTTGCACGTTCTGTAGCGCCGTCATCTCGCCAAACAATTGCACGTTTTGAAAGGTGCGGGCAATCCCCGAAAGGGCGATGTCTGATGATGTCCTGCCCACTACGGCGCGACCGGCAAATTCAATGTTGCCCGCTGTCGGAACATAAATGCCCGTCAGCACGTTCATCATGGTGCTTTTACCGGAACCATTGGGCCCAATCAACCCGTGAATCGTGCCGCGCTTCACCCGCAAGTCCACCATGTTGATGGCTTTGAGGCCGCCAAACTGCATCAACACACCTTGCGCGACGAGCAGATCACTGCCTGATGCACTCGCATTTGCGTTGGCAGCCACCATCACGGCATCTTTGCCGGAGTCGGCGGCGACCATGGCCGCGTCACCAGGACGCACGACTTTACTGTTGAACAGGCTGGTGACAAACCCTACGATGCCGTCTTGCAGGTAATAGACCACAAACAAAATCATCAGGCCAAAAATGCTCAAGCGCCAGTCGGTAATGGACTCCAGCCAATAAGAAAACCCAGCCAGGGCAATGGTGCCCACCACGGGTATGGCCATGGCTCTGGGTGTTGTTATTTTTTTGACAATGCCGATGGCACCACCCGCAGCCATCAAAACCGCCAGCGATGTGGCGACGATGCGGAACATCTCCAGGTCATCCAGCAGCTTGGGCAAGATCACAATGATGGCTGCACCCAACAAGGCCCCCGAACGGGTTTTCCGACCGCCCATGATGACCGCCAACAAGAAAAGAACCGTCAATTCAAAGTTGTAGGTATTGGGTGAAATGTATTGCTCCGAATAGGCATACAGGCAACCCGCCAAACCAGCAAAGCCGGCGCTGACCACGAACGCATAAACCTTGTAGCGATACACCGACACACCCATGCAGTCGGAGGCCACCGGGCTGCCACGCAAGGCCTCAAAAGCGCGCCCTAGCTGCGAACGAAGAATTCGGTCCACAACAATGAGTGACAGAGCCATCAGCGCCAGCACCATCCAGTAGAAGCCCAGTTCGCTGAGCTTTTCTCCAAACAGGGACGGCTTGGGAATCTTGATCCCCAGTGGACCCTCGGTCAGGAACGTCATTTCATTGATCAGAATCTGGATGATGGTGCCAAATGCCAGAGTCACCATGGCCAAGTAGGGCCCCGTCACCCGCAGCGCAGGCAGAGCCAATATGGCGCCAAAGCCCGCTGTGATGGCAATGCTTGCAGGAATGATCACCCACAACGGCGCACCCAGCTTCAAAAACAGTACACCTGCCGTGTAAGACCCCACGCCAAACAGGCCGGAGTGCCCCAAAGACACTTGCCCGGTGTACCCGACCACAATGTCCAGGCCGAACAGCAAGATGGCGTAAATCATGATCGTGCCGATCATGTGGATGTAGTACTGATTGCTGGTAATCAGTGGTGCGGCAGCCAGCAGCACGACGCCCAGCACAGCGGCAAAAAGTGACTTGCGGTTCATGTTCAGACCTTCTTGATCGCAGATTTACCGAACAAACCGGAAGGCTTGTAAGCAAGTACCAACAAGAGCAGCACGAGACCGGGCACATCTTTGTACCCTGTGGAAATGTAGAAGCCCGTGGTGGTCTCTGCCACACCCAGAATGATGCCGCCAACAATGATGCCCAGGCCGCTGGTCAGACCACCAATGATGGCGACTGCAAAAGCCTTCAGTCCCAGTACCGCACCCATCGTAGCGCCGGTGAGCGTCAATGGCGCAATCAATGCACCGGCAAAGCCAGCCGTCGCCGACGAGAGCGCGTAAGAAAATGTGATGACCAATCCGGTGTTGATGCCCATCAGCTTGGCTGCATCCCGGTCATTGAAGGTGGCCACCACGGCTTTGCCATAGATGGTCTTCCGGTTGAAAAACTCCACGGCCAGCATCATCAGTACCGCGCCGATCACAACCAGAATTTCCATGGGCAAAACATTGGCGCCAAGGAATTTCAAAGGAGACTCTGGCAACGGTGAAGGAAATTTCAGATCGTCCCTTCCCCATATGTTCTCGGCCACATTTTTGAAAATGATGCCCAGTGCGATGGTGGACATGATCCATCCAAATTCGCTTTTTATTTTGATGGCTGGTGCCACGCCAATGCGTTCCACAATGGTGCCCTGCACCAGACCAAACACAATCACAATCGGGAGCATCAACCAGTAGTTAACCCCCATGTTCACCAAAGTGAGTCCCACCATCGCTCCCAGCATCAAGGCGTCACCCTGGCCAAAGTTCAAAGTATCCGATGTCTGAAAGGTCAGCTGGTACCCGAAAGCGATGACCGCGTAGATCATCCCCATAGCGATGCCGCTGAAGAGAAGTTGAAGCAGGATTTCCATAATGAGAGCTCACCAATCAAAAGTTGACAAACTGAAGCAGCACTGCCGCGGCCTGTGCGGTCGCGTCAGCGCTGTTCCGGCGGGGTATCCCTTGCTTACTTTTTGACGGCAGGAATTGGCTTGGCCTTGGCGTCTTTCACGCGCACTTCTGACGCTTTCTTCTGGTCTTCTGCGTAGGCGTACACCACGCGTTGACCTTTGACTTCGCCAAACACCAGCATGTTGGCGGTGATGGCGTCATGGTCTTTGGCTGTAAAGGGTTTGTCGTAGGTGGTCACGACGCCCTGGACCGGCGTTTTCAGATCTTCCAGCGCGGCCTTGATTTTTGGGCCGTCGACCGAGTTGGCCTGCTTGATGGCGGCTGCCAGCAGGTACACCGAGTCATAACCTTGTGCCGCAGACACGGGAGAGTCGATACGGGCATTCTTTGGATTGAAAGTTTTCAGGTAGTTGCTTATGAACGCTTGGCGCTTGGGCGTGGTCGGCTCCTGAATGAAGGTTTGCGGCATGCGCGCACCTTCCCCTCCGGGGCCGGCATTGTCAATGAAGTTCGCCATGGACAAAGTCCAACTGCCGACCATAGGAACCTTCCAGCCCAGCTTGGTCATGCCATTGGCGATCTGGGCCAGCTCAGGGCCAATCGCATAGGTCAAGATAACTTCAGCGCCGGCTTCCTTGGCTTTGAGTAACTGGGGTGTCATGTCCACATCCTTGATGTTGAACTTCTCAACGGCGACCGCCGTAATGCCTTTGGCTTCCAGCGCCTTTTCCAGATCGGTACGGCCCAGTTGCCCGTAATTGGTGGAATCGGACAGGATGGCCACCTTTTTGTAATTGCGCTTGACGATGGCTTCCTCGACGATCAATGCTGACTGAATGTTGTCAGGCGCGCCATTGCGGAACACGTAGTTTTCCGGCTGATCATCAAATTGGTGAGTGATCAGTGTTGCCGTGGCCACATTGTTCATGACCGGAATTTTGGCTTCCTGCCAGAACCGCTGTGAAGCGAGAGCCACGCCGGAGTTGATGTAGCCCACAGCAGCGACAACTTTTTCCTTGTTGATGAGTTCTTGCGCAATTTGCACGCCTCGTTCGTTTTTAGCCTCGTCATCACGTTCAACGATTTGAAGCTTTCGACCGATCACGCCACCTGATTTGTTGATCTCGTCAACGGCGAGTTTCACCCCGTCACGCATGCTCACGCCCATGGAGGACGATCCTCCGGTGAACGGGCCGGTAACACCAATTTTGATGTTGTCAGCAGCAGAAGAAATGCCAGCCAAGCCCAAAATGGCTGCGGCGATAGCGACCTGGGTACGGCGTCTTGTCAAATGAAATGTCATGTTGTCTCCAAAATGGTAATGAGCGCTAAGCGCCAGAATGAAAGCGAGAGGTGGTCTGTCGTTGTGATCGCTTGGGTCTTGCTGCCCGCGTGCGATGGCGGTAATTTAGACGAGTAAACAATAAGTTCTCTTAGTAGTTTCCACATTCCCGCAGAAATTCAATGGCAGTCCCGGGAAAAACGGTAAGATTGAAAGTTAGATTGACGTTTACGTAAACGTCAAGTCAGGATACGCCGTTCTGATTGCTACCTTGATGACCTGGCTGCGCCCTATAAATCGATCCCGCTGGAGACAACCAATGACCGACCTGTCCGCCGACTTCAAAGCCCTGGCGAATTACCGCCCCACGAACAAAGTACGTTTTGTCACAGCCGCCAGCCTGTTCGACGGACACGATGCCGCCATCAACATCATGCGGCGTATCCTGCAGGGCATGGGGGCCGAGGTCATTCACTTGGGCCACAACCGCAGCGTGGAAGAGGTGGTCACCGCCGCCTTGCAGGAGGACGCGCAGGGCATCGCCATCAGCTCCTACCAGGGCGGTCACGTGGAATATTTCAAATACATGGTGGACTTGCTGCGCGAGCGCGGCGGTGAGCACATCCAGGTGTTTGGCGGGGGCGGCGGGGTGATCGTGCCACCGGAAATCCGCGAACTGCAGGCCTATGGCGTGGCACGCATCTTCAGCCCGGAAGACGGCCAGCGCATGGGTTTGCAAGGCATGATTGGTGAGATGGTGATGCGCTGCGACAAAGACCTGTCGCACCTTGCGCCCACCGACATTGCCGCCATCCAGGGACACACGGATGCCAACTGGCGCGCCCTGTCCCAATTGATCACTTCCATTGAGGCATCCAAAGCGAATGAGGCTCTAGTCCCTGCCATCCGGTCACTTGCAGCTACTAAAAAAATAGCAGCGATCGGCATCACGGGCACAGGCGGTGCGGGCAAATCGTCGCTGACGGACGAGTTGATTCGACGCCTTCGGCTGGATCAGAACGACCAGTTGCGGGTGGCCGTGATCAGCATCGACCCTTCTCGCCGCAAGAGTGGCGGCGCCCTGTTGGGCGACCGGATTCGCATGAACGCCATCTCGCCATGGCAACAGGGCCCGCGAGTCTTCATGCGTTCACTGGCCACACGGGATTTCGGTTCCGAAATCAGCCAGGCGCTTCCCGACGTGATTGCGGCCTGCAAGGTGGCCGGGTTTGACCTGATCGTTGTCGAGACTTCCGGCATTGGCCAGGGTGACGCTGCCATCGTACCGCACGTGGACGTGCCGCTGTATGTGATGACGCCCGAATTTGGCGCGGCCAGCCAGCTGGAAAAAATCGACATGCTGGACTTTGCCGAGTTCATCGCCATCAACAAGTTTGACCGCAAAGGCTCGCTTGATGCCCTTCGCGATGTGGCCAAGCAAGTTCAGCGTAACAAGGAAGCGTGGACCACGCCGGCAGAACAAATGCCTGTGTTTGGCACCATGGCCGCGCGCTTCAATGATGATGGCGTGACGGCGCTCTATCAGGCGTTGAAGCCGCGTCTTGTGGCGCTTGGCCTCCAATTGACAGATGGCGTTTTGCCCGCAGTCACGGTACGCCACAGCACCAACCAGACACCGGTGGTTCCCGCCGCACGCACCCGCTACCTGGCCGAAATCAGCGATGCAGTCCGCGGCTACAAAAAACGTGCCCGTTCCCAGGCCAAGCTGGTCCGCGAGATCCAGCAATTGCGTGAATCTGCCCGCATGCTGTACGAGGCCAACCCTGACAAAACCCGGGCCATCGAGGCCGTCACAGGTTTGGCGGTTGAGCGCGAGGCCGATGTCGGCGCGCCCGAACGAAAGCTGCTGGCCCAGTGGCCAGAAATGCAGAAAGCCTATGCGGGTGACGAATATGTGGTGAAGATCCGCGACAAGGAAATCCGCACTGCGCTCACGACCAAATCGCTCTCTGGTACCACCATCCGCAAAGTGGCCCTGCCGCAGTATGAAGACCACGGCGAAATTTTGAAGTGGCTGATGCTCGACAACGTGCCAGGCAGCTACCCCTACACCGCCGGCACCTTTGCCTTCAAGCGCGAAGGCGAAGACCCAACGCGCATGTTCGCCGGTGAGGGCGATGCCTTTCGCACCAATACTCGCTTCAAGTTGCTGAGTTCCGGCATGGCGGCCAAACGGCTTTCCACCGCGTTTGACTCGGTCACCCTGTACGGCAACGACCCCGATCTGCGCCCTGATATTTACGGCAAGGTAGGCAACAGCGGCGTAAGCATCGCCACGTTGGACGACATGAAAGTGTTGTACGGCGGCTTTGACTTGTGCAGCCCCAGTACCAGTGTGAGTATGACCATCAACGGCCCCGCCCCTAGCATTCTGGCCATGTTCATGAACACTGCCATTGACCAGAGCCTGGACAAATTCAAGGCCGACAACGGCCGCGAGCCCACCGCCACCGAGAGTGAAAAGATCAAAGAATGGGTGATGGAAAACGTGCGCGGTACCGTGCAGGCCGACATCCTGAAGGAGGACCAAGGCCAAAACACCTGCATCTTCTCAACCGAATTCAGCCTCAAGGTGATGGGCGACATTGCCGAGTTTTTTGTGCACAACCGGGTGCGCAATTTCTACTCGGTGTCCATCAGCGGTTATCACATTGCCGAAGCAGGGGCCAACCCCATCAGCCAGTTGGCTTTCACTCTGAGCAATGGTTTGACATTTGTTGAAGCCTACCTGGCGCGCGGCATGCACATCGACGACTTCGCGCCCAACCTGAGTTTCTTCTTCAGCAACGGCATGGACCCCGAATACACCGTGATGGGCCGCGTGGCGCGCCGCATCTGGGCCGTGGCCATGAAGGAAAAATATGGAGCCAACGAGCGTAGCCAGAAGCTGAAATACCACATTCAAACCAGTGGCCGTAGCCTGCACGCGCAGGAAATCCAGTTCAATGACATCCGCACCACCTTGCAGGCACTGATCGCCATCTACGACAACTGCAACAGCCTGGCATACCAATGCCTTTGACGAAGCCATCACCACGCCGACTGAAGACTCAGTGCGCCGCGCCATGGCGATTCAGCTCATCATCAACCGTGAATGGGGGCTG
>CAVVSV010000058.1:0-17520 GCA_963750805.1 uncultured beta proteobacterium
CTTGTCGGGTATTCAGACTGACGGCAGCCGTGCCCTGTTTCCCGCGCAATCCAACGGTCGCTTTGTTAAATTGCAGGACCTGCGTTATGGCGAGAACCCCCATCAGCAAGCCGCCTTTTACCGTGATCTGTATCCGGCTCCGGGTTCGCTGGTGTCAGCCAAGCAATTGCAGGGAAAGGAACTGAGCTACAACAACATCGCAGATGCCGATGCGGCGTGGGAATGCGTCAAAAGCTTTTCCGAACCAGCCTGCGTGATCGTGAAACACGCCAACCCTTGTGGCGTGGCTGTGGGTGCCGACGGGCTGGAAGCCTACAGCAAGGCCTTCAAAACCGACCCGACGTCGGCGTTTGGCGGCATTATTGCCCTGAACTCCCCGCTGGATGGCGCAACTGCGCTATTGATTTCGAAGCAGTTTGTGGAGGTGCTGATGGCCCCTGCCTACATGCCCGAAGCGCTGGAAGTGTTCAAGGCCAAGGCCAACGTGAGGGTTTTGCAAATTGACTTGCCAAAGCCCGGTGGCAAAACGGCCTGGGAAAAAGGCCAGAACGCCATGGATGTCAAACGCGTGGGCTCGGGACTGCTGATGCAAACGGCAGACAACCATGAGCTGGCGCTGGCAGATTTGAAAGTGGTGACCACCATCAAGCCCACCCCGGCTCAGATGCAGGATATGTTGTTTGCCTGGAAGGTGGCCAAATTCGTCAAGAGCAATGCCATTGTGTTTTGCGCCGATGGCATGACCATGGGCGTAGGTGCCGGCCAGATGAGCCGTCTGGATTCGGCGCGCATTGCCAGCATCAAAGCTGGCCATGCCGGGCTTTCACTGGCGGGTACCGTCGTAGCGAGCGATGCTTTTTTCCCGTTCCGGGATGGCCTGGACGTGGTGGTCGATGCAGGGGCCACCTGCGTGATTCAACCCGGCGGCAGTATGCGTGATGACGAGGTGATTGCGGCCGCCAACGAACGTGGCGTGGCCATGGTGTGCAGCGGCGTACGCCACTTCAGGCACTGAGGGTCGACTGGCAGCCGGGGCTGCCTAATCGATCAACGCCAGTGGCGATGACCGCTGTAGCCGTTGGTCCAGCCAAAGTTCAGATTCACACCCACGGGCGCGCTGTAGGGGCGGGCGTAGTACCCGGGGTAGGCCACATAGGCCACTGGTGCGGCCGCGACCAGCACAGGTTGAGTGAGGACTTGCTGGGTGACCACCGTCGCTGTGGTTTCAGGCTGCACATAGGTGGTGTTGCCCGACATGGGGGCTGGCGGCGGAGTGACCACGGGGGTCACTTGCAGGCGGACATAGGGACCCGGGTCATTGGGCATTTGCACCTGATATTGCTTGCCCGCGTACTCGTAGACCACGTTGTATCCCGTGGTCCGGTTTTCGTAGAAGGTTTGCGTTGTGCAACTCTGTACATTTTGCGTTTGGGGCGCTGGAGAACCTTCAATCCTGTCGCCCAAAAGCGCACCACCCACCAAACCAAGCATGGTTGCAATGGCTCTGCCATCACCCCCGCCGACCGAATTGCCAATGGCACCTCCGGCCAGTGCGCCCATCACGGCACCTGCACCTGACTTTTGGGATTGCACCGGAACCGCCTGTGTTGAACACACTTGCCGTGGCACGCCCACTTGCGTGATGATGGCTGTGCTGGAGATCACTTTGCCCAAATCTTCAGCGACGCTCAGGCCTGCACTAGCGGCCAACACGGTCAATACAACGATTCTTTTCATACAAACTCCTGTTTCAACTGGCTCGCAAACTGCGCAACGCGTCTTTTGGAACCCATGTGCCACGAGTTTAGTGGCCTGCCCTGTTGAATTCAACAAAGACCAGGTAAAGCAAAGGTAACAAATTCACACAATTGGCATTTGCTTGTGGGCCCGCTCAACTGGCTGTTCGAGGACAACAAAGCCGCAGAAAAGTGCGGGAAAAGTGCCACAAGTCCCCGTCATTATTAAATAGTTAGCTATATAAATTATAGCGATCTGAAAACCTCGCGGGCGGCTGCAATGGTGGTGGCAATGTCGGCGTCTGTGTGGGCGGCGCTTACAAAGCCCGCTTCGTAGAGCGCGGGGGCGATGTAGGTCCCGCGATCCAGCAAGCCATGGAACAGCCGGTTGAAGCGGGGGCTGTCAGTTTTCATCACCTGTCCATAATTCTGGGGCAATTGGTCCAACAGGAAAAATCCAAACATGCCGCCTTGGCAATCGCCTTGAAACGGGATGCCTTCGGCCTTTGCGGCCTGGCTGAGGCCCTCAATGAGGGACGTGGTCTTGCGGGACAAGTCCTCGAAAAAGCCGGGCTTTTGAATTTCTTTGAGCGTGGCCAAGCCACACGCCGTGGCCACCGGATTACCAGACAGGGTGCCCGCCTGGTACACAGGACCCAGCGGCGCAAGTTGTTCCATCACAGACCGTTTGGCCCCAAATGCGGCAAGTGGCATGCCGCCGCCAATCACCTTTCCCAACACGGTCATGTCTGGCTCGAAGCCGGGAATGGCTTGGGCGTAAACGCTTTGGGCACTGCCCAGTGCTACGCGGCAGCCGGTCATTACCTCGTCAAAAACCAGCAGCGCCCCATGCTGCGTGCACAATTCGCGGCAGCGCTTCATGAAGGGAACCGAAGCGCGCACAAAGTTCATGTTGCCCGCTATGGGTTCAATCATCAGGCAGGCCAGCTCCGCGCCATGCAGTTTGAAGGCTTCTTCGAGTTGTTCAAGATTGTTGTATTCCAGTACCAGCGTGTGCTGCACTACTTCAGCCGGTACCCCGGCGCTGGTCGGGTTGCCAAAGGTGGCCAGCCCCGATCCGGCCTTGACCAGCAAGGCATCCGCGTGCCCGTGGTAGCAGCCCTCAAACTTGATGAACTTGCTGCGTCCGGTGGCGCCTCGGGCCAGCCGGATTGCCGTCATGGCAGCTTCCGTACCGGAACTGACGAGGCGGACCATGTCCATACTGGGCACCAGGCGCAAAATTTCCTCAGCCAATTCAATTTCGCGCTCGGTTGGTGCGCCAAACGAAAAGCCTTCCAGCGCGGCACTTTGCACAGCCTCCAGCACGGCGGGGTGGCCGTGACCCAAAATCATCGGTCCCCAGGAACCGATGTAATCGATGTAGCGTGTGTCATTGGCGTCCCAAAAGTAGGCACCCTGGGCGCGTTGAATGAAACGGGGGGTGCCACCGACGGCCTTGAAGGCACGCACAGGTGAGTTCACGCCGCCGGGAATGACACGGCGGGCCCGCTCGAACAGGGCCAGGTTGAGGTCGGTTCCCTGGATGGAGATGTCAGTGTTTGGTGTCATGCGCGGGAAAATCAAAAAGCAGATTGGAAGTCAGTTCAGAAGGGGACGAGGAAGTACCCGAAACATCTTCAGCGTCACCTTGTTCGTCGTCGTCATCCTCTGGCTGTGCCCAGAACAGGCGGTCGGGAATCACGTGGCCCATGCCCGGTCGGAATCCGCCATTGAGACAACGGTCCAGGTAACCCAAGGCTTCGGTCACAGATTCGGGCAGGTCCGTGCCGCTGGCCATCAGCGCCGAAAGCGCAGCAGAAAGCGTATCTCCGGCGCCGGAAAAAATGGCCTCAAAGCGTTCGTATTTTTCGCTGGCCATCACCGATTGCGGAGACGACAAAACGTTGTCGATGAATTGGTCTGGAAGAGGAATGCCGGTGACCAAGGTGTAGGGCACACCGAACTCTTGCGCGGCTCGCGCGATATCGCGTGCGGTGGGGCTCTTGTCACCACTCCAGTCCGGCAACAACCAGCGCCACAGGGTGCTGTGATTGCCGGTGAGCACGGTGGTTTGGGGCAGCAACAATTCCTTGAAGGCGTCCAGGTAGGCGTCAATCTGGGGTTCGGTCCACCAGGACAGATTGGGCATGTAGGCCACCAGAGGCACATCCGCGTAATCTGCCGCGATCTCGGCAATGGCACTCAAGTTCTCGGGTGTGCCAACAAAACCGACTTTGATCACCTGGACTTGAACGTCTTCCAGAATGGTGCGTGCCTGCTCTGCCACCGCTTCATCGTCGAATGCGATGTGGTCAACGATCTCGGCGGTGTCACGCACATAGGCCCCCGTCACAATGGGCAAGGCGTGCCCGCCGACCGAAGCCACGGCCGTGATATCGCCCGACAGTCCGCTCGCACCGCTGGGATCATTGGCATTGAAAACAAGTACACAGGCCGGTGAAAGCGGATCAGAGCCGTCGTCTTCAGATTCGATGAGGGGTGGAATTTGGGGGGGGGCAGTCATGGGGCAAACGCGTAACGTCGGGGGCCGGGACCTCAGGCAAAATATTGCGGTGAGTGTTGTTTCCAGCACAACTGGGCAACAACGCGTCTATACAATGACTTTATTCTATTTGAAGGCTATGTGCGTTGTGAGCGAAACTAAAACCTGGATGTGTTTGATCTGCGGCTGGATTTATGATGAAGAAGTGGGCTCTCCCGAGCATGGCATTGCGCCAGGGACCATCTGGAGTGCGGTTCCCATGAACTGGACCTGCCCTGAATGTGGTGCGCGTAAAGAAGATTTCGAGATGGTTCAAATCTAGTACTGGAGCCTTGGGCCCTGGAATTGAGCCGTAGTCAGCCTCTACTATCGTCAATGACTCTCTCCAACCAAGGAGCATCGTGTTGTGAATGAAAACGGTTCGACTTTCAAAGTGCTGGTCGTTGACGACAGCAACACCATCAGGCGCAGTGCTGAAATTTTCCTCAAACAGGGTGGCCACGAGGTGATGCTGGCAGAGGACGGTTTTGATGCTTTGGCCAAGGTCAATGACTATCAACCCCACCTGATTTTTTGCGATATCCTGATGCCACGTCTGGACGGGTACCAGACTTGCGCCATCATCAAGCGCAATGCCAGGTTTTCTGCCGTACCTGTTGTCATGCTGTCTTCCAAGGACGGCGTGTTCGACAAGGCGCGTGGGCGCATGGTGGGTGCCCAGGATTACCTGACCAAACCATTTACCAAAGACCAGTTGTTGCAGGCGGTGCAGCATTTTGGTGTGCATTTGCAGGGGGCGACCTGATGGCAGTTCACAAGGTTTTGATCATTGACGATTCCAGGACCGAGTTGATGTTTTTGACGGATCTGCTCACCAAAAATGGAATGGCAGTCAAAACGGCTCAGGGGGCGGAAGAAGCTTTCAAACGCCTGGCGGAAGATCGCCCCGACTTGATCCTGATGGATGTCGTGATGCCCGGACAAAATGGGTTTCAACTGACCCGATCCATCAGCCGCACGCCTGAGTACACGGGCATCCCCATCATTTTGTGCACCAGCAAAAACCTGGAAACGGATCGCGTTTGGGGAATGCGACAGGGAGCACGCGACTACATCACCAAGCCGGTCAATGGCCCTGAGCTGGTCGAAAAAATCCGGGCACTGGGCTAGCCGAACAGGCCCCCGCAAACCATGGCCAATCGCGCAGCACTCAGAGAACTTCAAACCCGGCTGGCATCCCGGCTACAGGCTGCCCGCACCGAAGGCTCTTCCATCTCCTGGTTGGCCGTCAAATCCGGGGGGCTTCATTGCCTGCTGCCGTTGGTGCAGTCCGGGGAAATTTTTCCGCTCGCCAATCTGCAGCATGTCCCCTATTGCAAGCCCTGGTTTTCTGGCGTTGTCAACTTGAGGGGCGGCCTTTTTGGCGTGGTTGATTTGGCAGCTTTCATTGCGGAACAGACATCCGTGGCACGCCTGGTTCAGCCCAGTGCCGAGGCGAGCGTGGTGACATTGCACGCTGCGCTGGAAGTCAATTGCGCATTGATGATTGACAGTCTGGAAGGTTTGCGAAATGCAGAGGCCTTTGTCGATTCTGCGGGACCTTCGCCAGACGCGCCTGTCTTTTTCGGCAACCGTTATTCCGATGCGGGCGGACTGACCTGGCAGGAGATCAACCTTCAGTCACTGGCATCGCTACCCCAATTTCTCAGTATCAGTGCTTAGGCTCATCCGTTAAGGCTCACCATGTCCGTCGTTGATCAATTGAAAAACCTGTTCTCAAAAAAGAGCTCTGCCGACCCAAAGGATGAAGCGGAGAGTCTGGCCGCTGTGACCGTTTCAACGGGCTTGTCGGAAACTATTTTGACGGCCAGCGATTCTGTTCAGGCGGAGGCGGCAAGGACGACGCGGATGATGGAACCCGATTTTTCGCCAAGCACCTATCAGGTGGATGACACCGATCTGGTTCAACTCCCGGTTTTGGGGAGCCGCACGGTCGCCCAGCACCAACGTATCTTGACCATGCTGTTGGGTGCTGCGTTGGCGGTCCTCGCGCTGGTCACTTTTCTGGCGTTGAAACAGGCCAATACCGTCGCACAACAACTCAGCGCTGCCGGGCAATCGCTGATGCAGTCACAACGCCTTGCCAAATCAACGTCGCAGGCGCTGGTTGGTGGGCAAAAAGCTTTCCCTGACGTTGCCGACAGTGCCGGAGTTTTGGCCAAGGCTTTGCGGGGATTGAAATCGGGTGACGATCAACTCGGTGTGAGCGAACTCGGCTCGGATTTTGCCCCCGAGTTGGACAAAGTGATGCCATTGATGGAGCGTGCGGAGAAAAACGCGGCCACGGTGATGGGCCAACAAAAAACCTTGACCCAGGTGAATTCCGCGTTGCGCTTGATCAACCGGCAGTCGTCGGATCTGCTAGAACTGGCGGAATCCATTTCTTCGCTGAAACTTCAGCAAAATGCCGGCGCGACGGAAATCTCGGCTGCCGGCCAGTTGGTGATGCTGACTCAGCGCATCGGCAAGTCGTCCAACGAGTTCCTGACGGTAGAAGGTGTCGGGGCGGAAGCAGTTTTCCTGTTGGGCAAGGACTTGAACTCGTTCAAGGAAATTGCGCAGGGCCTTTTGCAGGGGAGTCCGGAATTGCGCCTGACGGCCGCCAAAGACCCCCAAACCCGCGAGCAACTGGAGGCCTTGATCAAGTTGTATGAGCAAACGCGAGTGCAGGCGGGTGCCATTCTTGGCAATCTGCAGGGCCTGGTTTCAGCACGCGAAGCACAGGCTGCCATCATTGCCGAAAGCGAACCATTGCGCAGCAGTCTGGAAGACTTGCAGAGCAAATTGTCCTCCAGGGCTGGCTTAAGTGGACTCTCGTTGCTGGTATTGGTTTTGGCCGCCGCAGTGGCCGTGCTTTGCGCTTGGGGACTGTCTCAAGTCCAGGTTCTGGATGGCCGAAAGCGTCAGTCCATGGCAGAAAACCTTCGTGTAGATGCAGAACGACAGCAACAGGAAGCCAAGCGGGTTAATGATGCCAACCAGGCGGCTATTTTGCGGCTGATGAACGAGTTGCAGACAGTGGCTGAGGGTGACCTGACGCAGGAGGCGACGGTGACGGAAGACATCACTGGCGCCATTGCTGATTCGGTGAACTACACCATTGAAGAATTGCGGTCATTGGTTGCCAACGTTCAGAACACGGCCAGTCGAGTGGCACAAACCACCTCGGATGTCGATTTGACGTCTACCGAGTTGTTGGCGGCGTCCAATGAGCAATTGCATGAAATTCGTGAAACCGGTCGATCGGTCGTGGACATGGCGGGCCGAATCAACGATGTGTCCTCCCAAGCACAAGAGTCCGCCGCGGTGGCGCGCCAATCGCTGCAAGCCGCAGAAACCGGGTTACATGCCGTGCAAAACGCCATTGGCGGTATGAACTCGATCCGTGACCAGATTCAGGAAACTTCCAAGCGTATCAAGCGTCTTGGGGAATCATCCCAGGAAATTGGTGAAATCACCGAGCTGATTTCCGACATTACCGAGCAGACCAACGTACTGGCGCTCAACGCGGCCATTCAGGCGGCCTCAGCCGGCGAAGCAGGCCGGGGCTTCTCGGTGGTGGCCGAAGAAGTGCAGCGGCTAGCTGAGCGGTCTGCAGATGCAACACGACAGATCTCGGCGCTGGTGAAAGCCATTCAGACAGACACTCAAGATGCTGTGGCCGCCATGGAACGATCAACGCAGGGCGTGGTTGAAGGGGCCAAGTTGTCCGATAACGCGGGTACGGCGCTGACTGAAATTGACCAGGTCTCGCGTCGCTTGTCCGATCTGATTCAGCAGATTTCGACCTCTACGCTGCGTGAAGCCAACCTGGCCAATGTGGTGGCCGAGAACATTCAGCACATTTTCGCCGTGACGGAGCAAACCGGTGAAGGCACCAAGTCCACTGCCTCGCAGGTACGCGAACTGTCCCGAATGGCGGAAGAGTTGAGCCAGTCTGTGTCGCGATTCAAAATTGCCTGACTTTCGCAGGAGTGCACGAATCCATGCAAACGAACGAAGCCCCCGCAAGTCCCGGTGAATTGGCAGGCAGTGACCTCGGTCCATTGGCCTGGGTTCTCGATGAACTCAAAAAATCGCTGGATGGTGCTACGAAGGCCATGCGCAGATTTGTGCGTGATGCTGATCTCGCCCGAGGCTCTGATCTGGCCGAACTCGACGCCAGCCAGTTGCGAATAGCGCGGCAGCAACTTCACCAGGCGGTTGGGGCCCTTGAAATGGTGGGTTTGGGTGCGCCCGCCAAGGTCATGCGCGCCATGGAAGCGCTGGCTCAAAAATTTGTCCAACGTCCCGAATTGTGCAGTGATGATGCGGCGACTAAAGTCGAGCGGGCCGCCTTTGCCTTGGCCGAATACCTCGAAGGTGTTTTGAAGGGTAAAACAGCATCACCGGTTGCGTTGTTTGCCCAATACCGCGATGTGCTGGAATTGGTGGGGGGTGACAGGGTTCACCCTGCAGATTTGTGGCCCATCGATTGGACGTGGATAGATGCGCCTGTTCAGTCCAAGGCTCCACCCCTGGTTTATGGCCCTGAGGTCAGGGCGCAACTGGACCAGTCGGTCCTCAACCTGGTCAAAACCGGCAACCCGGCGGCGGCTTCGAACCTCGCCAGTCTTTCATTTCGGTTGGCAGGAGGCCAGCAGGAAACGGAAGCGCGCGTTTTCTGGAAGATATGCGCCGCATTTTTTGAAGCCACGGCGCTGGGACTTTGCCCAAGTGACGTTTACTCCAAAAGGGCTGCCACGCGTGTTTTGATGCAGTACGCGACGCTGGCAAAACAAGACCCGGCCGTGTCGGACCGCCTGGCGCAGGACTTGTTGTTTTTCTGTGCCCAAGCGGCTCCCGCCAATCCTGCCGATGCCCCTGCTTTGGTTGCGGTTCGACAAGCCTATGGGTTGCATCGCACCAAGCCGTTTGACTACGAGACTCCCCAATTTGGGCGCTTTGATCCGGCTGTTTTGGTCCAGGCTCGCAAGCGAATTGCCACTGCGACAGAAACCTGGTCGGCCTTGGCCGGCGGGGACACCAATCGACTCAAAGTGGTGTCGGACCAGTTTGGCATGGTGGGTGAATCCATTTTGAAGTTGCACCCGGAGTGTGGTGATTTGGCGAGGGCCTTGGTGAGGGCGGTAGATGCCACGGTGAAATCTGGCGAGCCTCCTTCGACGCCGATCGCCATGGAAGTTGCAACCGCCGTCCTTTATCTGGAGGCGGCCTATGAAGATTTGGATCCCACCGACTCCCAGATGGCCGAACGCAGCGTGCGGTTGGCCCAGCGCCTCGAGCACGTGGGCGCCAAAGGCCAGCCTGAACCGCTGGAAGGCTGGATGGAGGATTTGTACCGCCGTGTCAGCGACCGTCAGACGATGGGCAGCGTTGTTGACGAATTGCGCACTGCCTTGGGCGAAGTCGAAAAGTCGCTGGACCAATTTTTCCGCAACCCCAAGGACAAGGTTCCCTTGCACGAAGTGCCCAGCCAGTTAGCACAAATGCGTGGCGTTTTTTCAGTCCTTGGGCTGGATCAGGCGTCGTTGGCAACATTGAGAATGCGCGACACCGTCGAAAAGTTTTTGATTGACAACTCAGCTGACGGTAGCACCGATGGTTTTGAAAAGTTGGGTAGCAGCATTGGTGCGCTTGGCTTCCTGATCGACATGTTGAGCTATCAGCGTGCGATGGCTAAAAAGTTGTTTGTTTATGATGAAGTGGCGGGTGAGTTCAAACCTGTCATGGGTCGTGAAAAGGCAGTTGTCGAGGTAGTAACCCCGGACGATCAAAGTGTCGCGGCTTCTCTTCCCGAGGCGGCTCTTTCTGTGGTGGAAGCGTTATCGGTCGCTGTTGACGTGGTTGCCCCAGTCGCTGCTGATGTTGTTGAGCCATCGTCAGATGAAGCGGCAGCAGTTGAAGCTGCGGTTGCACCTCAGGCCGTGCCGGTCACGCCACCCGCCGAGGCACCTCCAGTTGTTGTGGCACCGGTGCCACTTCCCTCGCCCCTGCCGGCAGAACTTGACGACGATGAGGCCGAAATTCGAGACATCTTCCTTGAAGAGGCTCGAGAAGTTATCGTGAACGCCAAGGCGGCGGTCGTCGCGTTGAGTGAGTCACCTGGCGATTTGGGACAACAAACCACGTTACGCCGTGCCTTCCATACGCTCAAAGGCAGTTCCCGCATGGTCGGTCTCAATGAGTTTGGCGAAGCAGGCTGGTCGATGGAGCAGTTGCTCAACGCCTGGCTGGCCGAACAAAAACCGGCCAGTCAGGAGTTGATTGAACTCTCCGGCCAAGCGGTTGCGGGGTTGGGTGCCTGGGTGGAAGACATTGCGGCCCGTACTGACGACCTTTGGAGCGCGCAGCCGTTCCGACTGGCAGCAGACGCTCTGCGTCTGCGTGGTGAATGGGTGCCATTGACCTATCCCGGCTCACCTGAACCGACATCAGCACCCATTGAAAAGCCTGTTGTTTCCACGGCAGAGCCCGTGGCTGCCCTGGAAACGATGGATCCCCCGCAGGCGGCAAATGACCTCCAGCCAGTGGACAGTGACGAGCGCCTTGCTGACGCCGATCTGGGTGATTTAACCTTTGATACCCCTCCAGAAGTCGAGTCGTCGGTACGCCCTGAACCGTTGGCTGCGGAACCTGAAGGTGAATCAGAGCCAGAGCCAGATTTCGCGCCGACCGGCCTGTATCTGCCTGAACCCGTCGGGCAGCCGCAAACTATGGCTCCCGTTGAAGAAGCCATTGATCTGGGTGATTTTGATTTTGGTGAAGCGCCCGCAGAGGCGGACTTTGCGGCAACCAGCTTCGTCAAATCAGCTGATTTTGCAGAAATACCTGCCGCCAAGGATGAGACGCCAGCGGTAATGGAGAAGCGGATTGAAGAACCGCAGCAGGAAGAACCTGAAGCTGAGGAACCAGTCAGGGTAATTGGTTCATTGCGAATTGGCATCCCGCTTTACAACGTGTTCCTGAACGAGGCCGATGAGTGGTCGCGTCACCTGTTGACCGAGCTCAGTGAATGGTCGCTAGAGCTTCATCAGCCCATATCTGACTCGACCATTGCATTGGCACACTCCTTGTCCGGAAGTTCGGCAACAGTGGGTTTCATGGCCTTGTCGGATATTGCGCGTGCTCTTGAGCAGTCTCTCGAACACATTCAACTGCATGGTCAAGGTGCGGCAGCACATGCCAAAGTTTTTACCGATGCTGCCGAAGACATACGGCGACTGCTCCATCAGTTTGCAGCAGGATTCCTGAAAGAGCCCAAACCAGAAATCATGCTGGAACTGCAGGCTATTCTGGAAACCGAATTCAAGGTTCTGGAAATTGCCGAAGAGCTCGAGCCAGTGGCAGAGCCGGAGCTCGTGGACTTTGCGGCAACCGCAACACCAGAACACGCACCGAGCTCCGTGCTGCCGGCTGCAACGCTGAATCTGACCTCCGCGACAGTCTTGATGGACGACCACGATGACGACATTGATCTGGTCGACGCTCTGGATGCGGACTTGTTCCCGATTTTTGAGGAAGAGGCGCTCGAACTGATGCCTCAACTTGGTGGCGCCTTGCGCCAGTGGTCTGCGCGCCCCGACAATCTGGGTGCACGGGGCGAGGTATTGCGGGTCTTGCACACCCTGAAAGGCAGTGCGCGACTGGCCGGTGCGATGCGTTTGGGGGAGATGTCCCATCGAATGGAATCTGCCATCGAGCAGTTGGGCACAGAGTCGCTGGACGGCGCCCAGATCGATCCGTTGTTGACGCGGTTTGATGGCATTGGATCGACCTTTGAGGAACTGCGGGCAGGGCCTGAGCAGGCCAGGGTCATGCCTGAAACGCCGGCGTCAGTTCCAGAAGTAGCCATCGATGCCGCCAAAACTGCCGGGGGCGACGCAACTGTTTCCAGAAAGCAGATTCTCCCCACGACGGCGACTTCAGCGACTGCAGCAGTGGCTCCTTTGCGGCAGATTGCCAATCAATCCGTCCGTGTTCGCTCGCAATTGCTGGACCGTCTGGTGAATCAGGCGGGGGAAGTCATGATTTCGCGCTCGAGGCTTGAGTCGCGCGTGGGTCAGCTGCGAAGTTCACTGGTGGATTTGACCGGCAACCTTGAAAAATTGCGCACCCAGTTGCGTGACATTGAACTGCAGTCTGAATCACAAATGCAGTCCCGCCTGACCCTGGCCAAAGACACTGCCCAGACGTTTGATCCGCTGGAGTTTGACCGCTTCACCCGCGTGCAGGAACTGACCCGCATGATGGCCGAATCCGTCAATGACGTTGCAACGGTTCAGCGCAATCTGCAGCGTGCCGTCGAGGGCACTGAAGATGATTTGATTGCACAGGGCCGTCAGGCACGCGAGCTTCAAAGGGATCTCCTTCGCACCCGCATGGTTGAGTTTGAAGGTATTTCAGACCGCCTTTATGGTGTCGTCCGTCAGGCTGCCAAAGACGCGGGCAAACAGGTCAAGCTGGATATCACGGGCGGGTCCATGGACATTGACCGAGGCGTGCTGGAACGCATGGCGCCGGCGTTTGAACACTTGCTGCGCAATTCTGTGGCCCACGGCATTGAATCGCCGGCCGACCGAGCCGCCGCAAAGAAACCAACGGTGGGGACGATTTCGATTGACCTGCAGCAGCACAACAATGAAATCTCTGTCGAATTTCAGGACGACGGCGCAGGGCTGGATTTGCCCCGTATCCGTGCCAAAGCCTTGGCCACTGGCGCAGCGCCAGACGCACTGAGCCTGTCAGACTCGGATGCCGCCAATTTGATTTTCCTGCCGGGCCTCAGCACCGCTTCCGGCGTGAGTGAGTTGTCCGGGCGTGGCATTGGCATGGATGTAGTGCGCACCGAAGTGAATGCCTTGGGGGGGCGGATCGAGACAGACAGTGTCACCGGCAAGGGCACGCGATTCAAGCTGGTGCTGCCGCTAACCACGGCGGTGACGCAAGTTGTGATGATGCGCTTGGGCGATCTGGTCATAGGTGTGCCAGCCAACGTGATTGACGTGGTGAAACGTGTACCGGCCAGTGAGCTGGAGACGGCGTACAAAAATGATGCGTTCAGCCATGGCGAGGAATCGATCCCCTTCTTCTGGACGGGTGCCCTGTTGCAGGCGTCATCGCATAGCAGTGAGGCCATGGCCAAAAACCTGCCCGTCGCCATCTTCCGCAGCGCGGGGCAACGTGTCGCGGTCCATGTGGATGAAGTGCTTGGCAACCAGGAAGTTGTGGTGAAAAACCTCGGGCCACAACTGGCCCGATTGCCTGGCTTGACGGGTATGTCGGTGCTGGCCTCGGGTGCTGTGGTGTTGATCTATAACCCGGTTGCATTGGCGGCAGTTTACGGAGATCGTGCCAAGGCACTTCGACTGACCGCGCATGTCACCAATACCGGCGCTGTGGGTGAGCCTGTTCCCACTGACTTCATGCCCTCCATGATGGCGGGTGCCGCCCAGGTTCCGCTGGTGATGGTGGTGGATGACTCCATCACGGTGCGCCGTGTCACCCAGCGCCTTCTCAAACGTGAAGGCTACAGGGTTGTGCTGGCCGCCGATGGTCTGCAGGCGCTTGAAAAGCTGGCAGAAGAAAAACCCGCCGTGGTCTTGTCAGACATTGAAATGCCGCGCATGGACGGTTTCGATCTGGCCCGCAATATTCGCGCGGATGCCAATTTGCGCGACCTGCCCATTGTGATGATCACCTCACGCATCGCCGAGAAGCACCGTGAGCACGCGCGGGAGTTGGGTGTGGATCACTACCTGGGCAAGCCTTACTCGGAGGATGAGTTGCTGGGATTGGTGCGCCACTACTGCGCCACCAAGGTGGAGAGTTAGTTTCCAACGGGAAAATAGGCTGAAGTCCTCGCCAATCTTGAATAGTTCGCTACGATTTTGGTAGTGTTTGTCAGGCAGATTTTTTGACGACCGCGTAGCGCTCCAGTGTCTGTGCCCGCGCGGCGTCGTGCGCCACGATCGGTTGCGGGTAGTTTTGCCCCAGCACGACGCCAGCCTCCACCAATTCCATTGGCTTGGCTGTCCAGGGCGCGTGAATCGCGGCTGTGGACAGCTTGGCCAGTTGCGGCAGGTAACGGCGGATGAACTTGCCCTCCGCATCAAACCTCTCGCTTTGGCTGACCGGGTTAAAGATTCGAAAGTAGGGCTGCGCGTCGCAACCGCTGGAGGCGACCCATTGCCACCCACCATTGTTGGCTGACAAATCAAAATCATTGAGATGGGTAGCAAAGTACGCTTCGCCCCAGCGCCAGTCCAGCCCCAGGTCTTTCACCAAGAAGCTGCCCACCACCATACGCAGGCGGTTGTGCATGTAGCCGGTCTGGTTGATCTGGGCCATGGCCGCATCCACCAGCGGGTAACCCGTGCGGCCTTCGCACCATGCTGTGAACAGCATCTTGGCATGGGCACCATGTTCCCATTTGATGGCGTCATATTCGCGCTTGAAGGCATGGGTGGCCACATGTGGGAAGTTGGCCAGAATTTGAAAGTAAAACTCGCGCCATATCAGCTCACTCAACCAGGTGCTGGCACCGTGGCTGCCTTCCATGCTTCTCTGCATGGCAGTCGCCGCCAGTTTGCGGATCGACACAGTGCCAAAACGCAAATGCACGCCCAGGTAACTGGGGCCTTTCACTGACGGGAAATCTCGCGTGGCGTGGTAGTCGTCCATGCGGTCAAAAAACTCCGCGAACAGCGTCTGCGCACCGGTGGCACCAGTGGGAATTTTGAGGTGACTCAAGTTGGTTGGCTCAAACCCAATGTCTTGCAAGGTGGGAATGACGTGGGGCAGGTGAACCGGGCGCTCTGCCAGCGCGTGGGCATACGGGGTGGCGTCATGAAAATGCGGCGATGTATCGCGGAATTTGGCAAGCCAGGCATTCTTGTAAGGTGTGAACACGCTGTACACCGTTGCCATCTTGGTCAACACCTCGCGCCGCTCGAATACCACCTGGTCCTTGACGGTATGAAGGCTGATGCCCGCGTCTGCCAAAGCACCGCGCACTTTGGCATCCCGCGTGATCGTGCCGGGTTCATAGTCATGCGCGGCGAACACGGCCTCGACATGCAGGCTTTTGGCCAGCGCGGGCAGTTTTTGGCTGGCCAGACCTTGCAAGACGATGAGTCCTGCTTCCGGCTTTCCGACCAGGGCGCGCAAATGGGCGTCCAGGTCCACCAGCGATTCGCGAATGAATTCAACCCGGCGGTCCGCCCGGGGCAAGGGGTCCAGGATTTCCGTGTCAAACACAAAAACGCAATGCACCTGACGGCAGGTTTTGAGTGCCTGCCACAGTGCAACGTTGTCATCGGTGCGCAAATCGCGACGAAACCACATCAAACCAGTGCCGAATTCTTTGTCCATGATCGTCGCTAAAATTGGGGTATGGCCGCCGATTCTGCACCCTTCAATCTGACGAATCATTTTCTGATTGCCATGCCCGGGTTGCAGGATGCGACATTCTCCAAAAGCGTCGTGTATGTGTGTGAGCACAGTGAACGGGGTGCCCTGGGCCTGGTCATCAACAAACCCAGCGACATCAATCTCAAGGGATTGTTTGAAAAGGTCGATTTGCCGCTGATGCGCGACGACCTGGTCAACTCCCCCGTATTCCAGGGCGGGCCAGTGCAGACTGAGCGGGGCTTTGTGTTGCACGAGCCCAGTTTCGCAGCCGACAACAAACCCAGCGAACCCGTGTATGCCTCGACCATGATCATTCCCGGAGGGCTGGAAATGACGACATCCAAAGATGTGCTGGAGGCGCTTTCCACGGGGTCCGGACCACGCAAGGTGCTGGTGTCCCTGGGCTACTCTGCGTGGGGCCAGGGCCAGCTGGAGTCTGAACTGGGCGAGAACAGCTGGCTCACCGTGGATGCTGACAACGCCGTTATTTTTGACACACCGGTGGACCAGCGGTATGACAAGGCCTTGATGTTGTTGGGCCTGCAATCGTGGATGCTGTCGCCTGACGCAGGTCACGCCTGAGCGCCCCGATGCCGCCCGTCGTGACCGCTGCCGTACCTCCGCAACTGGGCACATTTTTAGCGTTGGATTTTGGCCTGAAACGCACGGGTCTGGCTGTAGGAAACCGTCTGCTCAAGACAGCCCAGCCCCAAGGCAGTATCCATGCCGAGGGCGATGCCCGCTTCAACAAAATTGGCGACACGATTCGTGAATGGCTGCCCGATGCCTTGGTGGCTCGCCAACGAGTCGGCCTTGCCAATCCGGGCGTTCGTCGACGGCCTCGCTTGCTAGTGACCCCGACGATCGCTCTTGTCGCAACCCTCTCTGCTTCCTCGGCGTTCTCCTTCCGGCCGATCGCGATCTCCACCGCAGCTGTTGTCTGCCTCTCACCTTCCTTTTCGGGCACGGTCTGCGGCGTGTGCGTTGGATCTTTGCGGTCGTGGCCGTGTTCTTGTGCCCGCACATCGCCGCGACGACAGGCAATGGCACCCCGGCCTCCAGCGCGAGACTCGCGAACGAGTGCCGGAGGTAGTGCAGGCGCGCGATCACTGGAAGATCAGCGCGCTCACGCAATGCCTCCCAAGCTCGCCAAACGTTGCGGGGGAGGAGCGGCTTCCCTGACGCGGTGGTGATCACAAGATCCAGATCGTCTTCTTGTGCTTCCGATCCTGCTTGAGACCTCGCAAGATCGCCGCGGCTGTCGGAGCGATCGGACGGATGCTGCGCCCCGTCTTGGAATCCGCGAGCACAAGGGCAGGGCTGTCGAGGTCGACCTCTGACCACGTTAGTAACCGGATCTCCGAGAGCCGGGCGCCCGTGGTCGCGAGGAGCCTGATCAGCGCGACGACGTTGTGACCGAGGAACTCCTTGTCACCGTTCTCCGCTCGCTCGGCCGCGTCGAGCGCGTCCACGAGTCGAGCGAACTCGGCAGCACCGAGGAAGTAGCCGCGCGACGTCTCCGTGTACTTCTTGATTCGGTCAGGATTAGTTCCCGGCTCCCGCAACCCCTGGATCTCGCACCATGCGAACATGGACGATGCGCACAAGAGCGCTCGGTTCGCTGCACCCTTGTAGTCTTGCCCGATCTTCTTGTGCACGCGCTCAATGTCGCCGCGCGTGATCGCGTGGATCTTGAGACGGCCAATCTCGGGCTCGAGGTGCAACCGCAGGAGCTCGGCGTACCGCTGAGCACTGCGAGGCTTGCACGTCGGCGCGACGTGTTCCGTCATCCATCGCTTCGCGACC
>CAVVSV010000059.1:0-14251 GCA_963750805.1 uncultured beta proteobacterium
CCATGCTAACACCCACTGACAGCCACCACGTTCTGATTATGAAAATCCTTCTCTTCGGCCGTGGCGGTCAAGTCGGCTGGGAATTGCAACGCAGCCTGTCCGTCCTGGGCGAACTGGTAGCACTGGACTTTGACGCCGCCCATAACCCCGATGGCCTGTGCGGTGACTACAGTGATTTGAACGGCCTGGCCGAGACCATTCGCCAGGTCAAGCCCGATGTCATCGTCAACTCCGCCGCCCACACCGCCGTGGACAAGGCCGAGTCCGAGCCTGACTTTGCCCGCACTCTCAATGCCCTGGCCCCCGGTGTGCTGGCCGATGAGGCCCAAAAGCTCGGAGCTTGGCTCGTCCACTACTCCACCGACTACGTCTTTGACGGCAGTGGCAGCCAAGCATGGGTTGAAGACAATGCGACCGGGCCACTCAGTGTCTATGGCCGCACCAAACTCGAAGGCGAACAACTCGTTGCTTCCAATCCGAGACACTTGACCCTTCGAACCAGCTGGGTCTACGCCACACGCGGCGGCAACTTCGCCAAGACCATGTTGCGTCTGGCCGGTGAGCGTGAATCCTTGAGCGTGATCAACGACCAGTTTGGTGCCCCCACCTCCGCTGAACTGCTGGCCGATGTGACAGCCCACGCCTTGCGCATGGCGATTCAAAAGCCTGAGCTTGCCGGTCTGTACCACTGTGTCGCCGCGGGGGAGACCAGCTGGCATGGCTATGCGCAGTACGTGCTGGGCCAAGCCAAAGCGCTGGGTGCGACATTGAAGGCCGGACCGGACCAAGTGGCGGCGACATCGACCGCCAGCTACCCCACCCCGGCGCAACGCCCCTTGAACTCACGCCTGAACACGCAGAAGTTGCAAACCACGTTTGGCCTGACCCTGCCGCACTGGCAACAAGGCGTGGCGCCGCATGGTGACTGAAATCACGGGGAAACAATAAATATGACCGCATCCATCCATCCACACACCAAAAGCGCAAAGGCATCATCCTGGCGGGTGGCTCTGGCACTCGCCTGTACCCGGCCACCCAGGTGGTCAGCAAACAGCTGCTGCCCATTTACGACAAGCCCATGATTTACTACCCGCTGAGCGTCTTGCTGCTGGCGGGTATTCAGGAAGTGCTGGTCATCTCCACCCCTCAGGACACGCCACGCTTTGAGCAACTGCTTGGGCGATGGCAGCCAATGGGGCATGAAGATTGTGTACGCAGTTCAGCCCTCACCCGATGGTCTGGCCCAGGCCTTTCTGATTGGCGAGGCCTTTCTGGATGGCGCTCCCAGTGCCTTGGTACTGGGCGACAACATCTTTTACGGCCATGACTTTGCCGGCTTGCTGGAAGATGCCAACCAGCAGACCCAGGGTGCCACGGTGTTTGCCTACGCAGTGAATGACCCGGAGCGATACGGTGTGGTCGAGTTCAACGAGGCAGGCCGTGCCATCAGCCTGGAAGAGAAACCGGTTAAACCCAAATCACGCTACGCCGTGACCGGTTTGTACTTCTATGACAGCCAGGTCGTGGAACTGGCCAAGAAGGTCAAACCGTCTGCCCGGGGCGAACTGGAAATCACAGACCTGAATCGCATGTATCTGGAGCAAGGCAGCCTGGACGTTCAGACCATGGGGCGGGGTTATGCCTGGCTGGACACCGGCACCCACGAGTCCATGCTGGAAGCCAGCCAGTTCATCTACACCATCGAGAACCGCCAGGGACTCAAAGTAGCCGCACCGGAAGAGATTGTGTGGCGCCATGGCTGGATTGATGATGCGCAGTTGGAGAAGCTGGCCAAGCCACTGGCCAAGTCTGGTTACGGGCAGTATTTGCTGCGCTTGCTCAAAGAGAAGGTCTACTGATGAAAGTTACCGAATGAAAGTCACTGCTTGCGCCATTCCTGACGTGTTGCTGATCGAACCCAAGGTCTTTGGGGATGACCGGGGTTTCTTTTACGAGAGCTTTAACGAGCGTAACTTCCAGAATGCCACAGGCCTGGATTTGAAGTTCGTGCAGGACAACCATTCCAAGTCGGCCAAGGGGGTGCTGCGGGGATTGCACTACCAGGTCGAGCAACCCCAGGGCAAGCTGGTGCGGGTGGTGGCCGGTGAGGTGTTTGATGTGGCCGTAGACATTCGCCCCGGTTCGCCTACCTACGGGAAATGGGTGGGGGAGATCCTGTCAGGCGACAACAAGCGCCAATTATGGGTGCCACAGGGTCTGGCCCATGGGTTTCTAGTGCTCAGCGACAGTGCGGAGTTTTTGTACAAGACGACTGACTATTACGCCCCGGTGCATGAGCGGGCCATTGCCTGGAACGATCCGACACTGGCGATCCAATGGCCATTGAAGGGGACAACACCGCTGCTGTCGGTCAAGGATTCGGCGGGAGCTGCTTTTACGGCAATGTAGGGGCCGTCTCCGCTCACCCCACTACTGAATCTATAGCGGACTATTGAATAGATACGGGGACCCCATGCCGATATCACGACACAATTTGATTGGGGCACAAGTGCTGCGAGCTCAATTGGGCGACCAGGAGGTCTTCTACGCAAGTCCCCTTTCATTGACGCCGCCCGTACGTGGCGGCGTCCCTCTGTTGTTTCCGCAATTCAATGATGTGGGGCCTCTGGTTAAACACGGTATGGTGCGAACCCTGCCATGGGTCTTGCGAGACGACGTGCAATCCAGTACTGGTGGACACGCGACCCGCCTGAGCTATGAATTGACCTTGCGGGAAGGCGATCACCCGTCCTGGCCCCACGCCGCTGAATTGCGGTTGACGGTAGTCGAGACGCCACAAACGCTGGCTTTCACGCTGGATATTGTCAACAGAGGGGATAGCGCTTTTGCCTGGACGGGCGGGCTTCACCCCTACTTTGCATTGGACAATCTGCTGAGTAGCCATCTGTCGGGACTTGCAGGCCTGCAAATCAAAGACAAATTCAATGTGGACTTGCTGGAGGAGCCACCTGGCGAATTAACATGGTCAGACCAGCCTTTTGAACGCCTGTTTGACGGTTGCCCAACACTGATTTTGCGTGACGATAAGAGGTCCTTGCGTTTGAGTGCCACAGGGTTTGACCAGTGGATGGTCTGGAACCCAGGCCGCATTGGAGCCCTGGCGTTAAAAGATCTTCCGCCTGACGATTGGCGGCGGTTTGTGTGCATAGAACCCGTTTGTGTGACCCGCCCAGTGACACTGCAACCGGGTGAAGCGTTTCAAGGCAGCTTGCGCATCGAACATTTGCACTGATCCATCGGCCCACAGGGATTGCGAATAATTAACCGACCGACCGATCGGTCGGTTAATTGCTATACTGCGCAAAAATCGGCAGGAGCCCCCGCATGTACACCCAAGCCCTCGACCTCGAACAGGCCGGCACTGACAACCCAACAGTGCAGCAAAATGTTGCCCCATTGAATAGCGCGGATCAGGCTGCAGAGTCGCGCTTCGACGCCACCATGGCAGCCGATGGCAAGATTGAGCCACAGGACTGGATGCCCGAGGCCTACCGAAAAACACTGGTACGCCAGATCAGCCAGCATGCGCATAGCGAAATTATTGGCATGCAACCAGAGGGCAACTGGATCAGCCGAGCACCCAGCCTGAAACGCAAAGCTATTTTGATTGCCAAGGTTCAGGACGAAGGCGGCCATGGCCTTTATCTGTACAGCGCCGGCGAAACGCTTGGCACCTCGCGGGATCAGATGCTGGACGCCCTGCACACTGGCAAAGCCAAATACAGCTCCATCTTCAACTACCCCACACTACTCTGGGCTGACGTGGGGGTGATTGGGTGGCTGGTGGATGGTGCGGCGATCATGAACCAGATTCCGTTATGCCGCTGCAGCTATGGGCCCTATGCCCGCGCCATGATTCGCATTTGCAAGGAAGAGAGTTTTCACCAGCGCCAGGGATTTGAGAGCCTGATGACGCAAATGCAGGGCACGCCCGCACAGCGAGAGATGGTGCAGGATGCCGTGAATCGTTGGTGGTGGCCGGTGCTGGCCATGTTTGGCCCACCCGATGCCGATAGCCCCAACACGGCACAAGCCACCCAATGGGGCATCAAACGCATCACCAATGATGACTTGCGCCAACGATTCATTGATGCCACGGTTCCGCAAGCCAAGGTTCTGGGTGTGACCTTGCCGGACCCGGACCTGAAATGGAACGAAGCAACGCTGCGTCACGACTATGGTGCCATTGACTGGGACGAGTTCTGGGCCACGGTCAATGGCAATGGGCCTTGCAACAAAGAGCGTCTGACTAACAGAGTGAAGGCGCACGCCGATGGCCAATGGGTTCGTGATGCCGCAAAGGCTCATGCAACCAAACAACGTACCCGCGCCATGCAGACTGATTTGGAGGCCGCATGACTGCGCACAAACCGTTCGCAACGGAGTGGCCTCTATGGGAAGTGTTTGTGCGCAGCAAGCAGGGTCTGGAGCACAAACACTGTGGCAGCCTGCACGCGGTGGACGCGGCCCATGCTCTGCAGATGGCGCGCGATGTGTACACCCGCCGGCAAGAGGGCGTGAGTATCTGGGTGGTCCCTTCCAGCAGCATCACAGCCAGCTCGCCAAACAATAAGGGCGAGTTTTTTGAACCTGCAGCGGACAAGATTTATCGCCACCCGACTTTCTACTCAATCCCTGACGAAGTGGGTCACATGTGATGGCAGATGTTGACAAAGCCGAAGCCCAATCCGACGCAAGTGCCCATATCCAGTATCTACTTCACCTGGCAGACAACGCGCTGATATTGGGCCAGCGCAATGCTGAATGGTGCGGAAATGGTCCGGTACTGGAGGAAGATATTGCCTTGGCCAACCTCAGCCTGGATTTGATTGGACAGGCGCGCCTTTTGTATCAGCTCGCTGCCACATTGAAAGGACACGGGACAACTGAAGATTCCCTCGCGTACTTTCGCGATGCCGGGGAGTTCCGTAACTACACGCTATTGGAATTGCCCCACTCAACCTTATCAGGCGAAGCGAAGGGTGAGCGCGACTATGCCGTCACCATCGTTCGCAATTTTTTATACAGCGCATTGATGGTTTTGCTTTGGGAGGCCTTGCAGCAGTCAACCGACGCTCAACTTGCCGCAATTGCAGAGCGATCCCTCAAGGAAGCCCGCTACCACTTGCGGCACAGCCGTGACTGGTTGGTTCGGCTGGGGGATGGCACAGCCGTCTCCCGTGCCCGCACGCAAGCGGCTTTGGACCATTTAATGCCGTATGTCAACGAGTTCTGGACCCAGTCTGCTATTGAAAATGAAGCGGAAGCACAGGGCTTTGGTGTTGCAGGCGCCACGCTGCAAGCCGCGTGGCGGAAAATGACCGAACCCATTTTTGCCGAAGCGACTTTGCAGACGAACTTCTCTGAAAAATCATTGACGACCACCGTTCTGGGTAAAAACGGCCAGCATTCTGAGCACCTGTTTCCCCTTTTGGCCGACATGCAAAGCCTGGCACGCCAGCATCCTGGAGCCACCTGGTGATACTTGAGAGCCATGATAAAAGGGCCGAACAGTTGTCGCGCATCAACGCCATTCTGGACAACATCCCTGACCCTGAAATCCCCGTCATCAGTATTCGAGAGTTAGGCATTTTGAGGGACGTCTCCGTGATCTGGAATACGGCCGGCCCTAATGTTGAAGTCACCATTGCTCCAACATACAGTGGTTGCCCCGCCATCAGTCAGATTGAAGACGACATCCGATCTGCCTTGACCGAACAGGGCTGCACGGTGGCGCTGAAGGTGCAACTTTCACCCGCCTGGACGACGGACTGGATAGGACCAGACGCGAGGGAAAAACTGCGAATTTATGGCATTGCTTCGCCCCACGCAACCGGCGTGGATTCCAAAACAGCAGGCACCAAAGTGATTCAGTTTGCTTCCAAAAGAGTAGCAAACTCTCTTTATTCAACGGGGACTTCCGCCTTAAATTGTTCTGAACCTGCGGTGAAGTGCCCCCAATGCAACTCAGCCAACACCACTGAAATCTCACACTTTGGCAGTACGGCCTGCAAAGCACTCTACCGGTGCCTGGACTGTCTGGAACCGTTCGACTACTTCAAACCGTACTAGAAGCCGCATTTAGGCCCGCCAGCATGTCCACACCTCAATTCCACCGCATCAGCATCCAAAGTGTCACGCCTGAGGCGGCCGGCGCCGTCGTTATCACGTTCTCGGTACCTACGGAACTTCAAGACGCTTTTCACTTTGAGCCGGGGCAATTTTTAACCCTGCGCGCGACTCTGAGTGGTGAGTCCATTCGCCGGTCTTATTCGATTTGCAGCAGCAAGCAGCGCTACGCAACGAACCGGGAAATTGAGGTGGGCGTGAAGCCCGTGGCCGGTGGCTTGTTTTCCAATTGGGCCGTCACGCTCAAGGCGGGTGATGCCCTGGACGTGATGACACCACAGGGGCGGTTCTTCTCAAACCTGCCGGCTTCCCCCGCCACAGGCTATCACCGCGTAGCGTTTGCAGCCGGGTCAGGCATTACCCCCATTTTGAGCTTGGTAACCAGCACGCTTTACAACGAGCAGACATCGCGTTTTACTTTGGTCTATGCCAACCAGCGCGTCAACACCATCCTGTTCAATGAGGCCTTGCAAGACCTCAAAGACCAATACCCTACGCGGCTCACATTGATTCACATCCTGTCTCGGCAGGCCCAAGACGTTGACCTTTTGTGCGGACGATTGGATGAGGAAAGAGCCAACGCACTTTTGGACGCGTTGTTACCGCCGGACCAAATTGATGAAGCCTTCATTTGCGGCCCGGAAGGCATGATCGATGCCGTGGAGAAAGTCCTGCTGACGGCGGGACTGCCCCGACCGCGTGTGCACACCGAAAGATTTTTCTCGGCCGACCAGAAAAACGCTACAAAACCAATAGCTAACACTTCAATTCTGACGGGGACTTTAAGCCCAAAAGACTTGACATTTTCATTGCAAGTGGTCCTTGACGGCAAGACTCACAGCCTGTCCGTCAGCCCGCAAGACAAGGTCCTGGATGCCGCCCTGGCCGCAGGACTGGACTTGCCCTATGCCTGCCGGGGCGGCGTTTGCTGCACGTGTCGGGCCAAAGTCCTGCATGGGCAGGTTGCGATGGAGAAAAACTTTACTTTAGAGCCTTGGGAAATCGACAAGGGCTTTGTCCTGACTTGTCAGGCCAGGCCACTGACGCCCGAGGTGATCGTTAGTTTCGATGAGCGGTAAAAAGTCTCAAAACATGTGAGCAATTGCGTCATGGGTGCACGCTAAACTTAAAGCCTCTACAGTGGAAAGTCCCCATGGCCATGATTCTTGTTACCGGCGGCGCCGGGTATATCGGTTCGCACACCTGCGTCGAATTGCTCAACGCGGGGCATCAAGTCACGGTTTTTGACAACTTTTGCAACAGCCAGCTCGAATCCATCAATCGAGTCGAGCAGATTACGGGCAAAAAAATCAAGGTCGTTCGAGGGGATATTCGCAGCCGCCCCGCCCTCACGCTGGCCCTTCGACAAAGCGCCGCTACCGCCGTAATTCACTTTGCAGGTCTCAAGGCGGTGGGAGAGTCGGTGGAGAAACCACTCTCCTATTACGACAACAACGTGGCGGGCACGCTCCGTTTGCTGGAAGCCATGGAAGAGTGCGGCGTCAAGACGCTGGTGTTCAGCTCTTCGGCCACCGTGTATGGCGACCCTCAGCAGTTGCCCATTTCAGAAGACCATCCCTTGTCAGCCACCAATCCCTATGGCCAGACCAAGCTTGTGATTGAAGACATGTTGCGATCACTCTACCTGAGCAACCCGACTTGGCGCATCGCAATTCTTCGCTATTTCAACCCGGTTGGCGCGCATCCCAGTGGCATGATTGGCGAAGACCCCATGGGCACGCCCAACAACCTGTTGCCCTTTGTGGCCCAAGTCGCCGTAGGGCGGCGGGAATTTCTCAACATTTGGGGCAACGACTACGACACCCCGGATGGCACTGGGGTACGCGACTATATTCATGTCGTGGACCTTGCGTTAGGTCATGTCAAAGCCTTGGAACGCCTGGATAACCACGCTGAATGTGTCAACATCAACTTGGGCACCGGCGTGGGATACAGCGTGCTGGATATGGTGTGGGCGTTTGAGAAGGCCAGTGGCAAAAGCGTGCCCTTCAAAATTGCCCAAAGACGACCCGGGGATATTGCCGCCTGTTATGCAGATCCAGGGCAGGCCTTGGTTTTGCTGGGCTGGCGGGCAGAACGCAATCTCGAAACCATGTGCCAGGACGCATGGCGCTGGCAAAGCAGCAACCCTAACGGTTTTGCAAAAAGCTAACGCGCTAGTCAATTTACGTCAATACCATCAAGGGAAACACAATGGCAAAAGGAATGATTCTGGCGGCCGGCCAAGGGTCTCGGGTTCGCCCGCTCACCAAGGACTTGCCCAAGCCGATGGTGCCCATCTTGGGCAAGCCGGTGATGGAATATTTGATCGAACATCTCGCGCGCCATGGCATCAAGGAAATCATGGTGAACGTCGCTTTTCACCACCACAAAATTGAACAATATTTTGGCGACGGACATCGCTGGGGAGTGGAGATTGGCTACGCCTATGAAGGTGTTCGCGAACATGGGGACGTGATTCCCAAGCCCTTTGGTTCTGCGGGTGGCATGCGGCGCATTCAGGATTTCAGCGGCTTTTTTAATGAACCCACACTGGTGTTGTGCGGCGACGCGTTAATTGATCTGGATATTGGTGCCGCACTGCACGAGCACAAGTCGAAAGGCGCCATCGCCAGCGTGGTCACGTTGGATGTCCCCAGGGCGGAAGTGAGCAACTATGGCATTGTGGTTGCCGGTGAAGAAGGCCAGATTCAATCGTTTCAGGAAAAACCGAAACCTGCAGATGCCAAGTCCACGCTCGCCAGCACGGGCATTTATATATTTGAGCCCGAAGTTCTCGAAAAAATACCTTCGGGAAAAGTCTATGACATTGGCTCAGAGCTATTTCCCCAATTGGTAGCCGAAAAGCTCCCCTTTTTCGCACAAAACCGCTTTTTCAACTGGATTGACATTGGGCGCGTCAGCGACTACTGGACCGTACTGCAGCGTGTTTTGCGCGGCGAGGTGGCCGAGATGAACATGCCGGGGAGGGAAGTCAAACCCGGCGTCTGGGTCGGACTGAATACCTCCATTCCCTGGGAACAGGTCAATATCACCGGCCCCGTTTACATTGGTTCTAGCGTTAAAGTAGAACCGGGTGCCACCATCACGGGTCCGGCATGGATCGGGCATGGCAGTGTGGTCCGCTCCGGCGCGCGCGTCACACGCAGCATTTTGTTTGAATACACCCGAATCGCTGCCGACATGCACTTCAATGAAATGATTGTGTCGCCTCAATACTGCGTGGACCGATATGGCGAAACTCTTTACCGTGGTGATGACACAGCGCAATTGCGCTGGGGTGATGCCCGCGCCTGAAGCCACCGATTCACACCAATGATTGATTGCTGAACCATGCTGATTCAACCCATCGTTCTCTCTGGTGGCTCAGGCACTCGCCTGTGGCCGCTGTCCCGGGAGAAATATCCCAAGCAGTTGTTGCCATTAATCGGGGAAGACTCTCTTCTACAAGCAACAGTACGTCGTGTCGATGGAATTCCCGACATAGATCTGGCAGCTCCTATGGTGGTGAGCAATGAAGAGTACCGCTTCGTAATTGCCGAACAGCTGAGACTGATGGGAAAGCCAGGCACCATCGTGCTGGAACCCACCGGACGCAATACGGCCCCTGCCCTGACGCTTGCAGCACTGGCTGCACGCAAAGATGGGGCCGATCCCATCATGCTGGTGATGCCGGCTGACCACGTGATGACCGACAAAGCTGCCTTTCAGAGGGCCGTCCATGCTGGGGCGTCTTTGGCTGACGGAGGCGCTGTGGTGACCTTTGGCATTACACCTGATGCGCCTGAGACGGGTTACGGATATATCCAGACCGGAACAGCCTATGGAGATGACACTTCATCATCGTCGGCGCGTCTTATTGCCCGCTTTGTGGAAAAGCCCAACGCAGCCACGGCCCAGGCCTATCTGGATGACGGCTCCTTTCTTTGGAACAGCGGCATATTCATAATGCGTGCATCCGTCTGGCTGACGGCCATAGGTGCATGTCGTGCTGATGTTTTGGCGGCCTGCGAACTGGCGTGGCAGCAAGGTTCAGCCGATGGCGAATTTATCCGAGTGGGTAAAGAGACTTTTTCCAAATGTCCGAGTGACTCCATTGACTTTGCCGTCATGGAGCGATTAAACGCTGGCAACAATTCGTTGCCGATCGGTGTGGTGATTCCAATGTCAGCGGGCTGGTCTGATGTGGGTTCGTGGGATGCCCTTTGGGAAGTATTGCCTAAAGACGCACGCGGGAATGTGGCCCAAGGGGATGTGCTTTTGGAAGATTGCGACAACACGTTGGCGCTTTCAGAAGGCCGACTCATAGCCTGTGTAGGCGTGAATGATTTGATCGTCGTGGAAACTGCCGATGCCATTTTGGTTGCCCATAAAGACAAAACGCAGGATGTGAAAAAGATCGTGGACAGCCTCAAAAAGCAGGGCCGCTCCGAAGGACACATTCATCGAAAAGTATTTCGCCCATGGGGCTGGTACGACAGCGTGGATGCCGGTACGCGTTTTCAGGTTAAACGTATCGTTGTCAAACCCGCTGGTATCTTGTCGCTTCAAATGCATCACCATCGCGCCGAACACTGGATTGTGGTGAGTGGCACCGCCCGCGTGACCCGTGGAGAGGAGAGTTTCCTGGTGTCGGAGAATCAATCGACCTTTATTCCTTTGGGCACCACCCACAGGTTAGAAAACCCGGGTCGCGTTCCACTGGAAATGATTGAAGTTCAGTCAGGCTCATACTTGGGCGAGGACGATATTGTTCGGTTTGAGGACGTGTATGGCCGCTAACCGGGGTGAACAACCCTCGTCGATTGGCTTGCAAAACCCGTGAAAAACCGCATTGTTTCGAGCATGATCAGGTCGATTCATCACGGCCTGAGAAGGCTTTTTTCGTATTTCCCGAAAACACTTCGCTTTGCTGTCTATCGGTCCTTTGTCGATTGCGATCCATCTCCTGACCCACGACTGATTTTGAAAATTGCCGATTCAAGGGAGGAACTGGAAGCCTGCTTTAAATTGCTGCACGACGCTTATGTATCCAGTGGGTTTATGAAGCCGGATGCATCAGGGCTTAGGGTCACCACCTACCATGCACTTCCTACCACCACCACCCTCTGTGCCAAGTTTGATGGTGAAGTCGTCGGCACCTTGTCTCTCATCAGGGAAAGCGTATTCGGTTTCCCTTTGCAATCTGTGTTTGATCTGTCTGAAGTTCGAGCCAAGAAAGGGCAAATCGCTGAGGTTTCAGCATTGGCCGTGCACCCCAAATTCAGGAAAACAGGTGGGGCCATTCTGTTTCCACTGATGAAGTTCATGCACGATTACTGCACCAGCTTCTTTGACACGCGACATGTAGTGATCGCAGTCAATCCTGACCGCATTGAAATGTACGAATCCTTGTTGTTCTTCACGCGTTTGAAGTCCAGCTTTGTCGCGAACTACGATTTTGCAAATGGAGCCCCAGCCGTGGGAGCGACACTTGACCTGAAAGAATTGCCCCGCCTTCTCAAACAGGCTTACCGGGGAAAACCCGAGCGAAAAAGTCTCTACCAATATTTCATCAAACTGAAGTTGCCCAATATCGAAATGCCAGGGCGACGGTTTTACACCACCAATGACCCGGTGATGACGCCGCTCATGCTGAACTATTTTTTCAATCAGCGCACGCAGGGGTTCGAACGCCTAGCAGATCATGAAAAGGCCCTACTCTATTCCATTTACAGCCTGCCCCAATACGGAAAATATTTGCCAGTCGGTTTTTCAAATTCTGAACCTGAGAAAGTCGCCAGGAATCATCCAAGATATTCTTTCAAGTGCGAGGCTGTGTTCTCCATTGAAATGGCCGGGTATGGTGAGCAACACGCATTGACAGTGGTGGACTGTTCCCTGCATGGTTTTTTGGCTTATGCATCAGCGCCGGTCACTTATCAGGTTTGGGGCGACGTCATCTTGAAATTGGGACCCAATGAAGTGTCCAGGATTCGTGCCCTCGCTGTCGGCAGCAAAAAGGACCCGGGTTTTTATGGGTTCAAACTGGCAGAGCCGGATGTGACCTGGAGAAAGTTCGTGGCGGCACTTGAATCAGGCGTCACGCAGGATGATATGGAAAACGCCACCCGGTTCCTGCCTGACTAAATTAGACTCCCCCGATGCCGCTTCAATCCGAATCCCGTTCAAACGTCATTGAAGTATTGCGCGCGAGTCCTGTTTTCGGGAAGCTCCCGGACGAAGTCATTCAGTCCTTGGCCAACGTCCTGCAACTTCAACATATTTCTGGTGGACACAAAGTCATCACAGAAGGTGAAGATGCAGAGGAAATGTTGTTCTTGATGAGCGGCGGCCTTCGAGTATCACGTCGTGATGCCAAAGGGCAACTCATGTTGTACAACGAGATTCGCCCGGGCATGAGCTTTGGTGAATCAGGCTTGATATTGAGTCAGCCCCGGGCAGCCGACGTGACGGCGGTTCGGGACTCAATCCTCGCGGTATTGCATCGCAAGGATTTTGAGGCTGTACTGATCAAGCACCCCCTTGAGCTCAACCAGGTTTTCGTCCGCGCCATTTACAACTACCTTCGACATGCTGAAGAAGTGGCTGAACGCAGGCATGCCCAATCATTTGCAGTCATCCCCCTTCACGAGGGAGCTGGCGCCGATCTAGTGGCCGCCAGCCTGGCGCAAGCATTCTCCAAGATTGGAACGACCCATCACCTGGAACCGCCCAGGGTGTCTGAGGCTCAAAAAAAGGGTGCTGCGATACCCATGCAGTCCGAATCGGATATGGCCGCCTATCAGGATGCGTTGGAAGAAAATTCCAAATTTCTAGTGTATGAGGCACAAGCGACTCCTACGGACTGGTCCATGCGCGCTTTTCGGCAAGCTGATCAAGTGATTTTTGTGACTTCGGCAGAGCACGCGCAATCGCACGGCGAATTGGAGCGCCGCCTTCGGGAACAACCCGACTTTTCCATGAAGCGGATGCACTTGGTGGTCCTTCACTCTGCACTCGTTTTGCAGCCGAGCGACATGAGGGTGTGGCGTGCCAACAAATCCTTCGAGCGGATATACCCAGTTCGTGCAGGGCGCACGGGGGACTTTGAGCGCCTGGTTCGGTTTTTGACGGGAACGGCGACAGGTGTGGTGCTTGGTGGCGGTGGAGCCCGGGGGTTCGCCCACGTTGGCGTCCTTCGCGCTTTAGCCGAATCAGGCATCGAGGTGGACCTGATTGGCGGCAACAGCATGGGCGCGCTCATCGCTGCTCAATTTGCCTGTGGTACACCGCTAGATCAAATCGTTATCAATACCCGGGAGTTCGCCAGCGGAGGTGAACGGCTGACATTACCCCTCATTTCCCTGGTCTCAGGCAAACGTGTGTCACGTGATTTGAAAAAAATGTTTGGCAACACGTTCATTGACAACTTGTGGATTCCCTTCTTTGCTGCAGCTTGCAACCTGACCCGCGGAAACACCATGGTCCAGGACAGTGGTCCCATCTGGCGCGCTGTATTGGCCAGCAATTCACCTGCGGGATTGTTCCCACCCGTATTGCACCGGGGTGACATGCTCGTAGACGGTGCCATTCTTGAAAATGTACCGGTAGACGCGATGCGAATGCGATTGGGCACACCACTAGAGCGTCGGCGGGGTAACGGAACCATTATTGCCATCGATGTCGATGTTCAGGATGTCATGGCTGTAGACCCTGCGTTAAAGCGCCTTTCGGCGTGGAGCACTCTGAAAGGCTACTTTTCACCGGGGAAGCACCCGTCTCCCAATATTGCCGACATCCTTTATCGCGCTGGACATATTGGCGGGTTGAACCAGCGCGGCCGCACCATTGCACAGGCTGACCACTATTTGGAACCGCCTGTTGCCGAGTTTTCGATGATGAGCTATCGCAAGGCAGACGAAATTGCTAACGTGGGCTACAAATATGCCATGGAAAAAATTTCGGCATGGCAGACCAAGACTTAGCGTCACTGACGAATTGGGTTGAAGGGTTCAGCCCACAAACAGACCGGTCATGGCCATTGTCCTTGAGCCAGAGGGAAGTCTGGCTTGACCAACGGGCCTGGCCTGACAGTGTT
>CAVVSV010000060.1:0-30788 GCA_963750805.1 uncultured beta proteobacterium
CAGTCCGCGTCGATAATTCTCTTCTGCTCGTTTTCAGAGACCTTTGAAACGTCCCAAGGAACGCCGGGATACTCAGCTGGTGATAGGACATCTCGATAATCACATTTTGCTTCTTCGATCTCGCGACGGAGCTTCTCGTGGCTTCCGCCAGCAAGCTTGAGCACCGCCAACTGAACACGCTCTTTTTCGCGCTGGTAATCTTTCGGTGCCATACTCGTCCAAGACCTTAAGGACAGCCGAGAAAGTCTCTTCCGAGAAATCGCGGCGAACGATACGTTCAACGTCTGCGCGACTAACTTTGGGAGTGGGCTGATCCATCTTTGCCGAACGTTTCAGGTCAGACAGGTCGCGCTCTTTTGCGAAGTTCCAGTCTGTCTCCATCCTCGATAACGTATTCTGTCTGGAAAATTTCGGCGTGGGCTATGTTCTCACGCTCGGCCGTGTCGTATATGGCCAAAACGCGGTTAGGTGATCCGTTTAACCGAATATCGCGCAAAGTCTGAACACCACTACTCATAGTACCTACCCAGGAGTGGCCAAGGTTTTTCGCCAAATAGCTGTCCAACCAACTGTCCAATTCGGCCGTTGTTGCACCTTCCTCACGCTGAACAGAGCAACCCCTGTCCGAAACGTATGAAAACGCAGCTGGCTTTACCTTGCCTGCTCGTGTTACATGCACAGGAGAAAATATGAACCTCGTTACTGACTCGTTGTTCAAGACAGGATGCGTTGAATGATGACTGGATATCTGTAACTCGCATACGCAGTTTGGCGCCGCATTGGCGAAATCCAATACCCGAGTAGCAGGATCAACGCTACCGCTGGCACTGTTGATTGCAATGCAATTAAAGGCTTGTGCTGGCTTGCGACTAGGCTGTCGGTTGGAAGGCAAGAAGTGCCGCAAGAACCGGAGGAACCGATTCGCCATCGAAATGCAACGTTCCCTTATGCCGGTCTTCATTACGCTGAACAAAATAGGCAATTCGTCCATCTCCCAAAAACTCTATGTCTGCATAAAGGCCATTGTTATTCCAGTAGAGACCAGCTCGGCCGTCAGCATTCAGCATTGGGTCAGCGTCTGGCACAGACGATGACAAAAGACGAACGAAATCAGAGGCGTCGTCAAGTGAGGACAATACAGGCGCGGAAGCTCCCTCTCCGTCCCAATTCGAGGAAAACTCAGCCCAGCGTCGAAGTTCACCAACAACCATCTCTGTTGGGCTGGTCTCCCTGGCAGGTGCGCTTAAAAAGTATTCTTGGTAAGCAGAGGCAAAATCACCGACGAAGGTTGTCGTCGTAGCACCAATTTTTGAAGTTTTTCTATCGTTAGTAGGTAGCGCCGTTGTGCTTCTAACAGGAGTCCTAACGATGACACCGCTCCCACTTTGACTAATCGTTTGAGGCATCAACATGCCCACTGCAAAAGCAGTAGCGGCAACCGCTGCTGTGGAGCTTCTTACTGCCAATGTAGTCATATTTACCTAGAAAGTGCGATACGTTTACACATGCCGTCAGAAATCACATCGCCGAAACAGTCCTTGCTACGAACATGAAGCTCAACTACCCGTTCATCGATTTTATCAAACGCTTCCTCTGGTGACAAATGTAGCGGTTCGTAGCCAGGCTGGTTCAACAGGTCAGTTACGACAGTTCCAATACTCACAATTCGCCGCGCTTGCTCACCAATTTGCTCATCCAAATAATCCACATTTAAGTTAATGAGTCGCTTTGCAAGTTTGCCGATTGGAATGAATGCTCCAGTATGGCTGTGCCATAAGTCTGGGCTGTCGTATACATATGGGCAAACGAAACGACTATTTGGCCGAAGTAGGAGTTTTGGTTGGCAACTACTTGGTTCACCTGACCAATAAAACTTATCGACTACGTTCAAAGATACCTGCATAACCGGGGATTCTCGAACGTAAATTCCAATAACAGCCTTCAAGTACCTTCCGAACTCCTCCCACACGTCCTTCCATCTTGTGTAAACCGTTGTACGCAATGTAATAGACGATGGGTCACAGCGCACTTCTGCTTGGATGCCACCACTTGGGGTCAGGCGTTGCCTGAGAAAGCCAGCAGATATCACTTGACTTGGCACCCCAGCAAAAAAGGGTTGTTGCTGACCAAAAGCAATGGTGATGTTCTGAACATCACCCGTTCCGGGTAGATCCTTAGCAAACGAAGACATTGCTTCTCGAACGAGTAAGAATGCATTCGCTTCAAGCGGACGCGCCAGATTAATGGCTATTTGGACTTGCTCGATGGCATGTGCGGCATGAAGTGGTTCAAACGCTCCCATCGCCGCTGGATTAAAAGTCATGTAGTGCCCAGGCCATGTTCAAATTAATTCTATCCACAGAATATCAAGCCATGATAGCTGTTCATTGAGCGTCAGAAGGGCCGAAGTTTTGCCCAAATCATACTCAATTGCCAACCGTCAATGTCACAAAAGACTGGTACATAATGAGCCCATATCTGTGGCGATGTATGGGGAGAAATGTTGGGTTCGATCCCCGCCAGCCGCACCAGCCTGACTTCTTCAGCCTATTCGGACTTGATCGCCAGTGCCGCTCCGTACAACTCATTGCGCGAAACGCCGGTGATTTCAACGGCCAGCTTCACGGCGCTTTTCAGTGGCAACTCGGCCAGCAACAACTTCAAGACACGGTGATCCGACCCAGCCTGGGCCTTCGGTGGTGCCGGATGCACCACCAGGGCGAATTCGCCGCGCAAGCGATTGGGGCTGGCACCCAACCAGGCCGGGAATTCCTGACAAGCCATCGTTGCAACTTCTTCAAACTGTTTGGTCAGTTCACGGCCAATGGTGATGACTCGATCACCCAGCACAGCCAGCGCCCCGGCCAGCGCCTCAATGCGGTGCGGCGCTTCCAGCAACACCACGCTGCGCGCCTCCTGGGCCAGACTTTGAACGGCATGAGCGCGCTCACCCGCTTTGGCGGGCAGGAACCCTACAAACACAAAACCGCCAAGCGACTCGTTGTCACTGGCGATGCCCGCCACACTCAATACCGCGGTCACACTGCTGGTGCCAGGCAGCGGCACTACCCGGATGCCCTGCGAGCGCAGCGCGGCCACCAGGCGCGCACCAGGATCACTCACGGCGGGCGTACCTGCGTCACTGACATAGGCGACACGCTGGCCTTGGGTCAAACGGTCCATCACGGCGTGTGACGCCTGCGCCTCATTGTGTTGGTGCACGGCCATCAATTGCGATGGCGATTTGTCGATGCCATAAACGCGCAGCATGGCCTGGGTGTGCCGGGTGTCTTCGCAGGCAATGACGTCGGCCAACATCAGCACATGCAGGGCTCGCAGGGTGATGTCTGCCAGGTTGCCAATGGGCGTGGCCACCACATACAAGGCCCCTTGCGGATAATGTTGCGTGGCGGCCGCATCCCTGGCGGCGACCAGGGATGCAGCATAACTGGAGGCAAAAGCAGAACTCAAAAATGTTCCCCAAAACAAGGACCGACTCAAAATTGCTGACCACCAAACAGGCGGGTGATGCGGCGGAAAACCTGGCGTTGCAGCACTTGCAGCGCGCCGGCCTGAAGCTCATTCAGCGCAATTATCGAACCCCGGGACGTGGTGGTGGCGAAATAGACCTGATCATGCGCGATAGCGACGGCACTACCGTGTTTGTTGAAGTGAGAAAACGGGCGACGTCAAGCTATGGCGGTGCGGCAGCCAGCGTGAGCTTTGCCAAGCAGCGTCGCATTGTGTTTGCGGCGAGACATTACCTGATGATGCTGCGCGAGCTGCCGCCCTGCCGCTTCGACGTGGTCAGCCTGGACCCTGAGGGCGTGCAATGGATTCGCGCGGCCTTTGATGCCGCGTGAGGGCTGACACGACCTGTTTCGCAACATTTGCTTGCACATTCGCACAGGCCTGATCGTGACGCTGCAGGGTTATCATCAATACCATGCTTGAGCAACGTATCGAACAACACTTTATTGACAGCGCCGACTTGAAATACCAGTCGGCCCAAGTACTGAGCAAACCCATCGCAGCGGCTGTGCAGGCCATCCTGGCCAGTGTGACCAGTGGTGGCAAGGTATTGGCGTGTGGCAATGGCGGTTCGGCGGCTGACGCCCAACACTTTGCCGCCGAGTTTGTGGGGCGCTTTGAACGCGAGCGGCCCGAGCTGGGTGCCATTGCACTGACCACCGACTCATCCATCATCACCGCGATTGCCAACGACTACGATTTTTCGCACATCTTTTCGCGCCAGGTGCGCGCCTTAGGATCCCCCGGCGACGTCCTGCTGGCCATTTCGACCAGTGGCAATTCAGTCAATGTGCTTGCAGCCATTGAGGCTGCCCATGAGCGTGAAATGACCGTGGTTGGATTGACCGGCCGAGGCGGCGGCAAAATGGTTCAGGCACTGCGCGATACCGACGTTCACATTTGCGTCCCCCATGACCGTACTGCCCGCGTGCAGGAAGTGCATATTCTGGCGCTTCACTGCATTTGCGATGCGGTCGACACCCAACTCCTTGGCGAACAGGACAACCCCACATGAACCCGACGATGAACACTGTAAAAATCTTTCTTCGCCGAGCTGGCTTGATCCTGTGCGTGGCCGGAGCCTTGAGTGCCTGCGTGCCCGTCATCATGGGCGGCATGGTGATGGGGGGCCTGGTGGCCACGGACAGGCGCACCTCGGGAACCCAGCTCGAAGACGAAGGCATCGAGTTGCGAGCAGCCAGCCGCCTGCGGGAAGCCTTGGGTGAGCGCGCCCACTTCAATGTCAACAGCTACAACCGTCAGGTTCTGCTCAGTGGCGAAGCACCCAGCGCGCAGGACAAGCAACTGATTGAGCAAATTGTGTCCAAGGTGGAAAACGTACGCGCCATCGTCAACGAAATCGCGGTCCTGGGCAATTCAACCTTGCCCCAGCGCTCGTCCGATTCGCTGGTGACAGGCAAGGTCAAGGCCGGTTTGGTGGATGCCAAAGACCTGTACGCCAACGCGTTCAAAATTGTGACGGAGCGTGGCACAACTTACATGATGGGGCGGGTGACACAGCGCGAAGCAGACCGGGCCACCGATATCGCTCGCGGCGTCAATGGCGTTCAGCGCGTGGTGCGAATTTTCGAAATCATCAGTGAAGATGAACTCAAGCGACTGCTGCCACAGCCTGCGCCGGGTGATGTCAAGAAATAATGAATCCTTGAAATAAGAAAAGCCCCTTTCGGGGCTTTTCTTATTTGAGTCGTTTGATAAGGCTTGACGTGTCCCATCGACGCCCGCCCAGCTGTTGGACGTCGGCATAAAACTGGTCGACCAACGCAGTCACCGGCAAGCGGGCACCATTGCGCTTGGCCTCGTCCAGCACCAATCCCAAATCCTTGCGCATCCAGTCCACAGCAAAGCCAAAATCAAACTTGTCGGCCACCATGGTTTTGCCACGGTTGTCCATTTGCCAGCTTTGCGCCGCCCCCTTGCCAATCACATCCAGCACCTGGTTCATATCCAGCCCGGCTTTTTGGCCAAAGGCAACCGCCTCGCTCAGGCCTTGCACCAGACCTGCAATGCAAATCTGGTTCACCATCTTGGCCAACTGCCCCGCACCACTTTCACCCAGCAGCGTGAACGCGCGGGAAAACGCCATGCCCGTGGGCTGAACGGCGGCAAACGCTGTCGCATCACCACCGCACATCACGGTCAACATGCCATTTTGCGCGCCGCCCTGCCCCCCTGAAACGGGTGCATCCACGAACTGCAGCCCGGTATTATTGGCAGCGGCCGACAACTCGCGCGCCACACTGGCCGAGGCCGTGGTGTGGTCCACAAAAATCGCACCCGGCTTCATGCCAGCAAAGGCGCCGTCCGCCCCCAGCACCACCGAGCGCAGGTCATCGTCATTGCCCACGCAACAGAAGATGATGTCGGCATCCTGTGCAGCCAAACGTGGGGATTCAGCATGCTTTGAGCCGGAAGTCCCCGCGAATTCTGCACACCATGCTATGGATTTTGCAGCAGTCCGGTTGTAAACAGTCACCTGATGGCCCGCCCGGACGAGGTGGCCGGCCATGCAATAGCCCATGACGCCCAGGCCCAAAAAGGCTACCTTGCGGGGGGGAACAGGTTCGTAAGTTTTGGGGTTGATACTGGACATAAGATGATTTGAAGAACGATTAAAAGAGAACACTCAGTGTGAAGGTGCGCAGAGGTATTCTTCCAGAAACACCGCAGAACTGGCTCTGCCAGGCTGGTGATGTTTCCCCCTGCAAGGGGGAAAACGGAGCGACATGCAATGCGCGAAGCCGGGGGGTGCGTCAAACAATCGCGAAGTTCTCGGTACCGGCGCTCAAGTCGTGAGACTTGCCACGATGGCTGTTGAGCTTGATCTGCAGGCGCAAATCATTCAGGGAATCGGCGTTGCGCAGCGCGTCTTCATAGCTGATGACGTTGGACTCATAGGCGTCAAACAAAGCCTGGTCAAAGGTCTGCATGCCCAGGTTGCGGCTTTTCTTCATGATCTCCTTGATCTCGGAGACCTCGCCCTTGAAGATCAGGTCGGACACCAGCGGCGTGTTCAGCATGATCTCCACCGCGGCCGAGCGCCCCTTGCCGTCCTGCTTGGGCACCAGGCGCTGCGACACCAGCGCCTTGAGGTTGAGGGACAAATCCATCAGTAACTGGGCACGACGCTCTTCGGGGAAAAAGTTGATGATCCGGTCCAGCGCCTGGTTGGCACTGTTCGCGTGCAAGGTGGCCAGGCAGAGGTGGCCGGTTTCGGCAAAAGCCACGGCATGCTCCATGGTTTCACGGTCGCGGATTTCACCCATCAAAATCACGTCGGGTGCTTGCCGCAAGGTGTTTTTCAGGGCGATTTCCCAGCTGTCGGTGTCCAGCCCCACTTCGCGCTGGGTCACAACGCAGTTTTTATGCATGTGAACGAATTCCACCGGGTCTTCAATCGTGATGATGTGGCCGTAGGAATTTTCGTTTCGCCAGTCCACCATGGCCGCCAGTGTGGTCGACTTGCCGGAACCCGTGGAACCCACCATGATGCACAAGCCTCGCTTGGCCAACACCACTTCCTTGAGCACCTGGGGCACGCCCAGGCCATCAATGGTGGGCAACACCGCCGGAATGACCCGCATCACCATACCGACCTTGCCCTGCTGGACAAAAGCATTCACGCGAAACCGGCCCACCCCGGGTGGCGAGATGGCAAAGTTGCATTCCTTGGTGCGCTCAAACTCCGCCACCTGTTTGTCGTTCATTACAGACCGCGCCAGCGCCATGGTGTGCGCCGCATTCAGCGGCTGTGGCGATACTTTGGTGACTTTGCCGTCCACCTTGATGGCGGGAGGAAAATCTCCGGTGATGAACAGATCGCTGCCCGAACGGCTGATCATCAACTTGAGCAAGTCGTTGATGAACTTGGTGGCTTGGTCGCGTTCCATGACTTATTCGCTCCCTTGAATTACGGTTGGGTGTCGCCAGTTTTTGCGGCGTCTGCAGCAATACTCTCGGCAGTTCGGGTGTCGCTCAAGCGGGCACTGACGGTGCGCAGTCGAAGTGACAACTTTCGTGCCAGCAGCGCAATCAGGTTGGCCGCCAGTTTGGGGGCCTCACGCATCATCTCGTCCATGCCTTCGGCATTGAGAATCGCAAGCTCGCACACATCCATCGTGGTGCAGGTCGAAAAACGGATGCCACTGTCCAGCAGCGACATTTCACCCAAAATCTCGCCGGGCCAGGTTTCTGCCAGACGAAGCCGCTCGCCCCAGGGCTGAATCCGGTCGACGGCAATGTTGCCGCTGAGAAGCACCACCATGAAGTTGCCGTACTCATCCTGATGAATGATGTCGCGGTTGGCATCAATGGTTGCAAAGTTGAAGAATCGGGCCACGCTTTTGATGGCACCCGGGTCGAGCAGACTCATGTACCGGTCTTTGGCCCACAGGCTCTGCATCAACGCCACACCCCGCTCGCTGTTCAGTCGGTGGGCGGCCACCTCGGTCGCGCGCATGTCCCAGGGCACCAGAAGCTCCTGCGCCACGCCAAAGCCGGCAAAGGCTTTGGTGAACAGCATCAAGTCTGCCGACCCGGCGTCCAAAGGCGCGCCCTGCGTGGATTCGAAAGGGATGCCGCCCGCGCTTTGGGGTGTTCCTGTGGGTCCTGCCATGTCTGACTCCAAGAAAAAATAGATGATCAGCCGGGGAAATTCTCGGGAATTTTGGCCTTGCTGCGGGCCTCTGCCGGACTGATGATGTTGCGCTTGACCAGATCGGTCAGGTTCTGGTCCAGGGTCTGCATGCCCACGCTGTTGCCGGTCTGAATGCTGGAATACATCTGCGCCACCTTGGCCTCGCGGATCAGGTTTCGGATGGCGCTGGTGCCCAGCATGATTTCGTGGGCCGCCACCCGGCCCGAGCCATCTTTGGTTTTGCACAGGGTTTGTGAAATCACCGCCTGCAGTGATTCCGACAACATGGCGCGCACCATTTCTTTCTCGTCGGCGGGAAAGACGTCAATGATCCGGTCAATGGTTTTGGCGGCACTGGAGGTGTGCAACGTGCCAAACACCAGGTGGCCGGTTTCGGCTGCAGTCATGGCCAGGCGGATGGTTTCCAGATCGCGCATTTCACCGACCAGAATGGCGTCGGGGTCTTCGCGCAGTGCAGACTTCAGGGCGGCCGCAAAACTCAGTGTGTGGGGCCCGACTTCGCGCTGGTTGACCAGGCATTTTTTGGACTCGTGCACAAACTCGATCGGGTCTTCCACCGTCAGGATGTGGCCAAACTCGTTTTCATTCAGAAAATTGACCATCGCCGCCAGCGTGGTGGACTTTCCTGAACCAGTGGGGCCCGTCACCAGCACCATGCCGCGCGGCTTCATGGCCAGGTCGGCAAAAATTTTCGGGGCGTTGAGTTGCTCCAGCGACAAAATCTTGCTGGGGATGGTCCGGAACACCGCGCCTGCACCACGCTCATGATTGAAGGCATTGACCCGAAAACGCGCCAGGCCTTCAATCTCGAATGAGAAGTCAATTTCCAGAAACTCTTCGTAGTTTTTGCGCTGCGTGTCGTTCATGATGTCGTACACCATGGCGTGCACCGCCTTGTGATCCAGTGCCTCCACGTTGATGCGCCGCACGTCGCCATGCACACGAATCATGGGGGGCAAGCCAGCCGACAAATGCAGGTCGGAGGCTTTGTTTTTCACGCTGAAGGCTAGGAGTTGGGTAATGTCCACGAATGACCTCTGGTGTTTGTTACGCTCTGAAGGATTATGACCATGATTTCCGACAATCTCCAGCGTGTTCAGGCGCGAATCCAGGCGGCCTGCCTTGCAAACGGACGCGACCCGCAGGCGGTCAGCTTGCTAGCAGTCTCCAAGACCTTTGGTGCCGATGCCGTGCTGGCCGCCATGGAGGCCGGGCAGCAAGCATTTGGCGAGAACTACATCCAGGAGGCGGTTGAGAAAATTCTGGCCGTTCGGACGTTGCAGGGTGACAAGCGTGTCATCTGGCATTGCATCGGGCCTATCCAGAGCAACAAGACCCGGCTGGTGGCCGAGCACTTTGACTGGGTGCACAGCGTGGACCGACTCAAAATTGCGCAGCGCCTGAGCGAGCAGCGTCCGCCGGGCCTGCCGCCTTTGCAAGTCTGCCTTCAAGTCAACGTGGATGGTGGTGCCAACAAGTCCGGAGCCACCCCGGAAGCGGCCATTGGTCTGGCGCTGGCCGTGGCCCAACTCCCGCAAATCACATTGCGGGGGTTGATGTCCATCCCCGAACCCACTCCTGATTTTGTAGCGCAATGTGCCCTGTTCGCAAGGACTAGCGCCCTGTTTGATCAAATACTTCAGGCATTGAGGCAGTCAGGCACACCGGATCAGGTGGCAGCGTTTGACACGCTGTCCATGGGGATGTCTGCCGACCTGGAAGCCGCCATTCATTCCGGAAGTACCATGGTCCGGGTGGGTACGGCCATCTTCGGAAAAAGATAGGCCCCAAGGCACCAGGGTTTATTTTTTCGGCATGCCCATGGGCTTGACGGTGCCGCAGTCAGTGCCCAGCCAGCGCCCGGTGCCGTCCATGTCCACCTTTTGAGGTTGGCCTTTGACGGTGGTGGTTACTGCCATTTTCATGCTGTAGCTGTCCGGTCCATTGAAGGTAATTTGTCCTTCCCCACTGGAGGGCGGCTTGGCGCAGGTGAAAGAAATTTTCATGGTGTTGCCCACACGGGGTGACTTGGTGGAGGTGCAGTCGCCCTGATTGGTGGGGATCTCGTCACGCTCTACCATTTCCTTGGTCATGCACATTTTGAGGGCCACGGTGCCGGGGCCACCCGCACCCATGGACACCCCCTGCTTGGCCATCATTTCTTCCATCATCTTGCGCTGCTCGGGCAGCATCTTGGCCATCTGCTCCTGCGCGGCAGCCATCTCTTTGCCCATGGCACCCGCACCCACCTGCATTTTTTGGGAAATTTCCCACAGGCCAGGCTTCATGGTCTGTGCGCCGGCCCCAAAACCCGTGCCCACTAAAACAGCGAGAGAAACGAAGGAGCGAATTTTCATGGCGATTCCTTTTCAAAGACAATTTTCAATTGTGGCCAGGTTCAAAAACATCTGGCAAGCCGCACCGGTCAAATAAATGGCAAAGACTTGAGCTTTGCGTTAAATATTTGACCGTCTTTGTGGACTTGCACGGCGTCGTCCACCACGCATTGGCTGGAGACCAGCGCAAATCCGATGTTGCATTTAAGCCGGTATGACCAGACGCAGTTGGTCATGTCGCCCACACACTGCCCGTTTTTGACAATGTCGTGCCAGCGAAAGCCGGGGCCAATGGGCTGGTCGCCCTCCAGCATCACGCCCAACTGCTGGCGCTTCACGCCCTGCGCCTTGATGCGGCGCAGCGCCTGGATCCCCACCACGTCATCAGGCACGCTGAGGTCGGTGTATTTCTCCATCCGCACCTCAAACGGGTTGGTCTTGTCGTCGGTGTCGCCGCCGTACGAAATCAGGCCACTTTCAATGCGCTCGCACAGATTGGGGTTGCCTGGGCCGATGCCCCAGGGCTTGCCCGCTTCGCGCACCAGGTTCCACAGGGCTGTCCCTTTGCTGCCATCCATCAGATAGAGCTCAAAGCCGCCCTGTTTGGACCAGCCGGACCGGGCCACAGCGAGGGGAATGCCTTCAATCACTGTCTCGCGAAACCAGAAGTATTTGAGCCCCCGTACCCAATCTCCAAAGATGGAGGCCACCACGTCTTCGGCCTTGGGGCCCTGCACCGCCAGTGGCGACACATCGGGCTCGCTCACCACCACATCCAGCCCGCGCTCGGCCGCAATGGCGCGCGCCCAAAACCAGATGTTGGAGTCTGCAATAGACAACCAATAGCGGTTGTCATCCAGCTTGAGCAGGATCGGGTCATTGATCAACACGCCATCGTGGTTGCACACCGGCACATATTTGCCCTGCCCCACCTGGCAGCGCGACAGGTCTCGCGCACACAAAATTTGCGCTAACCGGGCGGCATCCGGCCCCTGCAATTGAACCTGCCGTTCCACCGCCACATCCCACTGGGACACGCCATTGATCAAGCGCCAGTATTCAGCTTCAGGGTGCCCAAAGCTGGTGGGCATCAGCATGTGGTTGTAGGTGGTGAAGGCGGTGACGCCTTCGGCCTGGGTGGCCTCAAAGAAAGGCGAAGGCCGCAGCCGGGCCGAGGGGGTAATTCCGAACAAGACTGTCTCCTCGTTTTGTTTAGTTTGATAGATTTCGAGCCAATTCTCGCGGCAATTCACCCCATGTGCACGGGCAGGTGAAGGTGGGTGGAATTTTTAACCTCTTCCATCACGGCGTAGGTTCGCGTCTCGCGCACGCCAGGCAGCTGCCACAGCACCGTGCCCGCAAATTCGCGGTAGGCGGCCATGTCGGCCATACGGGTTTTGAGCAGATAGTCAAACCCACCCGCCACCATGTGGCATTCCATGATTTCGGTGCGCACGTGGACGGCGGCCTTGAAGGCTTCAAACACGTTGGGTGTGGTGCGGTCCAGCAGCACCTCCACAAACACCATCATGCCCGCGCCCAGCTTGAGCGGGTTCAGACGTGCTTCATAACCCAGGATGTACCCATCTTTGGTCAACCGCTGCACCCGGGCCAGCACGGCCGTGGGTGACAGCATTACCGTCTCTGCAAGCTTGAGGTTGCTGATGCGCCCATCTTCCTGCAAGGCATTCAGAATCTTGAGGTCGATGCGGTCCAGGTCGGGAAGAGCTTCAGTCATGGGCAGTCATTCAGAGGGACATCAAGAGAGCCGATAGGTTTGCAAATGAATGCTGGTTTCCGTGTTGCTGATGCCCCGCACCAGCCGGATGCGCTCCAGCACCTGCGACAGCTCCGCCAGGTTGCTGGCACGCAACTCCGCCAAAAGGTCCCACCGGCCATTGGTGTCGTGAAGCGTGGCGACACCGGGTTCGCCCAACAGGCTGGCAATGACCGCGCGGGTCTCGTTGCCCTCCACGCCAATACTCATCCAGGCCTTGATTTCATCAGGCTGCGAATCGGGTTTCAGGCGCACCGTGTAGCCGACGATGATGCCCGCGTCTTCCAGCTTGGTGATGCGGTTCGTCACCGTGCCGCGCGACACCGCCAGCTTGCTGGCCAGCGTCGCCACGCTGGTGCGGGCGTCTTTGCGCAGGAGCGAAAGCAGTCGATAGTCAGTGGCATCCATAGTGTCATTATGGCAATATCTACTAGCTAAATGGCATTTTTTTATCAAAAAGTTATCACTATTGGCGATTTACATTGTTTTGACGTCTTGCGACACTTTGGGCACATCCTTCAGGAGCACCCCCATGACCCGCACACCGACTGTCCAAACCCAGTTTCTCAGCGCGCAAGACGTCGCCACTCTGGTCACCCAAATCGGCATTGCTGCAGCCCTGCAAGGCATGGCCGGCTACATCGAAGCCGACTACCTGCGCTGGCAAGACTTTGACAAATGCGCCCGGGTGGCCAGCCATTCGCACGACGGCGTCATTGAACTGATGCCCGTAGCGGATGCAAAAACCTATGCCTTCAAATACGTCAACGGCCACCCCAAGAACCACCAATTTGGCCTGCCCACGGTGATGGCGTTTGGCGTCTTGGCCGATGTCGCCACCGGCATTCCTGAATTGCTGAGCGAACTGACCCTGACCACGGCGTTGCGCACCGCCGCCATGTCAGCCGTGGCGGCACGCGCGCTGGCCCGGCCGAACGCAAAACGGATGGCGCTGATTGGCAATGGCGCGCAAAGCGAGTTTCAGGCGCTGGCGTTTCACTACCTGCTGGGCATTGAGGAAATCCGGCTGTTTGACACTGACCCACGAGCCACCGCCAAGCTGCTGCGCAATTTGCAACCCACATCGTTGCGTTTGATCCCATGCGACAGCGTCGCCCAGGCCGTGCGCGGTGCCGACATCGTGACCACGGTCACCGCCGACAAAGCCAACGCAACCATCATCACGCCCGACATGATTGAGCCCGGCATGCACATCAACGGCGTGGGCGGTGACTGCCCCGGCAAAACCGAAATCCACGCCGACGTGCTGCGCGCCGCCTCCGTGTTTGTGGAATACGAGCCGCAAACCCGCGCTGAGGGTGACCTGCAACAGCTGCCCGCAGACTTTGCCGTGACCGAGCTGTGGCAGGTGCTGCAACTCAAAGCCGCTGGCCGTACATCCAAGACACAAGTCACGATGTTTGACTCGGTTGGCTTCGCGCTGGAAGACTATTCGGCTCTGCGCTATGTGCGCGACACCGCCCGGGCGCTGGGTTTGGGGCAATTGATTTCGCTGATTCCCGAGCTGGCCAACCCCAAAGACCTGTTTAGCCTGATCCGCCAGGACGCTGCTGCCAAACTCCCGAAGGAAGAAGTCGCGCTAGCATTGGCTGCATGAATGATTCACACAACCTGGTCATGTCCGTCAGCCTGATTGGCGTACCCACCGACATTGGTGCAGGCACACTCGGCGCGCGCATGGGTCCCGAAGCGCTGCGCGTGGCCGGTATCGCCCTAGCCATTTCCCAGTTTGGATTGGAAGTGAAAGATTGCGGCAACCTCAGCGGCCCGGCCAACCCATGGCTGCCCGCCGTGAATGGCTTTCGACATTTGCCCGAGGTGATCGCGTGGAACCAAATGCTGCACGATGCGATGTACGCCGAGCTGCACGCTGGGCGCCTGCCCATCATGATGGGCGGTGACCACTGTTTGGGCATTGGCTCCATCAGCGCCGTGGCCCGCCACTGCCGTGACACGGGCAAAAAACTGCGCGTGTTGTGGTTTGACGCCCACGCCGACTTCAACACGGCGACTCTCACGCCCAGCGGCAACATCCACGGCATGCCGGTGGCCTGCCTGTGCGGGCACGGACCTAAAGATTTGGTTGAAATAGGCGGCTTCAGCGCCGACAACCCTGCCCTCAAACCCAAAGAGATTCGCCAGATCGGCATCCGCAGTGTGGATGAGGGCGAGAAGCGACTGGTCCACGACATGGGCATTGAAGTGTTCGACATGCGTTATATCGACGAGATGGGCATGCGCCACGCCATGGAGTTGGCGCTGGCGCTGGTCGATGCCAATACGCACCTGCACGTGAGCCTGGACGTTGATTTTCTCGACCCCGACATCGCACCCGGCGTGGGCACCACTGTGCGCGGTGGCCCCACTTACCGGGAGGCGCAACTGTGCATGGAAATGATTGCCGACATCGGCCGCCTGGCGTCGCTGGACGTGGTGGAACTCAACCCTGCGCTGGATGTTCGCAACCAGACAGCCGAGCTGGCGGTGGACTTGATTGAGAGCCTGTTCGGCAAGAGCACCTTGATGCGCAGCAAGGGGCGCTAGTTGCGCGTTGGCGGCTTGCCGGAGTACCTGTCAGGAATAAGGCAACAAGGCCTTGGCTGCTTCAATGCGAAGGTTCATCGCCATGGCCGGGTCGTTCATGACACCCTGCAAAAACTGCTTCGGGTTCAAGCCCTTGCCCTGAGATGCTGGTGCTGTCACGGGGAGGCTGCCCGGGCCCTCAATCGCAGGTTCATCGGCGGGGGAAATACGACCCAGCAGCGCCTGAAATGCATCGGGTTTGATGCTCTTCAGTCGCGCAAGCACGTTGGCCTGCGCCTCGGCGCTGGGGCACATGTCCAGCCACGGGCTGTCCGAAAAGATGGGTGCCAAATCTGGCGCGACAAAGGCGGACCACAAACCGGTGCCATATTGCTCGGCGGGCACCACTGGAACGAGCTGGGTTGCTGACGGCATCAGGCCAATGCGGGCCGTTGCGATGGCACCCAAATAACGCAAGCGCAAAGATTCCAGAAAGACTTGGGCTTGCGCAACCCCAATCGGCTCTGCCAGCGAAAACCATAGCTGGAAGCCGTCTGCACCGGACACCGCAATGGCCGGAGCGGGCAATTCCAAATCAGCCTGAACACCTTGCCAGACAGCGGACAGCGCAGTCCAGTCTGCGGGTCTTGCAAGTTCAAGCACCAGAGCGCGCACGCGGCCATCGCCAGTGATCAGCTTGGGTCCTCCGCCTTCCGGTTCTGGGGAATTGGTGTCTCCAACAAGGTAGAGACGGCGTAGCTCGGATTGCAAAGTGGTCATGGAATCAAATGTACTTGGCGGTTGATGGCCGGTACTGCGTTACGTGGTCGCCAGACACCCTCACCGGGAAAATTATGGTCAGATCAACCTTAAGTCCCCGTGGCTATTCAATAGTTTGCTATCAAAACAATACTCAACAGCGTTCAAGCATCCACACTGACGGCAACAACAATCAGGACGGAATATTCCCGCTTCTGACAAGCCGTGACAGGCGGCATGGCGGCTCCCGGTGTGACCGGGAAATTGGACTGCCGCGCATTGGTTGGCGAACAAGCTGTTTGCCCGGGCGCCGGGCTGTAACGCGCGGCGCGGCAGCCGAGATGCGTCACATCGTGCAGCGAAGCCCCCTGGTCCAGCTCCCACCGCATATCACCGCTTTTGTCGGCAGGGTGGATGGTCAGCACAGCGCTCACCTCCCGGTCACCCGTGACCCTGTATTTGCGAGGCGCCAGAGGAAACTCCGGCGGCTCCATGATCAACCCGTGCTCCTCCAGCCACCAGTCATTCGCATCAAACTTCCAGCCATCGGGCGCTCGACCACCCGCTGCCTTCAAGCGATCAAAATCAGCCAGCATGACCCCTCGGGGGCCGGGGTCCACGGGCCATAAGCCCCAATGTTGCGCACCATTGCCGGATCTCGCACCCGTGTCACCCAGGGCGGCTATGAATTGTGTGGGCACCCGCTTGAACCTGGTCGTGTCGGCCGCTGCGGCAGGCATTGGCTTAACCATCGCGCAGAGCGGAGTCAGCAGGCCCGCCGCAACCGTTGCTCGACGGGTCTGTCCTGAAACTTTCCGTTCAGGCGCGAAAATAAAATCACGACCCGACGCACCGCGTGACTTGGCATGCCTGAAATTTGAAGTCATTTTTCGACCCTCCTGTTGCAACTGGCAGATAGTCAATCGTATGCCTGTTCAGATAAGGCCGATTGCAACAGCACCGCCCTTGATTGCCCAGTGGGGTTATTGGGGTCTCGTCAAAAACCATCGCGCTGCACCGTGAGTGAACCGGGGTCCGAGAATGGCCGTATAGCCGATTCTTTTGAGGAAGTTAGCAATCAAATATGGCTAAAGTCCGCGCCAACTATCAATAGTTTGCTACTACAACAGGAGCTTTCACTTCAACTAAACCGTGGTGCAAGCCGTCCACGCACCGTTGTTCTTGCTTGACTCAATGACCGCCGCCACGAAACGGACGCCCATCAGGCCATCCAGCGAGTTGGGGAAATACAGCGCCATCGGGTCCACGGCCACACCAGCCCGCCGCGCCGCGATGGCTTCGGCGGCGTCGCTGTAGACGTTGGCAAAACTCTCGTGAAACCCCTCGGGGTGACCGGCCACGATGCGGGAGGCGCGGGCCGACAGGGGCAGGGTGCCGGGGCCGTTGGGGGTGCGGTTTTGTGAGGGCGCGTCCAGTGGTTTGAAGGTGAGGGCCTGGGGGTGCTCCTGCATCCACTCCAGGCTGCCCAGCGAGCCGCTCACGCGGATGCGCAGGCCGTTCTCCACCCCGGCAGCGGCCTGGGTGACCCAGAAGCTTCCACGGGCACCGATGAAGCCGTCGTCCTTGTCGGCAGCACCTGCGGGTTGGACAGGTTTGGTTAAGCGCAGCATGGCACCGGCAAAGTCATGGGTCACGCGACCCGGCACGATGGCACCAATCTCGGCGGCCACTTCGCTCACCTCCAGCCCGGTGATGAAGCGCAGCAGGTTGTGGGCGTGGGTGCCGATGTCACCCATCACCAGCGACGGGCCACCGCGCACCGGGTCTTCCTTCCAGGCGCGGCGACCTGGCCCGGCCTTGGCGCGGCCGCCTTGCACGTATTCCACCTGCACCATGCGGATACTGCCCAGCAGCCCCGCGTCCACCATGGCGCGGGCCTGGCGCACCATGGGGTAGCCGGTGTAGTTATGGGTCAGGCAAAAGACCAAGCCGGTTTGCACAACGCGCTCGCGCAGGGCTTGCGCCTCAGCCAGGGTGTTGGTCATGGGTTTGTCGCAGATCACGTCAAAACCCAGGCCCAACGCCTCCATGGCATAGGTGTAATGGCTGTCATTGGGGGTCATGATAGCGATCACATCGGCTGCATCCAGGCGCGTGACTTCACCTGCAATCAGGTCCATGCCATTGGCGTAGCAGCGGTCAGCGGGCAGGCCAATTTCTGCGCCTGCGCTGACGGAGCGCTCGGGGTCTGACGACAAGGCCGCCGCCACCAACTCATAACGGTCATCCAGCCGCGCGGCCTGGCGGTGCATGGCACCAATGAACGAGCCCGGCCCGCCGCCGATAACGGCCAGACGAAGCCTGCGGCCCAGGGTGGCAATGATGGGGTTCAATGACATGGCGTTCTTTCTTGGTGTTTCTATTTGCCCCAGCGCAAGACCATCGGGTCCAGGCGCTTGGCAGTCTCGATCAGGCCGGTGCGCACGGCAGGGTGCATGGCGGGGAAGGGGTGGCGCGGGGCTTCGCAACTGATAACGCCGCCTTCTTTCATGAGCGACTTGGCGGCCAGCAAACCGGTCTGGCGGTTCTCGTAGTTGATGAGCGGCAGCCACTGTTGGTACAGCGCGACGGCTTCCTCGCGACGACCTGCGGCATAGGCATCCACAATGAGGCGAATGCCATCGGGGTAGGCTCCGCCCGTCATGGCACCCGTGGCACCCGCGTCCAGGTCCGGCATGAGGGTAATGGCTTCTTCGCCATCCCACGGGCCTTCAATCGCGTCGCCACCCAGGCGGATCAGCTCGCGCAGCTTGGACGCCGCACCAGGCGTTTCGATCTTGAAGTAGCTCACGTTCCTGATCTCTTTGGCCATGCGCGCCAAAAATGCGGCCGACAACACGGTGCCGCTGACCGGCGCGTCCTGGATCATGATGGGGATGTCGATCGCGTCCGACAGGCGCGCGAAGAATTCGTAGGTCTTGTCCTCCGGCACCCGGATGGTGGCCCCGTGGTAAGGAGGCATGACCATTACCATGGCGGCGCCCGCATCTTGCGCGCGGCGGCTGCGCTGGGCACAGACTTCGGTGCCGAAATGGGTGGTGGTGACGATGACCGGCACACGGCCGTTCACGTGTTGCAGGATGGCGGTGGTGAGGGTCTCGCGCTCCGCATCGCTCAGCACAAACTGCTCCGAGAAATTGGCCAATATGCACAGGCCGTTGGAGCCCGCGTCGATCATGAAATCCACACAGCGCATCTGGCTGGGCAGATCCAGTTCACCCGACTCGGTGAACGTGGTCGGGACGACGGGGAAGACGCCTTTAAAGCGTGGGGTGGTCGGGGGGGTGGTTTTTGAGTTCATGTTAAAAATTCTTCACTTTTTCTTGTTGTACACGTCCACACACACGGCGGCCAGCAAGACCAGACCCTTGATAACCTGCTGCCAGTCAATGCCGATGCCCATGATGGACATGCCGTTGTTCATCACACCCATGATGAAGGCACCAATCACCGCGCCCAGCACTTTGCCCACACCGCCAGACGCCGAAGCGCCACCAATGAAGCAGGCGGCAATCACGTCCAGCTCAAAACCCAGGCCCGCCTTGGGCGTGGCGGTATTCAGGCGGGCGGCAAAAATCAGCCCGGCCAGCGCGGCCAGCACACCCATGTTGATGAAGGTGTAAAACGTGAGCCTTTCGGTGCGGATGCCCGAGAGCTTGGCCGCTTTCTCGTTGCCACCCAGCGCGTAGATGCGACGGCCGATGATGGTCCTGGAGGTGACAAAGTCATAAAAAAGCATCAGCAGCAACATGACGATCAGCACGTTGGGCAGGCCCTTGTAAGACGACAACTGGTAGCTGAAGGCGGTAATCATGGCAGCGAACACCAGGTTCTTGATCACGAAGAACACGACAGGCTCACTGTCCATGCCATGCTTGACACGTTCCGAGCGGCCGCGCACGGCGCTGACCAGCAATGCCAGCGCCATCAACAAGCCCGCGACCAGCGACAGGACGCGCAGGTTCTCTCCGGCAAATGGGTCCGGAATAAAGCCCGTGCTCAACAACTGGAAATTCTCCGGGAAAGGGCCCACCGACGAGCCGCCCAGCACGGCAAGTGCCAGCCCTTTGAAGACCAGCATGCCGGCCAGCGTGACGATGAAGGAGGGAATTTTGTAGAACGCGACCCAATAGCCCTGCGCAGCGCCAATGACCCCGCCCAGCACCAGACAAATCAACGTGGCCAGCACAAAGTTCATCTTGTACTCGACCATCAGCACCGCCGCAACCGCCCCCACAAAGCCGCAGACTGAGCCGACCGACAGGTCAATGTGGCCGGCCACAATCACCAGCAGCATGCCCAGCGCCATCACGATGATGTAGCTGTTCTGCAGGATCAGGTTGGTCAGGTTCAGGGGCTGAAACAAGGTGCCATCGGTCTTGACCTGAAAAAACACCATGATGACGACGAGCGAAATCAGCAAGCCATATTCACGCAGGTGGTTCTTGAGAAACGCCACGCCGCCGCCGGCTTTGTTATCTGTGGAAGTGCTTGCCATGTCAGTTGACTCCTGATGTCACGATAGAACGCATAATTTTTTCCTGGGTTGCTTCTGCGGCCGGGAACTCGGCGACAAAGCTGCCTTCATTGAGGACGCAAATGCGGTCACACATGCCCAGCAGCTCGGGCATCTCGCTGGAGATCATGATCACGCATTTGCCTTCAGCGGCCAGTTGCGCAATGATGGTGTAGATCTCGTATTTGGCCCCCACGTCGATGCCGCGCGTGGGTTCGTCCAGGATCAGCACCTGCGGGTCAGAGAACAGCCATTTGCTCAAGACCACTTTTTGTTGATTGCCACCCGACAAGTTCACGGTACGGGCATACACATCGGGGCTGCGGATGTTGAGCTTGCGCCGGTAGTCTTCGGCCACGCCAAACTCGCGGCCTTCGTCAATCACGCCGTTGCGCGACACGGCGCGAAGGTTGGCCAACGTGGTGTTCCACGCGATGGTTTCTTCCAGAACCAGTCCATATCCCTTGCGGTCTTCAGTCACATAGGCAATGCCGTGATTGATGGCCTTTTGCACGGTACTGGTGTCAATCACCTTGCCGTTCAGCAACACCTCGCCACTGATGCCCTGACCGTAAGTGCGACCAAAAATGCTCATCGCCAATTCGGTACGGCCTGCACCCATCAGCCCGGCGATGCCCAAAATCTCTCCCCGGTTCACATGCAGATCGACACCCTTGATCACCTGCCGCTCTGGATGCACGTCGTGATGAACCTGCCAGTTTTTGACCTCAAACACCTTGGGCCCAATGTTGGGTGTTCGCTTGGGATAGCGGTCAGCCATCTCGCGGCCCACCATGTGTTTGATGACGCGGTCCTCGCTGATGCGCTCAGCCCGGCAGTCCAGCGAGGCGACCGTGGCCCCGTCGCGCAACACGGTGATGGCATCCGCCACCTTGGAGATTTCGTTGAGCTTGTGCGAAATCAAAATACAGGCGATGCCCTGGCGTTTCAGTTCCAGCAAAAGTTCCAGCAGGGCATCACTGTCGGTCTCGTTCAGGCTGGCGGTGGGCTCGTCCAGAATCAGCAGCTTGACTTCCTTGGACAGCGCCTTGGCAATTTCAATAAGCTGCTGTTTGCCCACGCCCAGGTTGGTAATCAAGGTGCTGGGCGATTCTTTCAGGCCTACTTTTTTCAGCAGCGCCTGGGTTTTCAGAAACGAGGTGGTCCAGTCAATCACCCCGCCACTGGCCTGTTCGTTGCCCAGAAAGATGTTCTCGGCAATCGACAGCAAGGGCACCAATGCCAGCTCCTGGTGAATGATGATGATGCCTTTTTGTTCGCTGTCGTGAATGCCCTTGAAGCGACATTCCGCACCCATGAATTTGATGTCACCCTCATAGTCACCATAGGGGTACACGCCGCTCAACACTTTCATCAGGGTGGATTTTCCAGCGCCGTTTTCACCCACGATGGCGTGGATTTGCCCCGCCTGCACGGTCAGGTTGACATCGCTCAACGCCTTCACGCCATGGAATGATTTTTTCATTCCGCGCATCTCAAGAATGGGGTCTGCCATAGTGCCTTTGCGCCTGGTTGATTGATCTTGTGTCCGCGATTATGCGAAAAATGTAAAAAGGCCCTGTGCATTGCGGCACAGGGCCCTTCCCGACTGGTCAGCCGTCCGTTCGAACGCTTATTTCAACTGATCTTCCTTGATGTAGCCGCTGCCAATCAGCACTTGCTTGTAGTTGGACAAGTCCACGCTGACGGGCTTGAGCAAGTACGAAGGCACCACCTTGACCTTGTTGTTGTAGGTCTTGGTGTCGTTGATCTCAACCTTCTTGCCGCTCATCATGGCGTCGACCATGTTGGCCGTCACTTTGGCGAGTTCACGGGTGTCTTTGAAAATCGTGGAACCCTGCTCTTTACGGATCATGGACTTCACCGATGGCACTTCAGCGTCCTGGCCCGTCACATACGGGTAGGGTTGCTTGGGCGTGCCGTAGCCCACGCCTTTGAGCGACGACAAGATGCCGATGCTCAGGCCATCATAGGGAGACAACACGGCGTCCACGCGGCTCTTGCCGTAATGGGCGCTCAACAGGTTGTCCATGCGGGCCTGGGCAACAGCGCCATCCCAGCGCAGGGTACCGACTTTTTCCATACCCATTTGCTTGCTCTGCACCACCAGCTTGCCGCTGTCGATGTAAGGCTTGAGCACGGACATGGCGCCGTCATAGAAGAAGAAGGCATTGTTGTCATCTGGCGATCCACCGAAGAGTTCAATGTTGAACGGGCCTTTGGCCGTCTTCAATGCCAGCGCTTTTTCAATCGTCTGGGCTTGCAACACACCGACCTGGAAGTTGTCAAACGTGGCGTAGTAGTCCACGTTTTTGCTGCCAACGATCAGGCGGTCATAGGCCACCACTTTGATGCCCTTGTCAGCTGCTTTTTGCAGCGCGTTGGACAGGGTTGAACCATCGATGGCGGCGATCACAAGAACCTTCACGCCCTTGGTGATCATGTTCTCAATCTGGGCCAACTGGTTGGGAATGTCGTCGTCTGCGTACTGCAGATCTGTCTTGTAACCCTTGGCGGCCAGAGCGGTCACCATGCTGTTGCCATCACTGACCCAGCGGGTGGAGGTCTTGGTAGGCATGGCCACGCCAACCAGGCCTTTGTCCTGCGCCTGGGCCACGGGTGCACCCATGGTGAATGCAATGGCCAGGCCAGCGGCCAAGGCTTTGAGAGTTGATCTGCGAGCGTTCATGCGGGGTCTCCTGAGAGGATTTGTATTTGAGATTGGAAGTCTTTGCCAGTTCGGCGAAGACCCCGATGATACGGATTTGATTGATAATTTTCCAATATAGTTTCGTCGTGTTTCCATAGTTAAATTGGGATTGGGGTATACCCGTATATGTCAAACTACATCCACTGGTTTTTGCGCGCCCGCCTGAAGACGCGGCAACTGTTATTGCTGGTTGCGCTGGCCGAAGAGGGCAATATTCACCGCGCGGCGCAGGTGCTGAACATGACGCAGCCCGCAGCCTCCAAACTTCTTAAAGATCTGGAAGACGCACTGGATGTGTCTTTGTTTGAACGGCTGCCGCGCGGCATGCGTCCCACCTGGTATGGCGAGACCATGATCCGGCACGCGCGCGTCGCATTGACCAGCCTGAATCAGGCCCATGAAGAACTCGAAGCCGCCAAATCCGGTCAGTTTGGTCAGGTGAACGTGGGCGCCATCACTGCCCCGGGCCTGGCGCTGATGCCCCCTACCATGGCATTGGTGAAGCGTGAGCAGCCCAAACTTCAAATTGCGCTCACCATCGAAAACAGTGATGTGCTGATTGAACAACTCAACCAGGGCAAGCTCGATATTCTGGTGGCCCGGCTCTTTGCAAGGCATGACAAGACCGAGCTGCGCTACGAGATGCTGCACGATGAGCCCGTGTGCGCCATTGCCCGTCCGGGACACGCGTTGCTCGCCAGCCCTCCCACCAGTCTGGCCGATGTGATTGATGCGGGATGGATTGTTCCTCCGGCGGGCAGCGTGTTGCGGCACCGGTTTGACCTGATGTTTCAGGAGGAAGGCTTGCAGGCCCCCAGCAATGTGATTGAGACCGCGTCACTGATGTTCATCACCAAAATGCTGCAGCAAAGTGACATGCTCAGCGTGGTCGCTGTCGACGTGGCGCGCTATTACGCAGACCACGGCATGTTGTCCATTTTGCCCATGGCCTTGCCATGCCAGATGGATGCGTTTGGCATCATCACCCGCAGGGACCGGCTGTTGTCACCCGCCGCCAAGGTCATGTTGCGGGCCCTTAAGACCACCGCCACCACCGTGTACGGCACGGTGTTTGACCCCGCCACCCAACTGGTTTAATTCCAGCCGGCGTCCACCTTGAACTCTTGCGCCGTGCACATGGCGCCGTCGTCAGAGGCCAGAAAGAGCACCATGCGAGCGACATCGGAGGGCTGCAGTTTGTCGGGTAAGCACTGGTTGCGCTTGATGTCTTCCTCCCCCTGGGCATTGAGCCACAACTTGATCTGGCGTTCGGTCATCACCCAGCCTGGTGACACGGTATTGACGCGGATGCGATCTGCGCCCAGGCTGCCCGCCAGTCCGCGCGTCAAACCATTGACCGAGGATTTGGCAATGGCGTAGCACGGGTAGGCGCTGCCCTTGGTCTGCCAGCCGGTTGATCCGAAATTGATGATGGAGCCGCCGCCCAGGCGCTTCATGCCTGGCACGATGGACTGAATGGCAAAAAACGCAGGGCGCTCATTCACGGCCATACGCTCATCCCAGTACTCGGGCGTGACTGATTCAAGGGTGTGCCGGTCATCCCGCGCCACGTTGTTGACGAGGGTGGAGAAATCGCCCAATTCCTCAACGGCTTGCTGAATGGCGCCTTGCAACGCAGCCACGTCACGCACGTCACACAGCCGCCACCAGGGTGCCGGGTATCCAGCATCTGCCAGGCTTTTGACAAGCGCAGCGCTTTCGGCCTCAGCAAAATCGACAAAAGCCACTTGGGCCCCTTGCTGGCAAAAAGCCGTGACGATAGCCGCACCTATGCCGGTGCCCCCGCCGGTGATGAAAACGCGCTGCCCGCGCAGGCTGGGGTAGGTGGCCAAAGCGGTGGACAAGGGACGAAGAGCTGACATGGGAAATCCTGTTTTAGGGGGTGGTTGATTGCAATTTGAATATGCTAAATATTTATTTAACTATTTTTCATTATCACTGTGCCTTGCTAGGATGCGTCTTGTCAAGCCCAGCATCGATGAAACACCCCTAAAAAGAGACCGGAGACACCCCCCATGGATTCCAAAAAACACCCTTTTCGCCGCAGTCAGGCCTGGTTTGGAAAAACCGACCGCGACGGCTTCATGCACCGTAGCTGGATCAAAAACCAGGGCTACCCGCACGACGAATTTGATGGCCGTCCGGTCATCGGCATTTGCAACACCTGGAGCGAGTTGACGCCCTGCAATGGCCACTTCCGTGAGCTGGCCGAGTTTGTGAAACGCGGCGTGTACGAAGCCGGTGGTTTCCCGCTGGAATTCCCCGTGATGTCGCTGGGCGAAACCCAGCTGCGTCCGACCGCCATGTTGTTCCGCAATCTGGCCAGCATGGACGTCGAGGAAAGCATTCGCGGCAACCCGATTGACGGTGTGGTGCTGCTCATGGGCTGCGACAAAACCACCCCGTCGCTGATGATGGGTGCTGCCAGTTGCGATTTGCCCACCATTGGCGTGTCGGGCGGCCCCATGCTTAATGGCAAGTTTCGCGGCACCGACATTGGCTCAGGCACCGGCGTATGGCAAATGAGCGAGATGGTGCGCGCGGGCGAGATGACGCAGGAAGACTTCACCGCCGCCGAGTCCTGCATGCACCGCTCCAAGGGCAGCTGCATGACCATGGGCACGGCAAGCACCATGGCCAGCATGGTCGAAGCCTTGGGCATGTCCTTGCCCGAGAACGCCGCCATCCCTGCGGCTGACACGCGCCGCAACCGACTGGCCCAGCTCAGTGGCCGACGCATCGTGGAGCTGGTCAAGGAAGACATCCGCATGTCGAAAATTTTGACCCGTGAAGCGTTCGAGAACGCCATCCGCACCAATGCAGCCATTGGTGGCTCCACCAATGCGGTGATTCACCTGATTGCGATTGCCGGGCGCATGGGCATCAAGCTGGACCTGGACGACTGGGACCGCCTGGGCGCTGAAGTGCCCTGCCTGTTGAACCTGCAACCCTCGGGCAAGTACCTGATGGAAGATTTTTATTACGCGGGTGGCCTGCCCGCCATCCTGCGCGAAATCAAGCCGCTGTTGCATCTGGGGCAACTCACTGCCAACGGCAAAACACTGGGCGAGAACATCGAAAACGCGCCTTGCTACAACCGCGATGTGATCAAGACGCCGGATGAGCCCTTCATGAAGGACGCGGGCATTGCCATTTTGCGAGGCAACCTCGCACCCGATGGTGCGGTGATCAAACCCTCCGCAGCGTCCGTGCATCTTTTACAACACCGGGGCCGAGCGGTGGTGTTTGAAGACATCGAAGACTTCCACGCCCGTATTGATGGCGACGAGTTGGACATTGATGAAGATTGCGTCATGGTGCTTAAAAACTGCGGCCCCAAGGGCTACCCGGGCATGGCCGAAGTGGGCAATATGCCACTACCCCCGAAGATTCTGCAAAAGGGCATTACCGACATGGTGCGCATCAGCGACGGCCGCATGAGCGGCACGGCTTACGGCACCGTGGTGCTCCACACCTCACCTGAAGCGGCCGCTGGTGGCACTCTGGCATTGGTGCAAAACGGCGACATGATCGAGCTGGACGTGGCAGGCCGCCGCCTGCACTTGGAAGTGTCAGACGAAGAGCTGGCTCGCCGCCGCCTGAGCTGGAAGCCGCCTGTCCACCCCAACCGGGGTTACCAAAAGATCTATGTGGACCATGTGCAGCAGGCCCACCTGGGGGCTGACCTGGACTTTCTGGTGGGCGGCAGCGGGGCCGAAGTACCGCGAGAATCGCACTAGTTCTTTTTTCCGGAGGCGGTGTGTATGACATCAATTCAGCCTGTCGACTTGATTGCAGGCTCACCCCAGTGCGTTTGGGCAGCTGGAGCCACACTGGGTGAGGGCACTTTGTGGTCTGAGCGACATCAAGTGTTGTACTGGGTTGACATTTTGGGCCACCAGTTACATCGCTACAACCCCGCCACTCTGGCGCGCCGTAGCTGGTCATTTGAAGAAGAGGTTTCAGCGGTAGCGGAGCGTGCCAGCGCACCCAGCCTACTGGTGACCTTGCGTCGCGGTATTGCGTTTTTTGATCCTGAAACAGGTGATTTGCACCGCGTCCGCGAGCCAGAACCTGAACGCATCGCCAACCGCTTTAACGACGGAAAATGTGACGGCCAGGGCAATTTCTGGGGCGGCACCATGGACTTTGACTGCAAGGCCACGACCGGCGCGTTGTATCGATTTGAACCCGATGGCCAATGCGTCCGCATGACCGATGGTTATGCGGTCACCAACGGACCCGCCTGGTCACTCAATGGCCGGACGATGTATTTCAATGACACGGTGGCATCCCGCATCTACGCGTTTGATCATGACGTTGCCACCGGCAAACTCGCCAACCAACGCCTCTGGCTGAGCTTTGCCCCCGGCGATGGCTACCCCGACGGCATGACCACCGATGCGGCAGGGCGCCTGTGGATTGCGCACTGGGGCGCTGCCTGCGTGACCTGCCACGACCCGGAGAGCGCAGCCGAACTGGCCCGCATCAACCTGCCCACCAGCCACATCACCAACTGCGCGTTTGGCGGGCCGGATTTGCGCACCCTGTTCGTCACCAGCGCTTGCAGTGGCTTGAGCGAAACCCAACGCGCTGAACAGCCTTTGGCAGGCGGGTTGTTCAGCGTTGCGATGAATTGCAACGGTCTGCCCTCGACGGCTTTTGCGGGCTGATCATTTTGATTGCTGACTGAAATGCTACGTTAAACATAGCAAACTATTGATAGTTAACGGGGACTCCCGGTACTTTTTTTCATTGAACAGGCTCAACCTGCCTTGCGCCCTGTCTCAAACACCCGCTGCAACACACAGAACACAAACAACAGCGCGCCAATCACGATGCGGGTCCACCAGGAGCTTAGTGACCCGTCAAACATGATGAGCGACTGGATGATGCCCAGCGTCAGCACGCCAAACAAGGTGCCAAACACGTAACCGACACCCCCGCTGAGCAGGGTGCCGCCAATCACCACAGCGGCAATCGCGTCCAGCTCCAGCCCCACCGCGTGCAGCCCGTAGCCCGAGAGCATGTAGAACGTAAATACCACGCCACCCAGGGCCGCGCAAAAACCGCTCAACGCATACACCAGCACCGTGGTGCGTGCCACCGGAAGGCCCATCAAAACTGCAGAGTGTTCAGAGCCGCCAATGGCGTAAACCGTGCGGCCAAATTCAGTGACGTGGGCACCAAACACGGCCACGCCCAGGACTACCAAGGCCAGCACGGCACTGATGGACACCATCGGCCCGCCAGCCCCCAGATGGATGCGGGTCTGGGCCACCAAGGTGTAGGTGGGATCGGTGATGCTGATCGAATCAATGCTGATCAGGTAGCACATGCCACGGGCCAAAAACATGCCTGCCAGTGTGACGATGAAGGGCTGCAAGCGAAATCGCTGAATCAGCCAACCCATGACGGCACCGAAAAGCGCTCCCATGCCCAACACCAAGGGAATGGCCAGCCCGAGGTTCCATTGGCCATGCTGGACCAGCTTGGCCAAAACGATGGTGCTGAGCGCCACGACTGAACCGACCGACAAATCGATGCCGCCAGCCAAAATCACAAAGGTCATGCCCACGGCGACGATAACCAGAAAGGCGTTGTCGATCAGCAAATTCAAAAAGGCCTGGGCCGAAAAGAACCCGGTGTATGCCAGCGAGCCATAAACCGACATCGCCAGAAACAGCGACACAGTGGCCGCCAGGGGAATGTATTTGTTTGGGAGTTTCATGCGCGGCTCCCTTGGTCACCACGAGGGGCGGGTCGAACCACCCAGCCACGCACCGCGCTTCTGAATTCTGCCGATTGCATGAGCATGACCACAAAAACCACAGCCGCTTTGACCACCAGATTGATCTCGGGCGGCACACCAATCGAATAGATGGTGGACGTCAGCGTCTGGATGATCAATGCGCCAATCATGCTGCCGGCCAAACTGAAGCGGCCGCCCGTGAGCAGCGTGCCGCCCAGGGTTACTGCCAATATGGCATCCAGCTCCAGAAGGTTGCCTGCGTTGTTGCCATCAGCGCTTTTCACGTTGGAGCTGATGATCAAACCCGCTATACCGGCCGTGAGGCCGCAAAACGCATAAACGCAAATGGTGATCAAACGTTCCCGCACACCCGCCAAACGCGCCGCGGCCGGGTTGATGCCAATCGCCTGAATGAACAGCCCCAGCGCGGTGCGGGTCACAGCCAGATGCATGAGCAGGTAGACCGCCGCAGCGATGAACAGCGCGAAGGGCAAGCCCCACAAGTAGCCTCCGCCAATGTAGAAATAGGGTGGGTAATACACCGTCACGATCTGGCCGTCCGTGAGCAGTTGCGCCACGCCCCGGCCGGCCACCATCAGAATAAGGGTGGCAATGATGGGTTGCAGCCCAATTTTGGCCACCAGCAGCCCGTTCCACAACCCGCAGACCAGTGCCGTCAGCAGGGCACAGGTGATGGCCACCCACATGGGAAAGCGGCTGATGTGCTGGGCGACGCCATCGGTGATGACAAGCTTGCCGCCCACCATCAAGGCCGCCACCGCCGCGGCAATGGCCACCGTGGCGCCCACCGAGATGTCGATGCCCCTGGTTGCAATGACCAGCGTCATGCCCAAGGCAGTCAGCATGAGTGGCGCAGAGCGGTTCAGAATGTCAATCACGCTGCCATACAGATGGCCGTCCCGCCATTGCACCACCCAGAAGCCCGGGTTCAAACTGGCGTTCACGGCCAGAATCAGCAACAAGGTGATCACCGGCCAAAGCAGCGCGTGGCTGCGAAGGGCTTTCAAACGTGTCATTCGCCTTGCCCCGCGATCAGTGCGTACACCGCATTCTCTTGCGTACCGGCAGAGAGTTCGCCCACTTTGGCCCGGTCGCGCATCACCACGATGCGATCCGACAAGCGAACGACTTCTTCCATCTCGGAAGATATAAACAAAACGGCCATGCCCTGTTTGGCCAGCACCAATATTTCATTCATGATTTCTTGTTTGGCGGCAATGTCGATGCCGCGTGTGGGTTCGTCCAGAATGAGCAGGCTGGGCTCGGTCACCAGCCAGCGGGCCAGCACAGCCTTTTGCTGATTGCCGCCCGAGAGTTGACCAATGGGGACGTCAACGTGATGGGCTTTGATGCCCAGCAACTTGACGTAGTGTTCGGCCAATTCAGTCTGTTTGGCGGGCGAAATGCAGGGCCATAACCCCTGGCGAGCCTGCAGGGCCAGGGCAATGTTTTGCCGCACCGACAATTCGCCAATGATGCCCTCAGCCTTGCGGTCCTCCGGACAAAAGCCCAGTCCCAACCGGATGGCGGCCACCGGCGAGTCCACAGATTCCGGTTTGTCGCGAATGGCGATCGTTCCACCGTCACAGGCATCCAGCCCAAACAGCAGTCGTGCCAGTTCGGTTCGTCCCGAACCCAGCAGGCCGCCCAGGCCCACCACTTCACCCCGGTGAAGGGTCAAATCAAAAGGTTTGACATGGCCAGCGCGGGACAAGCCCCTGGCCTGCAGCATCACGGGCTGCTTTGCAACATCACCTTCAAGTGCGCCAGTCGTCGCCATACTGGCAGCCATATCGCGGCCCACCATGGCGGCGATCAAAGCCGTATGACCCAGATCTTCAGCCAGGTACTCACCCACCAACTCGCCATTTCGCAACACCGTGATGCGATCACACAGGGCGTACACCTGGTCCAAAAAGTGGGTGACAAACAAAATAGCCATGCCTTTGTCGCGCAGCAGACGCAGCGCGGCAAACAGGCGCTCCACTTCTTCATCGTCCAGGCTGGAGGTGGGCTCGTCCAGAATCAACACCTGTGCTGAAATACTCAGTGCCCGCGCAATGGCCACCATTTGCTGTACAGCCACCGAGTAGGTGTTGAG
>CAVVSV010000061.1:0-17354 GCA_963750805.1 uncultured beta proteobacterium
CCAAACGTTCTTCAGGCACAAAGTGCAAACCCAGTTTGCGGCGGCCGCCGGGGTGCATGGCAGACACATCGGCATCCCCCGCACTGGTGGTCATCTGAATTGAACCCGGTGGCGAACGCACATCTTCCCCGGACAACGCGTACAGCAACTCACGCTGTCCGTTACCCGAAACGCCGGCAATGCCCACGACTTCGCCAGATCGCACTTCCATGGAAATGTCATCCAGATCAACGCCAAACTGATCCTCGCGTGCCAGCTTGAGGTTCTTCACTCGCAGCACCGGCGCACCGGCGTTCAGCGCGCGGTGCACCAGCTGGGGTGGCTCGGCGCCAATCATCATGCGCGACAGCGACGCATTGGTTTCTTCACCGGGATTGCAAACGCCCGTGACCTTGCCACCCCGAAGCACCGTGCAGGCGTTGCACAACTCGCGGATTTCATGCAGCTTGTGGCTGATGTACAAAATGCTGCAGCCCTCACTGCTTAACTTCTTGAGAACCACAAACAGCTTCTCCACCGCCTGGGGCGTCAGCACCGAGGTGGGTTCGTCCAAGATGAGCAATTGCGGGTTGGTCAGCAGCGCACGGATGATCTCTACCCGCTGCATCTCGCCCACGCTCAGGGTGTGGACCGGGCGGGCGGGGTCGATGTCCAGCCCATATTCAGCGGCCTTGGCGGTGATGGATTGCGTCACCGACTCCAGTGTCAGGCTTTTGTTCAGCCCCAGCCAGACGTTCTCGGCCACGGTGATCGTGTCAAACAGGCTGAAGTGCTGAAACACCATGCTGATGCCCAGCCCCCGAGCCTCCTGCGGGTTGCGAATATGGACGATGTTGCCGTTGAAAGCCACGGTCCCCTGGTCGGGCTTGACCGAGCCGTAGATGATCTTCATCAGCGTGGACTTGCCAGCCCCGTTTTCACCCAGCACCGCATGGGTCTCGCCGGGCATAACCGTCAGCGACACATCGCTGTTGGCCACCACAGCGGGGTAACGTTTGGTGATGTGGCTCAGGACCAGACGGGGTGTTGTCATGCCGAATTTTCACCCATATTGATAGAAAACATGCCTGAAGTCCCCGTCGTTATTAAATAGTTAGCTATTTTTTCCGCAGCACTGACGCCACCGACTTGACCCGCTCCCGCAGCCAGCGCGCCGATGCCGAGGTGTGGGTGCGTTCATGCCAGAGCTGGTAATACATCATGCGTGGAAAGGAGACGGGGCAATCCAGAATTTTGACGGGAAGGCGGTCCAGGTAACGCTCACAGTACTGCCGTCCTGTGGTCAGAACCAGCAAGGTTGATGCCACCATGTCGGGAATGAGCCCGAAGTGCGGGCAACGTGCCGCGATGTTGCGCTGCAGGCCCAGCGTATCCAGGTGGTCGTCAATCACTCCCTTGGCACCGGGGTGCAAGGCACTGGGTGCGATGTGGTCGGCAGCGAGCCACGCCGGAATATCCCAGCCGCGGCGCACGGCCGGGTGGTTGGCCGCGACCAGGCACACCACTTCATCGCCGAACAGGCGTCCCAAATGCAAATCGCCGGGCGGGGTCGCCCAGTTGCCAATCACCAAGTCCACATCACCTTGGGCCAGCTGGGTGCGGTAGTCAGACGCCGCACTCAGCGGGCCAATATTGATGTGGCACAGCGGTGCCTGGGATTTGATTTGGGCCACCAGTTGCGGCAAAAACAGTGGATCCAAGTAGTCGCTGGCAGCCAGGCGAAAGGTGGTGCGCGCAGTGGCCGGTTCGAAACCCCGGGCATCGGAAAACAGCATTTGGGCGGCTTGCAATATGCGGGCACTGGGTTCGATCATCCGCAGCGCGGCATCGGTTGGCACCATTCCGGGGCCGGATCGCACCAAAAGCGGGTCTCCCGCAAAGTCTCGCAGGCGTTTCAGCGACGCGCTGACCGCCGGCTGGTGCATACCCAGTCGGACGGCGGCTTTTGAAACGCTGCGTTCAGTCAACACGGTGTGAAGGACCCTGATCAAATGAAGGTCGATCTTGTCAAAAAGGGACTGGTCTGTCATACCGGGGGCAACATGGCGGTCATATCCAAATGCTTATGCTGGCGCGAGCCTTGCGTTCTACCCTATTGTTGATGTGGCGCACCGCGTTGTGATCCCTGAAAGCGAGAAAACTGACCCATGAATTCCAAACCCATTCGATTCATCCGTCGTGGCGAGCTGGTGACGCTTGCCAATGTACCACCCACCCGAACCCTCCTACAGGTGCTGCGCGAGGACCTGAACTGCACCGGCACCAAGGAAGGTTGCAACGAAGGCGACTGCGGCGCCTGTACCGTGGTGCTGGGCGAGAAGTCCGGCAAACAGATCAAATACAGCGCCGTGAACAGCTGCATTCGGCTGGCGCATTCCATAGACGGCATGGCGCTATGGACAGTGGAAGACATTGCCCCCACGCTCCACCGCTCGCGCGGGTCGCTGCCCCCCGAGGGGGCGCATTTCGCCTTGGGGCGGCCCGGCGGCGAAACCTCTGCCCCCATCCTCCACCCGGCACAGCAGGCCATGGTGGAATGCCACGGCTCCCAATGCGGCTTCTGCACGCCGGGGTTTGTGATGAGCCTGTTCGGCATGTACCAAAACCGGGTCTGTCAAGGTCAGCCCATCACGCGGCAGCAGGCCCAGGAAGACCTCTCCGGCAATTTGTGTCGCTGCACGGGCTACCGTCCCATTCTGGATGCGGCGCAGGCCATGGCCGCCCTGCCAGCCGTTGCGGTTGATGAAGCCGATCTGCTACAAAACCTGAAGCAAACAATTGATAAAGGACGGGGACTTGAGCCCGATTTGACCTACCTTTTGCCCCAATCACTGCCAGAACTGCTCCAACTGCGCACCGCGCACCCCAAAGCGCAAGTCGTGGCGGGCTGCACCGATGTGGGGCTGTGGGTGAACAAAATGCACATGGACTTCGCGCAGGTACTGGATGTGACCCAGGTGCGGGAACTGCGCCGGGTTGAAAACTACCGCCATCACATCGCCATCGGCGCTGCGGTGACGCTGACCGATGCCTTTGCAGCGTTGGTCAAAGACCGCCCCCAACTCCACCCCTTTCCCACGCGTTTTGCCGGGCTGCCGGTACGCAATTCCGGCACGCTGGGCGGCAACGTGGCCAATGGCTCGCCCATTGGCGACTCCATGCCGCTGCTAATTGCGCTGGGGGCCAATGTCGTCCTGATGAGTCAACGGGGCCACCGTGAAATGCGCCTGGAGGACTTCTACACCGGTTATCGCAAAAACGTGTTGGCGGCGGACGAAGTGCTGGGCTGGATCAAGGTGCCCAAGCCCACCTCGGGAGAATTTTTGCGAGTCTACAAAATCTCCAAACGCTTTGACGACGATATTTCTGCGGTTTGCCTGGCGCTCAACATTCAAATCAAAAACGGCCAAGTCGCCAGTGTTTCCATTGGCGCGGGTGGCGTGGCAGCCACACCTGTGCGGGCTTTGAAAACTGAAGCAGCACTGCGTGGACAGCCCTGGTCGTTGGAAACCACTCAGAAAGCACAGGCCACCTTGCAGGCCGAGTTCCAGCCCATTTCTGACATGCGTGCCTCGGCCGCTTACCGCACGCACGTGCTCGGCAGTTTGCTGAAACGCTTCTGGCTGGAAAGCCAGGGTTTGAAGCAAATCAACCTGGAATCTTTCTCGCTGGAAGGAGAGCCAGCATGAAAGTGTCTGACAAAAACCTGGCGATGGCCCCATCGTCACAACCCGCTGCCGGCGCGTCCAAACACCACGAATCTGCCGCTGCGCAGGTGGCAGGCGCAGCTACCTACGTTGACGACATCCCGGAAATCAAGGGCACACTGTACGCCGCGCCCATCCTGTCCAACGTCGCCCATGGCAATCTGCTGGGCGTGGACGCGACCATTGCGATGGCAATGCCCGGCGTACGGGACGTGATTTTGAGTCGCGACATCCCCGGCGACCCGACCTTGGCCTCCTTTGCGGGCGACGAACCCATCTTTGCCACCGACACGGTGCAGCACATTGGCCAGGTGGTTGGCGTCGTGATCGCCGAGTCAGTGATGCAGGCCCGCCACGCGGCACGCAAGGTAAAACTCAACATTGAAGCCTTGCCCGCGGTGCTGACTGTGAAAGCCGCACTGGCCGCCAAAAACTATGTGCTGCCTCCCGTGTTTGTGAACCGGGGCAATGCGGCAGACGCGCTAGCGAGGGCACCGCATACCCTGAGCGGAACGTTTGAAGTTGGCGGCCAGGAGCACTTTTACCTGGAAGGCCAGATCGCCTACGTGGTGCCCATGGAACAACGGCAATGGCTGGTGTACTCCAGCACGCAGCACCCGGGCGAGGTGCAGCACTGGGTGTCGCACGCCTTGGGTATCGACAACCACGCGGTGAAGGTGGAATGCCGCCGCATGGGGGGTGGTTTTGGCGGCAAGGAAACGCAGGCCGGGCACTTGGCCGTGTGGGCTGCCATAGCCGCGCACAAGCTGCATCGGCCCGTCAAGCTGCGCCTGGATCGGGATGACGATTTCATGATCACCGGCAAGCGTCACCCGTTTGAGTACGAATACACCGTCGGGTTTGACGACACTGGACGCCTGTGTGGTCTGCAATTGATGATGGCTGCCAATTGCGGCTTCAGCGCCGACCTGTCGGGCCCAGTGGCGGATCGTGCTGTGTTCCACGCTGACAACGCCTACTTTCTGGAAGACGTGGCGATCGCCTCGTACCGTTGCAAGCTCAATACCCAGAGCCACACCGCCTACCGGGGATTTGGCGGGCCCCAGGGCATGATCGTCACAGAGGCCATCATGAGCGACATTGCCCGGCACCTGAAATTGGACCCGCTGGATGTGCGAAGACGCAACCTGTATGGGTTGGAAGACAGAAATATCACCCACTACCAGATGCCGGTGGAGGACAAAATCCTGGCACCATTGCTATCACAACTGGAGAAAACTTCCCAATACCGACGGCGACAAGAGGCCATTTCTACCTGGAACCAGGGCAGCTCCGTCATCAAGCGCGGTTTGGCGATCACACCGGTCAAGTTCGGCATCAGCTTCACCGCCACGCTGTTCAACCAGGCCGGCGCGCTGGTGCATGTTTACACCGATGGCAGCGTGCAGGTGAACCATGGCGGTACCGAAATGGGCCAGGGCCTGAACACCAAAATCTGCCAGATCGTGGCTGATGAATTGGGTGTTCCCTTCGAGCGTGTTCTGGCCACTGCCAGCGACACCAGCAAGATCCCCAATGCGTCCGCCACCGCCGCATCGGCCGGTACCGATTTGAATGGCCGCGCCGCCCAGTTCGCGGCGCGTCATGTGCGCGACAACCTGGCCGCCTTTGTGAGCGGGCAGGATGGTTGTGGTGCCGGGGCCATCCGCTTTGAAGGCGGTCAGGTCATCTCGCCCAACACCACCCGCACATTCGATGAGGTCGTGAAGATGGCTTATGCCAACCGCATCCAGCTCTGGAGTGATGGCTTCTACCGCACACCCAAGATCCACTACGACAAAACCACCTTGACGGGTCGGCCGTTCTACTACTTTGCCTATGGTGCGGCCTGCACTGAGGTGGCGATTGACACGCTCACCGGCGAGAGCCGGGTGCTGAAGGTGGACATCCTGCACGACGTGGGCCGCAGCATCAACCCCGCTATTGACATCGGTCAAATTGAGGGCGGATTCGTGCAGGGCATGGGTTGGCTCACCACGGAGCAACTCGTCTGGAACGACAAAGGCCACCTGAGCACTCACGCGCCCAGCACCTACAAGATTCCCGCCACGGGTGACATCCCGGCCCACTTCAAGGTGGACCTGTGGCCCGAGCCGAACCGGGAGGACAACGTGTTTGGCAGCAAGGCCGTGGGTGAGCCGCCTTTCATGCTGGCCATCAGCGTTTTTGAGGCTTTGCGCGATGCCATTGCCCATGCAAGAGACGACGGTAAGCCCGTGAAATTGACGGCACCTGCAACAGCAGAGAACCTTTTGAATGCACTGGCCTTGTCATTTTGAATTGAATATGGCCATGGCTAACACTCTCCATGGTCAACCCTGGCATTGGAAATAACTGGGAATATCAGCTGTCAGTTTTGCAATAGACTGGCAGGTAGATGGACTCTTCACCGACACTTCTACTTCAGTTAGGGCTCAACGGGGGTCTCGCCTCCCTTTTGGTGTTTGCTGTCGCTTTGGTTCCGAGCCAGCGTTTGTGGGATGGCGACGTCAAAACGCAAAGTGCATTGGGTTTGACATTTGGTTTGGTTGCAATCCTGGCCATGAATGCCACCTTGACTCCAGCGCAGGGCGTGACCATCGACATGCGAACAGTGATTTGCTCCGTCAGTAGCTTTTCCATCGGTCCCGTAGCCGGGTTATTTACCCTGATCGTCGCTGGTCTTTACCGAGTCAGCTTGAGTGGCAGCGGATTATTACCAGGACTTGGGACACTGGTAACCGTGACTGTGTTGGGATGGGTCTGGCGTCGCGCTCGCCTGGCCGGCAAACTGAATCATCGCTCGGCACTTGTCGGACTTGCGATCACTACACCGATGGCAGCCCTGGCGTGGACATTGGCTTTACCTGCTGCGTTGGTCGATCAATTGCTGCCCCGCCTGATAGTACCGGTACCTATTGCCTTTGCAACCGGCGTCATGTTCCTCGGCAGCCTGATTGAATTGCTTAAGGTTCGTGCCGGTACCCGCTTAGAGTTAATCCAGACGACTGAGGACTTGCGAATCAGTCTTGACGAGTTGAGTCTGGCCGTTGACGCAGCGGGCGACGGGCGGTGGGACTGGGACATGCAACATAAATCGCCCTATTTGAAGGGGCGACTTTATAACGACTTTGACGTTGGGAATCTCAGTGAAAGAGTGGACAACAGTCGTTGGAGAGCGCTACTTCATCCTGATGACGTGACTCCTACCGAGTCAGCCCTGCGTGACTACCTTCGCAATCCGAGCGGAACGTTTATCGTCCACTTTCGCCTTAGGGATCGTAACGGTCAATGGCGCTGGATAGGTTCGAGAGGCAAAGTAGTACAGAAAGGACCCGGTGAACGCGTCAAACGCCTTTTAGGTATCCACTATGACGAAACCGCCCAGCGCAAAGCGGAGTTGGCCGCGCGCGAAGAACACGCCAAATTTGAAGCCATTTTTCAGACCCTGCCCGATGCAGCCGGCAGCACACGCGTCTTAAATGGCAACTACGTTGAAGTCAACCCCGCCTTCGAAAGAATCACGGGTTACAACAGGAGCGAAGTGATAGGGCGCTCTGCGAATGACTTGCATATTTGGGCCCATCCAGAGGAGCGCGAACAACTGGTCGCCAACCTTCGAAGGGACGGCTTTGTGGACCGCCTGGAAATGACGGCCAGAACAAAACAGGGCCGCCTCATACCCGGCCAGATGTCAGCCAGCCTCACGTCAATTGGCGGTGAAGACTGCCTGGTTTTTGTGTTCCGCGACCTCACCCAGGAAAAAAAGTACCAGGAAGAGCTTCATTTCAGCAAATCGGCTCTAGATGCCGCGGGGCATATGGGCCGGTTGGGAGCCTGGGTTATTTACTTTGATGGCATTCGACAGGACTATTGGTCGCCCGTATGCCGGCAAATCGTCGGCATCGACGCTGACGCGCCAGTGCCGCAAGACTTTGCGCAGCGGTTTGTACTGCCGGAACATCGACAGCGGGTGCGCGATATGGAGAAGCGCGCTCGGGAACAGGTGATTGGGTGGGACATTGAAGTGGAAATCCGCCGAAACAGCGGTGAATCACTTTGGATGCGCATCATGGGCGAACCCGTCATTCAAGATGGAAAGATCGACAGCATCCAGGGCTTGATGCAGGATGTCGATGCCAGTCACCGTGCAGTGTCCTTGTTGCGTGAGTCCGAGGAGCGCTTTTCCAGCATTTTCCGATACCTGCCCGAGGCGATGTCCATCATTAATGCCAGCACCGGCAACTACCTGGATGTGAACCCGGCCTGGGAAAAAATGACCGGTATCACCAAGCTGGAGGCGATTGGAAAGACTGCCGTGACCGTGGGTTTGTTGACTCGGAACCGAGGAAACCAGCTGCAAAAAAAATGGAGCAGCGACGAAACCATTGCCGAAGAGGAAATCGAAATAACGACGCGAAGCGGCGAACAGAGGGTCTCGCTGATTTCAATGCGCGCCATGACGATTGGCAGTGTCAACTGCTGGATTGCCATGCACCGTGATATCACCGAAAGACTCAAGGCTCAGGCCCAAATTCAATTGCGTGAGGAGCAGTTATCGCTCAGTGTTTCCGCCGCCAATTTGGGCATTTGGGACCTGGATGTACCCACCTACACCACCACTGGCAATGCGCGATGGCGCGAATTGAGGGGGTTGCAGGGCACCGAAGGTGCCATCACCATCAAACAGGTCAGGGCAACGCTTCACCCGGACGACTTGCCTGGCCTGTTGTCGGCGTTTGGGGCCCAAATTCAGGAGCGGGAAAAAACAATTGATTTCGTCGGCAGGGTGAACTGGCCCGACGGCAGTCAGCACTGGATTCGCGATCTGGGACGCGTGGTCACGCGCCGGGAAGATGGCACGCCTTTGCGCATGTTGGGCTTGACCATGGACGTGACGGAGCAACGACTCCACCAGGACAAATTGCAGCACCTGGCACACTACGACGCACTGACCAGCTTGCCCAACCGCATTTTGCTGGCTGACCGGATGCGACAGGCCATGGCTCACGTCGAACGAACCAACGACATGCTGGGCGTGGTTTATCTGGACCTGGATGGATTCAAGCCGGTGAATGACCGACTGGGCCACAGCGCGGGGGACGAACTGCTCAAAAAAATTGCTGAGCGTTTGCCAAAAGCCATGCGCGGAGAAGATTCAGTTGCGCGCTTGGGCGGTGATGAATTTGTTCTATTGCTGACCGCCGTCAAGAACAGGCAGGATTGCGAACTTGCGATGCAGCGCGCCATGGCAGCCATTTGCGAACCCTACGAAGTTGCCGGCGAAACAGTCAGCGTTACCGCCAGCATGGGAGCTACGCTGTACCCGCAGGATCGCAGCGACGCGGATACCTTGCTGCGCCACGCCGATCAGGCCATGTATGTGGCCAAACAGGGCGGGCGCAACCGCTTTCACTTCTTTGACGCCGGCCAGGAAGAGGCAAACCGCAGCCGCAACGAGCGTCTGACGGAATTACGCGAGGCACTTGCTGACCGGCAATTTGTCCTGTTTTTGCAACCCCGGGTGAACATGCGAACCGGGGAGATCATGGGCGCAGAGGCACTGGCGCGGTGGCAGCACCCGGAACAAGGCATATTGTCACCCGCGCACTTTTTGCCAGACATTGAGTCATCCGAATTGAACATCGGGTTTGGCGAGTGGGTAATCGAATCGGCGTTGGCCCAGTTGCAGCGGTGGCATGCCCAGGGGCTGAACCTTGCCCTGAGCATCAATATCACGGCGCGGCATTTGCAGTCACAGGAATTTTCAAATCATCTGGCGCAAATGATGTCAGCCCATCCCGATCTGTTGGCTGAACGGCTGGAAATCGAAGTGACAGAAAGCGGCTCACTGTCGGACCTGGATGCCGCCGTGAAGGTGATCGAGCAGCTGCATACCTTGGGCATTCAAGTCTCACTGGACGATTTTGGAACCGGCTATTCCTCGCTGACCTACCTGCGGCGATTGCCGGTAGATACGCTCAAAATTGACCAGAGTTTTGTGCGCGACATGCTGATGGACCCGGATGACCGGGCCATCGTCAAGGGTGTCATCAGCCTGGCGCTGTCGTTTGGGCTGAACGTGGTGGCGGAGGGGGTTGAAACCTCCGAACAAGGCGAGTTGCTGCTGGACATGGGATGTGACATGGCGCAAGGCTATGGCATCGCCCGCCCCATGGCGGAGGCAGATTTTCCTGCCTGGATGGACCAATGGCAACTCAGCCAGACGAAATGATTTGAACCACTGGGGCTTCAAGCCCCGGCCAAGGACTTCAAACCGCCCAAATCCAGCATGTTCAGCACCCGGCCTGAGCCGCTGATCAAGCCACGGTCCCGCAAATAGCGCAACACGCGTGACAGGGTCTCGGGGGCAATTCCAAGTTGTGCGGCGATCAGGCGTTTGGGTTCATGCAGACGCACGGCTGCAGCACCCTTGTCGCTGGGCTCCATGTGGGCCAACAGCCATTCAGCGCAGCGGGCCTGGGCGTCCTTGGCAAGGCGGCTGACGGCCATTTCCGTTTGCTGGCGGTGTGCCTGCGCCACATCGCGCAACAAGACTTGCGCCTCACGCGGCATGGACTCCAGCGACTGCTTGAACTGGCTGACCGACAGACGCCGCACCACAACGTCCGTCTCTGCCACGGCATCGACCACGCTGGGCAAGTTGAGTACTGCAGCACCGGCCTCCAGCCACGCCGGTCCTTGTAAAACACCCAGTTGGTGGGCCAGCACCTTGCCATCCAGAACCCCCAGGTCAATGCGGCCGGACTCGACATAGGTCACCCAGGTTGGGAACTGGCCCCGCTCAAGCAACACGGAACCACTGGAAAAGGCCTGGCGCTGCACGGCGGGTGAAATGGTAGATTCAACAGACAACATGGCACCGACTTTGCACGGCGTTCGCCTGACCGACTTTGAGCGAAATCAAACTTCAGTCAAGAAACGGGGGGCCACTACAAAACCAGAATGGCCCGGAAATCGTTCACGTTGGTGTGGGTGGGTCCGGTCACCACCAGGTCACCCAGGGCATCAAAGTAGCCATAGGCGTCGTTACGGTCCAAAAACTGGTCTATTTTCATACCCATCGTTTCAGCGCGGACCAAGGTGTCCGGCATGACACGGGCGCCAGCGTTGTCTTCTACCCCGTCAATACCATCTGTATCGGCGGCCAGGGCGTACACGTTGGCCTGCCCCTGCAAAGCCAACGCAAGGCCCAGGCAAAACTCACCCGCCCTTCCACCCCGTCCTTTGGGTTGACCCGCAGCCACCGAGCGAATGGTGACGGTGGTTTCGCCTCCGCTCAGGATCACGCAAGGTTTCTTGAAGGGATGGCCATGCGCAGCCACGGCACGTGCCAATGCGGCATGGACTTTGCCCACTTCGCGTGACTCCCCTTCCATCTCGTCACTCAGGATGTAGGCCTCCAACCCTGCCGCACGGGCAACATCTGCCGCCGCTTGCAGCGACTGCCGCGGCGTGGCGATCAGGTGAACCGGGTGTGGCGTGCCCTTGTGGGCAAACGCCGGGTGACCTGGTTTGGGCGTTTCAAGCGCACCATTCAGAAGAAAATCAACCGCAGGTCCGCGCAGATCAATGCGATACCGCTCCAAAATTGATAGTGCCTGGGCACAGGTCGTGGCGTCAGGCACGGTCGGGCCACTGGCAATGATGCTGGGGTCGTCCCCTGGTACATCGCTGATGGTGAGGGTCACCACACGGGCCGGTGCACACGCCAGTGCCAGCCGTCCGCCCTTGATGCGGGAGAGGTGTTTGCGCACACAATTCATCTCGGCAATATTGGCGCCGCTGGCCAGCAGGGATTTGTTGATGCGCTGCTTTTCCTCCAGGGTCACGCCTTCAGCAGGTAGCGTGAGCAAGGCAGAGCCTCCGCCAGAGATCAAACACAGCACCAGATCGTTTTCAGTCAGGCCCCCCGTCAAGGCCAGAATGCGTTCGGCTGCGGCCAGCCCGGCGGCATCAGGCACCGGATGCGAGGCTTCCACCACGTCAATACGCTGGGGCAAGCCCGGCGGGCGAGGTGGTGTGTGACCGTACCGGGTGACGACCAGGCCACTCAAGGGCGCATCGGCAGGCCACAAGGCTTCGACCGCTTGCGCCATGGCTCCTGCGGCCTTGCCCGCACCCAGCACTAGCGTTCGACCACCGCCATCACGACTTGGGGGTGAGGGCAAATAAGCGGCTGTGTTGTGCAGGGGCAGCGCGCGCTGCACGGCGGCCAGGAACAGGTGCTGCAAAAATTCGCCGGGATGCGTCTTCGGATCTGGCGACGCCGGAGGAGGCAGTGCGGGCGAACCAGCATCGTGGCTCAGGGGTTTTCGGTGCGTCATGCCGAAATTATCGGTGTCAATCGGACGGGACGCGCCCGCCCCGCGTCACTTTTTCTTGCCCAACCCCAGGCGCTGCGCCCCTTCGGTATAAAGGTGAATTTTGTCTTTCATGAAGGCATCCATTTGATCGGTGCCCACATTGACCAATTCAAACCCGCTCTTGGCCGCAAGGTCCTTCATTTCAGGGTCGTTGTTCAGACTGGCCCACAAATCCGACAGCCGTTTGCGCGCTTCAGGCGGCGTTGATTTCGGTACGCCAATGCCGCGGTAGGCCCCATCGACCCAGTCAACCCCCAACTCCCTGAACGTCGGCACATCAGGCAAGAGGGGGTGTCGTTTCTCCATGGCCACGGCCAGGGCACGCACCTTGGTTTTGTTGTTGATGGCAAAGGCCGTGTAGGTGACGGCGCCGTCAATCTGGTTGCCCACCACGGCCAGCGACATATCTCCCGTGCCTTTATAGGGCACGTAGGTGCTCTTGATGCCAAACGCCGCATTGAGCCGCTCATGCGACGCATGGTTGGCAGAGTTCAATCCGGAGCCTCCCAAATTCATCTTGCCGGGATCCTTTTTGGCCGCCGCTATGAAATCGGCAAAGGTCTTGAAGGGGCTGGCCTCGGGCACGACCAGCGCATCAGGGGTGAAGTGGAACCAGAACACGGGCACCACGTCCGAGGTCTTGTATTGCACTTCACCCTCAATGGGCTGAAAAACAATGTGCGGCAGGTTCACGCCCACGATGTTCAGCCCGTCGCCCGGCAGCTGGTTCATCTGGCTCCACATCAGTCCACCGCCCGCGCCAGCTTTGTACTGGATGATGGTGTCAACCGCCGCACATTTTTTCTTGAGCACGACCTGCTGGTGGCGTGCCGACAAATCCGACTCTCCCCCTGGCGGAAATGCCTGCCAGTACAGAACGTTTTTGTCAGGGCAGGCTTGCGCCAAGGCCCAAGGTGCAGCGACAGCAAGGCACAGGGCAACAATCAGCTTTTTCATGGTGTCTCCTTTTTGGGAAAGTCGGGAATGCAGAACCGGAATCATGTCGCAGTCAGGGCAAATTGACCCCCGCAGTTACCCGCCCACACACGGCGGCTGTTACCTGCACCGTGGTGGCCTGCCCGCCCAAGTCGCCTGTGTGAAGTGAAGGGTCGGCGGTTACGGACTCAATGGCGTGCATCAATTGCTGAGCTGCCGCCTTTTCGCCCAGATGCTCCAGCAGCATGACGCAGCTGCAAAAGGTACCTACCGGGTTGGCCAGGCCCTTGCCCATGATGTCGAACGCCGACCCGTGAATCGGCTCAAACATGGATGGGTAGCGTCGCTCCGGGTCAATGTTGCCGGTAGGCGCAATACCCAGACTCCCCGCCAGCGCAGCGGCCAGATCACTCAGGATGTCAGCATGGAGATTGGTCGCCACCAGGGTGTCCAGCGTCGCGGGGCGATTCACCATGCGGGCCGTGGCAGCATCGACCAGTTCCTTGTCCCAGGTCACATCGGGGAATTCTTTGGAGATTTGCACCGCAATCTCGTCCCACATCACCATCGCGTGGCGTTGTGCATTCGATTTGGTCACCACCGTGAGCAATTTGCGCGGGCGGGACTGGGCCAACCTGAAGGCAAAACGCATGATCCGCTCAACACCGGCACGGGTCATGATGCTGACATCTGTGGCCGCTTCGATAGGATGCCCCTGGTGGACGCGCCCCCCTACGCCGGAGTACTCCCCCTCGGAGTTTTCGCGCACGATCACCCAGTCCAGGTCACTGGGCTTGCAACGTTTGAGCGGGGCGTCAATACCAGGCAGGATGCGTGTGGGGCGGACGTTGGCGTACTGGTCAAAGCCCTGACAAATTTTCAGACGCAAGCCCCACAAGGTGATGTGATCGGGAATATGCGGGTCACCCGCCGAGCCAAACAGAATGGCGTCCTTGCCGCGCAAGGCGTCCAACCCGTTGGCGGGCATCATCTCGCCATGGGCACGGTACCAGTCGCCGCCCCAGCCGAAGTTTTCAAATTCAAACCGGAAGGTGCTGCTCGATTGCGCCAAGGCCTGCAGCACCGTCTGTCCGGCGGGTATCACTTCTTTGCCGATGCCATCGCCGGGAATGCAGGCAATCTTGTAGGTCTTCAATGGAAATCTCCGGTTGTTCAAAGTTATGGGAGGGAAGCGCTGGCTGGACTTTAGGCTTTGAAATTTGCCAACAATTCCGGCAAAGTAAAACCATTGTTGATTTCAGGTTAACAATCTGGTGGATAGACTCAGCCGTATGTCCCCCCCTATTTCGGCACCTTCCGAGATGTTCTTTTTCAGCGCGCTGGTCCGCCACGGCAGTTTTTCTGCCACGGCCAGGGAGTTGGACCTGACCACACCCGCCATCAGCAAACGCCTGGCGCAAATGGAAGCACGGTTGGGTGTTCAGTTGCTGATCCGCACCACCCGGCGCATCAGCCTGACCCCGGAGGGCGAGATTTATCTGGCCCAGGCGCGCCGTATCCTGGCCGACATTGATGACATGGAGCAGCAGTTGACCGGCGCAGTCACTGAGCCCAAAGGTTTGCTCCGGGTGAATGCCACCCTGGGGTTTGGACGGAGCAATATTGCACCGCTGATTTCCCAATTTTCCAAGCGGCACCCGCTGGTTCAAGTGCAATTGCAGCTGACGGTGAATCCACCTCCCTTGAGTGAAGACGCCTTTGATGTGTGTGTTCGGTTCGGTGAGCCGCCCGATGCCCGCGTTATCGCGAGGCGCATCGCCTCAAATCGGCGCCTGATTTGCGCGGCTCCTGCCTACCTGGCCAAACAGGGCACGCCGCAGGTGCCCCACGATTTGACCCGGCACAACTGTGTGGGCATTCGACAGGGCGATGAAGCCTATGGAATTTGGCACCTGACCCACGCCACATCATCTAAGCGCACCGAAACCGTCAAGGTGCGAGGCACCTTGAGCACCAATGACGGGGAGATCGCTGTCAGCTGGGCATTGGCAGGTCACGGCGTTTTGATGCGCGCCGAGTGGGACATCGCGAAGTATCTGAAGAGTGGGCGGCTGCGTCAGGTGCTGGAAGACTGGCAAACACCCCCTGCGGATATTTATGCGGTTTACCCGCATCGATTGCAAACGGCGGCCCGGGTGCGGGTGTTTGTGGACTCTCTGGTTGCCGCATTTTCAGTAACGACGCCTGGTTGAAAACCCGCCTGGAAAACCCGGTTGCGTCAAAAAATGAGAAGAAGCCAACCTGCGACCGCGCAAAACCAAGTGATACTTCCGCCTGCAATTTTGCACACCTTGATCCGAGGAGACCCACTTGAAACCAACCGCATTCATTCAACGATTTGCCCGCCTCCTGCCCGCCGTATTGGCCTTGAGCGCAGCCAGCCTGAGCCCGTCCGCCCATGCACAGGCGACCGTATCGGGCGCTGTGGACGGCGTCAAGGCGGCAGCGGGCAAGGTGGGCGATGCTGTCAACAGTGCAGGCCAGAAACTTGACGCGGCCACGCCTCGCACTGAGGCCTACAAGAAAAAGGAAACCAAGGAAAAAATGGAGGCCAAGCAAGCCGCTGCCGACAAACCCGTAGCGCCCAAGAAAAAGAAAAAGGCCAAAAAAGCCAAGGCCAAACCTGCCGCCTGATTTCCAGCCCTACGTGAAAAGAGGGTGAAAATATCACCCATGGCCACCCTCCTCATTCACAACGCCCAGACCATCGCATCCCAGACTGAGGCGCTGGGCGAGTTCCAAAACGCCTCCGTTTTCGTCCGCAATAACCTGATTGAATACATCGGCCCGGCGGACGGTCTGCCGCGCGCAATGCGGGATGAGGCAGATGAAGTTATCGACGCTCGTTATCACCTGGTGACGCCGGGCCTGATCAACACCCATCACCACATGTACCAATCGCTCACCCGGCACACCCGCCGCTGCCGCCTGTGCGTGAACGTTCTTCTTTCTTGTGCCAAACAGATTAACTTTGCGGAACTCTTCCAACGGATTACTGGAAATATCGTTCATCACATGCACACGCGCAGCGAGGTGATATTCACCGTAGCACAGCCTTGTAAAGCCTTCGTCCAATCCAGTGTTGGCGTTAATCTCACCGACAGTAATTTGCTCCGCATCATGCGCTACCCGCACCGCCGAACGTACAATTTCTCCCCGTTCGCGCAACGCAGCACACAACGCCTGTCCGACAAAACCATTCGCGCCTGTGACTAACACTTTATTGTTCATGCGCAACTACTCCCTGGCGTTGCAGCAACGCGTGATATTCCAAAATAACTTGTTGATTAACAATTTTTGAATCAAACACCGCGCATGCACGATGTAATGCCGCGTGCCCCATTTGTTTGCAGAGGGTGTCGGTCGTCGGGCAGGTCCCCACCTACTACCACCCGATCGGGATCACCTACGAGCCGACCCGCAAGGCGGTCTGGGTCGCCTGCTACGGCGGGAGCATCCTCGTCTTCGACGACTCGAGGCGTCCCGTAACCTGACGACGTGCTGCGCACCGCCCTCAAGCCCCGTTGGCTGGGACTGTTCGCCCTCCTCGTCCTGGTCATCGTGAGCTTCACCCAGCTCGGGCTGTGGCAGCTGCACGTCGCCCAGGACCAGGGCCTCGCCGACGCGCTCCGGACGGCGCGGGAGGCCCGGCCGCCCTGATCGACACGGTCGTGCGGCCCCACGAGGCCTTTCCCAACCCCCAGTCCAACCGTGCGGTCACCGCGATCGGTGCGTACGCCGCGCAGGACCAGTTCCTGGTCGGTCCGCGCCGCCTCGACGGCAAGCAGGGGTTCTGGGTGGTGACGCCGCTGGTGGTGCAGGAGAGCGGGGCCCGCCTGGCCGTGGTGCGCGGGTTCGTCACCGACCCCGCGGCCGCCGGGGCACCGCCGACGGGCACCGTCACCGTCGACGGGTCGCTGGCGCCGGGAGAGTCCCCTCGCCACGGCCCCCACCGGAGCACCCGCGTCGACGCAGGAGGTGCTGGGGTCCATCGACCTGTCCATCCTGGTCAACCGTTGGCCCGGCGACCTCTACAACGCCTTCGTCTTCGCCCAGTCCGAAAAGCTCGCCTCCGGAGCGGGGTTCCAGCCGGCCGCCGGCCTCACCCGGGTGCCCCCACCGGAGGTGACGGGCGGGCTCAAGTCGCGCAACGTGGCCTACGCGCTGCAGTGGTGGGTGTTCGCGGGTGTCCTCCGCCGCGTTCATGTGGTTCAGGATGGTGCGCGATGATGCGCAGCATGAGCGAACGAGTGAGCATGTCAGCTGAGGTCAAGGATGTCGCGGCGGCGCAGAAGGCGCTGAA
>CAVVSV010000062.1:0-33289 GCA_963750805.1 uncultured beta proteobacterium
TTGCTCACCCGCGCGAGCGGCTTCCACGGCGGCATTGAGCACCAGGATGTTGGTCGAACGCGATGCCGTCAATCACGCTGATGATGTCCGAGATCTTGCGGACGACTCGTTGATGCCCTTCATGGTGTCCACCACCTGGGCGACCACGTCGCCACCCTGAATGGCTACTGTGGAAGCGCTGGTGGCAAGCTGGTTGGCCTGGCGGGCGCTGTCTGCATTTTGCTTGACGGTCGAGTTCAACTCTTCCATGGAGGCTGCGGTTTCCTCCAGGGAGCTGGCCTGCTGCTCGGTGCGGGCCGACAGGTCGTGGTTGCCCGAAGCGATCTCTGCGCTGGCGGTGGAAACACTTTCGGAGCCTTCGCGAACGCTGCCAACAATTCTGACGAAGTTGGCCTGCATGCGTTGCAGGGCTTGAAGCAGCTGCCCCGTTTCATCCGTGGAGTTTGACTCAATGCGGCCAGTCAGGTCACCCCCTGCCATTTTGTCGGTGGCGGCGACAGCGCGGTTGAGCGGTGCCGTGATGGATCGGATGAGCCACAAGGCCAACAAGGCAGTCATCGCCACCCCCAGAACCAGCATGGCAATCATCGCGTTGCGTGCCAGCGCAAATGCCGACTCACTGTCTTTGGTGGAGGCGACAGCACCCGCGCTGTTGAGCTCGATCAGCTTGAGCAATTTGGCACTGGAACTGTCGAACAGCTTTTGAACCGCCGTCAAGAAGGGCCTTTGCCTTTTCATTTTCATTTTTACGCGACAGGGCAATAACCTGCTCATGGATTTGAAGGTACTGCTTCCATTCAGCAGCAAACGCGTCATATAACTTTTGTTCTTCCGGGCTGCTGATCGTGGCTACATACGTTTTGTGATCCTTTTCAAATTGCACCAATACATCGCTCATCGACTTTTCAATGGAAGCCATATTTTTTTCGTCGGTGTTGAGCACATGCTGATACTCACCAATTCGGTAATCGGACGTACCCGTGTTCATCTGGTTTACGTGTTCCACCGCCACCAGCCTGTTACTGGTGATCTCTTTGGTCACGGCGCGCATGGCAGCCATTTGCCAGAGTGCCACGCCGATGACGCCCACCAGCAAGGCCACCAACAAGGCAAACGAAGCTATCAAACGCGACGAAATATTCAGGTTCTTCACGTTCGATTTCTGCTGGGCAATTACTGGATTACTGGAGTTCGGGCTCCACCAATCCCATTTCCGGTGGTCATCAGTTTCTCGATGTCCAGCAATATCAGCATGCGACCTTCCAAAGCGCCAATGGCAAGGACATGTTCGTTGGCAATGGTTGATGAAAAATCAGGCGTAGCACGCAATTGATCGGGCTCAAGACTGATGACGTCCGACACACCATCCACCACGACGCCGACCACCCGCCCTGCCACATTGATCACGATCACCACGGTGGAACTGTCGTAGGTGACTTCTGCCAGATTGAGCTTGAGCCGCAGGTCAATGATGGGCGCAATCACGCCCCGCAAGTTGATCACGCCTTTGATGAACGGCTCTGTGTTGGCGATGCGAGTGGGTTTTTCATAGGAGGTGTTTCTCGTACCCGCAAAATGTCCATGCCGTATTCTTCGGCGCCCAACTTGAAGGTCAAGAACTCACGAATGGCGGTCACGGCACTCAGGCCGCCCAAACGTGACGTGGCTGTGTCAGGGGAAGAAGTTTCTGTAGCTTGCATGGCGAATCTGCTCCTCGGAAATCAGTTTTTGGGTCAGGTTGTCAAGGTAAACATTATGCACGGGGTGGTGTTCAATCAGGCCCTCGAGGCGAGCACGAGCGCATCCATGTCTGCGGCGCTAACTGGCCTTGAATACAGGTAGCCTTGTGCGAAGTCGCAGTCCATCGCTGCGAGCAAATCTCGCTGCCGGGTCGTTTCAACGCCTTCAGCGATGACTTTGAGCCCCAACTTGTGGGCCATCACCACGATGGCTTCTGACAAGGCCATGTCGCTCGCATCAGTGTCCAGATTTCTAATGAATGACTGGTCAATCTTGATGTAGTCAATATCCAGCTTCTTGAGATAAGACAGGGCGGAATAACCGGTCCCGAAGTCGTCGATGGCGACTTGAATGCCCGCATCCCGGAAAGTCAGGAGCCGCGCAGTGACCTGATCTGACGAGTCCAGCAACAAACCTTCCGTGATTTCAATCACCAAATTGTGCCCCGACAGACCCGAGGCTTGGACTTGGTCGAGCCATCGCTTGGGGTGCTTCGCAACCTGCATCTGAAGGGGTGACACATTGACGCTGACCTGAAAATCGGTGCCAAAGCGGGCACTCCAAATTTGGGCCTGTCGGGCCGCTTCCAAAAAAACCCAATCGCCAATGTCATGGATCAATCCAGACTCCTCCGCCAAAGGTATGAATTGCGCCGGGCTGATCATGCCCCGGTTTGGGTGTGCCCAGCGCAACAGGGCTTCCGCCTTATGAATGCGTCCACTTTGCAGCGAAACGATGGGCTGGTAGTGCAGATGAAACTGATTGCCTTCCAGTGCATTGCGTAAATCAGACAGCCAGTGCAATGCGGTATTGGGCCGCATCCTGCATCGCGCGGGTGAAGTAGCTAAGCGATTTCGGCCACTGCTCTTTGCCACGTACATGGCCCGGTCCGCGTGCTTGATCAACTCATCCAGATCGCTGCTGTCGTCCTTGGGGAAAATGGTAATGCCCAGGCTTGCGGATACATGCGCAATGTCAGCGCCCAGTTGAAATGGCTGTCGCAAGACCTGAATGATGTTCTCGGCTATCCGTTCAGCGGCAGTGGAATCATCCAGTTTATTCAAAATAATGGTGAACTCATCACCTCCCAGTCGGGCGACCTGTTCGACCCCCGCACACAGGTGGCAATACGCCGCGCTGCCTCCACCAGCAAGTGATCACCTTTTTGATGACCCAAAGTGTCATTGACCTCCTTGAACCGATCCAGATCCAGGAACAGCAAAGCCAGTTTCTGGTTGCTTCGGCTCGCCTTTCGCAGATCTTGCGCCAGACGGTCACGAAACATTCGACGGTTGGGTAGCTGGGTCAGTACGTCAAAGTTTGCCTGTGACCAAATTAATTCCTCAGATTTTTTGCGCTCGGTAATGTCCGAAAACAGGGCGACACGCCGTCTAACTGAGCCATCGTCATGGAAAAAAGTGTTGATGGTCAACCACTCTGCATAGACCTCCCCGTTTTTGCGTTGATTCCAGATCTCGCCCTGCCAGCGCCCCGTAGATTCAATCTCACGCCACATGCTGCGGTAAAAATCCGGGCTCTGTCGACCGGAATGAAGCAGGGCCGGGTTCTCGCCAATGACTTCTTGCAAGGTGTACCCGGTCAGCTTGGTAAAGGCGGGATTCACGTCAACGATGCGCTCGGTCTCATCGGTGATCATCATGGCCTCGCTGCTGTTTTCCAATACCAGGGATGCCAAGCGCAACTTCTCGTCGGCCAGCCGCTGCTGGGTGACATTTCGCGCCGACCCCACGACACCGATGACTTCACCTTTTTCATTGACAAAAGGCGCTTTGTGCACATCCAGAAACATGAACTCACCACGCACGTTGCCAAACTCTTCAAACTGGGAGGGGCGGCCATTTTCCAAAGTGGCCGCATCGCTGTCCTGGCATAACTCACCAAACGTGTGCCAGTCCGGAACATCGGAGTGCCTGGTCCGTTGCCGTTGCGCAAAATACAAGTCATCGCGTCCAATGGGCTCATCAATATCGTCGGCCATCAACAGCTGATCGCAAATGGCCTTGTTGGCGAACAAATACTTTTTGTCCAGCCCCTTGGCCCAGATCATGTCAGGCACGTTGTCACACATCAGGCGCAGCATGCTGGCCAGTTCGCGGGCGTGCTGCTCACTATTGCCCAGGGCTTGGGCTGCCCGCTTTTGTTCGGTCACATCGATGACGGCCCCGATAAGACCGCGGACTGTTCCATCCGAGTCGCTGAACGACGCCTTATGAAACACGACGTCGTGCATGCAGCCAAGGGCGTCTTTGACCTGGGTCTCATACACCTGAACGCCTCGGTTCTTCATCAAGGCCAAGTCTTGCTGATGGTAAGTTTGCGTCAGATCATCACGTCCCAAGTCGAACACCGTTTTCCCGATGATTTGCGCCGCCTCTCGACCATTGAACGTTTCAAATGATGCATTGCAACCCAGATAACGCCCCGCCTCGTCCTTGTAAAACAAAGGAATCGGAACCGCATTCAACAGGGTTTTTAGAAACAGATGACGATCCTCCAATGCCTGACTCGTCTGGATTTTTTCAGTGATGTCCGTGATGATCGCCGCAATAAAGTCTTTCCCTCGCAGCTTGATCAACCGGTTGCTGACCCTGACGTTTCGAAGAGCACCCTGTTTGTGGCGATGGAGTGTTTCGAAATCTGCCTGACCATGGGTTTGAATGGCCTTCAGGTTTTTTGCAACTTCTTCAGCAGATTGCTCAGCCTGAATCTTCGAGATGGTGAGTTTTGAGAATTCGTCCCGGGTGTAGCCAAGGGCGCTGCAGGCCGCATCGTTGAATTCGATGAAAGCCTGCGTAGCCAGTTCGACCATCACGATTCCATCACTGGCCTGGGTAACGATGGCGCGGTATATCTCCTCCCTTTCGGCCAATTTGGACTGCGCTACAACTTGCTCGGTGACGTCCCTGAAACACCAAATGCGTCCGCGCGACTCGCCCACGGTGAGCGCCTGTGTAAACCGCGCAAAAACCCGGCCGTCCTTGAAGTTCAGGGTGTCGCGTGCTTCTTCGTCACTGTTGTAGAGGCGTTGGACTTCCCCCATGAAGGTTCCGGGGTTGGCCAACTGATCCACCACGTGGGCCAACAGTTGTGAGTCATTGCCTACTACGCCCAATTCGGGCGGAACCCGCCACATTTCAATAAAGCGCTTGTTGGCCGAAAGCACACGCCCGTCATGGGCGATCATCAAAATGCCCTCGTCAGTTGATTCCAGCGTGCTGCGTAGCAAGGTTTCGCTTTGCCGCAACTTCTCTTCGGCCCGTCGCCTTCGGGTGACGTCGCGCACCGTGGTCAAAATATGCGGAACGCCTTGAAAGTAAGTGACCACCGCGGAAATCGATGCCACGACCCGATTGCCGGTGCGGGACTGGAATTCGGCTTCGTGGCTGCGGCAATACCCCTTGGTCTGCAGCAGGTGCAACATTTTTTGATGACCATCCGGGTGGACCCAAATGCCCAATTCAACGGTGGATTTACCGATGACTTCTGAACGCTGGTAGCCAGAGGTTCGCAGGAAGGCGGTGTTGACGTCTGTCGTGCGGCCGTCTTCCAGTCGGCTAATGACCATGGCATCGGGACTGTCATTGAAAATATTCTGAAGTCGGTCGCGAGTTTCGGTCAGGGCTATGGCCGCCAGCCTGCGTTCGGATACATTGATGCTGCCCCCCACGGCCCAAAGCGCTTGACCTTCGGTATCGCGCTTGACGATGCGACCCCGTGTTTCCAGCCAGACCCATTGCCCAGGTTCCTTGGCGGCAAAACGGTACTCAATGTCCAGGTCAACGCCATCCGGCTTCACGCACTGCGCATATTGAACCAAAAAGTCGTCGCGATCATCGGGGTGTACCTGGCCCAGCCATCCAGCCAGGGAATGTTGGGCGTCGGTGGTGGAAATTCCAAGACCCGAAATTTTGAGGTTTTCATACAGCAATTTGTCGGCCTTGACGTCATACTCCCAGAACATCATTTGGGCCACCTCAACCGTCAGGTTGAGGCCTTCCTCCGCAACCTTCGCATTGGCCTGCAATTGTGCTTCCCGCTGGGCTGAGGCCGAACCTAATAGTGCAGTCAACAAGGCAAGGGTGGTTGGCGCGACGATGGCGGCCGCGACCAGTCCTGTGATCAGGTAGTCACGCGTGACCGAGCCAACCAACAGCAAACTCATGCACGAGACAATGATCTCGACGCACACAATCGCTGCGATTGCAAATGTGACCCACAGCTGCCATCTCGGCCGCTGAAAGACCCGCGTTTTCAAATTACCGGACATGAAAGAGAGTATGACCTGCCTGATGCCCGGTTGGTTTGACTTGGCTAAAACGTTGTCCAGTCGTCGTCACCACCAGCCGGGGTTTTGGCGGCAGGAGGAGGCGCGACCAGTTTGGGTGCTGGTGCGTGGGTACGTGCTGCAGCACCCTTGGGGATGCCGCCTTCGCGACGTTCCGGCCCCTTGTGGGGTGTGATCTTGGGTTTGTGCGAGCGCACTGCGGCCACTGGGGCTGTCGCCTGTTGCTGCACGTTGCCAGAGAGCTTGAACACCGCCACGGTTTGCACCAGCTCCTGGGCCTGCGTTTTCAGGCTGCTGGCTGCCGCGGCCATCTCTTCCACCAATGCTGCGTTTTGCTGGGTGGCCTGGTCCATCTGCGCGACGGCTTGTCCGACTTGCGCCACGCCAGCGCTTTGCTCGGAACTCGCTGCGCTGATCTCGCCCATGATGTCCGTCACCCGGCGAATCGAGCTGACCACTTCGGTCATGGTGGCGCCGGCCTTGTCGACCAGGGCCGTGCCTTGTTCGACGCGCTCCACGCTGGCATTGATGAGGCTCTTGATCTCCTTGGCGGCCTCGGCAGACCGGCCTGCCAGGCTGCGCACTTCAGAGGCCACCACAGCAAAGCCCCGGCCTTGCTCACCCGCGCGAGCGGCTTCCACGGCGGCATTGAGCGCCAGGATGTTGGTCTGAAACGCGATGCCGTCAATCACGCTGATGATGTCCGAGATCTTGCGGGACGACTCGTTGATGCCCTTCATGGTGTCCACCACCTGGGCGACCACGTCGCCACCCTGAATGGCTACTGTGGAAGCGCTGGTGGCAAGCTGGTTGGCCTGGCGGGCGCTGTCTGCATTTTGCTTGACGGTCGAGTTCAACTCTTCCATGGAGGCTGCGGTTTCCTCCAGGGAGCTGGCCTGCTGCTCGGTGCGGGCCGACAGGTCGTGGTTGCCCGAAGCGATCTCTGCGCTGGCGGTGGCCACGCTTTCGGAACCCTGGCGCACCGTGTTCACAATGCTGGCCAAGTTCGCTTGCATGTCAGAGAGAGCCTGCAAAAGCTGGGCGATTTCATCTTTTCCCTCAACAGGAATTGGTTTGGCCAAGTCTCCCTGGGCTATTGACCTGGCACTGGCAATGCCTTGGCGCAAAGGCACCATGATGGACCGGGTGACCAAAAAGGCAAAAAGAACACCAAGCACAAGTGAAATGAAGGCACCTATCCCCAACTGCCATTGCCCCGAAGCGCCAACGGCATCTGCGTCAGCCTGGCGTTGCACACCCCGCTCTTCAACGTAGGCAGCAAAGTTGTCCAGGGTGTTTGTGTAGCTGGTTGCCAGTGGACGAAGATCTTTTTCAAGCAGGCCGCTGACATCTTCATTGGCCATTTTCCTTTTAATGAGGTCGGCCCTGGGACCTCGGTAAGCTTCGCGCGCCTTGGCAATATCTGCCAACAGCTTTTTCCCATCGTCAAGTTTGATCAAGGGTTCCATCTGCTTCTGGATGTCACCAATCTGCTTGCTCGTTTCGTCCATGTCCCGTTGCAATTTCAGCGCAAAGGCGGGATCGGATGAATGCAGAAATGCTTCGGTGCGCGCCCAGTTCAAATTGATGCCCGTGCGCCATTCAAGGGCCAGATTTTGTCGTTTGAGTTCGGATGTGGCGTAATCGTGACCGGCTTGCCGCAGTGAGCCAAGGCGGGACAAGCCAATGCCGGTCATGATTAGAGTAACCAGCAACATGAGGCCAAAGGCGAGACTCAGCCTTGTCCGAATGGTCAGGTTGTTAATTCGCATGATGTTGTCTCTCCTGTAAATGCATTTTTGGGAAGAACCAAGCGCCTGCCGCATATTGAACACAGCAAAGTGATGAGTCTCCCCGCCAACTTTATGGAAAGTTGATCGTCATGGAAATCGGGTCAACGCCCTAGTTTCATCCGGGAAACACCCTAGTTGCAGCTGGTTGGGTTCTAACGGCTGCCCAATAAAGCATCCTTGAGCTTGAAATCTGCGGGAGACGGGCCCAGCCAGATGGACATCAAGGCTTTGAAGAATTCCGGTTCCTTGAACGGCTCGCCTTGAACTTTGCCTTTGATGGTGATCACGCAGCCCACGCCGGGCACCCAGTCAATCAGAAAGTTGTCACCTGGAACCAGCTTTTTTTGTTCTGAAAAAATTTGCCCCATTCGAAGCAGACCGGGGATGAGCTTGGACATTTCGCCTTTGCCGGTGTTGTCCTCCACACCCCGGGTGAGCAATTTGCCCAATTCATTGGCGTCAATGTCCCGCACCATGGTGACGCTCATGCGTTTGGCGCCAGACTGGTTGATGACCTCTTCGGGGGCAGAGGTTTTTTTCTCAAGATAGAGGCCGGCCACGTACACCTTGAAGGGGCCCTTGTAGCGCGTGCCCGCGCCGTTGAGAAGGAGTTTGCTCGACCGCACGTCCGCGCTGTCTTCCAGCTTGATCCCGTTGATCTCGATCGATGCAGCAAGACCACAAAAGCTCGCGCCAAAGAATGCAGCAAACAGCAACCAGGACTTGATTGATTTCATGACGGCACCTCTTGTTTGAGTCAACAAGACCTTACTTTAGGCCCTTTTTCTTGAATCCAGAATGGAATAATTGTCCTGTTTCATGGGCAATTGTTGTCATTTCTCTTTGATACACTCGAGGCATGTTCATTCACCGTATCAGCATCACAGGTAGCAGCGACCGGGGAGCCTGGCTTTGGCGTCCCAGTGCCACGTCTGCCTGCCAGCCTGCCTTCGCAGCGCGCTGAACGGCTCTAACTTTTACGGGGGGCGCTTTCTACAACGCGCCCGCTCTCTGCCCTGGTCTCCTCGTGCAGAGAAACTGTTTGAATGAATGCTGCAATGCAGCAGGCCGGGACCAATAATCCCGCCCAGATGAGAGGCTCCAACATGATTTCCGAACTCGAATTCAAGTCCCTGAGTGCGCAGGGCTACAACCGCATTCCCCTGATGGTCGAAGCGTTTGCCGATCTTGAGACGCCACTGTCACTCTATCTCAAACTGGCGTATTCCAGCCAGGGCGGCAAGCACAGCTTTTTACTGGAGTCTGTAGTAGGTGGCGAACGCTTTGGGCGCTACAGCTTCATTGGTCTGCCCGCGCAGACGTTGGTGCGTTGCAGCGGATTTGGCCCCAACGCCAAGACCGAAGTGGTAAGCGATGGTGTGGTGGTTGAGAGCTCGACGACCAACCCGTTGGACTTTATTGCCGACTACCAAAAGCGCTTCAAAGTGGCGCTGCGCCCCGGTTTGCCGCGGTTTTGCGGCGGTCTGGCGGGCTACTTTGGCTACGACGCCGTTCGCTACATCGAGAAAAAACTCGAAGCCACTTGCCCGCCCGACACACTGGGTTGCCCCGACATCATGCTGCTGCAATGCGAGGAGCTGGCGGTTATCGACAACCTGTCCGGCAAGCTGTATTTGATTGTTTACGCTGACCCGTCCAAAAGCGAGGCCTATGCCAACGCCAAAAAACGCTTGCGCGAGTTGAAGGACAAGCTGAAGTACTCGGTGAGTGCGCCGGTGGTCAAGCCCACCCAAAGCCACCCGGCGCAACGCGACTTTGCCAAGGCTGACTACATTGCTGCGGTGGAGCGCGCCAAAGAGTTGATTGCCGGAGGCGACTTCATGCAAGTGCAGGTGGGGCAGCGCATCAAGAAGCGGTATACCGAATCACCCTTGAGCTTGTACCGTGCGTTGCGTTCGCTCAATCCCAGTCCCTACATGTACTACTACCACTTTGGAGACTTCCATGTGGTGGGTGCATCGCCTGAAATATTGGTGCGACAGGAGCAGGTGACCACCAATGGCGTCTCGGAACAGAGGGTCACGATTCGCCCTCTGGCTGGCACCCGGCCCCGCGGTGCCAGCCCCGAACTGGACAAGGCGGCGGAGACTGAACTCATCAATGATCCCAAAGAGCGCGCCGAGCATGTCATGCTGATCGACCTGGCGCGCAATGACATTGGCCGCATTGCCAAAATTGGCACGGTGAAGGTGACTGAGGCCTTTCAGGTGGAGCGCTACAGCCATGTCATGCACATTGTGAGCAATGTTGAGGGCACTTTGCTGGACGGGATGACCAGCATGGATGTGCTGAAAGCCACGTTCCCGGCCGGCACATTGACCGGTGCGCCCAAGGTGCATGCCATGGAAATCATCGACCAACTGGAGCCCACCAAGCGGGGTCTTTATGGCGGAGCCTGTGGTTACCTGAGTTATGCCGGTGATATGGACGTGGCCATTGCCATCCGCACGGGCATCATCAAGGACGACACGCTGTATGTACAGGCGGCAGCCGGGGTGGTGGCCGACTCGGTGCCCGAGCTGGAATGGAAGGAAACTGAAGCCAAGGCGCGTGCCTTGTTGCGCGCCAGCGAGCTGGTTGAAGAAGGACTGGAGTGATCATGAGCCACAAAATCAAACTCCTGATGATCGATAACTACGATAGCTTCACGTTCAATATCGTCCAGTACTTTGGCGAGCTGGGGGTGGACGTCGAAGTCTTTCGCAATGATGAAATCACCCTGGAAGGCATCGCAGCCCGCATGCCCGACCGGCTCGTCGTATCGCCCGGCCCGTGCACACCCAATGAGGCGGGCATTTCAGTGGCGGCCATTCAACACTTTGCGGGCAAGCTGCCTGTCCTGGGTGTCTGTCTGGGCCACCAGAGCATTGGTGCGGCGTTTGGCGGCAAGATCATCCGTGCCAAAGAATTGATGCATGGCAAAACCAGTGTCATCACCACCACGCAGGACGGCGTGTTTTTGGGACTACCGGAGAAATTTGTCGTGAACCGCTACCACTCGCTGGCCATTGAACGTGCCACCTGCCCCTCGGAACTGGCCGTGACGGCGTGGACGGATGATGGTGAAATCATGGGCGTTCGTCACACCGGCTTTGCACAGGACGTGCGAATTGAAGGCGTGCAGTTCCACCCCGAGAGCATCCTGACCGAGCACGGGCACGCCATGCTGAAGAACTTTTTGACATGAAAACCATAGACCTTCGCAGTGACACCGTCACCCAGCCCACGCCCGCCATGCGTGAGGCCATGCTGGCAGCGCCGTTGGGTGATGACGTGTTTGGCGATGACCCTACCGTCAACGCCTTGCAGGACAAAATTGCGGCGCTTCTGGGCTTTGAGGCCGCGCTGTTTGTGCCCACGGGCACGCAAAGCAACCTGTGCGCCATTCTGAGCCACTGCCAGCGCGGCGATGAGTACATCGTTGGCCAGATGGCGCATGCTTACCGCTGGGAAGGCGGTGGCGGTGCGGTGTTTGGCAGTGTGCAGCCGCAGCCACTGAATCACCAGCCCGACGGTACCTTGGCGCTTGGCGACATTGAAGCCTCCATCAAGCCCGACGATGCGCACTTTGCCCGCACCCGTCTGCTGGCGCTGGAGAACACGCTGGGTGGCAAGCTGCTGCCGTTTGACTACGTGCAAGCCGCGACGGACCTGGCGAAATCCAAAGGATTGGCCAGGCATCTGGATGGGGCGCGGCTCTTCAACGCGGCGGTGGCGCAAGCGGCTCAAAACGCGCGTTTTACGAAAAATGATGCATCAAATGTGCCTGAAGTCCCCGCCAATATTGATAAGTTGGCTATCAATTTGGAAGCGCGCCGTATCGCCCAATGCTTCGACAGCGTGTCGGTGTGTTTCAGCAAAGGACTGGGCGCGCCGGTGGGTTCCACCTTGTGCGGCAGCCGCGAATTCATCGCCCGCGCACACCGCATCCGCAAGATGGCGGGTGGCGGTATGCGCCAGGCAGGGGTTTTGGCAGCGGCTGCTCTGTATGCGTTGGACCACAACGTGGCGCGGCTGGCGCAAGACCACGCTTTGGCACAACAGCTTGCGGACGGGTTGGCAGGTATTGACGGCTTGCAGGTCGAGGCACCTCACACCAACATCATGTTTGTGGACTTGGTGGGCGAGGCTCGCGCGCGGTCGGCAGAGTTGATTCCGTTTCTGAAATCGCGCGGCGTTCTGGCGACCGGCTTGTACCGCCTGCGGTTTGTCACGCACCTGAATGTGGACGCTGCCGGGGTCAAGTTGGCGATTGATGCGATCCGGGAATTTTTCAAACGCTAACTGAAGGCCAAACCACGCAGGAGATCACCATGGGGCATTCACTGGGCATCGACAACTTGTATCTGTTCATCCTGGCCGGGTGGTTGTTGAACCTGACGCCGGGGCCAGATGTGCTGTTCATTGTGGCCAACGGTGCCCGCAGCGCTCGCGCTGGTGTGGTGGCGGCGCTGGGTATCGCAGCAGGCTGTTTTGTTCACATCGTGGCGGCAGCCGTCGGGGTGAGCGCATTGATTGCCGCATCGGCCACGGCTTTCATGGTGTTGAAGTGGATAGGGGCGGCTTACCTGGTCTATGTGGGGCTGGCCATGCTTCGCACCCCAAAGCCGGGCGCTACTGAAAAAATAGCAAACTATTCAATATCGACGGGGACTAACACCGCATTTTCCTCTCAAGACTTGAGTAAAGTGTTCAAACAGGGCTTCTGGACCAATGCGCTCAACCCCAAAGTAGCGTTGTTCTTTCTGGCATTCTTGCCCCAGTTCATCGCACCGGATGCCACCCATCAAACGCTGACCTTTGCGCTGCTGGGTCTGATCTTCAATATCAACGCCATCCCCATCAACATGGGCTACGCGCTGTTGGCGGCCTGGGGCTCCCGGCGGGCCAATGGCCTGAAGAAATTGGCGACCTGGCTGGAGCGTGGCGCGGGCGCATTGTTTGTTTACTTTGGCATCAGGCTGGCGCTCTCGGACAACCACAACTGAGCGCCGCACCTGTCACTCACTTCAGCTTCCCCTTCAAATACCGAGGACTCACCCCATGCCCAACACCAACAAAATCACCCCACAAGAAGCCCTTTTGCGCACCATCGAACACCGTGAGATTTTTCACGACGAAATGTTGCACATCGTGCGCCAGATCATGAGTGGCGAACTGTCGCCTGTGATGATGGCGGCACTCATCACCGGCATGCGGGTCAAGAAAGAAACCATTGGCGAGATCACCGCAGCCGCGCAGGTGATGCGCGAGTTTTCCACCAAGGTGCATGTGGCCAACAAAACCCACCTGGTGGACATTGTGGGCACGGGTGGAGATAGCTCACACACCTTCAACATCTCCACCTGCGCCATGTTTGTGGCTGCTGCCGCCGGCGCGCGGGTCAGCAAGCATGGCGGACGCAGTGTCAGCAGCAAGAGCGGCAGTGCCGACGTGATGGAATCATTGGGCGTGAACATCAACCTCTCTCCGGAGGGAATTGCCCGCTGTATCGACGAGGTGGGTGTGGGCTTCATGTTTGCGCCCAACCACCACCCAGCGATGAAAAACGTGGCGCCGGTGCGTAAGGAACTGGGTATCAAAACCATCTTCAATCTGCTGGGGCCGCTGACCAACCCGGCCAGCGCGCCCAATATTTTGATGGGTGTCTTTCACCCTGACTTGGTGGGTATTCAGGTGCGGGCGCTGCAACGGCTGGGTGCCGAACATGCCTTGGTGGTGTATGGCAAAGACGGTATGGACGAGGTGAGCCTGGGGGCCGCCACGCTGGTGGGTGAATTGAAAAACGGAGAGATCACCGAATACGAAATTCATCCCGAAGATTTCGGCCTGGTGATGGCCAGTAACCGGGCTCTGAAAGTGGAAACACCCGAGCAGTCGCGCGCCATGTTGATGGGTGTTCTGGACAACGTGCCCGGCCCGGCCAAAGATATTGTTGCGCTGAACGCCGGGGTTGCGCTTTATGCTGCCAATGTGGTGGACTCGATGAAAGTCGGCTTGGAGCAGGCGCGGGCTGCGATTGAATCAGGCGCCGCCAAAGCCAAGTTGGCCCAACTTGTGGCTGCAACGCAAGCCGCAAAGTAACACGCCAAATGGTTTGTCGGGGGCTGGCTGGAGCAGCCCAGTGCTGTTGTCAGTCGCCCAGCAGCACCACTTCGCCCTCTCCAAAGGCGACACCGACGGGAGATTTCGGGGCTCTCGGATGGTCCGTATCCCCAGAGGTGACAAACAGGTCACCCAACGGAGTCTGAATCATGTACTCCATCTGTTCGCCAACGTAAGTGGCTTTTTGGATGACGGCGTCGAGCGAGTTCGGGCTGCCGGGCGCAACCAGCGCAACACGATTGGGGCGCACCGCCACGTGGCGCTGGGATGTGGTGCCTTCGCAGGCATTTGTGCGCAGTGTCAAAGTGCCCAGGCGAATACTCGCCTCGGCACCATGGGATGACAAGACTTCGCAGGGCAGCACGTTGGCACCACCTATGAAGTCGGCGACAAATCGTGTGAGCGGGCGGTCATGCAGTTCGCGCGGGCTGCCTGCCTGTGCGATGGTGGCATTGTTCATCACGACCACGGTGTCCGATACGGCCAGCGCTTCTTCCTGGTCGTGCGTCACGTACACCACTGTCAGGCCCAGCGCCAGTTGCAGATCCCTGATTTCCTGGCGCACGTAGCGTCGCAGTTTGGCGTCCAGATTGGACAGGGGTTCATCAAACAGCAGCACCTTGGGTTCCAGCACAATGGCCCGGGCGACGGCAACCCGCTGTTGCTGTCCACCTGACAACTCGTTGGGGTAACGCGCACTTAGCGCCTCAAGTCCCAACTGCTTGAGAACGTCCTGGGCTTTGGGAACGATAGCGTCTTTGGAAAAGCCCGACATCTTGAGGCCGTATGACACGTTCTCCATGACGCTCATGTGTGGAAACAAGGCATACGACTGAAATACCATCGAAACGTCGCGCGCTGTGGCGGGCATGCGGGTAACGTCTTCCTCACCAATCAAAATGCGGCCACTGGTGGCCATTTCCAGACCGGCGATCATGCGCAGCGTGGTGGTTTTGCCGCAGCCAGACGGTCCAAGCAGGGTTACCAATTTACCCGCTGGAAAGTCCAGCGAAATCCGGTCCACTGCTGCGGTGGCCGTATTGCCATACCGCTTGGTGACGTTCTCAAAAACCACGCGGGCTGGGCCCTTGCGCGGAAAGTTTGAGGTGTTCGGGTTGTTCATGCGCCTCCTGCAATCATGGATGCATCCTGTCGGGTGTCGCGCCGGCCCAGTCGGCGCTGACCGACCAGCCATTGAAAGATGCCAATGGCGCCCAGCATGACAAAAATCAGGACTGTGGAATAGGCGATCGCCACGCCATACTCATTGTTTTCCACCCGGCCAATGATGTAGCTGGTGGCCATGTCATGCCGAGCGCTGACCAAAAATATCACGGCGCTGATGGCCGTCATGCTGCGCACAAAGCTGTACACCAGCGCTGACAAAATGGCGGGGCGAATCAGGGGCAGCGTGATGCGGCGAAAGGTCGTCCATGAACTGGCGCCCAGTGTGAGTGAAGCTTCGTCCAGACTTTTGTCGATCTGGGACAGGGAGGCAATCCCAGACCTCACGCCCACCGGCATGTTGCGGAACACGAAACAGATCACGAGGATCGCAGCGGTTCCTGTCAGTTCGATGGGGGGCACGTTGAAGGCGATGATGTAGCTCACGCCAATCACCGTTCCGGGAATGGCAAAGCTCAGCATGGTGCCGAATTCGAACGCCTTTTTGCCGCTGAAATTCTGTCGGGTCAACAGCCATGCGGTAAGAAGTCCCAGTGCCGCGGTGAGGGGGGCCGAAATCGTGGCAATTTGCATGGTCGTCCAGAAACTGTTCCAGGCCGAGCCTTGCCAGCGCAGCCCGAATTCACCGTACGCCACAGAAAATGCCTTGACATAGTGTTTGAAGGTCAGCGTGTTGTTCAGACCCCAAAGTTCCACGAAACTGCCGTACACGATCATCAAATAGACGACGACGGTGAACAGACTCCAGATCGCCGTCACGATGACGACTGGGTACGCAATGCGTTTGGGCAACGGCGGATGCATGCCTCCGTCACCCTTGCCGCTTACCGAGGTGTAACTGCGGCGGCCGAGCCACCGTTGTTGAAGGAAAAACGCGCCGACGGTGTACAGCAAGAGAATGATGGCCAGAACGGCGGCCTGACTTTGATCGTTTTGCGAACCGACAACGGAGAAGAAGATCTCCGTGGACAGCACGTTGAAATTCCCACCCAGTACGAGGGGATTGCCAAAATCCGCCATGCTTTCTATGAATCCCAGTAAAAAGGCATTGGCAAGTCCTGGGCGCATCAAGGGCCAAGTGACTGTGCGGAAAATTTCCCAACGCCCCGCACGCAGTGTTTGCGCGGCCTCTTCCAGCGAGGGGCTGATGGCCTCGACCACACCGATCAGCACCAGAAACGATATGGGCGTGAACGAGAGAACCTGCGCGATCAGGATGCCCGTAAATCCATAAATCCAGCGGCTGGGTTCAAGGCCCATTTGGGCTGCGACGAATTGGGTGACATTGCCCGAGAGACCAAACAGAAGAATGATGGACAGGCCAATCACAAAGGGGGGTGTGATGATGGGCAGTAGCGAGAGCGATTTCACCAGCGAGCGAAACCGCACCCCCGTACGAGTCAAGAGTAAGGCAAAACCAAGCCCGAGAAGCGTGGCCAGCACCCCAACGGCAATGGCCAGTGTCAGTGAATTCCAGGCCACACCGCAGGTGGTGCGCGAATAAAAACATCCGAGGCGCCAAATCTTGGCATCCAGCAAGCGTTCAAAAAATGGGGCGAGTGCCCATCCATCGGCGCCCTTGAACGGGATGATCAGCATCTGCAGGACAGGCAGTCCGATGAAGAGCAAGGTGGTGGCGATGATCACGCCGAGCGAGCCTGCGACAAAGGTGTCGCCACCAACCAGACCCCGAAGTGCCAGTCCGCGAGTCAGGATAAACAGTAGGCAACCCGCTACGACGAGCGCACCATAGCCCATGCCGAATTGCCGCTGCTCTGTTTCACCAAATAATGCCGTCAGCCAGGCGCCATTCCAGCCACGCAGCCCAAACAGAAAGCCCTGTAACAGCAAATAGGCGAGTCCTGCGGTGCCTATCAAAACCAATTGGCGTGCCCGTGCAGACACAGGCTGTGCGATCTGAGCGGCAGCAAGGGCCGCGACGCTCAGTAACGCCACCGGCAGAAGCCAGAGATTGCGTCCTTGCAACCACAAAAACAGGGCGGGAGCCGAATCTCCCTTCATGGGGTAGTCGCCGCTGAGCAGCCACGCCGTACTCCAAAACCCGTCCTGAATGGCGTACCAAGGCAGCAATGCGACCGCGAGCAGCGCCATCAGGGCGAGACTTGCGGCCTGTCGGTCTGGCCGCAGGTTCGTCACTGAGAAGGTTCCGGGCAGTTTGAGTTCAGAACGCAGTCAGGGTCGATCAGCGTGGCAGGGAGCCAATTTCATCATCCCATTTCTTGAGCAGCCGCTTGCGTTCGGCCGAAGAGCCATACTTGACAAAGTCATAGTTGATCAGCTTGATCTTGGAGAGGTCGGGTGCCTTCGGTGATGTTTTGGCGGCCTTGTTGGATGGCACCTGGAAAGACTTGACGAGTTGGGCCTTGCTCTGGAAGTCCGCGTCGAGCGCGAAATCGTAAAACTTCTTGGCGTTCTCCAGATTGCGTGCGCCGCCAACAATGCTCATGGATCCAATTTCGTAACCCGTTCCTTCACAAGGGATCACTGTCTGGATCGGAAAGCCTGCATCGGCGACGGCCACAGCGTCATGGGCAAACACAATCCCGATCACGGTTTCTCCAGCGCCGGCAGCCTTGATGGGTGCAGAACCTGACTTGGTGTACTGGTTGATGTTGGTGTTCAATGCCTTCAGGTATTTGAAGGCTTCGTCCTCACCGAACAATTGAACCAAAGTCGCCAGCATGGTGTAGGACGTTCCGGATGAATTGGGGTTGGCCACCTGTACTTTGCCTTTGTAGGCAGGCTTGATCAGGTCTTTCCAGCATTTAGGCTCTGGCAGACCCTGTTTTTTCAGCAGGTCCGTGTTGTAGCCGAAGCCCAGTGCGCCGGAGTAGATGCCGACGGTGCGTACTTTGGAAGCCACGGCCTGGCGGTTGGCCCAATCCTGCAACTGCGTTCGTGCCGGCGATGCGTAGGCTTGGGTCAAACCTTCCTCAGCAGCCTGCAGATGCGGGTCACCCGTGCCTCCCCACCAGATGTCGCCCTTGGGGTTGGCGGATTCGGCCTTGATCTGGGCATATGTTTCGCCCGAACTTTTACGGGTCATATCGACAGAAATCCCTGTCTTTTTCTCAAACTCTGTCTTGGCTTGCTGGCACCATGCCTCGTCTGAACTGCAATAAAGAGTCAGGCGTCCTTGCGCAAAAGACGACGCAGCAGCCAGGCCCAGTAGCAAGGCCATCAAGCCGGAAAGTGAGGAACGACGCATAAAAATTCTCCTGAATAGATGTCAAAAAAATGACAGTTGGATGACTGAATCTAGCCTGATGCTTTGCGAGGGTCAATCCGTACAAACCAGCAAGGGAGGCTTGCGGTTGTTCGGTGCGAAGGCCTTGAAATTGCCAGCGAAAAGTAGCGCGCTCTTCGCACCTGTAGACGCATGGACGCGCATTCTGTGTTTTGCCACTGGACCCTTCAGTCAGTCTTCCATGATGGCGTTCAAAGTATCAAAAACGCCTGGGGCACTTGCCACAAGAAGTCCGCCGCCAAGGATCCCTTCGGGAGTGAAGAAGTCGTTGACGCGGCCCCCGGCTTCGGTAACGAGCAAAGCGCCGGCGGCGCAGTCCCATGCGTTGATATGCAATTCTGCATAGCCATCAACTCGACCGGCAGCCACATCAGCCAGCCCCAAGGCGCCTGAACCGCGCCTCACAAAGGCACTCCCTGCCTGCATCAGCAAGTCGGCTTTTTGCAGGTAACTGGTGTGGCTGCGTCGTGCCGACCACCCCAGCTCTACCGTGGCTCCGTCCAGCGAGGCGGTGGCTCGAACGCGGATCGGCTTGCCGTTCTGAAAGGCGCCACCACCCAGCGAGGCTGCGTACATGCGGTTCACCACCGGATCAAACAACACCCCCAACACGGGCTTTCCAGCCACCATGAAGGCGATCGAAATGCACCAGCGCGGAATGTCAGTGGCGTAGTTGGCGGTGCCGTCAATGGGATCAACCAGCCAGAAGTTTTGCCCGGCGCCGATATCCATTTGGCCGCCCATTTCCTCACCCACGACAACGTCACCTGGAAAAGCCTTGGCAACGGCTTCACGAATGTGGCGCTCAACGGCCAAATCGGCCTGTGTCAGGACATCGTGAGCCCCTTTGGAGCTCACTGACAATTGTTGTGATTCGTGGATGGCGAGCTCGCCACAGCTGCGTGCCAATTGCTCGGCAAACTGAAAACGCGCCGGCAACGAGGGTTGGTTCAAAGTTAGGGTCATGGCTTGGAATTGCTTGAAAGGTTGGCAATGCTACGCCGCTTGGTCATGTTGCGAAGATTGATTTGATCGGGGTATAGGCTTGGATTCGATTGGCGGAAAGCTCATTCCGCAAGTCCCATGTCATTCTGCGAAAATTGAGGGTGCCACAGTCCAAAAGGCGTCGGCGCTTGACCAGTCCCATCCAACTCCGAAATATATGTCCGACATTTTGAACAAAATCATCGCGGTCAAACGCGACGAAATCGCTGCGGCCATTCGACAAAAACCCTTGGGGGTCGTGCGTGCTGATGCTGAGTCTCGCGTGCTGACGCGGGATTTTGTCGGCGCCATGCGCGCCAAAGTGGCAGCCGGCAAGCCCGCGGTGATTGCAGAAATTAAAAAGGCGAGCCCCTCCAAGGGCGTTTTGCGCGAAGACTTCATTCCCGCCGACATAGCCCAAACCTATGCAGAACATGGCGCAGCCTGTTTGTCGGTGCTAACGGACCGGCAGTTCTTTCAGGGCCAGGTTGATTACCTGAAGCAGGCGCGTGCCAGCTGCCAGCTGCCTGTGTTGCGCAAGGACTTCATGGTGGACGCGTACCAGATCTACGAATCAAGAGCAATGGGCGCTGACTGCATTTTGCTGATTGCTGCGTGCCTTGATGATGCGCAAATGGCCGACCTTGAAGCTATTGCGCTTGGGATGGACATGGGTGTTTTGGTGGAGGTCCACGACAAGGATGAAGCTGCTCGCGCACTCAAGCTCAAGTCACCCCTGATTGGCATCAACAACCGGGACCTCAAAACTTTTGAGGTGTCACTAAACAACACCATTGGTATTTTGAAAGATATGCCTGAGTTGACCGCAGGCAACCGGATGGTCGTCACCGAGAGCGGCATTCTGAATCGGGATGACGTACTGCGAATGGGCGCCGCAGGGGTGAATGCATTTCTGGTTGGCGAGGCCTTCATGCGCGCGCCTGACCCGGGTGAAGCGTTGGCCGCGTTATTTGGAATGCCCTGAACTCAGTTTTCCGGAACTGACTTGCTGCATTATTAGGAGCAAACTATTCATGTTCCACGGGGACTTTGGGGTTAATTGATGAAGAAACGCGGTTTGGTGGCTGATTTTCTACCCATTGCCCCGGCACTGCAGCAGTGGGATCCCGCATCTTGGTCAATTGCCTCCGATTGGCAAAGTCTGGTAAGTGGTTTTTTGCAAAGCCCAACGGGACTTGAATTGGCGGCTTTTGTGCAGGGTCGCCTTGAAACTGGTGCCGCGATTTACCCTCCCAATCCTTTTCATGCGCTGGATCTGACGCCTCGGTCTGGTGTGCGGGTGGTGATTTTGGGACAGGATCCATATCACGGTCCGGGTCAGGCACATGGACTGGCGTTCTCGGTTGAACATGGTGTGCCATTGCCGCCATCATTGAGAAATATTTTCAAGGAAATCGAACGGGATGGTGGAAAGGATGCTGCTTTGGGCCTTAAAGCGCCGCGTCAGTCGAATGGCTCTCTGATGCGATGGGCCGAGCAGGGCGTTTTAATGTTGAATACGTGCCTGACCGTCGAACAAGGCCAGCCAGCCAGCCATGCCAAACGTGGCTGGGAGGGGTTGACGGATTCAATCATCGAGGTCTGCTGGGCCAACTCCGATCCGACCGTTTTCATGCTTTGGGGATCCCATGCGCAAGCAAAACGGACTTTGATGGACGCAAAAAATGGGCTCCGGCACCTGGTTTTAACCGCCAACCACCCTTCACCGCTGTCCGCGCTTCGTCCCCCCAAGCCGTTCATCGGTTGTGGGCATTTCAGTTTGGCGAATGCTTTTTTAAGCCAACACGGCTACAAGCCCATCACTTGGTAGAGACGGGTCACAAAACCGTGGCATAATCTGAGGTTCGCTGAAGGAGAGGTGGCCGAGTGGTTAATGGCAGCAGACTGTAAATCTGCCCTCTTACGAGTACGCTGGTTCGAATCCAGCCCTCTCCACCAGCCTGAGGATGTGTGAATGTGGAATCAGTGGCGGCAGTTAGCGCGAATTGTGCGGGGTTCGTATAGTGGCAATACCTTAGCCTTCCAAGCTAAAGCGAGGAGTTCGATTCTCCTACCCCGCTCCAGAATTGGTTTGTGTGGTTGTGCCAGTTGCCTGAAAAAGTGTCCTGGTACACATAGGTTGGTTTGAAAAATACGGTCGGTCAGCGTTTGTGTTGACGGGTCGTGGAATAAGCCCATTTGGCTCAGTGGCAGAGCACTCCCTTGGTAAGGGAGAGGTCCCGGGTCCGATTCCCGGAATGGGCACCAGTTTTATTTGATATTTTTCGGAGTTTGAAAAATGGGAAAAGAAAAATTCACGCGTACCAAGCCCCACGTGAACGTGGGCACGATTGGTCACGTTGACCACGGCAAAACCACGCTGACAGCGGCCATCACCACCGTGCTGGCCGCCAAGTTCGGTGGCCAAGCTAAAGCCTATGACCAGATTGACGCTGCTCCAGAAGAAAAAGCGCGCGGCATCACCATCAACACCGCCCACGTTGAGTACGAAACGGCCAACCGCCACTACGCTCACGTGGACTGCCCCGGCCACGCTGACTATGTGAAGAACATGATCACCGGTGCTGCCCAGATGGACGGCGCTATTCTGGTCTGCTCCGCTGCTGACGGCCCCATGCCCCAAACCCGCGAACACATCCTGCTGGCTCGCCAAGTGGGCGTGCCTTACATCATCGTGTTCCTGAACAAGTGCGATATGGTGGATGACGCCGAACTGCTGGAATTGGTCGAGATGGAAGTTCGCGAACTCCTGGACAAGTATGACTTCCCCGGCGACGCAACCCCCATCATCCACGGCAGCGCCAAGCTCGCCATGGAAGGCGACAAAGGCCCTCTGGGTGAAGAAGCCATCATGAAACTGGCCGATGCACTGGACACCTACATCCCTCTGCCAGAACGCGCAGTGGACGGCGCCTTCCTGATGCCCGTGGAAGACGTGTTCTCCATCTCCGGTCGCGGCACTGTGGTGACCGGCCGTGTTGAGCGTGGCATTGTCAAAGTCGGCGAAGAAATCGAAATCGTCGGTATTGCTGCAACGCAAAAAACCACCTGCACCGGTGTTGAAATGTTCCGCAAGCTGCTCGACCAAGGTCAAGCGGGCGACAACGTCGGCATCTTGCTGCGCGGCACCAAGCGTGAAGACGTACAGCGCGGCCAAGTGCTGTGCAAGCCCGCCTCCATCAAGCCTCACACCCATTTCACCGGTGAAATCTACGTCTTGAGCAAAGACGAAGGGGGTCGCCACACGCCATTCTTCAACAACTACCGCCCCCAGTTCTACTTCCGTACCACGGACGTGACCGGTGCGATCGAGTTGCCAGAAGGCAAAGAAATGGTGATGCCAGGCGACAACGTGTCGATCACCGTGAAGCTGATCAACCCGATCGCCATGGAAGAAGGCCTGCGTTTTGCGATCCGTGAAGGTGGCAAGACCGTGGGTGCCGGTGTGGTTGCCAAGATCATTGCTTAAACAGTTGGTTAGTTTTCAGTAGGGGCGTAGCTCAATTGGCAGAGCGTCGGTCTCCAAAACCGAAGGTTGATGGTTCGATTCCTTCCGCCCCTGCCACCTGATTCATCTAAAAGGTGGTTTTTAAGCCCGTCATGCGAATGACGGGCTTCAGTGTCTAAAGAGCGCTGAGTGAAAAAAACAGTTGTGCAGACCATGAGGCAGTTCAAGCGAAGTTAAGTTTAAGAAAATGGCTACACCACAAGTTCAAACTGTCAGTACTGCCGGCGACAAGGCCAAGTTGGGGGCAGCAATTGCGCTCGTTATTGGCGCGTTGGCTGCGTTCTATTTGCTGTCCAAGCAAGGCCAGGTTGCCCAGTGGGGTGCGCTTGTAGTTGGCTTGGTGGCGGCTGTATTTGTATTCTTCAATTCAGAGCCAGGCAAAGAACTGTTTGCATTTGGGCGAGACGCTTGGCGCGAAGTCAAAAAAGTGGTGTGGCCGGCTCGCAAAGAAGCCCTGCAGATGACGGCCTATGTGTTTGCATTTGTGCTGGTCATGGCGCTATTTCTATGGCTGACCGATAAAACTCTGGAATGGTTGTTTTACGACCTGATTCTCGGATGGAGAAAATAATGACTGATGTTGTGGATGCGCCATCTGAAGACGCGCTGTTGCCGGAGATGCCGGTAACGAATGAAGCTCCCGTTAAAGCAGTGAACCCTGATTTGCGCTGGTACGTCGTACATGCCTATTCGGGCATGGAGAAAGCTGTTGAACGAAATATCGTTGAGCGGATTACACGTGCCGGCATGGAAAGCAAATTCGGCAGGATTCTTGTGCCGATGGAAGAAGTGGTGGAGATCAAGAATGGTCAAAAGAAGACCACTGAGCGCAAGTTTTTCCCCGGGTATGTTCTCGTCGAGATGATCATGGACGACGACACGTGGCACCTGGTCAAGCACACCAACAAAGTAACTGGTTTTGTGGGTGGGGCCAAGAATCGTCCTTCGCCAATTTCAGAAGCTGAGGTCATGAAGATCGTCAATCAGATGCAGGAAGGGACCGATAAGCCCCGGCACAAGGTTGAGTTTGTAGTTGGTGAATACGTCCGCGTCAAAGACGGACCGTTTACGGACTTCAATGGTTCGGTTGAAGACGTGAATTATGAAAAGAGCAAGGTTCGTGTGTCGGTCACGATCTTTGGCCGTGCTACACCGGTTGAGCTTGAGTTTTCGCAAATCGAAAAAACCTGAAACTGGTCCCAGCAGAATTGTTTATTTCGCACTTTTCGACTCGGTGCGAATGTTTGAAGTGAGTCGTTAACCTCGGGAAGCCGAAGCACTGCCAATCTGCGGTGGCCAGGCGTTATGACCCGTAAGGAGTAAACCATGGCGAAAAAAATCGTCGGTTTTGTCAAGCTGCAAGTTCCAGCTGGTAAGGCCAATCCGTCCCCCCCTATCGGCCCCGCATTGGGTCAACGTGGTTTGAACATCATGGAGTTCTGCAAAGCATTCAATGCACAGACTCAAGGTGTCGAGCCGGGTCTGCCTTTGCCCGTTGTGATCACGGCATTCGCGGACAAGAGTTTTACCTTCATCATCAAATCGCCCCCGTCGTCGATTCTGATCAAGAAGGCTGCGAAGATCGACAAAGGGTCGCCGCGTCCCCATAGCGACAAAGTCGGCAAGGTGACTCGCGCCCAGCTTGAAGAAATCGCCAAGACCAAGATGAAAGACCTGACTGCAGCCGACATGGATGCAGCGGTCCGTACCATCGCCGGCTCAGCCCGCTCGATGGGTGTGACAGTGGAAGGTGTTTAACATGACGCAACTCACCAAAAAACAAAAGTCCTTTGCCGGCAAAGTGGACAGCAACAAGCTTTACCCTCTGGCTGATGCACTGGGTATCGTCAAAGAGTGTGCGACGGCCAAATTTGATGAATCCATCGACGTAGCGGTTCAGCTTGGTATTGATGCCAAGAAGTCTGACCAAGTCGTTCGTGGCGCAGTGGTTTTGCCTAACGGCACCGGCAAGACAAAACGTGTTGCTGTATTTGCCCAAGGTGCCAAAGCTGACGAAGCCCGCGCTGCCGGGGCTGACATTGTCGGCATGGATGATCTGGCTGCCATGGTCAAGGCGGGCGACATGCCTTTTGATGTCGTGATTGCTGCGCCAGATGCCATGCGTGTTGTGGGTACCTTGGGTCAAATCCTTGGCCCTCGAGGCTTGATGCCCAATCCCAAGGTTGGAACAGTGACGCCTGATGTCGCTACGGCAGTTAAAAATGCCAAGGCAGGTCAAGTTCAGTTCCGCGTTGACAAAGCCGGCATTGTGCATTCGACGATTGGTCGTCGCTCTTTTGATACTGACAAATTGCAGGGCAATCTGGCAACTTTGATTGAAGCTTTGACCAAGGCCAAGCCGGCGTCGAGCAAGGGTGTTTATTTGAAAAAGGTGGCTGTTTCGAGCACGATGGGTGTGGGCGTCCGTGTGGACACCCAAACCATTTCGGCCTGAAACAGCTTTTGAGATTTAAGTCAGTTGCAAGGCTGGCTTGATGTGGTGGGCTGTCCCAATTGAAAAAAGGGGCAGGTCATCCAAGACCGTTGGTGTGTCAATTTCGGTGACGTCTATTGGCACTTAATGTCCAACGCAGATGGCGATCCCGCTGCATAAGAAACCCTAGGTTTCCTAGACAGTTGATCGCTGCAATGTGGCGTGTTTGAAGGCGTAAGTCGAAAGACCGAACTGACAGGCATATTTAAAAGGAGTAGACCTTGAGTCTTAATCGCAGTGAGAAAGAAGCGGTCATCAGTGATGTGACTGGCCTCGCCGCAAAAGCTCAAACGCTCGTGATGGCGGAATACCGTGGTATCACGGTCGCTGACATGACCAAATTGCGCTCTACAGCGCGCAGCAATGGTGTGAGTCTGAGTGTGTTGAAAAACACGCTGGCTCGCCGAGCTGTCGCTGGCAGCGGATTTGCCGTTGTGTCCGACCTGATGACCGGTCCGCTGATCTATGGCTTTTCCCAGGATGCAGTAGCCGCCGCGAAAGTGGTGTCTGACTTCGCAAAGACCAACGACAAGCTGGTCATTCGCGGTGGTGCATACGGTGGCAAAGCGCTGGACATCAATGGCGTGAAGCAGTTGGCAAGCATTCCTTCCAAAGAAGTATTGCTGGCACAACTTTTGGGCTTGATGCAATCCCCCATTTCGCGCACAGCCCGAGTGCTGGCGGCGATTGCGGAGAAAAAAGGCGCTGGCGCAGCAGAAGCTGTTCCGGCAGAGGCAGCCGCGGCCTGATAGTCCGACGCGCTTTGAAATCAATTAATTTAGGAAATAAAAATGGCATTCGATAAAGACGCATTTTTGACCGCGCTAGACAGCATGACGGTCATGGAACTCAACGACCTGGTGAAAGCCATCGAAGAGAAATTTGGCGTGAGCGCTGCAGCCATGTCAGCTCCAGCGGCTGGTGGTGGCGCCGCTGCTGCCGTTGCAGAAGAGAAGACTGAATTCAACGTGGTTCTGATGGAAGCCGGTGCCAACAAGGTACAGGTTATCAAGGCCGTGCGTGAAATTACCGGCCTGGGCTTGAAAGAAGCCAAAGACCTGGTTGACGGTGCACCCAAGAACGTGAAAGAAGGCATTGCCAAGGCCGACGCTGAAGCAGCGATGAAGAAGCTGGTGGAAGCTGGTGCCAAGGTTGAGCTCAAGTAATTGAGATCATTTCAAAGGCTGGAGTGCCCTTATGGGGACTCCAGCCTTTAGCGCTTATAGAGCGTGTCGGCTATGAGCAATATGAGCACACCGAAAAGTGGTCGCAGACTTTTTTTCAGTGTTTTCTAAAGAACTTAGAAGATGCCCTTGGTTCGGGCTGTGCGCAATGTGCAGTCGTCCGCCATTGATTGGTAGCGGCCAATCACCAAGAAGTACCCAGGAATCCTTAGTCTTTGCCCGGAGATCTCATGGCTTACACATACACCGAACGCAAACGCATTCGTAAAAATTTCGGTAGTCGCGACAGCGTGCTTGAAATACCCTACCTGCTTCAAATGCAAAAAGATGCGTACACCGCATTTTTGCAGGCAGAAGTTGCACCCAAGAAACGCACAGTTGAAGGGCTGCAAGCGGCTTTCGAGGCAGCATTTCCAATTGTTTCGCACAATGGCTTTGTTGAGATGAAGTACTTGGAGTACAACTTGGCCAAGCCGGCGTTTGACGTGCGTGAATGCCAGACCCGGGGTTTGACATTCGCTTCCGCGGTTCGTGCCAAAGTCCAGTTGATTATTTATGACCGTGAGTCATCGACGTCCCAGAACAAGGTGGTGAAAGAGGTCAAGGAGCAAGAGGTTTACATGGGCGAAGTGCCGCTCATGACGAACAAGGGCTCGTTCATCATCAACGGGACAGAACGTGTGATCGTGTCGCAACTGCATCGCTCACCCGGTGTATTTTTTGAACACGACAAAGGCAAGACTCACAGCTCAGGCAAGTTGCTGTTTTCGGCTCGCATCATTCCTTACCGTGGTTCGTGGCTTGACTTTGAATTTGACCCCAAAGACATTCTTTATTTTCGCGTCGACCGTCGTCGCAAAATGCCCGTCACGATTCTGCTCAAAGCGATTGGCCTGAACCACGAGTCGATTCTCGCCAACTTCTTTGTCAACGACAACCTTCGTTTGATGGACAGCGGTGCGCAGATGGAGTTTGTGGCAGAGCGTTTGCGTGGTGAAGTAGCCCGTTTTGACATTACCGACAAGAGTGGCAAAGTGATTGTGGCCAAAGACAAGCGCGTCACGGCCCGTCATACCCGTGAGCTGGAGCAGAGTCAGACAACCCACATCAGCGTGCCGGAAGACTTCCTGATTGGGCGCGTCGTAGCCCGCAATATTGTGGAGGCTGACACCGGCGAAATTATCGCCAAGGCCAATGAAGAGTTGACCGAAGCCTTGCTCAAAAAGATGCGTAGCGCAGGTGTTCAAGACCTTGCATGCATTTACACCAACGAGCTGGACCAGGGCGCCTACATTTCGCAAACTTTGCGCAGTGATGAGACAGTTGACGAATTTGCTGCCCGCGTTGCCATATACCGCATGATGCGACCCGGCGAGCCGCCGACAGAAGATGCGGTTCAGGCCCTGTTTCAACGGTTGTTCTACAACCCGGATACTTACGACTTGTCTCGTGTAGGTCGCATGAAGTTCAACGCCAAAATGGGCCGTGCTGAATCGACCGGCCCTATGGTGTTGGCTAACGAAGACATTTTGTCCGTCGTCAAGATTCTGGTGGACTTGCGCAATGGCCGCGGTGAAGTCGATGACATCGATCACTTGGGCAACCGCCGGGTTCGTTGCGTGGGCGAACTGGCTGAAAATCAGTACCGCACCGGTTTGGCACGGATTGAGAAGGCCGTGAAAGAGCGTTTGGGTCAGGCAGAGCAAGAACCCTTGATGCCGCATGATCTTATCAACAGCAAGCCGATCTCCGCTGCGCTCAAAGAGTTCTTCGGTGCTTCGCAGTTGTCCCAGTTCATGGACCAGACCAATCCTCTGGCTGAAATTACCCACAAGCGCCGAGTATCGGCCCTTGGCCCTGGTGGTTTGACACGTGAACGCGCCGGCTTTGAAGTTCGTGACGTGCACGTGACCCATTACGGTCGTGTGTGCCCGATTGAGACGCCTGAGGGCCCGAACATTGGTCTGATCAATTCCCTCGCTTTGTATGCACGACTGAACGAATACGGTTTCATTGAGACGCCGTATCGCCGGGTTGCCGATAGCAAAGTGACCATGGAAATTGACTACTTGTCGGCGATTGAAGAAGGAAAGTACGTGATTGCCCAGGCCAATGCGGCTCTGGACAAAGACGGCAAGTTGACAGGGGATCTGGTTTCTGCTCGTGAAAAAGGTGAGTCCATCCTGTGCGGCGCAGAGCGTGTTCAGTACATGGACGTGTCGCCAGCGCAGATCGTGTCAGTGGCGGCATCACTGGTTCCGTTCCTGGAACACGATGACGCGAACCGCGCGTTGATGGGTGCCAACATGTCGCGTCAGGCCGTGCCTGTCCTGCGTCCTGAAAAACCCATGGTGGGAACCGGCATCGAACGTGTAGCCGCCGTGGACTCGGGTACGGTCGTCACCGCAACCCGTGGCGGCATCGTCGACTATGTCGATGCGACCCGCATTGTGGTGCGCGTCAATGACAGCGAGGCCTTGGCCGGAGAAGTGGGTGTGGACATCTACAACCTGATCAAATACCAGCGCTCCAACCAAAACACCAACATCCATCAACGGCCCATCGTCAAGCTGGGTGACAAGTTGGCCAAGGGTGATGTGATCGCCGACGGTGCGTCGACCGATCTGGGTGAAATCGCCATCGGACAGAACATGCTGGTCGCGTTCATGCCCTGGAACGGCTACAACTTCGAAGACTCGATTTTGATCAGCGAGCGCGTGGTGGCTGAAGACCGCTACACCTCGATTCATATCGAGGAAATGGTGGTCATGGCGCGTGATACGAAGCTGGGTTCGGAGGAGATCACCCGTGATATCCCCAACCTGAGTGAGCAACAGCTCAATCGTCTGGACGAGTCCGGCATCATCTACGTGGGTGCAGAAGTGCAGCCTGGCGATACTTTGGTGGGCAAAGTCACCCCCAAAGGCGAGACCACGCTGACACCTGAAGAGAAGCTGCTGCGTGCCATCTTCGGTGAAAAAGCAAGTGATGTGAAAGACACCTCGTTGCGCGTTGACCAGGGATCGCAAGGCACCGTCATCGATGTGCAGGTATTCACCCGCGAAGGTATTACCCGCGACCGTCGGGCGCAACAGATCATTGACGATGAGCTCAAGCGTTTCCGTCTGGACCTGAACGACCAGTTACGGATTGTGGAAGCCGACGCATTCGACCGGATCGAGAAAATTTTGCTCGGCAAGGTAGCCAATGGCGGTCCTCAAAAGCTTGCCAAGGGAACCAAAATCGACAAGGCCTATTTGACCTCGGTGGAAAAATTCCATTGGTTTGATATTCGCCCTGCCGATGAGGAAGCTGCATCCCAATTGGAGAGCATCAAGAACTCGCTGGAACAGACCCGTCACAGCTTTGATCTCGCTTTTGAAGAAAAGCGCAAGAAGCTGACGCAAGGTGACGAGTTGCCAGCGGGCGTGCTCAAGATGGTCAAGGTCTACATCGCTGTCAAGCGCCGCCTACAGCCTGGCGACAAAATGGCCGGCCGTCACGGTAACAAGGGTGTGGTTTCCAAAATCACCCCGGTGGAAGATATGCCCTACATGGCTGACGGTACTCCCGTTGACATCGTACTGAACCCGTTGGGCGTGCCTTCTCGGATGAACATCGGTCAAGTGCTTGAAGTTCACTTGGGTTGGGCCGGCAAGGGCCTGGGTCATCGTATTGGTGACATGCTGCAACGCGAAGCTGCAGCGACCGAGATCCGTGCCTTCATGGAGCGTATCTACAACGGCACGGGTCGTAAGGAAGACCTGAAGCAATTGTCAGACGACGAAATCCGCGACATGGCCAAAGAGCTGACACTGGGCGTGCCATTTGCATCGCCGGTTTTTGACGGAGCGACTGAGCAAGAAATTGGTGACATGCTCCAGTTGGCCTACCCTGACGACGTTGCAAAAGCCAAAGGCTTGACACCTACTCGTACCCAGGCACAGTTGTATGACGGTCGCACAGGCGACCCATTCGAGCGTACAACGACGGTTGGCTACATGCATTACCTGAAACTTCACCACTTGGTGGACGACAAGATGCATGCGCGTTCTACCGGCCCCTACAGCTTGGTGACCCAGCAGCCGCTGGGCGGCAAGGCGCAGTTCGGTGGACAGCGTTTCGGCGAGATGGAGGTGTGGGCGCTTGAAGCGTACGGCGCTTCTTACACCTTGCAGGAAATGCTCACGGTCAAGTCAGACGACGTGCAGGGCCGTACCAAGGTGTATGAAAACATTGTCAAGGGCGAGCACGCGATTGAGGCCGGCATGCCGGAATCCTTCAATGTGCTGGTCAAGGAAATTCGATCTCTCGGGATCGACATGGAACTTGAGCGCGGTTAATTGCTAAACGAGAAACGAGAAGGATTTAACTCATGAAATCATTATTGGACCTGTTCAAGCAATTTACGCCGGATGAGCATTTCGATGCCATCAAAATCGGCATGGCCTCGCCCGAGAAGATCCGTTCGTGGTCTTTTGGCGAAGTCAAAAAGCCTGAGACCATCAACTACCGCACCTTCAAGCCAGAGCGCGACGGCCTGTTTTGCGCCAAGATTTTTGGCCCCATCAAGGATTACGAATGCCTGTGCGGCAAGTACAAACGTCTTAAGCATCGTGGCGTTATCTGCGAAAAATGCGGCGTTGAAGTCACGCAGACCAAGGTTCGCCGTGACCGCATGGGCCACATCGATCTGGCAGCCCCCTGTGCGCACATCTGGTTCCTGAAGTCATTGCCGTCACGTTTGGGCCTGGTGCTCGACATGACCTTGCGTGATATCGAACGCGTGTTGTACTTTGAAGCTTATGTGGTGACCGACCCTGGCATGACCCCGCTGAAGAAATTCAGCATCATGACCGAAGACGATTTCGACGCCAAGTTCAAGGAGTACGGCGACGAATTCCAGGCCAAGATGGGTGCGGAAGGCATCAAGGATTTACTGCAAAGCATCGATATTGACGGCTCCATTGAGAAACTGCGCAATGACTTGACCGGCTCCGAGCTGAAGATCAAAAAAAATGCCAAGCGCCTCAAAGTTTTGGAGGCGTTCAAGAAGTCCGGCATTAAACCCGAGTGGATGGTGCTGGAAGTCTTGCCCGTGTTGCCACCGGATTTGCGCCCCTTGGTGCCGTTGGACGGCGGCCGTTTCGCCACCTCTGACCTGAACGACCTGTATCGCCGCGTCATCAACCGCAACAGCCGCCTGCGCCGTTTGCTGGAATTGAAAGCGCCCGAGATCATTGCTCGCAATGAGAAGCGGATGCTGCAAGAAGCGGTGGACTCGTTGCTGGACAACGGTCGTCGCGGCAAAGCGATGACGGGCGCCAACAAGCGCGCGCTCAAGTCGCTGGCCGACATGATCAAGGGCAAGTCCGGTCGTTTCCGTCAGAACTTGCTGGGCAAGCGCGTCGACTACTCTGGCCGTTCGGTGATTGTGGTGGGCCCCACGCTCAAGCTGCATCAGTGCGGTTTGCCCAAGCTGATGGCATTGGAGCTGTTCAAGCCTTTCATCTTCTCGCGTCTGGAGGCGATGGGTATTGCCACCACCATCAAGGCGGCGAAGAAGGAAGTTGAATCCGGCACGCCCGTCGTGTGGGACATCCTGGAAGAGGTCATCAAAGAGCACCCGGTGATGCAACTTCCACTTGAAGTGAAAAAGGCTTTCTGTGATGCTACAAAGGCTGTTTGAAGCTGATTTTGGCTGGTAGATCGAAGAACATAATCCTGGATAATGACATTAATTCAAACATGGCAAGCAGAATACCACACCCAAAGAAGTCCCATCCATTTTAGTGACGGAAACCGTATAGTGCCTTAAGTTCGAGACTGAATAATGGAGTGGATATGCAGCTAGCCTGTGAAGCAAAGCAGCGGAACATACCCCTTTTTCATTTCTTGAGTCAATTATCGTTCCAAATGGAACGTGTTATAGGTGTAGAGTTTAGTAACCCGCCCAACAAGACAGTTGATATATGGAACGCTGGGACTCAATATATATAAACGTTAATTAGATAAATTAAAAAAATACTACCTTGAAGGTAATATAGATAAAGCGTTGCAATATTCAACTATTGAGTTAGAAGGCTCACCGGACATCATTAAGCGCTATTACGAGTAATAATCATCTTTGAAGGCACCCGAATAATGGCCCGAAAAATGCGACACTTACGTTCTTCTGAAGTGGTAGCCTTCATTGAGATTGGGGCAACTCGACTGCTGGAAACCCAAAGTTAGTCGAAATGACTGCTTTGATATCTGTGGCTGAAAGTTCATCCAATACAGGGATTGCTAAAAAGATAGCGTCAGTGTCAACAACGTCATCCAGGCTCTCGGAAACTTTGGGAATTTTCACAGCTGCCAGCAATGCTGAACGAAGTAGAGGACAAAACATATCCAAAACTGTGTATTCTTTCTCTGCAACTACTGGAGACCCACACACTGGGCACGCAGTCGGCATATAAAACTTCATCACCTTATCACTACGCTTATCTACTACTACAGATACTATCTCAGGTACTCATCTCCAGCACGCCTATTATAACTACGTCACCTATATGTATGTCTTTACTATTAATCTCATCGATATTATGCAGTGTAGCATTAGACACCGTTACACCACCTACATATACTGGCTCTAAACGAGCTACTGGTGTTAAAGCACCTGTACGACCTACTTGTAC
>CAVVSV010000063.1:0-73423 GCA_963750805.1 uncultured beta proteobacterium
TTACATTCAGTCCCAATGCACCATTGACTGAGGTGGTCACCAACGGCTCCAGCTCGAAAATGCCAGAAACCAACACCGCCGCACGAACCGCAAATGAACGCGCTTCGTCAGCAGGCTGCCAACCGGGCCAAGCCACCATGGCTGCCAGATGGGCTCCGGCAGAGCTGCCTGCCACGACGACGCGATCTGCATCAAATCCCAAAGTCTCTGCGTTCAGAAACAGCCAAGACATGGCCAAACGGCAATGCGCGACGATGTCTGGCAGTGTGGCATGGGGTGCCAAGGGGTAGTCGATGGCCGCATAGCCAGCCCCATGGCGGATGCAGCCCGGCGCTGGAAACAGAGAGTCTTTGGCTGAGAGTTCCTGCCAGTAGCCGCCATGAAAAAACACCAGCAGCGGCGGCTTTTTTAGCCCTTTGAAAGCACTCGCTTGGGGCAAACACAGGGTCAGGCTGTTGGCCTCAAACGGGCCATAGCGATGTGACGACCAGACCGCGCCTTGGGCTTCGCAATCGGTCAACGCAGAATGACCAAGTCTCTGGTACGCCTCGATAAAGGGCATGTAGTTGCCCCCGATGCAGGAACTGGGCGAGTATTCGCGCTCCAACTGCTGCGGACTCATTGTCCGCCAGCCCGTAGTGCCGGGCTCCTTCGGGGGGAAGGTCATGCGGCCCAGTCGTACTCGATCGTGATGGGCGCGTGGTCCGAGAATTTTTCGTCTTTGTAGATGGACTCGCGCTTTGCAAACGCCGCCAGCGCCGGTGTCGCCAGGTGGTAGTCCAGTCGCCACCCCACGTTGTTGGCATAGGCCTGCCCGCGGGCGCTCCACCATGTGTAACACGCGTCCGTCGCGGTGGGTTGAAGCTTGCGGTAGACATCCACCAGCCCGGCTTCGCTGAGCAGCTTGCTCATCCAGGCACGCTCTTCCGGCGTGAAACCGGAATTTTTCTGGTTGCTTTTCCAGTTTTTCAGGTCGATGGGCTGGTGCGCAATGTTCACGTCCCCGCACAAAATGAACTCTCGGCTCCCTTTGAGTGACGTGAGGTGCGGGTAAAACTCGCTCAGAAAGCGGAACTTCGCCATTTGACGCTCTTCGCCTGACGAGCCGCTGGGAAAGTAGGCGCTGATGATGGACAGCTTGGTGCCCGGTCTGTCGAATCGAAGCTCGACAAACCGCCCCTCTGCATCAAACTCGGAGGAGCCATAACCAATGATCACGTCACTGGGTTCATGTCGCGTGTAGATACCCACGCCTGAATAGCCTTTTTTTTCCGCAAAGTGGAAATAGCCCTTCAAGCCAGCCAGTTGCTCGAACTTGCCCTTCACATCGGCTTCCTGGGCTTTGACCTCTTGCACACAAATACAATCGGGCTGATGGCGGGCCAACCAAGGCTCGAGCCCCTTGCTGGTGGCAGAGCGAATGCCGTTCAGATTCAAGCTGGTCAATTTAAACAAGGAACTCTCCATGTCGGTTGGTGGAAATGTGGCTGCGGGTCAGGCTGATACTTTAGCCCAGGAGTTCGTTCAGTTCGCGCTGGATTGTGGCGTGCTGAAGTTTGGAGAATTCAAAACCAAAGCGGGCCGCCTGAGTCCCTATTTCTTCAACGCGGGTTTGTTTGACGACGGTGCCAAGCTGGGACGCCTGGCCTCGTTTTATGCCCAACGCCTGCTGTCCAGCGGCATCGAATTTGACATGGTGTTTGGCCCCGCCTACAAAGGCATTCCACTGGGCGCAGCGTTGGCGGTGGAATTGGCCCGGCTTGGGCGCAACGTGCCGTTTGCCTACAACCGCAAAGAAGCCAAAGACCATGGCGAAGGCGGCACGCTGGTCGGTGCGCCGCTCAAGGGCCGCGTGCTGATCGTCGATGACGTGATGTCAGCCGGCACGGCCGCCCGCGAATCCATTGCCATCATTCAGGCCGCAGGTGCCATGCCCCATGCTGTGGCCATTGCACTGGACCGGCAGGAAAAAGCCACTGAAAACGGCGCTGACGTGGCCCACAGCGCTGTGCAATACGTTCGCCGGCAACTTGGCCTCAAGGTTTGTGCGATTGCTACTCTGTCTGATCTAATGCATTATCTGGACGCGCACAACACTGGTGCGCTGGCATCGGACCGACAACGCGTTTTGGCCTATCGCCAGCGTTATGGTGTGGAAGATTTAACTTAATTTAACTTGAATTGGGGCAATGGCTGAACAACGTGTTGTGGGAATGTCTGTGCGCGCAATGACCGCGTTTCTGGTGCTGGTCGCTGGCGCCTTGGCTGGTGTTGTCGCCCTCGCCCAAGGCACATTTTCGCAAGGCATCTACACCTGTGTGGACGCCAAAGGGCGAAAACTCACGTCAGACCGCCCGATACCCGACTGCGTTGACCGCGAACAAAACGTGCTCAACCCCAGTGGCACAGTCAAAGCCAAAGTGGGCCCAACCTTGACCGCCCCGGAGATCGCGGCGCAGGAAGCCAAAACCCGGCAGGAGCAGGAGGCCAAGGCGCTGCAGGTTGAGGAGCGCCGGCGCGATCGTGCCCTGGTGCTTCGCTACCCGAATCGACAGATCCACGACCAGGAACGGGCTGAAGCCATCAAGCAAATCGGTGCTGTGAAAGCGGCGGCCATCACCCGGGCCATCGAGTTGATGCGCCAGCGCAAGCTGGTCGATGACGAGATGGAGTTCTATAAAAAGGACCCCAGCAAGGCTCCCGCCGCCTTGCGCCGGCAGGAGCGTGACATCACCGATAGCCTGGCTGTCCAGGGCCGGTTCCTGGCAGCGCAGGACGCCGAAATCACCCGCGTGAACGCCCGTTTTGACGAAGAGTTGGTGCGGCTCAAGCAGCTGTGGGCCCTGCAGGCAGGCTCAGCCCCGGCGCCGGCGCCGGCCGCTGCTGCAGCGAAAACGCGCTGATCCACGCCCCTGAATCACCCCAGTTTTTTGCGCAACAGGTCATTCACCTGTTGCGGGTTCGCCTTGCCCTTGCTGCCCTTCATGATCTGACCCACCAGCGCGTTGAGTGCTTTGGCGTTACCGCCTTTGTACTCGTCGACGTTTTTGGGGTTGGCGGCGAGCACGTCGTCGACGATCTTTTCCAGCTCGCCGGCGTCGTTCATTGGCTTGAGGTCTTTGTCAGCAATGATTTTGTCAATGTATGCCGCTAAATCTTCGATGTCATTTTGGATCCGCAAGCACATCTCGGCGAATGCAATCTTCACGGTATTGCTATTTAACTCACCTATCACCAATCGTTTCAGTAACTCACCAAGCGCCGTAGAAATCGGTATTTCAGGATCGTCGATATCAACATCGAGACGGTTCATCAATGCAGATATTTCACCAAGTATCCAATTCGCAGCTAGTTTCGGTTGACCGCAAGTCGTTGCGACCACTTCAAAATACGTTGCCACTTTCTTCGATTGGGTCAATGCAGTTGCATCGTATTCAGACAATCCGTGATCCGCCATAAAGTCTGCGGCCATCACCCTCGGTAATTTCGTCATCTCCGACCGAATCTGCGCGACCCACTCATCCGAAATCACCAACGGCGGCAAATCCGGATCCGGAAAATACCTGTAGTCGGCCGCATCTTCCTTGGTCCGCATGGCGCGCGTCTCACCGGTGTCGGCGTTGAACAAAACCGTGGCCTGCTGAATGGCGTGGCCGTCCTCAAGCTGCTCAATCTGCCAGCGCACTTCATAGTCAATGGCTTGCTGCATGAACTTGAAACTGTTCAGGTTCTTGATCTCACGGCGTGTGCCCAGCGGCGCTCCTGGCTTGCGCACTGACACGTTGGCGTCGCAGCGGAATGATCCCTCCTGCATGTTGCCGTCACAGATGCCAATCCAGGTCACGATCTTGTGAAGCTCCTTGGCGTAAGCCACGGCTTCGGCGCTGGAGCGCATGTCGGGTTCGGTCACGATTTCCAGCAAAGGGGTACCGGCACGGTTCAGGTCAATGCCGCTCTGGCCGATGAAGTCCTCATGCAGCGATTTACCGGCGTCTTCTTCCAGGTGGGCGCGCACCAGGCGCACCGATTTTTTTTCCTGCGCCGCGTCGGCACCTTTGCCTGTTTCCAGGAAAAACTCAATGCTACCGCCCTGAACCACAGGGATCTCGAACTGACTGATCTGGTAACCCTTGGGCAGGTCGGGGTAGAAGTAATTTTTGCGCGCAAAAATACTGCGCGGCGCAATGTGCGCACCAATGGCCAACCCGAATTGGATGGCCCGCTCCACCGCGCCTTTGTTCATCACAGGTAGCGTACCCGGCAAGGCCAAGTCCACTGCGCAGGCCTGCGTGTTGGGCTCGGCTCCAAAGGCGGTGGAGGCCCGGCTGAATATTTTGGACAAGGTGGAGAGCTGCGCGTGCGTTTCGAAGCCGATGATGACTTCATACCCACGCACCAGCGGGCCAGTTGGGCGACCTTTTTGTTGTTCTTCGAATGTGTTCACGCTCACGTCCAAGTTCTTGCTCATGTCAAAAGCCCCCCGGTTTGCGGGTGTGCCAGTCAGTGGCTTGCTGGAACCGGTGCGCCACGTTCAACAGCCGGGCTTCCTGCAGATAGTTGCCAATCAGTTGAAGCCCCACGGGCATGTTCGCCTCGCCAAAACCCACGGGCAAGCTCATGCCAGGCAGACCAGCCAGTGAGCCGGGCAAGGTAAAGATGTCCGCCAGGTAGCTGGCGACCGGGTCGTCGGTTTTGTCGCCAATTTTCCAGGCCACCGTGGGCGCCACGGGCCCGGCGATCACGTCGCAGTCCTTGAAAGCGGACTGAAAATCGTCGGCAATCATGCGGCGTATTTTTTGGGCCTGAAGGTAGTACGCGTCGTAGTAGCCGTGGGATAACACGTAGGCGCCGATCATGATGCGGCGCTTGACCTCGTCGCCAAAACCCTCGGCGCGGGTCTGTTTGTACATGTCCGCCAGATCAGTGAATTGTTCAGCGCGGTGGCCGAATTTGACGCCATCAAACCGGCTCAGGTTGCTCGACGCTTCGGCGGGCGCAATGATGTAGTAAACCGGAATCGACAGCTCGGTGCGGGGCAGCGTGATGGGCACCAGTGTCGCACCCAGTTTTTCATATTCTTTCAGGGCCGCATCGATGCTGGACCGCACGTCACTTGCCAGGCCGTCACCAAAAAACTCCTTGGGGATGCCAAGGCGCAAGCCGTCCATTGAGTCATTCAATGACCGGGAATAGTCTTCGGCAGGAACGTCCAGCGACGTCGAGTCGCGATCCAGATCGGGCCCACACATGGCTGACAACAGCAGGGCGCAATCTTCGGCGTTACGCGCCATGGGGCCAGCCTGGTCCAGGCTGGAAGCAAAGGCCACCATGCCGTAGCGCGAGGCCCGGCCATAGGTGGGTTTGATGCCGGTAATGCCGCAAAAGGACGCGGGCTGGCGAATCGAGCCGCCAGTGTCGGTGCCGGTAGCGGCGGGCGTCAGGCGGGCTGCGACGGCTGCAGCACTGCCACCGGATGATCCACCGGGAATCCGGGTTACGTCCCATGGGTTTTGGACGGGCGTGGGCCGGCCGTGGCCCAGCGGGGCGGTGGCAGAGTTCTCGTTGCTGGAACCCATCGCGAATTCGTCACAATTGAGTTTTCCAAGCGTCACGGCCCCCAAGTCCCCGAATTTATTGACAACCGTGCTATCAAAAGGGGAGCGATAGCCCTTCAGCATGCGGGAGCCCGCCGTGGTGCAAAAGTCTTTGGTGACGAAGATGTCCTTGTGGGCAATGGGCACACCGGTCAATGCGCTGGCCGTGCCGTTGGCCAGGCGTGCATCGGCGGCGCGGGCCTGGGAAAGGGTGACTTCTTCGTTCATGTCAACGAAGGTGCCCAGCGATTCGTGGGTCTTGGCGCGGGCCAGAAAGTGCGTGGCGGCTTCAACGGCCGACACTTGGCGCGCTTTCAATTGCGCAGCCAGTTGCGCGACCGTCAGGTCATGGAGTTGGGTAGAAGATGGCGTCATGTTGTTATTCAAGGGCTCACTCAATCACTTTTGGCACCAAAAACAGTCCGTTTTCAACCGCCGGGGCGCTGCGCTGGTTGGCTTCGCGGTTGTTGGGCTCGCTGACCACATCGTCGCGCAGGCGCAGGCTCAAGGCGGCCATGCCAATCCGGTTGGCATCGACGGGGTGGGCCATCGGTTCAATGCCGGTGGTGTTCACGGCGCGCATGGCCTCCACAATGCCAAAAAAGCCGTTTAATTGAGTAAGCATCCGCTCACTTTCATCAGGAGCCAAGCCCAGTCGGGCCAGATTGGCGATGCGCGAAATATCCAGAGATGTCAGTGACATGGAAAATAGGCGTTGAAGCTCGGTTGAAATCGGGTTGAAACAACGTGTAATGCCGGCCGATTCAGAGCGGACAGCGGAAGTTATTCACAGGGGATAGGGTATTATCTCGCCTTTGGTACACCGTCTCCTTTGCAGTTGATTTGGTGAAACACCCGAAATTCCAGTTAGTCACCCATTCCACAGTTTTTTGAACCGGTCAATATGGCGATGACGGGCCGAAGTGCCTGCCATGCCCGAGAGGATTTTTAATGTTTAGCGCATTCCGCCGGTACTTTTCTACCGACCTGGCGATCGACCTTGGCACTGCCAATACCCTGATTTTTGTACGTGACAAGGGCATTGTTCTGGATGAGCCTTCGGTCGTCGCCATTCGCCACGAAGGCGGCCCCCAAGGCAAAAAAACCATCCAGGCCGTTGGCAAGGAAGCTAAGGCCATGTTGGGCAAAGTGCCCGGCAACATCGAAGCCATTCGCCCCATGAAAGACGGCGTGATTGCCGACTTCACGGTGACGGAGCAGATGCTCAAGCAGTTCATCAAGATGGTGCACCCGCGCGGCATTTTCAAACCCAGCCCGCGCATCATCATTTGCGTGCCCTGCGGCTCTACCCAGGTGGAGCGTCGCGCCATTCGCGAATCGGCTTTGGGTGCCGGTGCCAGCGATGTGTACCTGATTGAAGAGCCCATGGCCGCTGCGATTGGCGCGGGTTTGCCCGTGTCCGAAGCCAGCGGCTCCATGGTGGTGGACATTGGCGGCGGCACCACCGAGGTGGGCGTGATCTCGCTGGGCGGCATGGTCTACAAAGGCAGCGTTCGTGTGGGCGGCGACAAGTTCGACGAGGCCATCATCAACTACATCCGCCGCAACTACGGCATGCTGATTGGCGAGCCCACGGCAGAGGCCATCAAAAAGAAAATTGGTTCTGCGTTCCCCGGTTCGGAAGTCAAGGAAATGGAAGTGCGTGGGCGCAACCTGTCCGAAGGCGTGCCGCGCAGCTTCACCATTTCCAGCAACGAAATTCTGGAAGCGCTGACCGACCCGCTGAACAACATTGTGTCCGCCGTCAAGAACGCGCTGGAACAAACGCCGCCCGAACTGGGTGCCGACATTGCCGACCGCGGCATGATGTTGACCGGTGGTGGCGCGCTGCTGCGTGATCTGGATCGCCTGCTGGCCGAAGAAACCGGGCTGCCGGTGCTGGTGGCCGAAGACCCGCTGACCTGTGTGGTGCGAGGCTGCGGCATTGCCTTGGAGCGCATGGAGCGCCTGGGTTCGATCTTTACCTCCGAATAAGCCTGCAACGCAGGCTGGTCAGCGGGACAATCAGCGCCCATGCCACTCGGTACCCTTGACAGAACACCACCGCCTTTTTTCAGGCAAGGCCCTTCTGCGCTTTCCAAACTGGTGGTGTTCAGTGCCTTGGCGCTGTTTTTGATGGTGGCCGACTCACGGTTCAAGATCATGCAGCCCCTGCGCGTGGTGGTGGCCACCGTATTGCGGCCCGTGCAATGGCTGGCGATGCAACCTGTCAACTGGGCGCAAGACAGTGGCAAGTACTTTGAGTCGCTGCAAACGTCGCAATCGTCGGAAGATGAAGCGCGCCGCAAACTGGGCCTGCTGTCGCAGCGCGCCAACCAGGTGGAACAGTTGACGCTGGAAAACAACCGCCTTCGCAAGTTGCTCAACCTCAAAGATCGCATCACGACGCCCGCTCAGGCCGCCCAGGTGTTGTACGACGCCGCCGACCCTTACACCCGCAAAGTCATTATTGACAAGGGCCTGACGCATGGCGTGGAAACAGGCTCCCCCGTGATTGATGAAGCGGGCGTGCTGGGCCAGGTCACACGGGTCTACACCACCGTGAGTGAAGTGACCTTGATCACTGACCGTGACCAGGCCATTCCCGTGCTCAATGCACGCACCGGGGCGCGTGGCATCGCGTTTGGTGATGCCGCCGCCCATGCCAGCTCACTGGAACTGCGATTCATGGCCGCCAACGCTGATGTGCAGGCAGGTGACATTCTCACCACCAGTGGCGTGGACGCGGTGTACCCGCCGGGCCTGCCGGTGGCCAGGGTCGACCGGGTCGAACGACGCGTTGACACGGCCTTCGCCCGCATTTACTGCACGCCGGTCGCATTGGTTTCGGGGACGGCCCATGTCATGGTGCTAACGCCCGTGACCAGCCAGGTGGCAGCCCGACCCGCGCCCGAACCCGTTGCAGCCCTGCCTGCCAAGAAGGCGGCACGCAAATGACCTGTTCACCATGAGGGCTGCACCATGATCATGCGCCCCGGGCAGCAACTGCTGTTACCTGCCAACCCACTGTTCATCTGGGGCACCTTGTTGGCCGCCCTGTTGCTGGACATGTTGCAGAACATGGGCTTGTGGGGCCGCGCAGCCTGGGTGCCCGATTTGCTGGCCCTGGTGCTGGTGTTCTGGAGCGTTCATCAACCGCTCAAGGTGGGCATTGGAACGGCATTTTTCTTTGGCATTTGCATGGACGTGCACCAGAGCAGCCTGTTGGGGCAACACGCCTTGGCGTACACCGTGCTGAGCTTCCTGGCCATCGCCATTCACCGGCGGCTTCTTTGGTTTTCGGTGCCCTCACAGGCCCTTCAGGTGCTTCCCCTGTTTGTGGCAATGCACCTGATCGAGTTGGTGTTGCGCATGATGGGGGGGGGGCATTTTCCGGGGCTGGGGATGTTGGCTCCTCCCTTGATTGAAGCCTTGCTGTGGCCTGTCGCCAGCGTTTTGTTGTTGTTGCCCCAGCGCAGAACCCCCGATCCGGATGCGAACAGGCCTTTATGACCCCCACGCTCCTTCACTTCGTGTGGTCGCTGCCCCCCGCGGGGGCCAATTTCCCTAAGGGCGGCCCGTCGGGAAATTGTCTGTTCTGTCTCAAACGCCAGCATGACTGAACTCCGCAATGTTGAGCGGGATTTGGCGCGATTTCGCGTGCGTGTGTTGGTCGCCAGCTTTGTGGTGGTGGTGTGTTTTCTGCTGCTGATTGCACGCCTGGTTTATCTTCAGGTGGTTCGCCACGAGGACCTGAAGGAACAGGCCGAAAACAACCGCACTGCCATCGTGCCCATTGTGCCGAATCGGGGGCTGATTCTGGACCGCAATGGGGTCGTGCTGGCCACCAATTACTCGGCCTACACGCTGGAGATCACGCCGTCCAAGGTGGGCGATATCGAGCAGACTATCGACGCAATTGCTGCAGTGATAGACGTCACGCCGCGCGACCGCAAGCGGTTCAAAAAATTGACGGAAGAGTCCAAGAGTTTCGAGTCCCTGCCCCTTCGCACCCGGTTGACGGACGAAGAGGTTGCCAAGTTTGCGGCCCAGCGCTACCGGTTTCCCGGCGTGGAAATCAAGGCGCGCCTGTTTCGCAGTTATCCCTATGGTGAGTTGGGCAGCCATGTGATTGGCTACATCGGGCGTGTGAACCAGTCCGAGAAAAAGGCCATGGAAGACTGGCCGGACGAAGACCAGACCAACTACCGGGGCACTGAATACATCGGCAAGCTGGGCATCGAGCAAAGTTTCGAGTCGCAATTGCATGGCACCACGGGTGTCGATTCCGTGGAAACGTCGGCCGGTGGGCGGGCCGTGCGCAAGCTGGCCAGCAGCCCGTCCACACCCGGCAATACGGTGGTGTTGGCCATCGACATCAAGTTGCAAAAGCTTGTGGAGGACCTGTTTGGCGACCGACGGGGTGCGCTGGTGGCCATGGACCCCAAGACGGGCGAGATTCTGGCCTTTGTCAGCAAGCCCACGTTTGACCCCAACCTGTTTGTGGAGGGCATTGATTCTGAAAGCTGGATCGGCCTGAATGAGTCCCTGGACAAACCTTTGCTGAACCGGGCGCTGCGCGGCACGTACCCTCCAGGCTCCACCTACAAACCCTTCATGGCTTTGGCGGCGCTGGAAACCGGCAAACGCACGCCTGAACAAACCATCAGCGACCCCGGCTTTTTCATGTTTGGTGGGCACCGGTTTCGCGATGACAAAGAGGGTGGCCACGGCCTGGTCAACATGTACCGTTCCATTGTGCAATCCTGTGACACCTACTACTACATGCTGGCCAACGATCTGGGTGTGGACGTGATCCATGATCAGATGCAACGTTTCGGTTTTGGCGAGTTGACGGGCATTGACATTCATGGCGAAGTGCGCGGGCTGCTGCCCTCCACCGAGTGGAAACGCAAGGCCTATAAAAGGCCCGAACAACAAAAGTGGTACGCCGGTGAAACCATTTCATTGGGCATTGGCCAGGGCTACAACAACTTCACCATGCTTCAGCTGGCCTCGGCCACGGCCACATTGGCCAACGACGGCATGAAGATGAAGCCCCATCTGGTCAAGCAGGTGGTCGATGTGTTGACCCACGCGCCCACCACCACGCTTCACGAGACGATGGGGGAAATGATCGCCAAACCCGCCAACATCGCGGTGATTCGCGAGGCCATGGTGGGCGTGAATATCGAGGGCACGGGTGCGCAGGCCTTCAAAGGCGCGCCCTATACCAGCGGTGGAAAAACAGGCACGGCCCAAGTGGTTCAAATCAAGGCAAACGAAAAATACGAGGCCTCCAAGGTGACCGAACGCAACCGCGACCACGCGCTGTACATGGCGTTTGCACCGGCCGAGCAACCTCAAATCGCTTTGGCCCTGGTGGTGGAGAACTCTGGCTTCGGTGGTGCCAATTCGGCGCCCATTGCCCGACGCGTGTTTGACTACTGGCTGAAGGGCATCTTCCCCAGTGAAGAAGATCTGGCCGCAGTCCAGAAAGCGCAGGCCCCGGCCCCCATCGGCAAACCGCGAACCGTGGCAGAGATGCCCTGGCCCGCCAGCACGGTGGCCGGTGCCTCTGGCGTGTCAGTACCCGTGCCCGTGGCGGGCAGCGCCTCTGCACCAGCTCTCCCCGTCAGTTCGAATAAAAACCCCCGTTAGTCCTTGCCAGCAAAGGATAGTTTGCTACATAGTTCGTAGCAGTGGGGTTTTTCAGGCGGGTTAACGAAGGAATCCGTCATAGCCGGTTTTCACAATCAACACCGCCACCACGCCGATGAACACCACCCGAACAAAGCCAGCCCCGTGTTTGAGCGCCATGTGGGTCCCCGCCATGCTGCCTGCCACATTGGCCACGGCCATGACGGCCACAAAGTGCCACCAGATGTAGCCTTTGAGCGTGAACAAAATCAGGGCCGCCAGATTGGTGGCCGTGTTGAGCAGCTTGGCCGAGGCGGATGCGTTCAAAAAGTCATAGCCCAACAAGCGCACCAGCAAAAACACGAAGAAACTGCCCGTGCCCGGACCGAAGAAACCGTCGTAGAGTCCCAGCACTGCGCCAATCCCTGTCGCGACGAGGGCTTCCGTTCGGCCAGAGAAGCGCGGCGCATGGGTTTGCCCAAGTTCCTTTTTGGCCAGCGTGTAGATCAGTACGGCCACCAATACCAAGGGCAGTGCTTTGCGCAGGTAACCGGGCGATACCACGGTGACCAGCCAGGCCCCGGCGAATGAGGACAGAAACCCGGCCAGCGCGGCAGGCATCAAGGCTTGCCAGCGCAATTGAACGCGCTGGCTGTATTGCCAGGTGGCCATCCCCGTGCCCCAGATGGCAGCGCCTTTGTTGATGCCCAACAGGGTCGCGGGGTGGGTGGTGGGGAACACCGCAAACATGGCCGGCACCAGAATCAAGCCGCCACCGCCCACGATCGAATCCACAAAACCGGCCAGTAGCGAGGCCAACGACACGATGAACAATTCCATCGTCCAATTGTCCCCAAAAAAACAAAAGGCACCGGGTTGGCCGGTGCCTTTTCTAAAACGCGTCTGCTGTGGACGCGTGAATGATTTGTTGATGTTGCTTGCCAGTCTCCTCGGCCTCTCTTGCGCGCCAGGCTTTTGGCCAGACTGCGAGTTGGAATGACTGTAAAGCCGGCACCCATTTGGCGCATCAGGATTTACCCTTTTAGCGCTTACCCTTTCAAGGCTTACCCCAGTGCAGCAGCGTGGGCGTCTTCCACGATCCATTGCGCCGCTTTTTCGGCAATCATCAGCGTGGGCGAGTTGGTGTTGCCGCTGGTAATAGAGGGCATGACGCCCGCATCAACCACGCGCAAGCCGGCAACCAGGCCACTTTTGCCCCGCACCCGCAGGCGCGAGTCCACCACGGTCATGGGGTCGCTCAACGTGCCCATTTTGGTGGTGCCCACGGGATGAAAGATGGTGGTGGCAATGTCACCCGCCAACTTGGCCAGTTCGGCATCGGTCTCAAATTGCACACCGGGTTTGAATTCTTCCGGCTGGTAGGCAGCCAGAGCGGGTTGGGCCACGATATGCCGGGTCAGTTTGAGCGAGTCGGCGGCAATCTTTCGGTCTTCCTCGGTGCTCAGGTAGTTGGGTGCAATCGCCGGCGCGTCGGTGAACAGCGGGCTTTTGATCTGCACGGTGCCCCGGCTGGTCGGGTTCAGGTTGCACACGCTGGCGGTGAAGGCGTTGAAGCTGTGCAGCGGTTCGCCAAACGCATCCAGGCTCAAGGGTTGTACGTGGTATTCCAGATTGGGGTGCGTCTGGGTAGGGTCGCTGCGGGTAAAGGCACCCAACTGGCTGGGCGCCATGCTCATCGGCCCGGTGCGCTTGAGCGCATATTCCAGCCCGATCCTGGCCTTGCCCAGCAAACTGTTGGCCTGCGTGTTGAGTGTTTTGACATTCCTGACTTTGTAGACCGCGCGGATTTGCAGATGGTCAGACAAATTGGCGCCCACACCAGGCGCGTCCACCGCTACCTCAATGCCGTGTTTGTGCAGCAAATCCCCCGGTCCGATGCCCGAGAGCTGCAATAGCTGGGGGGACGCAATGCTGCCTGCGCACAGCAGAACTTCACGGCTGGCGTGGGCGGTCACGGTTTCGCCGACACCCTGTACTTGCACGCCCGTGCAGACCTGGCTGCCGTCAGGGCGGGTTTCAATCACCAGTTTGGAAACTTGCGCCAGCGTCCACAACTCGAAGTTGGGGCGGGCGTAACAGGCAGGCCGCAAAAACGCCTTGGCGGTGTTCCAGCGCCAGCCCTGTTTCTGGTTGACCTCGAAGTAGCCCACGCCCTCGTTGTCGCCCCGGTTGAAATCCTCCGTGGCAGGAATCCCCGCCTGCTGAGCGGCTTGCGAGAACGCGTCCAGCACATCCCAGCGCAGGCGTTGTTTTTCGATGCGCCACTCGCCCCCTGCCTTGCGATGGCGCAGCACTTTTTGATAGGCATTGCTCTTGTCCGTCATCAACTCAGGCAGCGTACCCTGCGCGCCGTGCAAGGGGGTAGCGCCTTTGTAATGGTCTTCATGCATTTTGAAATAGGGCAGGGCCTTGTCCCAGCGCCAGGCATCGTCCCCGGTCAATTGGGCCCACTGGTCGTAGTCGCGCGCCTGGCCCCGCATGTAAATCATGCCGTTGATGCTGCTGCACCCGCCCAGCCCTTTGCCCCGCGGGTAACGCAGTGCGCGGCCATTCAGCCCCGCCTCGGGTTCGGTGTTGAACAACCAGTCGGTGCGCGGGTTGCCAATGCAATACAGGTAACCCACGGGAATGTGAATCCAGTGATAGTCATCGCGGCGGCCGGCCTCAATCAGCAGCACTTTTTTGGAGGCGTCAGCGCTCAGGCGGTTGGCCAGCAGGCAGCCTGCGGTGCCGGCGCCGATGATGATGTAGTCAAACGTGGTGTCGCTCATGAAATGGCTTGTCTCGGGTTTTGTTTTATGTGTTTAGGGAATTGCGTTGCGGGCTCGCTGCCTTATTGGCTCACTGCCCCGTCCACACCGGCTTGCGCTTCTCCTGAAACGCCTTCTGCCCCTCTTTGGCGTCCTCGGTCAGCGTGAAAAGCGCAATCTGGCTCTCGGTGAAGGACATCGATTCCTCAAACGCCATCGCCTCAATTTTCTTCATGGTGTACAGCCCCCGGCGAATGGCGGCGGGGGACTTGTCGAGCAGGCGGTCCAGCAGCCATTGCAGGCGCACGTCGACATCGGCCTCGTCGTCGCCCTGCACATAGTTCACCAGGTTGAATTCCAGCGCCTGGGCAGAGGTGATGGGCTCACCGGTCAGGCACATCTCGGCCAGCACGCGCCGCGGAATCAGGTGCTGCAATACGCTGAGCACCTGTGCGGGGAACACGCCCACCTTCACCTCGGGCAGGCCAAACACCGCGTGACGCGCCGCCACCGCCATGTCGCACATGGTCATCAAGCCCATGCCGCCGGCCATGCAGGCCCCGTTGACGCGCGCGATCAGCGGCACGTTGCTGGCTTTGGCGGCGCGCAGCAGCTGAGCCAGATGGCCTTGCGGCTCTGAATAGTCAGTGGTGAAGGCTTTGGCCGATTGCAAATCCGCGCCGGCGCAAAACGCCTTGCTTCCCGCGCCGGTGATGACGATGGCGCGCACATCGCGGTTGCCCTGTGCGGTGTTGATGGCTTGCGTCATGCCGGCCAGCACGGTGTGGCTCATCGCGTTACGTCGCTCTTCACGGGTGATGGTGAGCCGCAGCACGGGCCCACGCTGCTCAATGTGAAGCTCCCCCGAGTTGGACAGATCACCCCCAGTTTGTGGGATTGACTCAGCCGGGTTTGTCGTTGAAGGTAGGGGCGTATTCATGGTGGTTGGGGTCTATTTGGGGCGTGTCAGGGGCGTGTAGGGCCGGTCGCTTATTTTGCACGGCACAGGGTACGATACCGCTTACAACTTTTAACGAGAATTTCGCTACCGCATCACCATGGAGGACCTGACACCCCGCATCCAGTCGCAAGCCACTGCAGACGGCTCCAGCGCACAATTGTTGGGCCGCTGGACGGCGGCCCGCCTGGCCGAACCGCAGGCCTGGTCGTCCATCAGCGCGGATTTGAAGCGATTCTCGGGCCCCCAGTCGTGGGACCTTCGTGAGATGCAAAGCCTGGACCACACGGGCGCGCAGTTGCTCTGGAACACCTGGGGCCGCCAGTGGCCCGCCAGCGTCCAGGCTTTGCCGGCACACCGCGCCATTCTGGAGAGGGTCGCCCGCTACACCGTGGTTGTACCCGCGCCATCGGCCCAGTCAGCCCTGCAACGCCTGGGCAATCGTGTGTGGAAACGATTTTTGGGATGGGGCGATCTGGTGTTGCACGGGCTGGACCATGGCCGTGACCTCATTCGCCTGCTGGGTCAATTGCTGCTGGATCTGTGCCGTCTGGTTCGCTCCCCCGGCGATGGCCCCTGGCGGGATGTGTCAGGCCACCTGTACCGCATCGGGGCCACGGCCATGCCCATCACAGCCCTGGTGGGGTTTCTGATTGGGGTGGTTCTGGCCTACCTGGTGTCGCAGCAATTGCGGCAGTTTGGGGCCGATGCCTTTATCGTGGATTTGCTGGGCATCTCACTCATCCGTGAGCTGGGCCCGGTGCTGGCCGCCATCCTGATTGCCGGGCGCTCCGGCTCGGCTATCACGGCCCAAATTGGCGTCATGCGTGTCACCGAAGAGCTGGATGCCATGCAGGTCATGGGCATTGCGCCGGGTTACCGGTTGGTCATGCCCCGTGCCATTGCCATGGCGATTGCCATGCCACTGATCTCGGTCTGGACCACGGTGGCAGCCCTGACGGGTGGCATGCTGGCCGCAGACCTGGTCATTGGCGTGACGCCTGCATTTTTTGCCACGGCCCTGCCGGCGGCCGTTCAGGCGTCCAATTTGACGCTGGCCGTGGGTAAATCCGTGGTGTTTGGGCTTTTGATCGCCTTGATTGGTTGCCACTACGGTCTGCGCATCAAACCCAACACCGAGAGCCTGGGCGAGGGCACTACAGCCTCCGTGGTCACCTCCATCACCGTGGTGATTCTGGTGGATGCCCTGTTTGCCGTGGTCTTCAAGGACGTGGGGATATGAGCGCTGCGGCTCAGCCCTCAACACAGCCCGTGGTTGAAATCCAGGGGCTGTGGTCCATCTTTCGCACGGCCGGGGTGGAAGCGATCGTCCATAAAAACCTCAACCTGCGCATCGAGGCGGGTGAAATGCTGTCCATCGTGGGCGGCTCGGGTTCTGGCAAAACCGTGCTGCTGCGCAAAATTCTGGGGCTGGTGGCACCCTCGCGGGGGACAGTCACGGTGCTGGGCAAACCAGCGAATCAACTCAGTGAGATTGGTGCCGCCAGCCGCGTGGGCATGTTGTTCCAGCATGGCGCGTTGTTCTCGGCGTTCAGCGTTTTGGACAACATTGCCTTCCCCCTGCGGGAGCTGAAAACCTTCCCCGAATCATTGGTGCGCGACACAGCCCTGGTCAAGCTGCAAATGGTCGGGCTGGACCGTTCCCACGCCGACAAGATGCCCGCCGATTTGTCGGGTGGCATGGTCAAGCGCGTGGCCCTGGCGCGTGCCCTCATCATGGACCCGCCACTGCTGCTGCTGGATGAACCCACCGCAGGCTTGGACCCTGACAGTGCCGACGCCTTTTGCGCGCTGCTGCGTTCTTTGCACCGCGAACTGGGCCTGACGGTGGTGATGGTCACGCACGATCTGGACACCCTGTTTGAGCTGAGCACCCGCATTGCCGTGGTGGCCGACAAACAGGTCATCACCAGTGGTGCGCCCAAAGATGTGATTGCCTTCCCGCACCCGTTCATTCAGGACTTTTTCCTGGGCGAGCGGGGCCAGAGGGCGATGGAGTTGTTGCGCGAATACCCGTTCGCGGTATGAACGCAAAATTGAAAGTATTGGTAGAGGAAGTGTCTTATGGAAAATAAATCCCACGCCTTTGCAGCCGGGGCTTTTGTGCTGCTGGTGGCTGGCCTGCTGGTGGCTATGGCGGTCTGGCTGACACGCGACACGGGTGAGCACCGCGTCTACGAACTCTCCAGCCGTGAGGCGGTCACCGGCCTGCAGCCCCAGGCAGGTGTGCGCTTCAAGGGCGTCAATGTGGGCAAGGTGATGAGCATTGGTTTTGACCCCGTCACCGTGGGCAATGTGTTGATTCGCATCTCGACCGACGACCTGGCCCCCATCACCCGCTCCACCTTTGCCACGCTGGGGTTTCAGGGCGTGACTGGCCTGGCATTCATTCAGCTGGATGACTCGGGTGAGTCCAAAGAAGCGCTGGTCTCTTCGGACGCCACGGCGCCTCGCATTCCCATGCGGCCCAGTTTGTTGTCCAAGCTGTCAGACCAGGGAACGACCATCCTGGTTCAAATTGAGGAAACCAGCCGTCGCCTTAACCAGTTGCTGGACCCCGCCCATCAGAAAGCCCTTTTCGGTACCGTCGAGAGCTTTGGCCTGGCCGCCAATGGCATACAAAAATTTGCCGCCAATGCCGACAAAATTCTGGATGCGCAGTTTGGTCCGGAGAAGATGAACCTGCCCAAACTGGCCGAAGACATGAGCACAACGCTCAAATCCATGCAAGCCACCTCAGACAGTGTGAGCGCCAGTGCCGATGAGGCCAAGGCGTCCGCGGCCGAGTTCAAGGGGGTGTCGCAGTCCCTCACCAAGCCGGGAGGGCTGCTGGACAAGCTGGGTGAAAGCAGTGACTCGCTCACCGGCCTGGGGCAATCGCTCAGTGCCAATACCTTGCCGCGCGTGAACCGCACGACCGAAGAAGCCGCCCGCACGGCGCGCCAATTGGGCCGTGCTGTCAACGCGGTGAACGACAACCCGCAGGCGCTGATCTTTGGCAACGGCCCGGTGTTGCCGGGGCCGGGAGAGGCGGGTTTTACCGCGCCGTCTGCCCCATCCGCCAGACCTTGAACCAAGTTTATATCCTTTCAAGCACGGCCCCATCACACTGGACACAGCGCAGGACATCACCATGACCGCTACCAAAAATATAGCTAACTATGCATATCCGACGGGGACTAGGGCCCTGTTTCTTGCTGCATCTGTGGTTTTGACCGCATTGCTGACGGCATGCGCCCTGCCCAGTGCGCCCCCCCGCGCGGTGGTGTACGACTTTGGCCCGGGCGCGCTGACGATTCAACCCACCAACCGCATGGCTCCCTTGCCACCACTGGCGTTGGCCGACGTGGAAGCCAACGCCGCGCTGGACAGCACAGCCCTGTTGTACCGCCTGGCTTATGCCGATGCCCTGGTGTTGCGCCCTTACGCCCAGGCGCGCTGGAGCATGGCCCCAGCCCAACTGGTGCGCCAGCGTGTGCGCGAGCACCTGAGCCTGCGCCGCGCGGTGCTCAATCCGGGTGAAAGTGTGGCTGCGGGTGCGATCCCTGTGGCGTTGCGCCTGGAGTTGGAAGAATTCAGCCAGTTGTTTGAATCCACCACCGCCAGCGCCGGGCTGGTGCGCTTGCGGGCGACTGTTTTGCAGTCCGGTGGGTCCGGCGAGAAGCTGATTGGTCAAAAGACCTTTGTGGTGCAAAGCCCCGCGCCCAGCGCCGATGCAGCGGGTGGCGCGCGTGCACTCACGGCGGCCACCGATGCGGCCGTGCTGGAGCTGGACCAATGGCTACAGCAGCTGCGCTGATGCCATTGAGACGCAAGCAAAGACCTTGACGCCACACCCGCCATGTCGCTGATGTCCATCGAAGAGCAATTGAAAAGCGCCGGGCTGGAAGTCCTTGGCGTGTGCGACGAGCTGTCCAGCCATGCCCCCAAGTGGCGGCATGAAGCAGCTTTGCTGGAAGACCTGTCCCCGGCCGAAGCCGACGAACTGGGCAAGCTCATGCCCCTGGTGCGCGCGCAACCCGGTCAGGCGCTGATTCGCGAAGGTGATGTGGGCGACTGGATGATGCTGATCCTGAGCGGCACGGTGGACGTGACCAAAAAATCGGATCGCGCCGGCATTGTTGCCCCTTCACGTCTTGCAGTCATCAAACAGGGGGCCGCTGTGGGTGAAATGTCCATGCTGGATGCCGCTCCCCGCTATGCCTCCTGCATTGCCATCGAGGTGGTCGAAGCCGGTGTGTTGACGCGTGATTGCGTCGCACATCTGATTCAAAACCACCCGGCTGTGGGCGCCAAACTGCTGGTCAAACTCACCCAGCTACTGGCCCAGCGCCTGCGCAACACCAGCAACCAGTTGGTGAAGTTACTTCAAAAACAATAGCAAACTATTGAATTTTGACGGGGACTTGAGGCTGTTTTGATGCTCAGCCCCGCCCCAGCACCGGGAACAGCTTCACCAGCCCGTCCGACATCACTTCCACTGCCAAAGCGGCCAGTATCAAACCCATCAACCGTGTCATCACGTTGATGCCGGTCTTGCCCAGAAAGCGGGCAATCGGCTGCGCGGCGGCAAAACATGCCGCGGTGGCCAATGCAATGACCAGGCCGTAACCCACCAGCGTTGCGAGCTGAACAATGTGTTTGGCCTTGTCCGCGTAGATCACCACGGTGGACATGGTGGCCGGGCCGGTCAGCAGCGGAATGGTGAGCGGTACCACGGCGATGCTGGTGCGCGCCGCCGAGGTGGCGGCGGAGGTGGCGGCGTCGTGCAGTTCTTCGGCGTTGGACTTGTCCTCGGCGGGGCGTGCATTCAACATTGACAGCGCCGACGTGAGCAGCAACATGCCTCCGCCTACCTGAAAGCTGGCCAGCGAGATGCCAAAAAACGCCAGAATCTGCAAGCCGAGCAATGCGCTGATGCCAATCACACAGAAGCAGGTGTAGGACGAAATCAGGATCGTGCGGTTGCGCTGCTCTTTGGTGAAGCCCTGGGTGTAGTGAATGAAAAACGGCACGATGGCCAGCGGGTTCACGATGGCCAGCAGCGTCACCAGAGGTTTGAAGTCCATGGGAGCCCTTTTGGATTTATCGTCCGCCGGCCACGTCGATGATGGTGCCGGTGCAGTAGCTGGATTCGTCCGTCATCAGCCACACAATGGCCTGCGCCACCTCCATGGCACTGCCTGCGCGTTGCATGGGCACCATGGGGGCCATTTGCCGGGCGCGATCGGGCTCGCCGCCGCTGGCGTGAATGTCGGTTTCAATGATGCCAGGGCGAACCGCGTTGACGCGAATGCCCTCGGTGGCCACCTCTTTGGCCAGGCCGATAGTGAACGTGTCGATCGCACCTTTGCTGGCGGCGTAGTCCACATACTGGCCCGGCCCGCCCAGCTTGGCCGCCACGCTGGACAGGTTGACGATGGTGCCGCCCGCGCCGCCATGCCGGTTGCTCATGCGCAGCACAGCCTCGCGGGCGCACAGCAGGCTGCCCAGCACGTTGATGTCAAACATGCGTTTGAGCCGCGCCGCGCTCATGGCGTCCACCCGAGAAGCCACGTCCACGACACCGGCGTTATTGACCAGCGCAGTCAATGGTCCCAGCTTCGCATCCACTTTGGCAAACATGGCCAGGATGTCGGTCTCGATGCCCACATCCCCCTGCACCGTGATGGCGGTGCCACCCCCCGCGCGGATTTGCCGCACCACCTCGTCAGCGGCCAAAGAATTGGCGGTGTAGTTCACGGCGACGGCAAAGCCTTTTTGAGCGGCCAGCAGGGCGGTGGCGGCGCCAATGCCGCGTGAGCCGCCGGTGATGAGTGCGATGGGTTTCATAGGGGCTGATTCCGGGTTTGTGCGCTGCTTGGCAATTCAGGGTAAAAATGCACGTCTTGGGTGCCCGATAGTAGCCGCATTGTGGCGGCCGCTTTGACCCAACCATTCCCTACAGGAGCCCGCCTTGTTGCCCACCATTGACTACTACTTCACGCCACAAAGCCCCTGGACTTACCTCGGTCACGCTCGTTTTTCGGCCATTGCAGAGGCCGCCCAAGCCACGGTCAGGGTCATGCCGGCGGACTATGGCCGGGTCTTCCCGGCCTCCGGCGGATTGCCGCTGGGCCAGCGCGCGCCGCAGCGTCAGGCCTACCGGCTGGTGGAGTTGGCTCGCTGGCGCGATTTGCTGGGTTTGCCATTGATCGTTCAACCCAAATTTTTCCCGGTCGCGGGCGACAACGCGGCAAGGCTCATCATTGCCGTGAATTCGGCTGATGGCGCGCAGGCGGCCATGCGCCTCAGCGGTCTGGTATTTGCCACGGTGTGGGAGCGTGAGCAGGACATCAACAACCCCGACACGCTGGCAGCCCTTCTGGCCGAATGCGGCTTGAGCGCCGGGCGGCTGGAAGAATCCCGCAGTGAGGCCGTGCAAAAAACCTACGACGCCAACACCCAGGCGGCCATTGACGCCGGCGTCTTTGGCGCGCCCAGTTATGTGGTGGACGGCGAGATTTTCTGGGGTCAGGACCGGCTGGACTTTTTGCAACACCGCCTGAACCCGGCGGAGTACATCACCTCTTTTTGAACCCAATGTCTTTGAATCACCCCGTCATGTCTGTTGAAAGTAAAACCATGTCAGAAACCATCCAGATCACTTCCGCCGACGGCTTTACCTTCCCTGCCTATGTGGCCCAGCCCGCAGGCAAACCCAAAGGGGCCATCGTCGTTTTGCAGGAAATCTTTGGCGTCAACACCCATATCCGCGCGGTGGCAGACGGCTATGCCGCGCAAGGTTACTGGGCCATTGCCCCGGCCACGTTTCACCGCGTCAAGGCGGGGGTGGATCTGGGCTATTCGGGAGACGACATGACGGCCGGCCAGGCTCTGAAAGCCGCCATCGAGAGCCTGCCCAGCCCCAACGGCAACCTGGTCACACCGCTGGTGATGCAGGACATTCAGGCCACCATCAACGCCGCCAGCGCGCACGGCAAGGTCGGCATAGTGGGCTACTGCTGGGGCGGCTTGCTGACCTGGCGCTCGGCCTGCTTGCTGTCCGGGCTGAGTGCGGCCGTGCCGTATTACGGTGGCGGCATGACGTCAGGCGTAGAACCCGCCCGCAAGCCCACGGTGCCGGTGATGGCCCACTTTGGCGAGAAAGACCACTGGATCAGCCTGGACAGCGTCAACGCGTTCAAAGCCGCCCAGCCTGGCGTGGAGGTGAACATCTACGCGGCCGACCATGGCTTTAACTGCGACCACCGGGGCTCCTACGATGCACCTGCCGCCAAACTGGCGCTGGAGCGCACGCTGGCGTTTTTTGCGAAGCATGTGGGTTGAGTTGGGTGGCTTTCATGTCGAAAGTCCCCGTCGAATGGATGAAGTCAGCTACTGAATTGGTAGCAATGATTGCCGTGACGGGTGGGGCGATGGCTGCCACGCCGTACACCGGCCCGCTGTTTGACGCCCACCTTCACTACAACGAAGAGGCCTGGAACGGCCAGAGCGGGCCACACCCCATCAGCGACGTGCTGGCGCGCATCCAGCGCAACGGTGTCAAGGCGGTGCTGGCCAATTCCCGCCCCAATGACGGCACCAAGGCGCTGGCAGCGGATGCCAGCAAGGGCGATCTGACGGTATTGCCCTTTGTGCGCCTGTACCGCAACCGTGCCGACTACGACAACTGGTTTCGCGACGAAACCATCTACACCATGGTGCAAACGGAGCTGGCCCGCGGCACGGCCAGTGGCCCGTACCTGGGCATTGGCGAATTTCACCTGTATGACAGCGCCAATGCCAACGGCCCCATTGCCAAAAAACTGATGGCGCTGGCTGACGATAAAAACCTGGCCGTGCTGGCGCATGTGGACGATGTGGCCATCGACTTGTTGCTGGCCAACACGCCGACGAAGGGCCTGAACAAAGACAAAGGTGCCCGCTTGATCTGGGCGCACACGGGCATTGGCGGTGCCCCGGCGGCGCGGGTGGATGCGCTGTTTGCCAAATACCCGCGATTGATGGGCGAGTTGTCTTACCGGCCCGGCCTGACTTGTGAGGGTGACAAGCTCTGCCCTGAATGGCGCGCCCTGCTGTTGAAGTACCCCAACCGATTCATGGTCGGCTCCGACACCTGGGTCAACCAGCGCTGGCTGTATTACGACGACACCATGAAGGGCTACCGCGCATGGCTGGGTGACCTGCCCGCCGACGTGGCCCGCAACATCGCCTGGAACAACGGGGCAACCTGGTTTGGCGTGCGTGAACCCAGGTAAATGTTCTTTCTTGCCCCATCTTCCACCAAGACCCAGTCATGATCCAGCTCCACTACTACCCCAGCACGGCCGCCATGATTCCCCATATTGTGCTGGAGGAAATCGGCGTGCCGTACGAGTTGGTGTTGGTTGACCGCGCCCACGACGCGCACAAAGCACCCGCCTACCTTAGGCTCAACCCCAACGGCCTGCTGCCCGCGATGAGCGATGGCGATCTGGTGATGTACGAGGCCGCGGCCATCTGTCTGCATTTGAGTGACACCCACCCACAGGTCGGGCTGGCTCCCGCTGTTGGAACAAAAGAGCGCGCCCATTTCTACAAATGGCTGATGTGGCTGACCAACACCCTGCAGCCGGCGCTGATCATCTACTTTTACCCGGAACGCTATGTTGCGCCAGGCAACACCGCGGGTGCGGCGGAAGTCAAAGCCCAGGCGCAGGCCCGGGTGGGTGAGTTGCTGACGCAACTTGAAGCCGAACTGGCGCGGGCGCAAAGCCAAAGCGCGGGGGCTGAGTTCTGGTTCATGGGAGCCCACTACACCCTGCTGGATGCCTACATCTTCACCCTGTGCCGCTGGACGCGCAATTTCTCATCCCACCCCGCCCGCAGTTACCCAAACCTGGGGCCGTATCTGCAACGCGTGTTGGCCCGGCCGGCGGTGCAGCGGGTATTTGCGCAGGAAGGGATCGTTGCGCCATTGATCTAAGGCGGCGGTGCGCCTTCCATCAGCGTGCGGTTCGCGCGATATATCGCTTGCGCCAGAAGAAAAGGAAGGTGATCAAGGCGATCCCCAGCATCGAGGAAAAGGTCCACCAAAAAGCCTTCTGGTTGTGGATCAAAGGCAAAAATTCGAAGTTCATGCCAAAGAAACCGGTGATCAGGTTCAGCGGCAAAAAGATGGCCGTCAGTACCGTCAGGGTGCGCATGATGTCGTTGGTGCGGCTGCCCTGCACGCTGAAGTGAATCTGTACGGCGGTCTCGGCGCTTTGCTCCAGCCGCTGAACGTGATGCACCACCCGTTCAATGTGCTCCAGCACGTCGCGGCTGCGCACTTGCAGCAAGTCGCGGTCGCGCTGTTCTGACGGCGTGGTGGCATCAGGCCACGTCTTGAGCGCCTCCAGCCAGTCTTGCAGCGCGGCGCGCTGGTCTTCGCAGATTTCATCCAGGTGGTGCAGCGACAGGCGCGTGTCCAGCATCGAGTTCCAGTTGCTGAAGCGGGAACGCGGATTGATCAGCTCGCTTTGCCAGTGGTCCAACTGGCGTGTCAGTTCGCGGCGCAGCTCCAGAAAGCCGTCCACCATCTGGTTGACGATGCGCAGCATCAGGTCAGGCGGGCTGGTCGGCAGGCGGGCACCCGACGCGCGCGATTCAGCGGATGCAGCCGTCTGCAGCTTGGCGGCGTAGGCGTCACGCACGGCGCAATCGGTGGGGTGCACGGTGAGCAGAACCCGGTCAAACACGGCGAAACCGACCGGGCTGGTGTCAATGCGTTTGAGCACCGGTGGCCCGCTGCGCTTGGGGGTTTGGTGCAGGGGCTCACCGGGATGGCTCATGTCGGTCTCGCTGGTCCCCGCTGCCAGCCGGCGAAAAATCAGAATGTCGTACTGCGAGGTGTAGTCGTAATGGGACGGCAACTGGTTGTTGATCAGGTCGGAGATGTGCAGGTCCACCAGTTGCACACCGCACAGGCCTTGCAGGGTGGCCTGAATTTGCGTCTGCATGACCTCGAACTCACGGCGCGCGCAGGCGATCCAGAGGTAGCCTGTGCCATTCAAGGTGGGCCACTGGGCAGGCAATTCACCCGTTTCGGTGACGCTGCCAGGGCTGATGCTGAATACGCGCATGATGATTTGTGCCTTAAGTCCCCGTCAAATATCAATAAGTTGCTATTTATTTTGAAGCATTGGTGTTGATGAACCGGGCCGCTTCAAGTGCGAAATAGGTCAACACGCCGTCTGCACCGGCACGTTTGAAGGCCAGCAGGCTTTCCATCATGACGGCATCGTGGTCCAGCCAGCCGTTTTGGGCGGCTGCCTTGAGCATGGCGTATTCGCCGCTCACTTGGTAGGCGAAGGTGGGAACCTTGAACTCGTCCTTCACGCGGCGCACGATGTCCAGGTAGGGCATGCCGGGTTTGACCATCACCATGTCAGCCCCTTCGGCGATGTCCAGCGCCACCTCACGCAGGGCCTCGTCACTGTTGCCGGGGTCCATCTGGTAGACCTTTTTGTTGGCTTTACCCAAGGTGGCGGCCGAGCCGACCGCTTCGCGAAACGGGCCATAAAAGGCGCTGGCGTATTTGGCGCTGTAGGCCATGATGCGGGTGTGCACGAAGTGGTTGGCTTCCAGCGCGTGGCGAATGGCGCCAATGCGACCGTCCATCATGTCGCTGGGGGCGACGATGTCCACGCCCGCCTGTGCCTGGGTCAGAGCCTGCTTCACCAGCACCTCGACTGTTTCGTCGTTCATGATGTAGTTGTCGTCATCCAGCAGGCCGTCCTGCCCGTGGCTGGTGTAGGGATCCAGCGCCACGTCGGTCATCACGCCCAGCTCGGGGAACTGCTTTTTAAGTTCGCGCACCACGCGGGGAATCAGGCCTTCGGCATTCATGGCTTCGCGACCGTCCGGGGTTTTCAGCGCTGGGTCGATCACGGGAAACAGCGCCATCACCGGAATTTGCAACTTCACGCATTCCTCGGCGACTGGAAGCAACAGGTCCAGGCTCAAGCGTTCAACGCCGGGCATGGACTTGACGGCTTCGCGTTGTTGTTTTCCATCAACAACAAAAACGGGGTAAATCAGGTCATGGGCGGTCACCGCGTTTTCGCGCACGAGGTTTCGGGTGAAGCTGTCCCGACGCAGGCGGCGTGGGCGTCCCAAAGGGAAAGGGGCAAAGTGTGTCATGGTGATCGATTAGGCTCTGGGGAATACCGGGCCCCAGCATTTTCGCTTGAATGCCCTTTTTTTTCGCAACCACTTGAATGCGGCTGAAAAGTTTGCTAAATTGCGCGTGGGCGGTTCGCCGCCTCCCGCTTTTCCTCCCTGAGCGGGGCCTTGATGTGTGACAGCAAATAGGCTTACCACCCCAGCCCACGTGCTGGGGTTTTTTTTGCCCGAAGAAGCCGGGTTTTGCATTTGTGTGGTTGCCATAAACTCGGAGCATGCTTTGGGTTAAATCGTTTCACATCGTCTTCGTCGCCAGTTGGTTTGCCGGCCTGTTTTACCTCCCCCGAATTTTTGTCAATCTGGCGATGGTCAGTCCGGAGTCGGTAGCCGAGCGCGATCGCCTGCTCTTGATGGCGCGCAAGCTGCTGAGGTTCACCACGATTCTGGCGGTACCTGCTTTGGTGTTGGGTTTGTGGCTCTGGGTGGGTTACGGCATTGGACGCGGGCCGGGCAACGGCTGGATGCACGCCAAACTGGCAATCGTGGTGATGGTCATCGGCTACCACCATGCGTGCGCCAGTCTCCTTAAAAAACTGGCGGCAGGCACTGCCAGGCGCAGTCATGTCTGGTACCGCTGGTTCAATGAAGCACCGGTGCTGATGCTTCTTGCGGCGGTTATTTTGGTGGTGGTCAAGCCTTTCTGAGCCCTCGCTTGCAGATGCACAAAACTTCTGCCTGGCCGCTTGCACTGCTGTACGCCGGACTTATCGTCTATGCCAGCCTGTATCCTTTTGCCGATTGGCGCGACCAGGGCATCGAGCCTTGGGCCTACCTTTGGCAGCCACTTCCCAAATACTGGACAGGTTTTGATGTGGCGATCAATGTGGTCGGGTATGCCCCTTTTGGGTTCCTGCTGGCGGTGAGCGCGCTTCGGACCGCCCGCAGCCCGCATCCGGTGTTGTGGGCCAGTTTGACGGCGGCGGTGGTCTCGCTGGTCATGGAGTCACTGCAAAGCTACCTGCCCAGCCGGGTGTCGTCCAATGTTGATTTCGTGTTGAACGCAGCCGGAGGCTGGGTGGGCGCGTTGCTGGCCGCTCTGCTGGAAAAAGCCGGCGCCCTGGCACGCTGGAGCCGGATTCGCGAGCGCTGGTTTGTGCCCGATGCTCGGGGTGGGTTGGTGCTGCTGGCGCTGTGGCCTGTGGCGCTCTTGTTTCCCGCCGTGGTTCCGCTGGGCTTGGGGCAAGTCATGGAGAGACTGGAAGCGACTTTGGCGGAATTTTTACTTGACACGCCATTTTTGGACTGGCTGCCCGTGCGCGATGTGGAGTTGCAGCCCATGGTGCCTGGCACCGAGCTGGTTTGTGTTTTGCTGGGCGCCTTGATTCCCTGTCTGTTGGGTTTTTGCATTATTCGGACCACGGCACGCCGTGCGATATTTGCCCTGGGATTGCTTGCCATGGGCGTGGCTGCGACGGCGCTGTCCTGGGCACTCAGTTATGGCCCTGCCCATGCCTGGGGATGGGTCAGTTTGCAAGTTCAGATCGGCCTGGCGGCCGCGCTGGTATTCGCGTTGGGCCTGACGCCATTGCCCCGTCGGGGCAGTGCGGGGCTGGTATTGCTGTGTTTGGGCATTTATTTGAGCCTGCTCAACCAGGCACCCGCCAGCCCGTACTTCGCGCAGACCTTGATGGCCTGGGAGCAGGGGCGATTCATCCGGTTTCACGGTGTGGTTCAGTGGCTCGGCTGGTTCTGGCCTTACGCCGCCCTGGGATACGGATTGGCCTTGATTCTGGGGCGCGAGCGGGAAAACTAAAATAAAGGGATGAATGAAAACCAGCCCCCATCCACGTCCTACTACGAGCGGCACATCTTTTTTTGCCTGAACGAACGAAAAAATGGCGAAGAAAGCTGTTCCCAACACCATGCCCAGGAAGGGTTTGATCGCTGCAAGTCCCAAGTAAAAGCCGCCGGTTTGTCCGGGCCGGGCAAGGTGCGGGTGAACAAAGCGGGTTGCCTGGATCGCTGTGCAGCAGGTCCCGTCGCGGTGGTTTACCCGGAAGCCGTTTGGTACACCTTTGTGGACACCCAGGACATTGACGAGATTGTCGAGTCGCACCTGAAAAACGGCAAGGTGGTGGAGCGTCTGCTCACCCCTGCCCATTTGGGCCGTTAAGCGCCTGAACGGCTCACTTCGGCGTGTTTGTGACTTGAAATATGCCCAAGTCCCCGTCAGATAACAATAGTTCGCTATCGCAACTGTAGCAAATGGCCTGTTCCTTCCATGTGCGCCTGCTCTCGCGACTCACATGGGCAACACTGAATCCTATGAAATCCCTTGTCTCTTCCATCGTCTCGACCATTGTGTGGGTCACTGCTGCCGTTTTCAGCGTGTCAGCCGCAGCGCAAGCACCACAGCCACCCGAAATTGCCGCCAAGTCGTATTTGCTGCTGGACGTCACGGCCAACCAGATACTGGCTGAAAAGGATGTCGATTCGCCGGTGGAGCCTGCATCGCTGACCAAGCTGATGACCGCGTATTTGGTGTTTGACGCACTGCACGCCAAAAAAATCGACCTCAAACAAACCCTTCCCGTGAGTGTGCGCGCCTGGAAAATGCCCGGCTCCCGCATGTTCATCGATCCGAAAATGCAGGTGCCCGTGGAGGACCTGATCAAGGGAATGATCGTTCAGTCGGGGAACGACGCCACCATGGCCCTGGCAGAGGGAGTCGGGGGCACCGTGGAACACTTTGTGGCGCTCATGAACGAGCAGGCCAAAGCACTGGGCATGAAGTCCACCACCTATAAAAACCCTGAAGGTTTGACCGAGGCGGGTCACACCACGACCGCGCGGGATTTGAGTGTCCTGGCCACACGCTTGATGCGCGACTTCCCCGATTACATCGGTTACTACGCCGTCAAAAAATACAGCTACCCGGGTACGCCAGTGTCAAACGGCAACAACCGCAACTCACTGCTTTTTCGTGACCCTACGGTGGATGGCCTGAAAACCGGGCACACCGACGCAGCCGGTTATTGCCTGATCGCTACTTCCAAACGCGAATTGCCGGGTGTGGGCAGCCGCCGCCTCCTGTCTATTATGTTGGGCACTTCCAGCGAAAACGCCCGCGCCAACGAATCTCAAAAGCTGTTGAACTGGGGCTACACCGCGTTTGACGTGGTTAAACTTTTTGACGCCAATCAGCCCGTGGTCTCGCCTGCAGTCTGGAAAGGCAAAGAGCCCATCCTTAAGTTGGGCCGCACCCAAGCCATCGTGGTCACCGTTCCCGTTGGAAGTGGCGGCAAACTCAAAACCGAAGTGGTTCGCCCCGACCCACTGGTGGCTCCGTTTGCCAAAGGGCAGGCGGTGGGCAGTTTGAAGGTGATGGTCGGCGAGCAGCTCGTAGCCAGCGTCCCCTTGGTGGCGCTGGAGGCCGTCGAACAGGCCGGAATTTTGGGTCGCGCATGGGATTCCGTGCGCTTGTGGATCAAGTAATCGCGCTGCAAACTGCGGTCACTTGGCCCTGTTTACGCAAGGGCGGGGTCAATTACTTGCTCTGTCTTGAGGTCCGCGCTATAATCCAAGGCTCTGCCAAATTTGCGCAAGCGTTTGAGCGGAGTTTTATTAACAGTCTTTCACTTTTGGTCTTCGCAAGAAGATGCTGTAGCCAATTGAAGTTGCAGCGGTGAAAGTTACGGAGAAAACAATGAGTCAAAGCAATCGCTTAGGGTTGCTGGGACGCAAGGTTGGCATGATGCGCCTGTTCACCGACGAGGGGGATGCAATTCCCGTCACGGTGGTGGACGTGTCAAACAACCGGGTGACCCAGGTCAAGACCCAAGAGAACGACGGCTACGTTGCCCTGCAGGTAACGTTCGGCGCACGCAAAGCATCGCGTGTCACCAAGCCAGCCGCTGGCCACCTTGCGAAAGCAGGCGTTGAAGCTGGTGAAGTTATTCAGGAATTTCGCTTAACCCCTGACGCTGCTGCCCAATACGCAGCCGGTGCCGTGGTGCCAGCAGGTGCCGTGTTTGCGGTGGGCCAAAAAGTGGATGTGCAAGGCACCTCCATTGGTAAAGGCTACGCCGGCACGATCAAGCGCCACAAAATGAGCTCTCAGCGTGCGTCTCACGGTAACAGCCGTTCGCACAACGTACCTGGCTCGATTGGTATGGCTCAAGATCCCGGTCGCGTGTTTCCTGGCAAACGCATGACGGGTCATTTGGGCGATGTCACCAAGACCACGCAAAACCTTGACGTGATTCGCATCGACGAAGCCCGCCAGTTGCTGATGATCCGCGGCGCAATCCCCGGTTCTGCCGGTGGCTTTGTGACGGTTCGCCATGCGATCAAGGTCAAAGTCAAGAATGAAGCCACGAAAGGAGCGAACTGATGCAGCTCGAACTCCTCAATGACCAAGGTCAGGCGACGTCCAAGTTTGACGTGCCGGAAACCGTTTTTGGTCGTGCTTACAACGAAGATCTGGTTCACCAGGTTGTGGTTGCTTTCCAGGCTAACGCGCGCCAAGGCACCCGTGCCCAGAAGGACCGCGAACAAGTCAAGCACTCCACCAAGAAGCCGTTCAAGCAAAAGGGAACTGGTCGCGCTCGCGCCGGTATGACGTCCTCGCCTCTGTGGCGCGGAGGCGGTCGTATTTTCCCGAACATGCCTGACGAAAACTTCAGCCAGAAAATCAACAAGAAGATGTACCGCGCTGGTATGGCTTCGATTTTTTCGCAACTCGCTCGCGAAGGGCGTTTGGCTGTGGTTGATTCCATCAAGGTGGACTCTCCCAAGACCAAGCCGTTGGCTGCCAAATTCAAGGCCATGAACCTGGAATCCGTATTGGTGATCGCCGATGAAATCGACGAAAACCTGTACCTGGCTTCCCGTAATTTGGTCAACATCCTGGTGGTTGAGCCCCGTTACGCCGATCCGGTGTCGTTGGTACATTACCGCAAGGTGTTGGTGACCAAGGCTGCCATGGACAAACTCAAGGAGATGTTCGCATGAGCCACGGTCCACAACTAGCCAAATTTGACGAAGGCCGCCTGATGCAGGTTCTGGTCGCGCCTGTGGTGTCTGAAAAGGCCACCATGATCGCTGAAAAGAGCAACACGGTGACCTTCAAAGTGCTGCAAGACGCGACCAAGTATGAAATCAAAGCTGCTGTGCAGTTGATGTTCAAGGTTGAAGTCAAGGGCGTGTCGGTAGTCAATACCAAAGGCAAAACCAAGCGTTTTGGCAAATCCATCGGCCGACGCGACAACATTCGCAAAGCCTATGTGACGCTGCAGCCTGGTCAAGAGCTGAACATTGGTGGGGAGGCTGCGTAATCATGGCTGTCATCAAAATGAAACCAACCTCACCAGGCCGTCGTGGCGTGGTGAAGATTTCGCGTGATCACCTATACAAAGGTGAGCCGTTTGCACCGCTGCTGGAACCTCAATTCCAGCACGCTGGCCGCAACAACAACGGTCACATCACGACGCGCCACAAGGGCGGTGGTCACAAGCACCACTACCGCGTGGTTGATTTTGTGCGCAACAAGGATGCAATTCCAGCCAAGGTTGAGCGCATTGAGTACGACCCCAATCGTTCCGCCCACATCGCGCTGGTGTGTTACGCGGACGGCGAGCGTCGCTACATCATTGCCCCGCGCAATCTGGAGGTTGGCGCCACCATTCTGAATGGTGCTGAAGCCCCGATTCGCGTTGGTAACACCTTGCCGATTCGCAACATCCCGGTGGGTTCCATCATCCATTGCATCGAGTTGCAAGTTGGCAAGGGTGCTCAAGTGGTTCGCTCCGCTGGTGCATCGGCAACTTTGCTGGCGCGTGAAGGTACTTACGCCCAAGTGCGTATGCGCTCGGGTGAAGTTCGCAAGATTCACATCGACTGCCGTGCCACCATTGGCCAAGTTGCCAATGAAGAGCACAGCCTGCGCCGTTTGGGCAAGGCCGGTGTCAAGCGCTGGATGGGTATTCGCCCGACCGTTCGCGGTGTGGTGATGAACCCCGTTGATCACCCTCACGGTGGTGGCGAGGGCAAGACCGGCGAAGGCCGTCATCCAGTCGATCCTTGGGGTAATCTGACCAAGGGTTACCGTACCCGTAACAACAAGCGCACGCAGGTCATGATCGTGTCGCGTCGCAAGAAGTAAGGGGAACGTTAAATGACTCGCTCTCTCAAAAAAGGTCCGTTTGTCGACCATCATTTGGTGGCTAAAGCCGATAAGGCTGTCACCAACAAAGACAAAAAGCCGATCAAGACCTGGTCGCGTCGCTCCATGATCTTGCCCGAGTTCATCGGCTTGACCATCGCGGTGCACAACGGCAAACAGCACGTGCCGGTCTACATCACTGATCAAATGGTTGGCCACAAGTTGGGCGAGTTCGCACTCACCCGTACTTTCAAGGGCCATCCTGCCGACAAAAAAGTCGTCAAGAAATAAGGAAGGTTGAACATGGAAACTCGTGCAACCCTTCGTGGCGTTCGCCTCTCGGTAGACAAAGGTCGTTTGGTCGCGGATCTGATTCGCGGCAAAAAGGTTGATCAAGCCCTGAACATCTTGCAATTCACGCAGAAAAAAGCTGCCGTGATCATCAAGAAGGTTCTGGAGTCTGCCATTGCCAACGCTGAGCATAACGACGGTGCTGACATCGACGAGCTGAAGGTGAAAACCATCTTCGTCGAGCAAGGTGCCTCACTCAAGCGCTTCACTGCCCGCGCAAAAGGCCGTGGTAACCAGATCAGAAAACCCACGTGCCATGTGTACGTGACGGTTGGTAACTGAAAGAGGCTCGGAAATATGGGACAAAAAATCCACCCAACCGGCTTTCGCTTGTCGATCAGCCGCAACTGGTCTTCTCGCTGGTATGCCAATGACAAAGACTTCGCCGGCATGCTGGCCGAAGACATCAAGGTTCGTGAATACCTGAAGAAGAAGTTGAAAAACGCTTCGGTGTCACGCATTCTGATCGAGCGTCCTGCCAAGAATGCACGTATCACGATTTTCTCGGCTCGTCCGGGTGTTGTGATCGGCAAAAAAGGCGAAGACATCGAGAACTTGAAGCGAGAACTCGGCAAACAACTGGGCGTGCCCGTTGCAGTCAACATCGAAGAAGTCCGCAAGCCTGAAATCGATGCCAAGTTGATTGCTGACAGCATCACCCAGCAGCTCGAAAAGCGCATCATGTTCCGTCGCGCCATGAAGCGTGCCATGCAAAACGCCATGCGTCTGGGTGCTTTGGGCATCAAGATCATGTCGTCTGGCCGTCTGAATGGTATTGAGATCGCTCGCTGTGAGTGGTACCGCGAAGGTCGCGTGCCACTTCACACCTTGCGTGCTGACATTGACTACGGTACGTCTGAAGCCAAAACCACCTACGGCGTCATTGGCGTCAAGGTCTGGGTCTACAAGGGTGACACGTTGGGTCGTAACGACCTGCCTGCCGCTGTTGAGCCTCGCGCTGAAGAAGATCGTCGCCCACGTGGTCCCCGTCGTGATGACCGTGGCGGTGCCCGTCCCGGTGCTGATCGTCCACCTGCACGAACCGCAGTTCGTCGCCCAGTCGGTGGTAACACCGCGCCGGCTGACGGCAGCGACAAACCCGCTGAAGCTACGGCTGATGCCAATAAAACCGCCGTTAAGCGCGTCCGCAAGGTAACCGCGCCAGCTGCAACAGCTGACGGAAAAGGAGAATAACTATGTTGCAACCCGCGCGTCGCAAGTACCGCAAAGAGCAAAAGGGCCGTAACACCGGCATCGCAACCCGGGGTAGCTCGGTTGCGTTTGGTGATTTCGGTTTGAAATGCACGGACCGTGGCCGTTTGACGGCCCGCCAGATTGAGGCCGCACGTCGTGCGATTTCCCGCCACGTGAAGCGCGGTGGTCGTATCTGGATTCGTGTGTTCCCTGACAAGCCAATTTCCCAAAAGCCTGCAGAAGTGCGGATGGGTAACGGCAAGGGCAACCCTGAGTACTACGTGGCTGAAATACAGCCCGGCAAAATCGTTTTCGAAATCGTCGGTGTTCCCGAAGAGTTGGCGCGTGAAGCGTTCCGTTTGGCTGCTGCCAAACTGCCGTTGCGTACCACCTTCGTGGCGCGGATGATGGGCCAGTGATCAGGAGATTGAGATGACGAAAACTACTGAACTGCGTACCAAAGACGTTGCCGGTCTGAAAACGGAAGTCAAAGAGCTGCAAAAAGCCCACTTTGGCCTGCGTATGCAAAAAGCAACTCAACAACTCAGCAACACGGCCACGCTGCGCACTGCGCGTCGTGACATTGCTCGCGCCAAGACTATTCTTGTCGAGAAGCAAAATGCTGCAACCCCCGCCAAATAAGGAGCCTTTATGACGGAAGCTAAAAAATCCCTCAAGCGCACCTTGGTCGGCAAGGTGGTCAGCGACAAGCGTGCCAAGACGGTGACGGTGCTCATCGAGCGTCGCGTCAAGCACGAGCTTTACGGAAAAATCGTTGGCAAGTCCAGCAAGTACCACGCCCACGATGAAAAGGGTGAGTACAAATTGGGTGATCTCATCGAAATTACAGAAAGCCGTCCCATTTCTAAAACCAAGAACTGGGTTGCTACCCGCTTGGTCGAGAAAGCAGCTGCGGTTTAATGAATTAAAACGTTGCCCTGCACGGGATATTGAAAACGGCTCACAATGTGAGCCGTTTTCGTTGGTGGCTTTGCATGAAAAAATGTGCCATCCGAACGCAGGAATATTGCCCAGAAAATGGGCAAATCTTAGTCAGATTATTTAACCTATTTATGGAACCAGGAGCACATGATGATTAAAGTAGGCGACACACTTCCCGCAGCGACGCTGATGGAGTTTTCGGAAGTCGAAGGCAATGGATGCAGCATTGGCCCAAACCCTGTTGACGTCACCAAAGCATCGGCCGGGAAAACCATCGCCTTGTTTGCTTTGCCCGGCGCATTTACGCCCACATGTTCGGCGAAACACGTGCCTGGGTATGTCGAAAACTTTGCCGAATTGAAAGCGGCTGGCGTTGACGAAATTTGGTGCGTCAGCGTCAATGATGCGTTCGTCATGGGCGCATGGGCGCGCGATCAAAAATCAGACGGCAAGGTTCGCATGCTGGCTGATGGCAGCGCTGCCTTCACCCAGGCAACCGGGTTGACGTTGGATTTGACCTCACGAGGCATGGGGCTGCGCAGCAATCGCTATTCCATGTTGGTCAAAGATGGAAAAGTCAGTGCTTTGAACATTGAAGGCCCCGGCAAATTTGAAGTGAGTGATGCTGTAACCTTGCTGGCGCAGGCAAAGACATAACGGCAACTCAGAGTTGTCAGCATGAGTTCGATCCTGGTACTGCGTTCTGAGGGTGCCAGTGCTCGGCTTTTGCCGCATGCGGGGGGGCGGGTTGCGTCGCTGTCGTTGGTGACTGATTCTTCAACCTCGGCAGAGGTGTTGTATCCCTACCCGGAAGATTTCTTTGATCCCATTCATTGGGCCAAAGGCGGAATCTACCCTTTGATGCCCTATTCAAACCGCATTGCCGATGCAAAGTTAAGCTTTGGCGATGAAGAGGTTTCTCTGCTTCCCCATCCTGCTTCGGCACCCCATACATTGCATGGCAATGCGCACGCTCAAAGTTGGCGCGTGGTTGCGAGTTCGGACACCACGGCAGATCTCGAGTTGAAAAGCGCGTCTGGCCCTGCCTGGCCGTGGCGTTATCGTGCAGGGCAGTCTTTTGAGTTGACCAAATACTCCCTGAGAATACGCCTGAGTTTGTGGAATGAAGATAGTCGGATCATGCCCGCCGGATTTGGACTGCACCCCTACTTTCAACATGAGCCGGATGCCCTGCTGGCCTACTCAGCCGGCACCATTTGGCCTGCAACATCCGAGTATTTGGCCCAGGCATCGCGACCATTGGCCGACAATGAACGCTACGAGCAAGCCCGCAGTTTGCCCCATGGTGGCATGACGGATTACATCGGTGATTGGTCGGGATCGCTGGATCTGGGCTTGCCACATGGCCATCGCATCAGGATGCAGGCCGATCCAGTATTCAGCCATTTGGTCGTTCATCGTCCCGACAGCGCCACGTACTTGTGCCTGGAACCCGTCAGCCACGTCGCCAATGGGTTCAACTTGGCAGCTCGAGGTGTTAAGCAAACGGGTACCCATTCTCTACACCCCGGTGAATGCCTGACAGGCGACATCAGTTTCACATTGCTAGACTAACCTACGAAAGCCATCTGTGCTGCGGTCAACCTCAACTATCACTTTCGTTCGCGTCACACCCATAGCATTTCGCGACCCACCGTTGTTAAACGTTGCAGGTGTGCATGAGCCGTGGGCTCTGCGCAGCATCATTGAAGTTGAAACCGCTGATGGGCACGTGGGGTTGGGCGAGAGTTATGGCGATTTGGACACCCTCAGTGACCTTGGAAAAATTGCGCCCCATCTCATTGGCTTGGACCCCTTTGACCTGAATGCACTGACCAAAGAAGTCTATGCAAGGGTAGGCACAAACCCCGATACCGGGGCAGCGTTTCCACCTGCGGGCGACAAAGCCCGAGCCAGCGCTGTCGCCGCCTTTGAAGTGGCTTTCCTGGACTTGCAGGGCCAGATTTTGGGTAGGCCGTTGTACCAATTGCTCGGTGGTGCGGTACGGCCCCATGTGGCTTACAGTGCTTACCTGTTTTACAAATTTGCCCAGCACAAAGAAGACCCTGGTTATCCCACAGACACGTGGGGAGAGGTCCTGACGCCGTCGCAACTTGTGCAACAAGCACGTCGGATGATTGACGACTATGGATTTGGCTCCATCAAATTAAAAGCCGGAGTATTTGCCCCTGACGAAGAAATAGAAGGCCTGCAAGCCTTGCGAAAGGCGTTCCCTGGCTATCCATTGCGAATCGATCCCAATGGTGGATGGTCGGTTGAAACTACTCGGCGCATCATGCCGCTGCTGGCTTCGGAAGGACTATTGGAGTACCTGGAAGACCCCGTGGGTTCGTTGGAAGAAATGGGGGAAGTTGCCAAGTTCTCCCCAATGCCGCTGGCCACCAACATGGTGACGATTGCTTTTGGACATATTCCCAAAACGGTTCAGTTGAATGCCGTGCAGGTGATCTTGTCGGATCACCACTACTGGGGCGGGCTGCGTGCAACGCAGCACCTGGCTGCTATGTGCCGCACGTTTGGCATGGGAATATCCATGCATTCAAATTCGCACATGGGGATCAGCCTGGCCGCGATGACCCACGTGGGTGTCACACTGCCCAATCTGACCTATGCCTGCGACACGCACTACCCGTGGCAGGAAGATGAAGTCATTGAAGGGGGAAAATTGAATATCAAGGGCGGCGTGCTTGCACCGCCATCAGGACCCGGATTGGGAGTCAGACTGGACCGCAAGGCGCTGGCGAAGTTGCATCAAAACTATTTGGAATGCGGTATTCGCAAACGGGACGACGCGAAGGAAATGCGCAAACACCGCCCGGACTTCAATCCCCAGCGACCCCGGTTTTAAGCGTAAGAGGTGGAGCCATCGGGCTTCACAGGAACTTTTCGCTCCCAGTGGATGTATTCCTCAGTACCAAGCAGTGCTTCGTCCATCTCAACGCCCCAACCAGGCCTGTCGGGGCGAAGTTCAAGGTACCCATCTTGAGGTAGATAGGGGTCCTTGACATAAAAGGCGCCAATAGTGCGATCTTCGGCGGTAACACTGGCGTCGGTACCGTACACATAGCCAGGTCCCTGCGGAAGACGGTATTCCAGGATGCGGAAATTGGTCTGGGCCGCGCTGAAGTGGACATTGATGGCAGTGGCCAGCGGCCCCATGGGGTTATGCGGCGCAATGGTCACAAAATGTGCCTCGGCGATGGCAGCAATTTTGCACATCTCCAGCAGACCGCCCACAACACAGATATCCGGCTGAATGATGTCACAGCCACGCACCTGAAGCAGGCGCAAAAACTCAAACCGGCTGTACAGAGACTCACCCGTGGCCAATGTGCATTGAAGGCCGCGCTTTAGTTCACCCCAAGCTTCAAAATTCTCTGGCCGGATCGGCTCCTCATAAAACAGAGGATCGTAAGGCGCCAGCGCATTGCCCAGTTGGATGGCCTGGGTCGGTTCAAAGATCTTGGCGTGAGCATCAAACGCAATCTCATAGTCCGATCTGACGGTTTCACGCAAAGAACGGAAGTAGTCGGCCGACGTTTTCACCACCTCTCCCCAGCGATGACGATGCATGTCAATGCGGAAAGGGCTGAGCTTGAACGCCTTGATGCCCCATTGCTCGTTCAGCGCATCCATTTCATCTTTTGCGCGGGCGGCATCGGGCGCGGTGTACATGCCCGCATAGACCTGTACGCGATCGCGCACGTGACCCCCCAGCAACATGTAAACCGGCACGCCGAGCGCCTTGGCCGAGATATCCCATAAACAATGGTCAATCGCCGAAATGGCAGCGAGACCGAGCGCCCCGGGCGGAAAACGTGTTTGCTGCATCAGGTAATGCACCAAGAATTCGATGCGTCTTGGGTCCTGCCCCTTGAGAAACGTGACCAAGTACTCCAGCAGGGGAAAAAGAGCCTTGTCCGGCCCATGGTTGTAGCACTCTCCCCAGCCTGTAATGCCTTCGTCCGTGTCCATGGCCACGATAACGCGAGGCCGATCTTTGTCACGAGACATGAATACACGCAATCTGTCGATTTTCATTTTTTGTCCGAAAAATAGCGCGCACGTTGCAAGCGCGTTTGCACGTAAACATTCTCGTCGTGTGTCCCCGGGGCATAGGAGCCCGAAGAAGCCGACACCTGCACAGACAGATTCGCCTGACTTGGAAAACGGGCGACAAAGGCTTCGTCAATGTCCACGCCGAGCCCCGGTGCGTCAGGCACCTTCAGAAAGCCATCCACCGACAGCGGATGCGGCACCACGGTGTGGGCGCGCCCTTCCCAATCGTCCTCAATGCGTTCGAGAAACAGGGCATTGGGAATGGCTGCCATCAGAGTGCAATGCGGCATATTCAGCCACCGGACCGAGCGAACCCGAATGCGGTGCCAGCATGACGTGATAAGCCTCCGCCATAGCGGCAATCTTCTTCATTTGAGTGATGCCGCCGGCGCGTCCTGTATCGGGTTGAATGACGTCAATCAATCCAGAGGTGATGAGTTCGCGTTCCCCAAAAATCGTGCTCATGCGCTCTCCCGCCGCCAGCGGAACGTGGGCCGCATCACGAATACGCTTGTAACCTTCCAGGTTGTCCGGGGCGATGGGGTCTTCGATGAACAAAAGATGGTACGGCTCCAATGCCCGCGCAAGCCGCGCCGCGTCTGCGGGCGTGAGCCATGGCGGACCGTGCAGGTCAATCATGAGGTCCATGTCATCGCCGATGGCTTCGCGCAACGCAGCCACCTTGCGCACCGGATCGGACACGCCACCGCACTTGATCGCCGTGACGCCGCGCGCCTTCAAGCTCAGTGCCACTTCGGGGGTATTGGCATGGGCATAGATCCGGATGCGGTCGCGCACTTTGCCACCCAAGAGGTTCCACACCGGCACGCCGAGTACTTTGCCCTTGATGTCCCACAGCGCCATATCAATACCGGTCATCGCACCAGAGCCGACGGTGCCGGTCATTCCGTGCGCCATGATGGCCGACATCATGCGCTGCCACAGTCGTTCAATGTGCGTGGGATCCTCGCCGATCAGGATGTGCTTGATGTCCTGTACGGCGGTCTCGATCACACGGGGCCAACCAGAGCACTCTCCAATGCCTGTGACGCCTTCATCTGTGTAGACTTTCACGAACAGCCAGTTTCGGGTGCCGGAAATGCCCTTGGAAACTTCCTGCGAACCAAATGCATTGTCTGACGCCCAGGCCTTGAGGTCGGGTGCGCCCACATGCATCAAGAAAGTTTTGATGTCGGTGATCTTCATGCCGGATCAGGTCTGCGGGTTGTAGCGGAACCGTTTGTGCATGCCTCGCAACCGGGGGTCGGGTTGCGGAATGGCCGACAACAGGGCCTGCGTATACCGATGCGTCGGGGCGTCGCATACCTGGTCGGTGTCTCCAGTCTCAACCACCTTGCCGCGGTACATCACGGCGACCCGATCGCAGAAATAGCGGATCACTGCAATGTCGTGGCTGATGAACATGAACGACAGTCCCAATTTGTCCTGCAGGTTCAGCAGCAGGTCCAGCATCTGCGAGCGCAGTGAGACGTCCAGCGCGGAAGTGGCTTCATCGGCAACGATGATTCGCGGGTTAAGCGCTAGGGCACGCGCAATGCCGATGCGCTGGCGCTGCCCGCCAGAAAACGCGTGCGGATAACGCTCACGCCAGGCTGGCTCCAGGCCTACGCTTTGCAGCAAGTCGGCGACACGATCGTCCAGTTCCTTGCCGGTGGCCAGGCCGTTCACCAGCAGAGGCTCGCCGACGATTTGCGCAACGGTCATGCGCGGGTTCAGCGAACCCACCGGGTCCTGAAAGATCATGCGGATTTCGCGCCGGCATTGTTTGAGGTCCTGTTTGCTGGCGGTCACCAAATCAACGACTGTTCCATCAGGCCGCCGGTAGTTGATGGAGCCGGAGGTTGGCTCGTAGACACGCAGCAGACAACGGCCCATGGTGGTCTTGCCCGACCCGGATTCGCCCACGATGCCCAGCGATTCGCCTGGCATCAGGCTGAGTGAGACGCCGTCGACCGCCTTGGTCGGGGACTTTGCGCCACCGAAATGCAGGTGAGGTCGCGCACCTCCAGAATGGGTTGCAGGTTTGCCACGGGTGCTTCCCGGCGAACACGAATGTCGGCCGTTTTCCCGAGTTTGCGTAACCGACCCGATCAGCATCTGGGTGTAGTCGTTTTGCGGCGCATGGAAAATTTGGTCCACCGGGCCGGTCTCGACCACCTTGCCGTGGTTCATCACGATCACCTGGTCGGCGATCTCGGCCACGACGCCCATGTCGTGGGTGATGAACATCACCGCCATGCCATGGCTCTTGCTGCAGGCTGCCGGATCAGGTCCAGGATCTCCGCCTGGGTCGTCACGTCCAGCGCCGTGGTGGGCTCGTCGGCAATCAGCAGCGCTGGATTGCAGGCCAGCGCCATGGCAATCATCACGCGCTGGCGCATGCCACCCGAGAACTCGAAGGTGTAGCGGTCTACCGCCTTGTCGGGGTTGGGGATCTCCACCTGGGTCAGCAGCTCGACACAGCGCGCCCGTGCTTCCACCTTGGACATCTTCAGGTGCAGCAACAGCACTTCCATGATCTGGTTGCCCACCGTGTGCACCGGCGACAGCGACGACATCGGCTCCTGGAAGATCATGGCGATCTCGGCGCCGCGCACCGCACGGATCTCCGTGCCGCGAGGATTCAGTTTGGCCAGATCGACGCTGCTGCCGTCGGGGCGATGCAGCATCATCGAGCCGCTGCACGATGCGGCCGGGCTCGTCGACGATCTGCAGGATGGAGCGGGCGGTGACGCTCTTGCCGCTGCCGCTTTCGCCCACCACACACAGGGTCTTGCCGCGCTCGACGTCGAAGGACACGCCGTCGACCGCCTTGATGGTCGCCGGTGCGGATCGGGAAGTGGGTGCGCAGGTCGCGCACCTGGAGCAGCAGGTCGGCGCTTGATCAGCGCCGGCCTGTGAATGGCCTGGATCGCATGGTCATTTGTTGTACGGGTCGGAGGCGTCACGCAGGCCGTCACCCAGGAAGTTCAGTGCGATCACGGCCACCACGACGGCAGCCCCGGGCGCAAACAGCCAGGGCGCGGTGGCGATGGAGCGGATGTTCTGGGCCTCGCGCAGCAAGCACGCCCCAGGAGATGGTGGGCGGCTGCAGACCCAGGCCCAGGAAGCTGAGCGAGGTCTCGGCCAGGATCATGGCGGGAATCGCCAGCGACATACCGACGCGATGATGTGGCTTGCAAAAGCTCGGCAGCATGTGGCGGAAGATGATGCGCCCCTCGGACGCCCCGTCGAGCCGTGCCGCAGTGACGAACTCCTCGGTGCGCAGGCTCAGGAAGCGCCCGCGCACCACACGGGCCAGCTGTGCCCAGCCGGTCAGCGACAGGATCAGCGTGATCATGAAATAGTTCAGCGTGGCGGGCCAGTTCTGCGGCACCGCGGCCGACAGCGCCAGCCAGATCGGGATGGTGGGCAGCGACAGCACCAGTTCGATCACGCGCTGGATCACGAAGTCGATGCGCCCGCCGTAGTAGCCGGAAATGCCGCCCAGCACGATGCCGATCGTCAGCGCCAGGATCACGCCCACCAGACCGACGGACAGCGAGATCTGGGTGCCGATCATGATGCGGCTGTAGACGCAGCGCCCCAGCCGGTCGGCCCCGAAGAAGAACAGTGGCTGACGCGGCTCCTCTCGACGCGAACAGGTGAATGCGGGATGTGAACAGGCCCAGCACCGAATACTCGTAACCTTCGCCGAACATGCTTCAGATAGACCTTGCGTTCCTTGTCTTCCTGGTAGACGGATGCCAGCGTGCTGCGGGTCGCGCTTGAGCACGTAGGGATGGATGTAGGGACGAATCGACCAGCCGCCATCCTCCGCTGATCGATGAAGTGCAATGCCTGTGGCGGGTGAAAGGCCGACGGGTTCTGCTGCGATGGGTCGTTGACGGCAAAGAAGCCCGGCACGACGGCAATCACGTACAGGACCACGGTGACGATCAGGCCGACCATGGCCAAGCGGTGGCGCTTGAACGCCCACCAGACCAGTTGCCACTGCGAGGCGACGGCCAGTCGGCGTCGGGATGTCGGCGGGCATCGTCACGGCCGATATCGAAGGGGTGCCGGACGGCGGTCATGGTGTAGGCGCTCACTCAAGTCGGATACGCGGATCAACCAGCGCCAGCAGAATGTCGCTGACCAGCGAGCCCAGCACCGTCAGCGCGCAGATCAGCAGGATGAAGGCGCCGGCCAGGTACATGTCCTGGCTCATCAGCGACTGCAGCAGCAACGGGCCCGGCGGTCGGCAGGCTCAGCACGATGGCCACGATGATGGAGCCCGACACCAGGTTGGGCAGCAGCCAGGCGATGGTCGAGATGAACGGGTTGAGCGCCAGGCGCATGCGGGTACTTCACCAGCAGCGTGAACTCGGACAGGCCCTTGGCGCGGGCGGTGGTCACATAGGGCTTGTGCAATTCGTCGAGCATGTTGGCGCGCATGACGCGGATCAGGCTGGCAGTGCCGGACACGGCCAGGATGATCACCGGAATCCACAGGTGCTGCAGCAGGTCGATGACCTTGGCCATGCTCCAGGGCGCGGTGAGGTACTGCTCGGAGAACAGGCCACCCACGTTCTGTCCGAACTCGACCGCCGCGATGTACATCAGTACCAGCGCCAGCAGGAAGCTCGGAATGGCCAGGCCAAGGAACGACAGGCCGGTGACCACGTAGTCGGCAATCGAATACTTCTTGACTGCCGAGAACACGCCAACCGGCAACGCAATGCCCCAGGTCACCAGCAAGGCCGAGAATGTCAGCACCAGCGTCAGGGCCATGCGCTCCCAGATCAGGTCGCCCACGGGTTGCTGCCATTCGAAGCTCAGGCCGAAGTCGCCATGAAACACGATGTTGGAAATCCACTTCCAGTACTGCACGATCATCGGCTGATCCAGACCGAAGCGGTTGCGCAGATCGGCCGCAGTGTTCTGGTCGACCACCTCGTTGGAGGCCGCCAGCGTGGCGATGTAGGTGGTGACATAGTCGCCGGGCGGCAGCTGGATCAAAACGAAGGACAGAAAGCTGATGGCAACCAGAAACGGCAGCATCCACAACAGTCGTTTGACGATGAAAACTAACATTCAGAATTCCAATGAATTTGGCGCACAAACCCGCTGGTGGCGTCAACCATCAGCGGGCTTGTTGCCTTGCATGCCCGCGGGCGAGCGCTGACTGGCGGATGCCAGGTCAGGTTTTAGTGAAGAAGAACTGCTGTGGCAGGGCCGGGCCCGGATTGGGCCAGGACCACGCGTTGGGGTAACTCTTGGGCACGTTCTGCAGATTGTTCTTCACGATGCCGAAGGAGTTGACCGCCAGGCAGACACCGATGGTCTCGAACGCGTCGGCACACAGGTCGAACACCTGTTTCATCAGCTTCGCCGCGCTTCTTCAGGTCGGCCGTGGCGCGTGCATCGTCGTACAGCTTCATGCGCTGCTTCTGGCTCTCTGGCGGTTCCTGTCCGTCCTTGCCACCCGAGACATACCAGATCGTCCACGGAATCGCATAGCGCGAGCCCTGGGGATGCTGGGCGAAGTAGTCGCGCGCATCGAGCATGGGGTCGAGTCCGCCCGGACCGGGCCAGGTGGCGGCATCGTGGTCGTTGCTGTCGCCACGCGTGTAGTACAGCGCGCGTTCGATGGTGTTGACCTTCATGTCGACGCCGATGTCTGCCCAGTGGCGCTTGACCAGTTCCAGCGTGTCTACCGCATCGGGATAGAGCGTGGGGATCACGTCGATCGAGAAGAACACGTTCTGACCGTCGGGGCGCAGGCGGAATTTCTGGGCGTCCCGCTTGTCGTAGCCAATCTTGTCCAGGATCTCGTTGGCCTGCTTGGGGTCAAAGTTGGTGAACTGGCGGGCCAGCTTTTCGTTGTACCAGGGGTGGCCGGGCCGCGGGCCGGTCTGGTAGGGCTCTGACTGCCCAAGGTAGACCAGATCGATGATCTCCTTGCGGTTGATGCCCAGCGACAACGCCTGACGGAACTGCTTGTTGCCGAACATTTCGCGCATCTTCGGGTCCTTGTGCGTCAGGTTCAGGTAGATCTGCACCTGCTGCGCACTGGTCGCTTCCAGTTCGATCAGCCGGTAACCTCCTTTTTGTTGGTTCTGCGACAGCGTGGGCTTGTTCTGCAGCGAGTCGATGTGGCGCTCCTGAATGTCCAGCTTGCCAGACAGGGCGTCGAGCATCAGCGATTCCACATCCTGCGCAATGCTGAAGGTCAGCTGGTCGATGTAGGGCAACTGTTGGCCGCTTTGGTCCACCTGCCAGAAGTAGGCGTTGCGGTCCATGACCACGCGGGTGACGCCACCGGAATACGCTTCGGTCACGACCCACGGATCCAGCGTGGGTTTGTCCACATTGCCCCAGCGCGCAGGGATTTCGATGTCGCCGCATTTGCTTCGGAACAAGGCGGTCCAGTCGGACATGTTGGCTGCCTTGGCCTGAGCCACGACGTTGGCGTTGTACTTGGGATGGAACTGGCTGCCGTAATGTTTGGGGTACAGCGTGGGGTACTGCCCCAACGGAGTCGCCAGTTGTTCCAGGAACATGGCGTAGGCGGTAGGGAACGTGAACTTCACCGTGGTTTCATCCACTTTGGTGACCACAGCCGGTTTGCCCGCAATCACGAGGGTACCTGGCGGCGTTTTGAACAGGTCAGTGTTTTTGGCGCAGTCTTCGATCGAAAAGACAACGTCATCGGCCGTAAAGGGCTTGCCATCTGACCATTTCATGCCCTTGCGCAGGTGAAAAACGAATTCAGTGGAGGTGGCATTGACATCCCATTTCTCAGCCACGTTAGGAAGCACTTCGGTGAAGGCCAGGTTCCAGCGCACCAGACCCTGGTTGCCCACCAATCGCAAAATACCGTTGTGGTCGGAGCTACCACGCAGGCCGCGACGCAGTGAGCCGCCATAGGCACCCACTTTTTCGACCTGTACCACCATGGGTGTTGCCGGCATGCGTTGCGCCAGTGCGGGCAACTTGCCATCTGCCGCCATTTTCGCCAGCGCTGGCGCTTCTTTGGCTTGCTGTGCAAAGGCTGACTGCCCGACGCTCGCCAATGCCGCCGCGCCAACAAATCCTTTAAGGACGGTTCGGCGGTCGGCACCAGCCTGTAGCGGTGGCAAGCCGGTATTTTCTGCGTTGTCTTTCATGTGGGGTCTCCGAATTAAGGGTCAAACTGCATCAAAAGCCTTGCGACTTTGTCAGACAAATTTTTTCATGTCAAGCAAGAAAACCCTGCCAAAGTGTATTTTTTCTCGAAAAAAGTAGTGCATCTGCGGTTGAAGTTGTTGTTGGTGGAAATAATTTGCCTGACAACTTTATATGTGTCTTACAATAAAAAATGAGCCCCTTACAGCCAACGTCATGCCTCACGTTGACAACCCACAGTCTAGAAAAACGATCATTCAACGAGACATTCCATGAACACTTCACCCCTTCAGGTTGACGAATTTTCTGCGTCTGTCCTTGCCGTGCCGCCGTTGGCACGCCGCGCTGACCTGACCCTCGATGCCGCGCAGAACGGTCAACTTATTCGTCACATTGAGGCGGGCGGTTTCAAAATATTGCTGTACGGTGGCAACGCCAACCTGTATCACACGTCCATTGGGGAATATGCAGAATTGCTGGCCCTGCTTGCCGATGCCGCTGCCAGCACGACGCGCGTGATTCCCGCCATCGGTCCGGATTTTGGAAAGATGATGGATCAGGCCAAGTTGCTGCGGGGGACCGGTTATCGCACCGCCATGGTCCTTCCCATGCAAGGGTTCACCACACCACAGGGCGTGGCCGACGGTATCTCGCGTTGTGTGGATGCTGCGGGCATCCCGGTTACGCTGTACCTCAAAAGTGAGCAGTACATCGACATTGAACCCCTGGGGCGGTTGGTGGACTCAGGGCGCATCGTGGCTGTCAAATATGCAGTGGTACGTGACAACCCGGCTGTGGACCCCTATTTGCAAGCCTTGATTGCACGCATTTCCACGGCCAAAATCGTCAGCGGGATGGGTGAGCGGCCTACCCTGGTGCATCTGGGTCAGTTCGGCCTGGCATCGTTCACCACCGGGTCGGGCTGCATTGCACCAAAAACCTGCATGGCTTTGCTGAAAGCGCTGAAACAGCCTGGCACTGGGAACGCCCAAGCCATCTTTGACCGCTTCATGCCTCTTGAAACGCTTCGGGATTCAATTTCCCTGATTCGCGTTTTGCATGACGCCGTTACTTTGTCGGGGGTGGCCAATATGGGCCCACATTTGCCACTGCTCAGCGCCTCACCGGCTGAACGTGTGGCCGAGATTCAAAGTACGGCGCGGGCGTTGTTGGCGAGCGAGCGCGACTTTTGACTTTTCATTGACAAGGTCACTCGTAATGAACAAGCCCAAAGGCGTTGGTCTGGTGGACCGGGTGTACCGCGAAATCCTGGGAACCATCATGGAGGGGGAACTGGTTGAGGGTGACAAGTTGCCGACTGAGCAGTCACTCACCCAGCGATTTTCGGCCTCGCGCCCTACCATTCGTGAAGCGCTCTCCCGACTGCGGGCAGATGGCATAATTACCAGCCGCCAGGGTTCAGGGGCATTTGTGACCAAGCGGCCAGACCCCGACCTGCCACGCTTCACGCCTCTGGAAACGATCTCTGACATTCAACGCTGTTTTGAATTCCGCATCGTGACCGAGTCTGGCGCTGCTGCCTTGGCGGCCACCATGGCTGACGGGGCTGATCTTGCGGAAATTGACCGCCGTTGTACCATGTTGGACAAGGTCATCGCCGAAAAAGCGCTGGGGGTGCAGGAAGATTTCGACTTTCACCTGGCCATTGCCCGAGCATCCAAAAACCAGTTCTTCATATCGGTGATCGCATCCATGCAGCAACAGGTTGTGTTCAATATGACACTGATGCGCAACATGTCCCTGGTCAAAAGCATTGCCCGCCAAAATTTGGTTCAGGCCGAACACCTGGCCATTGTTCAGGCGCTGAAGTTGCGAGATGCTCAGGCGGCGGGTGCCGCCATGCGATTGCACCTTGAAAATGCGCAGAAACGAATGTTTGGGTGATCTTGTTTTGCTATGGTATTGAAAGCAAACTATTGATAATTCACGGGGACTTCAAGGGCTTTTGTTGTAGAGCGGCTACCCAAGATTCACTTTGAGGTAATGCGCGCCAGCAATTGGGTTGTGGTAGTAAGGCGGTATTTCCTCAAACCCCAAATCTTCATACAAGGTTCTGGCAGACTCCATATCGCTCAAGGTATCCAGCAATACACAGGCGTAGCCGCAAGCGCGGGCAAAATCCAGAATGGCTTCCGCCAACTGACGGCCCAGGCCCAAGCCTCTGAACGCAGGTCGAACGTAAAGTCGTTTCATTTCGCTGGCACCGGCGTAGTCCACGGAATCCAGGGGGCGAAGGGCGCAACAACCGGCCAGAGCAACATCCACATGCGCCGTCAGCACCACACCGCGCGGAGCCGCGTAGTGCTGCTGCAAATGGGCCAACTCATCCTCAAACCCCTGAAAACACAAATCCACGTTCAACGAGCGGGCGTACTCGCGCATCAGTTCCCGCACCGCCTCCAGTTCTTCAGACTGCTCGGGGGATGACAGCTTTACCATGGGCCAGCCTGGTTCATCGTCGGTAGCAAGCTTGCAGCATAATTAAATTGAACTTTGCAATGACGGCGCACGTCCAATCCGGTCAAAATCCGGGCATGCCGGAGTCGCTTCCATTCACCACCTGAGCCTAAGAACATGAAATCATTTTCTCCATTTCTGAAAATCAGCCATTGGACGCTGGGCGCTCTGTTGGTGATGGGTGCGACTGTCGCCGATGCCCAGGGCGATGCGGGCAAAGGTCAGTATGTCGCCAACGCCGCCGGTTGCCGGGGCTGCCATACTGCGACCCAACCGGGCTCGGTCCCGTTTGCTGGCACCCGCGCACTGGAAACTCCTTTTGGCATCTTCTATGGGCCGAATATTACGCCGGACAAAGAGACGGGTCTGGGCTCCTGGAGTGAGGCCGATTTCAAACGGGCCCTGCGCCATGGCGAGCGTCGCGATGGTTCCAACTACTTTCCGGCCTTTCCCTACCCGTCTTTCACCGGGATGGCCGATTCGGACATGCAGGACTTGTGGGCCTATTTGAAGTCCCTGCCGCCAACGCGACAGGTGAACCGGGAGCATGAATTGCGCTTCCCCTACAGCCTGCGCATTTTGGTCAGTGGCTGGAAGATGATGTTTTTCACGCCCGGCTCCGGTAGCGCCACAGCGCCTGTTGCACCGCCTGAGGCACGTGGCGCCTATCTGGTCAATGTGCTGGGCCATTGCAGCGAATGCCACACGCCGCGCAACGCGCTGGGTGGCCCCGACAAGTCTCAACTGTTTGCCGGCGCCAAAATTCCAGAGGGAAAAGTGCCCAATCTCACACCGACCCGACTCAAAAAATGGAGCGATGCCGAGCTGAAAGAGTATTTGACTTCGGGCACTGCACCCAATGGCGACGTGGCCGTAGACCCCATGAGCGAAGTCATCAACAACAGCACCAGCAAACTCAACCCCGCCGATCTGGCCTCCGTCGTGGCCTATCTGCGCACGTTGCCTGCGCGGGACGAAGCGAAATAGAAGTCGCTGGTCAAGAAATGATTTTCCAAACGGTTGAACCCATTCAGGGATTGAATGCGGTTTGCCAACTCGGTGTTTTCCCTGATTTCAAGCGCCTGGGTGAACTTTTTCCGACCCCTCTCGATCAATGATTTGCTACTTCCCTAAACTCACCACAGGAAAACCATGAAAACTCTCGCTTCCTTTGTTCTCACTGCAGCCGCAATCACCTTGTCAGCACCGGCCTCGGCCCAGTTCGCCAAGCCGGAAGACGCCATCAAATACCGCAAGTCCGCCTTGACGGTGATGGCAACCCACTTTGGTCGCGTTGGCGCCATGGCCAGCGGTCGCGTTCCTTTTGACGCCAAGGTGGCCGCAGACAACGCAAGCATCGCTGAAGCCATGTCAAAGTTGCCATGGGCTGCATTTGTCGAAGGTTCAGACAAAGGTGAGACCAAGGCCAAGCCTGAAATCTGGAGTGATGGTGCCAAGTTCAAGGAAGCCAATGAAAAAATGCAGGGTGAGATGACGAAGCTGGTTGCTGCTGCGAAGGGTGGCAACATGGATGCCATCAAGACTGCAGTGGGTGCCACAGGTGCCGCTTGCAAAGGCTGCCACGACGTTTTCCGCAAGGAGTAAATGTTCCATTGAGAGGGTCGTGCCGCTACAGGATTAGTAGCAAACATAGACCGTCTGACCCGGACTTGGGGCTGATTTTCTGGAGAAATCAGCCCTTCTTACTTTCTGACTGCTCCTTGTGCAGGCGCGTACAGAACGCCGCCTGAAGGCGTCGATGACGTGGCAGGATAAAGTCGGGGTTTCTTCAAAGGGGAAATCGAATGGATCGCAGACAATTTCACGGCGTCTCAGTGTCGGCACTCGCATCGTTGGTGACATTGACGCATCAACACGCGCTTGCCTTGTCCCTGGGCGATTTGACCAACGCTGAAGCCTCCCAAGGCCTGAAGGTGGCGCTGGAGAAAGGTGCTTTGGCGGCTGTGGGATTGCTGGGCCAAACGGACGGATTTCTGGGCAATCCCAAAGTACGTATTCCACTGCCAGGCGTTTTGGAAGATGCGGCCAAGTTGCTGCGCAACTTTGGGCAGGGCGGCAAGATTGACGAATTGGTCACGTCCATGAATCGGGCTGCCGAAGCCGCGGTACCCATGGCCAAGGACCTGCTGGTGGGCGCTGTTAAGTCGATGAGCGTGACCGATGCCAAAAACATATTGAGCGGCGGCGAAACATCGGTTACCGGGTTTTTCGCTGAGAAGACCCGTGCACCGCTTGCCACCAAATTTCTGCCCGTGGTGACAAAGGCCACCGAAAAAGTGGGCCTCGCGGGCAAGTACAACGAATTCGCCGGCAAGGCTGCCGAAATGGGGCTCATGAAAAAAGACGACGCCAATATTCAGCAATATGTCACCGGCAAATCACTGGACGGGCTCTATTTGATGATTGGCGAACAGGAGAAGAAAATTCGCCAGGATCCGGTGGGAACGGGCAGTGCCATTTTGAGCAAGGTATTTGGTGCCATCAAGTAGGCCAGATTGAGGCGCCCTGCCTTTGGGCGACCGCGATAATCTTCTCATGCGCTTTTTTTGTGCCGTTGCCGCGTCCCTTATGGTGATGGCTTGCAGCCCCTCTTACAACTGGCGGGAAGTCCGGGTGAATGACACCGAACTGCTGGGCCTCTTGCCCTGTAAACCCGATACTGGGTCCAGAGTGGTGGCCCTGGGCGGCAAGGATGTCGAGATGCATATGACCGGATGTGACGTAGGCGACACCACCTATGCCATTGCCAGTGCTGATCTGAAGGATCCTGGCGCAGTCCTGGCCGTGTTGACCCAATGGCGCACTGCAACCCTGGCCAATATGGCCGCAGAGCGGACCACAGAAACCCCGCTTTTGGCTTCAGCGACGTCCCACATGCCTGCGGTGGCTGTCGTAGCAGCCACAGGCAAAAAGCGTGACGGGGCTGCCGTGCGGCTTCAGGGCATTTGGTTTGCCCGGGGAACCCAGGTGTTTCATGCGGCCGTGTATGCAGCGCCTGTGGCGAACACTGATCCGAAGTCCCGCGGCGCAGATTCGATCGAGCCTTTTTTCTCAGGTCTGAAATTTCAATGAATGTTTTACCCCGCCGCACCGCGATTGTGGTGTTTTTGTCGTTTGCGTTTGCCTATTTTTTTTCGGCACTCATACGCGCTATCACGGCGACTTTGTCCCCCACTCTAACCGCTGAGTTTTCACTCAGCGCCAGTGATCTCGGGTTGCTGGCGGGCGGCTACTTTCTGGGGTTCGCTGCCACCCAGTTGCCTTTGGGTTCCCTGCTGGATCGCTATGGTCCAAAGCGCGTCATTCTTTGCTTCCTGAGCGTCGCCGTGGCGGGCTGCCTGGCTTTTTCAGTGGCGACCAGCTTTGTCGCCTTGTTTGTGGGTCGCATTTTGTGCGGCGTGGGGGTCAGCGCCTGCCTGATGGCGCCGCTGACGGGCTATCGGCGTTGGTTTGACCCCGCCAGCCAATTGCGGGCTAACTCCTGGATGTTGATGACCGGGTCCTCAGGCATGGTCGCCGCGACTCTGCCGGTGCAATGGCTGATGCCCATTGCGGGTTGGCGGCCACTCTTTCTGGGTCTGGCGATGCTGGTGCTGCTCGCCATGGCGCTGATTGCCTGGCAAGTGCCCCATTGGAACAAAACAACGGTTGCCGGCACTTCTGACGCCATGGTCAAGCCCAGTTACGCAGAGGTGTGGCGCAACCCCTATTTCCGGAAAATGACGCCCATCGGGTTTTTCAGCTACGGGGGCCTGGTGGCTGTACAAACATTGTGGGCGGTTCCCTGGATGACACGGGTGGCGGGCTACACCGCTGGTGAGGCGGCCACTGGCCTGTTCTGGATCAACATGGCCATGCTGGCCAGCTTCTGGACGTGGGGGATGATCAGCCCCTGGCTGGCCCGCCGCCGGTTGACGGCCGAAGTCCTGATCCGGTGGGGACTGCCCATCAGTTTTGTGATGCTTGCTATTATTATAGGAGCAAATAAATCAATGGCGACAGGGACTGGCGGCATGTTGGCTGTGTATTGTGTGAGCTGCACCTTTGTTTCATTGGCACAACCTGCGGTTGGCATGGCGTTTCCGTCTTCCCTGGCGGGGCGTGCTTTGTCTGCCTATAACCTGGTCATTTTTGCCGGTATTTTTGTCATTCAGTGGTGCATTGGACTGCTCATTGATGCTTTCAAGGCCATGGGAGCGACCGACATCCCTGCTTTTCAGGGCGCGTTTGGTGTTTACCTGTTGTGCTGTGTGGGTGCCTATGTGCATTTCCTCGCCGCAAAAAGCCATAATAAAGATAGAGCTTCACCATGAATAACGGCATCCTTATCATCGCCCATGCCCCGCTGGCCAGTGCCCTGCGCCAGTGTGTGCTGCACGTTTTTCCAGACGGCGCTTCCACTGTGTTTGCGATCGACGTGCAACCCAATACGCCGCTTGAGGAGTCATTGGCATCGACCCGAATCACGCTGGCCCAAATGACCTCGAAGCATGTGCTGGTGCTGACGGACATGTTTGGTGCCACGCCCTGCAATGTCGCGCAAAAAGTCGTCGATGGCGTCCGCTCGAAACTGATTGCCGGCGTCAATTTACCCATGCTGCTGCGTACGATGACCTATCGCAACGAATCACTGGAAGCCCTCGTGGCGCGTGCCCTGGCGGGTGGCGCACAGGGAGTGATGCAGGTCGCCATAGCAGCCCCCCAAAACCAGGTTAGAAAAAAGAATGATCAAGACATCCACCAGCATCAGCAATAAATTGGGTCTCCATGCCCGGGCATCGGCCAAACTCACCAAGTTGGCTGGCAGTTTTCCCTGTGAAGTCTGGATCGCCAAGGGAGAGCGCCGCGTGAATGCCAAAAGCATCATGGGCGTCATGATGCTGGCTGCGGGCATAGGCTCCAAGATTGAAATCGATACGGATGGTGAACGTGAGCAGGAAGCCATGGACGCGCTGCTGCAACTGATCAGTGACAAGTTTGGAGAAGGGGAGTAAATGGCCCCCACGCTTGTCACTTCGTGTACTGCGCTGCCCCCCGAGGGGTCTAATTTTTCTTGGGGCGGCCCGTCGAAAAATTGCAGATCTGCTTTGACTGGGTTAGTTGGAGTGCTCTCTTGACTTTCGCGATTCACGGCTTGGCTGTCGCGCGCGGTATCGCCATCGGGCGGGCTGTGCTGGTGGCTTCCAGCCGTGTGGATGTGGCCCATTACTTTATCGAGGCGTCCGAGGTCGATTCGGAAATCGACCGTGTTCGGGTGGGCCGCAACGCCGTTGTGGACGAGATTCACCGCCTGCAGAAAAGCATTGCCCTGATGGGACCCAAAGAGGCGCCGCATGAGTTGGCCGCTTTGCTGGATGTTCACCTCATGCTGCTGCAGGACGAGGAACTCATTGGTGGCGTCAAACACTGGATCACAGACCGTTTGTACAACGCCGAGTGGGCGCTCACAACCCAGCTTGAGGTTATTGCGCGGCAGTTTGACGAAATGGAAGACGAGTACTTGCGCGAGCGCAAGGCTGATCTGGAGCAGATCACGGAGCGTGTGCTGCGCGCCATGAAGGGGGTTGCATCCCCGATTACGCCCCTCAAGCCACCCAGAAGCGGCCGCAGGAATCCGCAGGATCTGCTGCTGGATGACACGGTGGATGTGCCTCTGGTGTTGGTGGCACACGACCTGTCTCCTGCTGATATGTTGCAGTTCAAGCAGAGTGTGTTTGCCGGATTCATCACCGATGTAGGCGGCAAGACTTCGCATACCGCCATCGTGGCCCGAAGCATGGATATTCCCGCCGTGGTGGGTGCGAGGCTGAGCAGTCAATTGGTGCGGCAGGATGACTGGGTCATCATTGATGGCGATGCCGGTGTCGTCATCGTGGACCCGTCGCCCATCATCCTGGCCGAATATGGTTTCAAACAGCGCCAGGGGGAGCTTGAACGTGGCCGCCTCACCCGGCTGCTCCATACGCCGGCTGTGACCATGGATGGGCAAAAAATTGAGTTGCTGGCCAATATTGAAATGCCGGAAGACGCTTTGGTCGCTGTCAAAGCAGGTGCGGTAGGGGTTGGATTGTTTCGCAGCGAGTTTTTGTTCATGGGCCGACAAGGGCGCCTGCCGGACGAAGAGGAGCAGTACTTGGCCTATCGGCGGGCCGTGGAGGGCATGCAGGGTCTCCCTGTCACGATCCGGACGGTCGATATCGGTGCCGACAAGCCACTGGACAAGTCGCCAGACAAAAACCACCATGACGATGCCCACCTGAATCCGGCCTTGGGCCTTCGTGCCATTCGATGGAGTCTGGCGGATCCCGCCATGTTTTTGACGCAGCTGCGGGCGATCTTGCGGGCTGCCATGCACGGCCAGGTGAACCTGCTGATCCCCATGTTGGCGCATGGCAGTGAGATTCGACAAACCCTGTCATTGCTGGATTTCGCCAGAGCCGAATTGGATAATCGCGGCGTTGCTTATGGCCCTGTTCAATTGGGAGCCATGATTGAGATTCCCGCCGCAGCCCTCACGCTGAGGCTGTTCCTGAAGTATTTTGACTTCCTCTCCATCGGCACCAATGATCTGATTCAGTACACCCTGGCTATCGACCGTGCTGACGAATCGGTGGCCCACTTGTATGACCCCCTGCACCCGGCGGTTTTGCGTTTGGTGGCTGAAACTATTGCGGAATGCCGCGCCCAGGGCAAGGGAGTCAGTGTGTGTGGCGAGATGGCGGGCGACACCAGCTTGACGCGGTTATTGCTGGGGTTGGGGTTGCGGAGTTTTTCCATGCATCCGGCACAAATTCTGGCAGTGAAGCAGGAAATTTTGCGGTCAGACACGTCTAAGCTTCAGGTGTGGGCCCAGAAGCTGCTGCTGGAAGATGAACCGGGGCTGGCGCTGGCGAGAGTTTGATTTGCCGACGCTGCCTTGTGCAGTGTTGAGCTGAAATAAAAAAAGGGTCGGTGCGAACACAGACCCTTTTTTGTTCAGGCCGCTTTCAGCGTGAGCTAAATAGCGACTCGAAAACTGGCTTATTGCAGTTTGATTTCAACATCAACGCCGGCTGGCAGGTCGAGCTTCATCAAAGCGTCAACTGTCTTGTCGGTGGGGTCAACGATGTCCATCAGACGCTGGTGCGTGCGGATCTCGAACTGGTCACGGCTCGTCTTGTTGACGTGAGGTGAACGCAGAATGTCAAAACGCTTCATGCGGGTTGGCAAAGGCACGGGGCCCTTGACAATCGCGCCGGTGCGCTTGGCGGTATCCACAATTTCGGCGGCCGATTGGTCGATGAGTTTGTAGTCAAACGCCTTCAGGCGGATGCGGATTTTTTGCTTGGTTGCCATGGTGATTGTTCCTTGGTGAAATTAAGCAATGATCTTGGCAACCACACCGGCACCCACGGTCTTGCCACCTTCACGGATAGCGAAACGCAGACCTTCTTCCATGGCGATCGGGTTGATCAGCTTCACTGTGATCGACACGTTGTCACCTGGCATCACCATCTCTTTGCCTTCTGGCAACTCGATCGCACCGGTCACGTCCGTGGTACGGAAGTAGAACTGGGGGCGGTAGTTGTTGAAGAATGGCGTGTGGCGACCCCCTTCGTCTTTGGACAAGACGTAGATTTCACCGGTGAAATGGGTGTGGGGCTTGATGGAGGCGGGCTTGCACAGCACTTGGCCGCGCTGTACGTCTTCACGCTTGGTGCCGCGCAGCAAGATGCCGACGTTGTCGCCCGCTTGACCTTGATCCAGCAGTTTGCGGAACATTTCAACACCGGTGCAGGTGGTTTTTTGCGTTGCAGCAATACCGACGATTTCGATTTCTTCGCCGACTTTGACAATGCCACGCTCAACACGGCCGGTCACCACAGTGCCGCGACCGGAGATGGAGAACACGTCTTCCACGGGCATCAGGAAGGCGCCGTCCACTGCGCGTTCTGGCAGAGGGATGTAGGTGTCCAGGGCATCGGCCAGTTTCATGATGGCTTCTTCACCCAGGGGGCCTTTGTCGCCTTCCATGGCGAGCTTGGCGGAGCCGTGGATGATGGGGGTGGCATCACCGGGGAAGTCATACTTGTCCAGGAGTTCGCGAACTTCCATCTCAACGAGTTCAAGCAGTTCAGCGTCATCCACCATGTCGCACTTGTTCAGGAACACGATGATGTAAGGCACGCCCACTTGGCGAGCCAACAGGATGTGCTCGCGGGTTTGGGGCATGGGGCCGTCAGCGGCGGAGCAGACCAAAATGGCGCCGTCCATCTGGGCAGCACCGGTGATCATGTTTTTCACATAGTCAGCGTGGCCGGGGCAGTCCACGTGGGCGTAGTGGCGGTTGGCCGTTTCGTACTCAACGTGGGCGGTGTTGATGGTGATGCCGCGTGCTTTTTCTTCTGGAGCAGCGTCAATCTGGTCATAGGCTTTGGCTTGGCCACCGAACTTGGCGGCCAGCACGGTGGTGATGGCCGCTGTCAGCGTGGTTTTGCCGTGGTCAACGTGACCAATCGTGCCCACGTTCACGTGGGGTTTGGTACGCGTGAATTTTTCTTTTCCCATTTTTCAATTCCTTAAAAAGAGCATTGCCCGTGGATTGGTTTAATGTTTGCAGTTCGTCACTGAGTCCATCGCCACGGGCAGCGTTGGGTGCGAAATCGCAGACAGATTCTTGAAGTGGCTGTTACTTGGCGCGAGCTGCCATGATGGCTTCAGACACGTTACGCGGAGCTTCCGAGTAGTGCTTGAATTCCATCGTGTAAGTTGCACGGCCTTGTGACATCGAGCGCAAGGTGGTGGAGTAGCCAAACATTTCCGACAAGGGCACTTCTGCCTTGATGGCTTTACCGCCACCGACCATGTCTTCCATACCCTGAACCATGCCACGGCGAGAAGACAAATCGCCCATCACGTTACCGGCGTAGTCTTCAGGCGTTTCAACTTCCACAGCCATCATGGGCTCCAGAATCACGGGGCTGGCCTTGCGGCAGCCTTCCTTGAAACCGAAGATCGCAGCCATCTTGAACGCCAATTCGTTGGAGTCCACGTCGTGGTACGAACCGAAGTGCAGGGTGACCTTGACGTCAACCACGGGGTAGCCCGCCATCACACCTTGGGTCACAGCTTCATGAATGCCCTTTTCAACCGCAGGGATGTACTCGCGAGGAACCACACCGCCCTTGATCGCGTCGATGAACTCAATGCCTTTGCCTGGCTCATTGGGTTCAATCTTCAGCACCACGTGACCGTACTGACCTTTACCGCCGGACTGACGCACAAATTTGCCTTCGGCATCTTCGACGGTCTTGCGAATGGTTTCGCGGTAAGCCACTTGAGGCTTGCCCACGTTGGCTTCCACGCCAAACTCTCGCTTCATGCGGTCAACAATAATTTCCAGATGCAACTCACCCATACCGGCGATCAGGGTCTGGCCGGACTCTTCGTCCGTCTTGACGCGGAACGAAGGATCTTCCTGGGCCAGGCGCTGCAAAGCGATGCCCATTTTTTCCTGGTCAACCTTGGTCTTGGGTTCCACGGCCTGCGTAATCACAGGCTCAGGGAACACCATGCGCTCCAGCATCACGATGGCCGATGGATCGCACAGGGTTTCGCCCGTGGTCACATCCTTCAAGCCCACGCAAGCGGCGATGTCGCCCGCGCGGATTTCGCTGACTTCTTCGCGGTTGTTGGCGTGCATTTGCACGATACGGCCGATACGCTCTTTCTTGCCGCGAATCGGGTTGTAAACGCTGTCGCCCTTTTGCAGCACGCCAGAGTAAACGCGCACAAAGGTCAACTGGCCCACAAATGGGTCGGTCATCAGTTTGAATGCAAGAGCCGAGAATTTCTCGGTGTCACTGGCTTGACGAACCACCGGGTTTTCGTCTTCGTCCATGCCGTTCACAGGTGGAATGTCCACAGGGGAGGGCATGAATTCAATCACGGCATCCAGCATGCGCTGCACGCCTTTGTTCTTGAACGCAGAGCCACAGTACATGGGCTGGATTTCGCTGGCAATGGTGCGTGCACGAATACCGAACTTGATCTCTTCTTCGGACAGTTCGCCCTCTTCAAGGTACTTGTTCATCAGTTCTTCGTTGGCTTCGGCAGCCGCCTCAACCATCTTCTCGCGCCACTCTTTGGCCAATTCCACCAATTCGGCAGGAATTTCGCGGTAGTCAAACAACATGCCTTGTGACGCTTCGTCCCAGATGATGGCTTTCATCTTGAGCAGGTCGACCACGCCAGTGAAGTTCTCTTCAGCACCGATCGGGATCACCATGGGAACAGGGCTGGCTTTCAGGCGCAATTTCATCTGGTCCACGACCTTGAAGAAGTTGGCACCCGTACGGTCCATCTTGTTCACAAAGGCCAGGCGTGGCACCTTGTACTTGTTGGCCTGACGCCAGACAGTCTCTGACTGAGGCTGAACGCCACCAACGGCGCAATACACCATGCAGGCACCGTCAAGCACGCGCATGGAACGCTCAACTTCAATCGTGAAGTCCACGTGGCCAGGGGTGTCGATGATGTTGATGCGGTGCTCGGGCAAGGATTTGTCCATGCCTTTCCAGAAGCAGGTGGTGGCAGCCGACGTGATCGTGATGCCACGCTCTTGCTCTTGCTCCATCCAGTCCATGGTGGCGGCGCCGTCGTGAACTTCACCAATCTTGTGGTTCACGCCGGTGTAAAAAAGTACGCGCTCGGTCGTGGTGGTTTTGCCAGCGTCAATGTGCGCTGAAATACCAATGTTGCGATAACGCTCAATGGGAGTATGGCGAGCCATGATAAGTATCCTTGGTTGCTCTGAATCAAACCGATCGTTTAACGCCGTCGGTCATATGGCGTATCCGGGCGCAGCCACCGGAGGCTCGGCGTAGCGAGCGGAACTCAGGCTGGGGGCGGACGACGGAAAATCACAGCGTACTTTAAGTGTGTGACGATTCTCCGAACGGCATTGCAACGGCGCTTGCGCGCTGCAATGCCGCCACCCAGCCGCTTTTTTAAAAGCGGAAGTGGGAGAACGCTTTGTTCGCTTCTGCCATGCGGTGAACTTCATCACGCTTTTTCATGGCACCGCCACGGCCTTCGGTGGCTTCCATCAACTCGTTCGCCAAGCGAAGGGCCATGGATTTTTCGCCACGCTTGCGGGCGGCTTCCTTGATCCAGCGCATCGACAGAGCGAGGCGGCGAACAGGGCGCACTTCAACTGGCACCTGGTAGTTGGCACCGCCCACGCGGCGGGACTTCACTTCAACCATGGGCTTGACGTTGTTGATGGCCATCGTGAAGGCTTCAACCGGGTCTTTGCCAGGGTTCTTCTTTTCGATTTGCTCCAGCGCGCCATAAATGATGCGCTCAGCGATCGCTTTTTTGCCGCCTTCCATGATCACGTTCATGAATTTGGACAGCTCAACATTACCGAATTTGGGATCCGGCAGAATTTCACGTTTAGGGACTTCGCGACGACGTGGCATGTTTTCACCTCTTTGCTTCAGTTGGCGTTCTTGCGAACACCGCGAGAGTTAATCAATAAGACTCTCACTTACTCGACCCGAACAGTGGGTCACTTCGTTCGTTTCCTGCGCCACGCAGCAAACAAACACCTTTTATTTTTCGATTCCAGTGCCTTACAGCCTTGGACTCAGGTCAATTTACTTGGCCTTTGGCTTTTTAGCGCCGTACTTGGAGCGCGACTGCTTGCGGTCTTTCACGCCTTGCAAATCGAGCGAACCACGCACAATGTGGTAACGCACACCGGGCAAGTCCTTGACACGACCGCCGCGAACCAGCACCACGCTGTGTTCCTGCAGGTTGTGGCCTTCGCCGCCGATGTAGGAGATGACTTCAAACCCGTTGGTCAAGCGCACTTTGGCGACTTTACGCAGAGCGGAGTTTGGCTTTTTAGGCGTTGTGGTGTACACACGGGTGCACACACCGCGACGCTGCGGAGAGTTCTGCATGGCAGGACTCTTCGACTTGATGGTCTCGACCTCACGGCCTTGACGCACTAGCTGGTTAATGGTTGGCATTAAAAAAACGTCCCTAAACGTTTGAAATTGAAAAAACGTGATCCTTGAATGTGATGAATCAACGTGAAAATCTGCCCATGGAATCCACTCATCTTTGAAAAATGAATGAAAGACGGACAACCCTCGGAAATTCCGAAAAGCCCTCGACTATATCAGGCCAAGGGTTTTTACGCAATTCGAAACCACAGCTCAAACGTTTGAGATGAACAAGAATTCAATAAAAGGAGATCTGATGAAACCGACAGTTGGCATTCGACGCCGAGATTTCAATGCCAGATGGGTGGCTTTGCTCGGTTTCGTCGCAGGTTATGGGTCGGATCTGTATGCCAAAACGGCGTCAGACGTGCTTCTGGCAGTCAATGCGCCGGCCGGAATTGACCCTTCGCCTTATTGGGTGAGTGAGAAGTATGACGGCGTTCGCGCTCTGTGGGACGGCAATGCTCTGCGCTTTCGGAGTGGCCGCCCCATTGCCGCACCCGCATGGTTTGTTGCGAAATTGCCAAAAATCCCCATGGACGGTGAATTGTGGATGGGGCGTGGCCAATTTGACATCGTGTCGGGGGCTGTCCGGCGAAGCGAGCCGCAAGAGGCCGAGTGGAAACAGATTCAGTACATGGTGTTCGAGTTGCCCGCGTCCGCGGGGGCATTCACCCAGCGAGTCTCCGAATTGAAGGGACTGGTGAAAACTGCAGATTGGCCTCAACTTCAGGCGGTTGAGCAGGGCAGGTTTGCCAGCCATTCGCTCCTGATGGCCCGGTTGAATTCAGTAGTGAAAGCGGGCGGTGAAGGGCTCATGCTGCATTTGGCCAGCGCGCCGGTTGCCACAGGCCGGAGTGATGTTTTGCTCAAGCTCAAGCCGTTGCTGGACGCAGAAGCCGTCGTGGTGGGGCATGTGCTCGGTAAAGGCAAATTTGAAGGCATGCTGGGAGCCCTGATCGTCAAAACCAAAAGCGGCCAAACTTTCAAACTGGGAACCGGGCTGTCCGATGCCCAGCGACAGTCTCCACCACCCGTTGGCAGCACGGTGACCTACACCTACCGCGACCTCACACCAAGCGGCAAACCCCGGTTTGCGAGCTTTTTGCGGGTATTTGCGGAGGGCTGAGTCCCTGGGATTTCACCCAAATTAGCCAGGATTTACTTGATCAAGCGAGTCAACATGGCGGCAAATGGCGCCCGGCGTTGTGATCCAAATGTTGCCCGCATCGCGCGCCTTGGCGATATGCGCCAGCGCGCGGCGCAAGTGGCGCAAGCGGTAGGGCTGGCCCATCAAATAGGGATGTAGCGCAATGCCCATCACCAGGGGCTGCTTCGTTGCCTGACCCTGCATTTCGTCAAAGTTGTCGATGATCATCTGCGCAAAATCCTTGGCGTCCATTTGCCGCGCCACAATCATCGGAATGTCATTGAGCTCTTGCGGGTACGGGATGGCCCAGAAACACTGACCGTTGCGGGTGCGCATTCGAACGGGCTGATCATCATGGCACCAGTTGAGGGTGTAGCGGTAGCCAGCTTCCGCCAGCAGGTCCGGGGTCAGTCGGCTTTCGGATATCCAGGGCGACAGCCAACCTTGGGCGGCTTGCCCACTGTGCGACTGCATTCGATCCCGGCAATGGACAAGCAGCGCAGCCTCTGCCGCTTCGCTCAACACGCCTTGACGCTCGGCATTGCTGTGCCCGTGTCCGATCAGCTCGTCACCGCGCATGACGAGCGCTTCCACCAGTTCCGGACAATGGTCGTAAAGCGCAGTATTGATCAACGCGCCGGTGGGAAAGCCAAGTTGATCAAACAATTCCAGGCAGCGCCAGGCGCCGACCCGGTTGCCGTATTCACGCCAGGCGTAATTGAGCACGTCGGGCTCGGGCGATGCGGGGCCAATACTTGCACCCATACCCTCGCCGAATGCAAAGTGTTCCAGATTGAAGCCCAGGTAGACGGCGAGCCGCGCTCCATTGGGCCAAACGTAATTGCCACGCTGGTTGATGGCCTGATAGTCAAAGCGCCCGTGAGAGGGAAGAGGGCCCAGGTATCGGGCTGAATCTGGATTGACAGGCGGTGGCATGGAGGGCTCCGGGATGGAGTTCGCAAATCAGGACAAGCATGCACAATACATACTGATTCCGTTTCATGCCAGTTTTGCGGAAACAGCGCGGTCAGATTGCTGGCAATTGCTGCATTATGAATAGCAAACTATATAGGTTCTACGGGGACTTTTGACGCTTTTTGATTGCAAACATTCGGAGACAATGAAAAGCAAGTATTTCATGCAGCTCGTGGGTTTGTCCGCGATTTGGGGCGGGACTTTCCTGTTTACCCGCATCTCCACGCCTGCGTTGGGCCCGAGTTTATCGGCCGCCTTGCGTACGCTATTGGGCGCGCTCACGTTGGCGGCCATCATGCGGCTGTATGGGACGCGCTGGCCGCGGTCCCATTGGCGTGAATTGCTGGGGCTGGGCGCTGTGGCGATTGCATTGCCCCACTTTCTGTACTCCTGGTCGTCGCTGTATTTGCCTGCCGGTTACAGCGCCGTCCTCAGCGTGACATCCGTTTTATTTGGCACATTTGCATCGGCCTGGATGAAAGAAGATTCACTGACCTGGCCCAAATTACTGGGTTGCGCCCTGGCATTTTTTGGGGTCACTTTGGTGGTGCGGCTCGGCCCTCTAACACCCTCGGCTGAATTGATGATTGCGGCGGGGGTCATGATCGTGGGTTCTTCCTTGAGCGGCGTAGCCGCGCCGCTCCTCAAACGGGCCACCAAGCGCATGGAACCCCTGGCCGTTACCGCCTCCATCCATGTTGCTGCTTTTGTCCTGTTGTTGCCGTTTGCGCTTTGGACCTTGCCCAAGGCCCGCTTCACGCCCGCCGCCATGACCGCCGTTGTCATCATGGGCGTTGGCACATCCGGTATGGCGTATTGGCAGTACATGCGCATCGTCCAAAAAGTGAGTCCGGTGGCGGCCTTGAGCTCCACCTTCATGGTCACGATTTTTGGTGTCGTGTGGGGGCACCTGTTTCTGGGTGAGGTCTTCACCGCAGCATCCTACGCTGGCGGGGTTTTGGTATTGGCGGCTACCGTTCTGGTGACCGGGTTCAACCCGTGGCGAAAGTCTGCGAAGCTGATCGCACCTTCCCAGTAAGTGACTTTACAAGGGAGCGACCGGTTGGGGCGATGAGTCATAGGCGCCCCAGATTGACTGGTCATATTCAATCACCGAGCCGGTCATCAAGCCGGATTCATCACTGCACAAAAATGCCACCGCACGGGCTACTTCCTTCGGGTCCACCAGGCGTCCAAAAGGTTGTTTCGCGGCCGCGTGGACCAGCCAGTCGGCATCCGCATGATGAATCTCTCGCTGGATGCGGTCCTCACCTTCCGACGCCATCCAGCCAATGTTCAGGCCATTGACCCGAATGCGGTTGCGAAGCAGCGAATAGGCCGTGTTGCGGGTCAGCGTGGCCAGTGCACCCTTGGAGGCGCAATAGGCCGTCAAGAATGACTGCCCCGCATGGGCGGACATGGAACCGATGTTGACGATGTGCCCTTCGATGTTGTCGCGGCGCATGACTTTCACCGCCTCCTGCATCAGGAAGAACGGTGCGCGCACGTTAATGGCAAACATGCGGTCAAACAGTTCGGGGCTGGTGTCCAGAATCGTGCCCCGGTCCGTGATGGCCGCCGCGTTCACCAGAATATCAATACGACCAAATTGGGCGTCGGCTTGGGCGATCACTTGGCGACAGTCTTCCACGTTGGACAGGTCGGCCGGTACGTAAAGCATTTGCGCCCCGGTGGATGCCTTGATTTGCCTGGCCTGGGCTTCACCCTTGTCCCGGTTGCGCCCGCAGATGACCACGGCGTGGGCGCCACGCTCTGCCAGCAGGGCCGAAATGGCTGCGCCCAGCCCCTGAGTGCCCCCCGTCACGACGGCGACTTTGCCTTTGAAGGCCGAGGTTGCGTCTTGTTGTGTCATGTGCGTCTCCATATTTTGGGAAATCAATTTCAGGTGAGTTTTTTGTGAGCTTGCGTCTCTAGCGCTTCAATGAAACGATCATGGGGCCATGATTCCAGAAGGGCGCGTGTCATCAGGCTTTGCTGGCTCTCTGGGGCAAGCCCACCCAGGGGCGGATCACGGTCCAGATTGGTGGGAAAGGCATAACCCTCTGCGCAAGCGGCGATGGCATTTGCTACTTGATCCCTGGTGAGTAGGGCCGCCTGGGTCATGCCCAGCAACACTGGGAACAAGGCTGCGCACATCCGCACCCGGTTTACCGACTCCATCGCGCGCCCGAAGGCCGACGAAACCTGAAGCAGGTTCGCCATCCGCAGGATATTTTGTGAACGGTTATGGCCGGCAGCGTGCATCAGGGCCGGGTTGAAAAACACAGCATCGCCTTTGTTCAATGGCAACTGCGTGTGGTTTGCATCAAAGAATGCCTGGAAGTCCTTGTTTCCCGCGACCAGATAGCCGGACGCGTATTTTTGCGAGTGCGGCAGGTACAGGGTCGGGCCGCTGACCAATGGCATGTCCACATGCGCCACGGCGCCTTGCAAAGTTAGCAAAGGTGAAAGTTGGTGAACATGGGCGGGGTAGGCCTGCACCCGCTCGGGTGACAAAAAACCCAGGTGGTAGTCGCGGTGAGCCATCTGCGCCTCACCACCGGGGTTGACGCAATTGACCTGCGAGGTCATTTGGTAAGCGGGGCCCAGCCAGGCTTCACAGGCCAGCGCGATCATGTCATTGCCGTAGTAGTTTGCGAAGGCTTTAGGCGCACGCACACAAAGCTTCTCCAATGCATTCCAGACCCGGTCATTGGCACCCGGCTTGGCAAAGTGATCGCCCCCGCTGCCGGTCAGGCGCTCTTCGTCAATCAACGTGCGAAATTGATTCGAGACGGCATCGACAACTGACAGGTCTTCAAAGGCGTTTTGCAGCACCAGGATGCCCGGACCATTGCGCCAAACATGCGCCCACTCGGCCATCAATATTTGTTTTTGGCCCGGCCGTTTTCCCGAACTGAAGCTCGCCCATTGCTGGCGCAGTTGCCGGCATTCGTAGATCGGCACACCTTGGGCGAGGCGGGCTGCCGAGGGGCAATCTTCGGGGCGGGTGACCGTTTTCACAATGTCCGCCAGATCCTGGGTACGGTACGTCCGCGCGTCGAGCCAGCCCGAGGGCAGAGCCATTGAAGGGTGGAGAGTTTGATCTGTCATGGGAACGGCATGTTTCAGAACACAGGGCGCTTTCAACCCAATTCCGCCAAAACCTCGGCGGTGTGCTCTCCCAGACGCGGCGCAGGCCGAAATAGTCCGGTGGGTGTGTCGCTCATCCGCACGGGCGGACGCAACTGGCGCAGTCGGCCTTCCAGTGGATGCTCAATTTCTTGCCAGGCACCCGTCGCCATCAGGTGGGGGTCGGTCAAGAGGTCGTCGAGTTTCATCATGGGCATCACGGGGATGTCGCGCACTGCCAGCTCCCGCAGCCAATAGGCTGTGCCGTGTGACTTCATGTGTGTTTGCACCAGGGCGTAGAGTTCGTCGATGTGCGCGATGCGTGCCGCTTGCGTCGTCAGGCGGGCATCTGTTTTGAAAAGCGCTCCTTCACCCACCAACGTCAGAAACGCCTGCCAGTGCGCGTCGTTGTACATCAAGGCGCACACATGGCCATCACGGGTTTGGTAAGGCTTGCGGTTGGGCGCAAGCATGCGGCTGTGACCCATGGGACCAATCGGTGGCTGCCAGGTTTCGCCGCCCAGATGCTCCCCCAGCACGAACTGCAACAGGCATTCAAACATGGGCACTTCCACGCTTTGGCCGCGCCCGGTGCGCACGCGCGCCAGCAGGGCGGCCATCACGGCGTGCACCATGTTCAGACCCGTTACGCGATCGGCAAAGGTGGCGGGCACGTAGCGCGGCTCGGGGCTGCCGCTTTGCGTCATCAACCACGGAATGCAGGCTGCGCCCTGAATCAGGTCGTCGTAGGCGGGCCAGTCCGAGTACGGGCCGCCCTCACTGTAGCCATAGGCCCCCACATAGATGATCTTCGGGTTGACAGCTTGCACAGCCTCCCACGACAAGCCCAAGCGCGCCATGCTGGCGGGACGGATGTTGTACGCCAGCACATCCGCCTTGGCGCAGAGTTGCAGCAGTTGGGTGCGATCTTTCTCCTGCTTCAGATCCAGGACGACCGAGCGTTTATTGCGGTTGGCGTTGATGAAGATGTGCCCCATGCCGGGGTGTTTCATCGGCCCGGCGTGGCGCATGATGTCACCCCCCGGAGGCTCAATCTTGATAACGTCCGCGCCGTAGTCGCCCAGGATTTGCGTGGCGTAGGGCCCCAGCACCACGCCCGTCATGTCGATGACGCGAATGCCCGCCAGGGCGCCATCAGTGGCGGTGTGCTGCATTCTGGTGTCCGGCATCTGTCTCAAAATTGATAGCTAACTATCAAATATTGACGGGGACTCCAAGCCTATTCGGGTGTAATGTTGGCGGCTTTGACCCACAGCGACCACTTCTTGATTTCACCGTCAATCGTCTTGGCCAATTGGGCGGAGTCCTGCACGTCCATGTCGATGCCAGCGTTTTGAATTTTCTCGCGAACGTCCGGCTTGGACATTACAGTCATGAACGTGGACTGCACCTTGGCAAACACATCGGGTGGCATGTTGGCGGGGGCCATCAGGCCAAACCAGGCGCTCACTGCATAGTCTTTCACGGTGTCACCAATCGGCGGCACTTGGGGGGCCTTGCCCGCGCGGCGCGCAGTGGTGATGCCCAGACCCTTGAGGCGGCCACCGTTCATTTGCGACACGGCATTGCCGACATCGGCAAACGCAAACTGCAACTGGCCGCCCAGTAAATCCGTCAGTGCCGGAGGAATGCCTTTGTAAGGCACGCTCACCGTGTCCAAAGACGCCATTTGGCCCAGCAAGGCCGCCGAGACCAGCGAACCCGATGAACCATGGCCATACGCCAACTTGCCGGGGTTGGCCTTGCCGTATGCGATGAATTCCTTCATGTCTTTGGCGGGGAAGTCGCTCTTGACCATCAAAATGAAGCCGGTCTCACCGATCTTGCCGATCGGCGTGAAGTCTTTCACCGGGTCATACGGCAGCTTTTTGTACAGGCTGACATTGGCGGCTTGCGTGGTGCTGGTGGTGACCAGAAACGTGTAGCCATCGCCGGCTGCGCCCTTGACGGACTCGGCGCCCAAAATGCCATTGGCACCCGCCTTGTTTTCGACGGTGGCGGCTTGCCCCAACGCGTCGCCCATGGCCTGCGCCACGATGCGACCCACCACGTCTGTGGCGCTCCCCGCAGGGAACGGCACAACGAATTTGATGGCCTTGCTGGGATAAGCCTGCGCCAGCGCGTGAGAGCCCACAACGGTGAGCAACAGGGGCAGGGCCACTTTGGCAATGGCTGTGGAAAGTCTCAAGAATTTCATGGGTGTCCTCGGGTTTGTTATCCAACAATCTTACCGTGCGTGGCGGTCTTCAGGCCTTGCCGGTGTGGGCCTTAGGGTTCGTTGTCCGGCCAAGGGTAAATACCCGGGCGTATCAGTGCTCAAATCGCTAAAGTAACTGACATGTCAGATATGAATGACTAACCCTCATTGGCCCACCAAGTCCCACTCATGCTGAAGGACCATCGTCGAACTGTCATTGCGGAGCCTGCTGCACCGGTCGTGGTGCCTGTGCCCGTGGCTGGCGAGGAGATCAGCTTGCGCGCGCAGGCCTATGCCAGCTTCACCCTTCAAATTCTGAATGGCGGCATTCGCGCCGGTCAATTTGTGACGCAGCGTGAACTCACCAATCTGCTGGACGTTCCATTGGGGGCTGTGCGCGAGTTGATCCCGCGTCTGGAGGCGGGTGGCCTGGTCAAAACCGTGCCACAACGCGGGCTGCAGGTCACGCCGGTGGACCTCAAGCTGATTCGCAATGCGTTTCACATTCGAAGCCTGATTGAGTGTGAGGCGATCAGCCAGTTTGTTTTGACGGCCAGTGACGCCGAGTTGGAACGGATTGACAAGCAGCATCAGGACATTCTCAGCCGTGCCAGCGCGGGTGCCATTGACGCGCAATTGCTGGCTGACGCCCGAACGGTGGATTGGGGCCTGCATGAGCGCATGGTGGATGCCATGGGCAACGACATCATGGCTGAGATGTACCGCGTCAACAGCCTGCGCATCCGGCTCATCAGCATGGAAAACCCCTTGCAGCTCCAGCCCTCATTTCAGGAGCACCTGAATTTCATTGCTGCCCTGCGCCGGCGCGATGGCGCTCAGGCCCGCCAACTCATGAATGAACACATTGAAAGTGCCCGCAACCGGGTGCTCGAAGCATCACTGGGGCAATGGCCCATGTCCCGGAGTCCTACCCCACAGACGCTTGCGCGAAACCCAGTTGGTTAAATCATCACAACCCAGAAAGGCGACACACCATGAAGACTCTCAGTAAACGTCAATTCATTTCCAGCGCATCGGCCGCCGTGGCGGGGCTGGCCTGCCCCACCCTTTTGCGGGCGCAACCGGTGACCATTCGCTGGGGTGAGTCGTTGGCCGGCTCGCACCCCCAGGTGCAAATGGCCGAGCGAGTCGCCAAGGAGGTAAAAGAAAAGTCGGGCGGCCGAATCGACATGCAGGTGTTCCCTAACAGCCAGTTGGGCTCAGGCAAGGACATGATTGAGGCGGTATCTTCCGGCGCACTGCAAATGACGACTGACGGTGCGGGCGCATTGGGTGCGTTCCTTCCGCAACTGTCCGTCATTGAAGCGCCCTACCTTTGGCGCGATGCTGCCCACATGGCCAAAGCCGCCGGTACACCCCTGTTTGCCAAGATGAATGACGATCTGGTCTCCAAGCGCGGCATGCGCATGCTCAACATCACGTATTACGGCAAGCGCCATCTCACCACGGGCAGCAAAGCCGTGCGCACGCCGGCCGACATGGTGGGCTTTAAGCTGCGGGTGCCACCGGTCGACACCTTTCGGGCCATGGCGGAAGCCTGGGGTGCCAAGGCCACGCCGATCGCGTTTGGCGAGTTGTATCTGGCTCTGAGCCAGGGCGCGGTGGATGGCCAGGAGAACCCCCTGCCTACCATCCAGAGCGGCAAATTTTTTGAAGTGCAAAAGTTTCTGGTGCTGACGGAGCACATCATCACGCCCCGCATGGTGATCGTGAACGAGGCGTTCTGGAAAGGCCAGAAGCCCGCCGACCGCGACATCATTCAAGCGGCATTTGCCAATGGTGCTGCGTGGCAGGACAAGGAACTTCTGGGGCAGGAAGCAACCCTGGTCGGGACGTTCAAGTCCGCCGGCATGACCGTGATCGAGCCCGATCTCGCCCTGTGGCGCAAGCCCGTGCTGGAGTCCGTGCCCAAACTGTTTGCTGACAAATGGGGCAAAGGCACGTTTGAAGCACTGCTGGCTCTGTGAAGGGGCATTTCGGCGACCGCCTGCTCCATGGAGCGGCAGGCGGGCTTGTGGTCGTGTTGTTGCTCACGGTGACAGCGGGCATCGTCTTCAGGGCCGCTGGTCACCCTTTGAGCTGGACCGACGAAGGCGCCGGCTTCCTGATGGTTTGGCTGGCTTGCCTGGGCTGGATGATCGCCAGCCGGCGCAATGCACACATCCGCATTCGCTACTTCATGGATAAACTGCCCGCCCAGCCCTGGCGCTGGACGGAATGCGTGATCCAGATTTGCATGGCGGTTCTGGGCGGCGTCATCGCCTGGTACAGCATTCATCTGATCCGGACCAACTCTGACATTGAGGCCATGGCCCTGCCCATGTCAGTGGCCTGGATGTATGTGCCCTTGCTCCCCGCAGGCTTGTTGACCTTGGGGCAAGCGTTGTACGACTTGTGGGGGCAAATTTCCGGCAAGGGTCAGACCAACAAGGTGGCAGCGACATGACGGGGTTGATGGTCAAAATATCTGGCGCCTGGCTGCTGGTCATCCTGGCAGGCATGCCACTGTTTGCCTCCATGGCATTGGCGGCACTGGTCTTTTTGTGGATGGGCGGCATGCCGCTGACGGTGCTGCCGCAGAAGATGGCGGGATCGATGAATTCGTTTCCCATCGTGGCTGCGCCCTTGTTCATCCTGATGGGCAATATCCTGGGCGCAGCCCGTATCACTGATCGCATCGTCGCGTTTGCCAGCGCAGTGATTGGCTGGGTGCGGGGTGGCTACGCCCATGCCAGCATCCTCACGAGCATGATTTTTGCGGGCATGGTGGGCTCAGCGGTGGCCGATGCTGCGGGTTCCGGTGCCATCGAGATTCGTGCCATGCGCAAAGCGGGTTACAAGCCTGAAACAGCAGCGGCCATTACGGCGGCGGCAGCCACCATCGGTCCCATCATTCCGCCCTCCTTGCCCATGGTGATCTATGGCGTCACGGCCGACGTGTCCATCGGCAAGCTGTTCATGGCGGGGCTGATTCCCGGCGTGTTGATGGCGATTTCGTTGATGGTGATGGTGGGCTTTGTGGCCACCCGTGAAGGCATGGCGCGCAAACCCTTTGCCGGGTTCAGGGAGATTGGCCGTACCTTTCTGGATGGCTTCTTCGCGTTGATGACGCCTGTGGTGATTCTGGGGGGCATGTTCAGCGGCATCTTCACGCCGACGGAGGCTGCGGCGTTTGCCTGTCTGTATGCCTTGTTCCTGGGCTTTGTGGTGTACCGCACGCTGGAATTCAAGCAGCTCGGCCCCATCCTGGTTGAGACCGCTGAAACCACAGGGTTGGTGCTTGTGCTGGTGATGGCGGCGGGCGCTTTGGGCTGGTGCATGTCGATTTCGCGCCTCCCCCAGTCGCTCACGCCGTTGATTGTCTCCAGCATCAAAAGCCCCATCGCCTTTTTACTGATGGCCAATGTCGTGATGTTGCTGGTGGGCTGCTTCATGGAAGCGCTGGCCGCCATGCTGATCCTCATACCTATCCTTGTTCCGGCAGCCATCATGTATGGCATTGACCCCGTTCAGTTTGGCGTGATCATGGTGCTCAACCTGATTTTGCGCCGCCGAAACCCCGGCGATGCCGCCGCCGATGACGGCGACGCGCATCACGCCTCTTCGAACCGGTCGTTGGCCGGCGGCGGCGTCGGGGACAGCGCCGAGACACGCGCGTAAAGCGCATCGTCCATCGCAAACCCGATCGCCTCCAGCGACGGCCGCAAGCTGCTCGACCGACCGCGCCGAGATGATCGGCCCCCAGACACCCGGGTGCCGCGCCACCCAGGCCACAGCCAGCGTGGCCGGATCGACGCCCAGTCTCGCCTGCCGATGTCGTTCAGACCTCTGGCCGCGTCGTACATCCACTCCGCCCCGTAGCGCTGCGAATACATCGCGTCGTCGCGGATGCGCCCGCCTTCGCCCGGCGCGTACTTTCCGGTCAGAAGCCCGCCACCCAGGGGCGAATAAGGACAGACGGCGAAGCCTTCGCTAACCGCCATCGGCAGGATCTCGACCTCGGCCTGGCGCTTGACCAGGTTGTACATCGGCTGCAGAAACGTGACGTCGATCCCCAGCTCCCGCGCCACGCCGCGCGCCTTCATCGTCGCCCAGGCCGAAAAGTTCGAAAGGCCCACATGCCGCACCGCGCCCGCCTCGACGTATTCGGCCACCGCGCCCAGCGTCACCTCCAGCGGCGTCACCGGATCGGGCTGGTGGATATAGAGCAGATCGACCGTCTCGATCCCCAGCCGCTCCCGGCTTTCGGCGAACTCGCGGTGGATCACCTCCGGCGTCGCGGACCTTCTGATTCGCCGCCTTGGTGGCGATGAAAGATGTCGTCGCGCTCGCCCGCGGCAGATCCGCCGAGCGATCTCCTCCGACGCGCCCGCCGTTATAGGCACAGGCCGTGTCGAAGAAGTTGATCCCCGCCTCGCGGCACGCGGCATACATGTCGCGCGCTCTTCGCCTCGTCGGCCTTGCCGCCGAACTGCATGGTGCCGAAACTGAACCGGCGACACGTCCTGCCGCGATATCGTCTTCATGCATCTGCCTCCCTTTCATCTTGCTCGCAAATACGCACATTCAAACCCGGAAATGTCAAAGGCCGCCCGAAGGCGGCCTTTGTCCGTTGGATTAGCCGGATCAGTTCGGAATGTCGCCGGTCAGACCTTCGACATAGAAGTTCAGGCCCAGCAAGCGTGCCGTCATCGGCCACTTCGCCCTCGGCCAGCCAGGCCGAGCCGTCCTGCTTGTTCAGCGGGCCGGTGAACGGATGGTACTCGCCCGAGGCGATCGAATCGCGCAGCGCCTCGGCCTCGGCCTTCACATCGGCCGGAACCGCGTCGGAGATCTCGCCGATCCCGACCATGCCCGGCCCGATCCCGTCCCAGGTGTTGTCGCTTGTCCCAGGTGCCGTCCATCACCGCCTGGACCCGCTCGATGTAATAGGGCGCCCAGTTGTCGATGATCGACGACACCCGCGGCATCGGCGCGTATTCCGCCATGTCCGAAGCCTGACCGAAGGTGATCACGTTGCCGGCCTCCGCCGCGGCCGCCTGCGGCGCGGTCGAATCGGTGTGCTGCAGGATCACGTCGGCGCCCTGCTCGATCAGCGCCTTGGCGGCGTCGGCCTCTTTCGCGGGATCGAACCAGGTGTAGGCCCAGACGACGCTGAACTCGACGTCCGGGTTCACCTTCTTGGCGTGGATGATAGGCCGCTGTTGATGCCCCGGATCGACTTCCGGAATCGGGAACGACGCGATGTAGCCGATCTTGTTGGTCTTCGTCATCTTGCCCGCGATCATGGCCCTGCACCGCGCGGCCTTCGTAGAAGCGCGCGGAGTAGATCGCCGACGTTGGTCGGCCGTGCTTGTAGCCGGTGGCGTGTTCGAACTTCACGTCCGGGAATTTGGCGGCGAC
>CAVVSV010000064.1:0-15881 GCA_963750805.1 uncultured beta proteobacterium
AAAACAGTCATTTCGTGCTCAACTCCCCGCCAATATTGAATAGTTAGCTACTTAACTCATAGCATCTCAAGGGCAACGGCCGTTCCCTCACCGCCCCCAATGCAGAGTGTGGCGACGCCTTTTTTCAGGCCCCGGGCTTGCAAGGCGTACATCAAGGTGACCATGATGCGCGCACCGCTGGCACCAATGGGGTGGCCCAGGGCGCAGGCCCCGCCGTTGACGTTGACAATGTCATGGCTCAGTTGGAGGTCATGCATGAGCGCCATGGGAACCACGGCAAATGCCTCGTTGACTTCCCACAAATCGACATCACCCGCGGTCCAACCGGCCTTGGCCAACGCCTTGTTCACCGCACCCAGTGGGGCGGTGGCAAACCAGTTGGGTTCCTGGGCATGGGTGGCGTGACTCACAATTTTGGCCAAGGGTTTCAAGCCCAGTTTGGCCGCGGTCGAAGCGCGCATGAGAACCATGGCGGCTGCACCGTCGTTGATGCTGGAGCTGCTGGCGGCCGTGATGGTGCCGTCCTTTTTGAACGCGGGTTTGAGTGCCGGAATTTTGTCCAGCTTGATCTTGCCCGGCCCCTCATCAATGCGGATGACGGTATCGCCAGTGCGGCCTTTGACGGTCACCGGTGTGATTTCGGCCGCAAAAGCGCCGGATAGGGTGGCCGCCTGGGCGCGCTGCACGCTGGTGGTGGCAAAGGCATCTTGTTGTGCGCGGGTAAAGCTGTATTTGGCAGCACAGTCTTCGCCAAAGGTGCCCATGGAGCGGCCGGCCTCGTAAGCGTCTTCCAGGCCGTCCAGCATCATGTGGTCCATCACGCGGTCATGGCCAATGCGGATGCCGCTGCGGCCCTTGAGCAGCAGGTGTGGCGCGTTGGTCATGCTCTCCATGCCACCCGCCACCATCACGTCGTGGCTGCCCACCAGCAACATGTCGTGCGCCATCATGGCGGCCTTCATGCCTGAGCCGCACATTTTCGACAGCGTGACCGCCCCTGCACTGATGGGCAGGCCCCCCTTGAAAGCCGCCTGCCGCGCCGGAGCCTGGCCCTGACCCGCCATCAGGCAATTGCCAAACAGGACCTCTGTCACTGCCTCTGGCGAAATACCAGCGCGTTCGACGGCAGCCTTGATGGCAGCACCGCCCAAATCATGTGCAGCCAGTGACGTGAAGTCCCCCTGAAAACCGCCCATGGGCGTGCGGGCAGCACCAACGATGACGACGGGGTCAGCTGCTGCACTGTTTGATTCATTCGACATGGTTTATCTCCTTCAAAAATGAAAATCTTTTCTCTTGGTCATAGGGAAATACGTCATACACGTGTCCCGCCTGTATGCGGTCCTTATGCCCCTGCCAGAAGCTGGCATCCAGCAAGTCGGCATGGTGGGCCATGAAGAACTTGCGAACCGCCGGGTTGCCCAGCAGGAAGGGTGCAAAGGTTTCGGGAAACACATCTTTGGGGCCAACGGTGTACCAGACCTCGCCGCTCATTTCGTCTTCCTCGTTGCGCGGTTCGGGCACCTTGCGGAAGTTGCAGTCGGTGATGTATTCGATTTCGTCGTAGTCGTAAAAAACCACCTTGCCATGGCGCGTGATGCCAAAGTTTTTCCACAACATGTCGCCGGGAAAGATGTTGGCCGCCACCAGGTCCTTGATGGCGTTGCCGTATTCGACGACCCCGCGTTCAATTTGAACGCGTGCCCGCTGTGCTGCCGAGCTGTTGTCATTCGCATTGGCACCGCCCGCGTCAAAGGCCTCTTGCAGGTAGAGGTTCAAAGGGATCATGCGCCGCTCGATGTAGACGTGTTTGATGATGACTTCCAGCTGCCCGTCGTCATCACGATCGCTCACTTCAAGTTGGCTGGGCGCAAATTTCTCCAGCTCAGCAATCAACGCATCGTCAAACCGCACGCGCGGAAAAGCGACCTCGCTGTATTCCAGTGTGTCCGCCATGCGTCCCACGCGGTCATGCTGCTTGACCAGCAAATACTTGCCCTTGATCTGCTCGCGGGTCGTGTCTTTTTGATGCGGGTAAAAGTCCTTGATGACCTTGAACACATAGGGAAATGATGGCAGGTCAAACACCAGCATCACCATGCCCTTGATGCCCGGCGCAATACGGAATTTGTCACTGGAGTGGCGAAGGTGGTGCAGGAAGTCGCGGTAAAACAGCGTCTTGCCCTGCTTGGCCAGGCCCAGCGCGTTGTAGATTTCGTTGCGTGGCTTGCGCGGCATCATGCTGCGCAAAAACTGCACGTAAGCACTGGGAATTTCCATGTCCACCATGAAGTAGGCCCGCGCAAAGCTGAACAGCATCAGCAGATCGTCTTCCCCAAACAAAGCGGCATCTATCATCAATTTGCCAGCGGGCGTCATCAACACCGGCAGCGCAAACGGGAATTCAGTGAATCCGTTGATCAGCTTGCCGACGATGTAGGACCCCTTGTTGCGGAAAAAAAGACCGGTCAGAACCTGAATCTGGAAGTTGGCACGCAAGGTGGTGTCACCCAACTTTGCCTGCATCACCGCCACGACAAATTCAGCGTCCCTTGGCAAATCTTCAAACTCACTTCGCAGTTCAAAATCCTGCACCAGGGTCGTGAGCACGGCCCGTAAATTGTCACGGGTCGGGTAGTAGGCCCGGTAAGTAGGGCGCGCTTCGGATTCTCCGTTTTCGATGTATTCCGTGCTGACCGCGGGCCGCACAAAAATAAAATCGTTCTGAAAATAACTGCGGTGAAGGATTTTGGTGGTGACCGAATTGAAAAAGGTCTCCGCCAGTTCAGGTTGGTGGTGGTCCACCAGAAGCCCGATGTAATGCAACTTGACCTGTTGCCAGATGTCCATCGGCTGGTCACCCGCCTTGAATTCAAGCTCCAGGCGCCGGGAACATTCTTTCACCCGAAGGTCATAAAACTCGATGCGCTCGCGCTGGGCCCGCTGTTGGCCATGCCAGTCTGACGTTTCGAACCGGTGCTTGGCACGCGCTGACTCGGTGCGAAACAACTGGTAATGCCGGTTGAAGCCATCCATCATGGCCTTGGCGATGTCGTACGCCAGTGTGGAATCAAGCCGCTGCGGAAACATGCCTGAACCCCACCTGCAGACTCAAATCGCCGTGCCGCGCGGGTAGCGCTTGAGGGCATTGCGAAAAACGCGCACAACCTCGTCCGGACCCTTCATGGTCACGCCCAGGTCTTTGACCAAGCCGTCCTTCAGGCCGTAACACCAACCGTGCACGGTGATGTTCTGGCCACGCAGCCAGGCATCCTGTATCACGTTGGACAGGGCCACATTGCCCACTTGCTCGATCACATTCATCTCGCACAGGACATCCTCCTGCTCCCGGACCAACAAATGGTCAATGCGACGGCGGTGGCGCAGCTTCACATCATGCACATGGCGCAGCCAGTTGTCCGCCAGACCGACGCGCGTGCCCCGCAACGCCGCCAGCACACCGCCGCAGCCGTAATGGCCCACCACCATGATGTGTTCGACCTTGAGATGATCCACCGCAAACTGAATCACTGACAGCGCGTTCAGATCCGAGTGCACCACCACGTTGGCGACATTGCGGTGCACAAACACCTCACCAGGGTCCAACCCGGTGATCTCGTTGGCAGGCACCCGGCTGTCTGAGCAGCCAATCCACAAATATTTGGGGGTCTGCTGGTGCGACAGCTGGGTGAAAAACCCGGGACGCTGGGCCTCCATGCGGGCGGCCCACGAGCGGTTGTTGTCAAGGAGATGTTGAAGTGAATAAGTCATGCTTGCATTTTGCCTGCCCAGTGTGAATTCATGGACCCTGCGAGACCCTGCGTATCAGCAGGTTTCTGCAAACAATTCCCTGCCAATCAGCATGCGGCGGATTTCGCTGGTGCCCGCGCCAATTTCATACAGCTTGGCGTCGCGCCACAGACGACCCAGAGGGTAGTCGTTGATGTAGCCATTGCCGCCAAATATTTGCACGCCCTCGCCCGCCATCCAGGTGGCCTTTTCGGCACACCAAAGGATGACCGAAGCGCAATCCTTGCGCACCTGCCGCACATGCTCCACACCCAGCAGGTCCAGGTTTTTGGCCACGGTATAGGCAAAAGACCGCCCCGCCTGCAGCACGGTGTACATGTCAGCCACCTTGCCCTGAATCAGCTGAAACTCGCCAATGCTCTGGCCAAACTGCTTGCGGTCGTGGATGTAGGGAATCACGCTGTCCATCACCGATTGCATGATGCCCAGCGGCCCGCCCGTCAACACGGCACGTTCATAGTCCAGCCCGCTCATCAACACCTTGGCACCCAGGTTCAGTCCACCCAGAATGTTGGACTCGGGCACCTCCACATTGCTGAACACCAGCTCACCCGTATGACTCCCGCGCATGCCCAGCTTGTCGAGCTTTTGCGCAATGCTGAAGCCTTTCATGCCTTTTTCGATCAGAAAGGCGGTCACGCCCCGTGCGCCGAGTTCCGGTTCTGATTTGGCGTAAACCACCAGCGTGTCGGCATCCGGCCCATTGGTGATCCACATCTTGCTGCCATTGAGCAAAAAATACCCTCCTTTGTCCTCAGCCTTGAGCTTCATGGACAAGACATCAGAGCCAGCCCCAGGCTCGCTCATGGCCAGTGCCCCCACATGTTCACCGCTGATAAGTTTGGGCAGGTATTTTTGACGCTGCTCGGGCGTGCCATTGCGCTTGATCTGGTTCACACACAAGTTGCTGTGCGCGCCATAACTCAGGCCCACAGAAGCCGACGCCCGGGAAATTTCTTCCATCGCCACCATGTGCGCCAGGTAACCCATGTTGGCACCGCCGTATTCTTCACCCACGGTAATACCCAGCACGCCCAGGCTGCCCATCTTTTGCCACAGGTCCATGGGAAATTGATCACTTTTATCGATCTCAGCAGCACGCGGTGCAATTTCGGCCTGTGCAAATTCGTGCACCGCGTCACGCAATGCATCAATGTCGTCACCGAGTTGAAAGTTCAGTCCTGGCATGTTCATGGTGGTCTCCTCAATGTTTGGGGGGTGGAAAAGGCCTTAGACCTTTGATTTTTCGACTTTGGCCAACAAGGCTCGCGCCTCTTTTTCGTGGACCTTGACCTCATCCAGGTTGGCTTGCAAATCAGCCATTTGCTCGTCAAGTTGCTTGCGATGCTCAGCCAACACCAGTAAGAATTTCTTCAACTGCGCTCCCGTGTCGCGCGGGCTGTCGTACATGTCGATGATGTCTTTGGCTTCGGTCAACGATAGCCCCAGCCGCTTGGCGCGCAGGGTCAGTTTGAGACGGGTGCGGTCCCGCACGCTGTAAACCCGATTTCGACCACCCGGTCCGGACCGCTCGGGCTCCAACAAACCCATGTCCTCGTAGAAACGAATGGCCCGGGTGGTGAGGTCAAACTCTTTGGCCAGATCGCTGATGCTGAAGGTGGTGGGCATGGAAACCAGGGTGGGTAACGGTGGATGACCGCAGGTGACAGGCCTTCCAAAAGCACGCACCTACAATGCAAATTCGATCTTGACGTTTACGTAAACGTCAATCAACGCCTGAATTATGAATCAAATCAAAACCGCCATGAACGCGCTGGAATTGCAGTTGTCCTACCCCATGGGTGAAGCACTGCCTGAGCCCTGGCACAACGCTGGAGGTGGCGCCTGGTATCCGGTGGATTCGCATGACCCTGCCCTTTGCGCTGAACCACATCAACTTGTGGCTGCTGCGCGATGAGATGGCTGACCCCAATCACCCTGGTGAAACCTTGCAGGGTTGGACCGTCGTGGACTGCTGTATCTCGCGGGACGAGTCCCAGGCCCAATGGCAGCAAATATTTGACGCCGAGATGGAGGGCTTGCCCGTGCTGCGCGTCATTTGCACCCACATGCACCCGGATCACATTGGCCTGGCACAGTGGTTGTGCGAGCGCTGGACCACGCCGGCTCACGAATGCCGCCTGTGGATCAGCGCCACTGACTTCGGCGTGGCACGACTGGCGTCTGTCAGCCCCACGGGGTTTGGCGGCGGCGAATACTCGGCGGCGTTTTATGCCTCCCATGGTCTGGTCAATACCGACCACCTGGCGCAAATACGGGCGCGCACCAACTATTTCAGAAACCTGGTGCCCGCCCTGCCGCGAACCTTCCGTCGCATGATGGACGGCGATGTCATCACGATAGGCGGGCGCGACTGGCTGTGTATTGACGGCTATGGCCATGCCCCGGAGCATATTGCCCTGTATAACGCGTCCGAGAAAATACTCATTGGCGGCGACATGATGTTGCCGCGCATCTCCACCAACGTCAGCGTGCATGAAAACGAGCCCGAGGCCAACTCGCTCAAGCAGTTTCTCGATTCCATCGACAAGTTCCAGGCGCTGGATGCCGACACGCTCACCCTGCCTGCCCACGGCAAGCCTTTTCGCGGTCTGCACCGGCGCATTGAGCAACTGCATGAACACCACAACGAGCGCATTGCCGAAGTGCTGCAAGTCTGCGCAGGCGGCCCCAGCAGTGCGGCGGACATCATCCCGGTGATGTTCAAACGCGAGCTGGACCTTCATCAGATGACTTTTGCCATGGGCGAGGCAGTCGCCCACCTGCATGCGCTGTGGTTTGAAGGGCGGCTGACACGGGAGTTGGGGGCAGACGGGATTTTCCGGTTTGCTCGGGTCTGAAAGGCAGTCACCCAAGTAGCTAAAACCGCTGGGTTAGCCTCTGCGGGCTTGTTTCCCCCTGCGACAATGCGGGCCTGATTTAGGGAAGCACTTTTTTCGTGACACACACCATTCATGCCCGCGACGAGCTGCGCGGCGGCCTCGAAGCCAGCATTCAGAACATTTCCACGACGATCGGCCCTATCCTGCTTTTTGCAGCGATGTTTGGCTCAACTTCCCTGGCGGCGGGTTTTTGGGCGACCCTGATCACAGCATCCCTCGTTCATGGCGTCAGCCTGCTTCTCAAAGGAAACCCGTCGCTGATGCCCAGTACACGGGTGGCGTCGCTGGCGACCTATCTGGGCATTGTTCTGCATTTGTGCACAGCATCCACAGCCCCTTCGGACTCCATATCACTGGAGCAACTGCGCATTGGCCTGGCCGCAGGCAGCCTGATGTTTGTGCTGTCCAGTGCACTGGTGTTGCTGTTTGGCGTGCTCAAACTTGGCAATGTATTCAAAATGATTCCGTCGCCCGTGACGGCCGGTATCAGCAACGGCACTGCATTGTTGTTGTTGTCCCTGGCGGTCCAACAAATGGCCCACACCACATGGATCGCGCCGGTGACAGCCTTGACCATGGTCGCCGTGTTTCTGCTTTGGCCCCACTGGCGGCTGGGTGGGCAGTGGCTGGCCTGGTTGCCCGCGATTGTGGTGGCGCTTGGTGCGGGCGTTGTGCTGTCAACTGCGATGGGTTCCGGGGCCGTGGCGCAAACCGCCGTGGTACCCGTTGTATCGGTCGCCAAGTCGGCCTTTTCTGGCTCGTCTTGGGGCTGGGAATGGATGTCCTTTCTGCTGTGGCCCGATTTGTTCAAAGGTGGCACAGACGTTGACGCAGGTCGGCTGCTCATGATTGCCCTGCCAGGCGGCCTGACTCTCGCACTGGTCATGATCTTGGAGACCTTCACGACGGCGGGAGTCATGGAATCCCGGTTTGGGGTTCGTATTGATGCCAACCGCGAACTCAAGGCGTTGGGCGGGGCCAACCTTGTCAGCGCCCTGATGGGGGGAGTTCCCAGCACAGGCAGCACGATTCGCAGTGTGGCCGGTTGGTCGGCCGGCGGACGCGGGTGGCAGACGTCGGCCACATGCCTTCTTGCGACCAGTGCGCTGTTGGTGGGCTTGGGGCAATGGTTGATGGCCATTCCACCTGGTGTCATGGCGGGCTTGTTGGTGGTGCAAGCCTTGTTGATGACGGACCAGGTGTTTCTGAATAAATTTTGGGCGATTGCCCGCCAAAAACAGTGGCGTAGCGAAGGCATCAAAGACCTGGGCTTCTGGATCACCGTGGCAATCACTCTGGTCGGTTTTTTTGGCACCCTGATTTGGGCTTGCTTTTTGGGTATTGGCCTGTCTTGCCTGGCCGTATTGCGGCGACTGTCCGGGAGCTTGACAGCCCATTGGGTGTATCTGGATCACTACCGCTCGCGCCGGGTGCGCAACCTGGGGGAAACAGTCAACCTGCAACGTGCGTTTCATCAGGTCGGCATCTTGCGGCTCACCGGACACCTGTTTTTTGGGAACAGTCTGCGCATCACCCAGCTGGCCGATGAGCTGCACAAAGACTCGATGGCCGTGGTTCTTGACGTGAGCCAGGTCCACGAAGTTGACACCAGTGGGCTCGATGCGCTGATGCTGTTGATTCGAGTGCTGGCGGACCGCAATATCACCATCACGCTGACCGGCCTGGGCCGAACCCGCTCCGTGGAGACTCGCAACACTCTCATGGCGGCGGATCGGGTGACGATCCAACCTGACATGGACCGTGGTTTGGAGGCCTGCGAGGATCTGGTTCTGTCAAAAATCAACATTGACTCCCCCACGGAAGTGATCCACCTTCTACAAGCCAACCGCCTGCTTCAGGATCTGACGCCTGACGAAATCACCGAAGTCATGCTGTTGGGCGAGCAGCGTGACGTCGCCCAAGGCACCGCCCTGTTTTACAAAGACACCCGCGCAGACGGAATTTGGCTGCTGGACACGGGCGTGGTCAGCATCTTGACCGGACAAGGCGAGAATACGACCCGTTTGGCGACTTTTGGCCCCGGCCAGTTTGTCGGCGAGATGGGCTTCATCGACGGGAAAACCCGCTCCGCCACCGCCTGGGCCGATACACCTGTGCATGCCTTGCTGCTGGACAGTGTGGCCATTGCCGCGCTGGTGGAACGCCAGCCAAATGCAGCGCTGAAGATCACACGCAATATCGCGCGGGAGTTGTCGCACCGGGTGAGGAGCTCATCCGCCATGCTGGCCGATGAAACACTGGATTCGTCAGCGGACTGGGCCAACAGCTCGCTGAGCACCTACTCCAGGTTTTGAAAACCGCTTGGGCGCGTGGCCCGAAGGCCGGCGGCTAATTCCAGCGCGGGATGCCGTCGTCTTTGAGTTGGTGGCGCAAGGCCGCGTAATCCGGGACCACCGTGCGCACGGTGTCCCAGAATCGCGGGCTGTGGTCCATCACCCGCAGGTGGCTCAACTCATGCGCCACCACATAGTCGATCACGTTGTGTTTGAAGTGAACCAGTCGCCAATTCAGCCGGATGGAACCCGATGAACTGGCACTGCCCCAGCGAGTTCCCGCACTGCTGAGTGAGAGCTTGCGCCACTGCACATTTAGCAAGGGTGCAAAGTGGTTGAGCCGCTCGGTAAAGATACGCTTGGCCTGTCGCATCAACCAGGCCTGAACCACATCACGAATCTGGTCCGGCAAAGCGGTGTGCGGCAGCGCCACCTGGAGCGTGTGCCCTGCACCGTCAGACGCCGTAACCAGCAGAGCCCCCACGCCGGCAAAGGCGTGACCCGGGTCCAGCACCACCTTGACGGTTTCACCCAAAAAAGGAAAGTGCGCGCCATCGCGCCACTCAATGCGGGCGGACTCAAGCCGCGCGTGACGGTCTTGCACCTCGCCCAGCTTCTTCACAATCCAGTCGGCTTTCTCGGCCACGGCACGGTCCACTTCATACAGCGGCACCCACTTGGGCGCACTCACCACCAGTCCGTCTGGCCCCACCTGAAAGCCAATGGTGCGCCGTTTGCCACGCTTGAACTCATAAGCCACCTGGGCCTGGTTGAGATGGGCCTCCCGGTTTGCACGGGGGTGAACAAAGCGGGCTTGGCGCATCACCTCACTGAGAGGTTGGGCTGGTTGTTGTGGACCCGTTGCTAGCAAATCAAGAGCTAACTCTTCATGTTTGACCAGGACTTCAGGCAGTTTTGACTTGATGGCGGGCCGTTTGGTGCGCATCTGGCGTTGGGGCGGCTGCGCCGGGGCCACCGGTTCGTGGCCAAACAAATCGAGGGTGAACTGCAACAGGCTGCGCATGGCCTCAGCGGTAAGCGGTGGGATCCAGGCGGCGCATTTCAGCCTCAATCCACGTTTGAACTTCCACCATCAGTTCATCGGGTTGACGGCCCACGCTGGGAATGGGTTTGCCAATGGACACTTCAATGGTGCCGGGTGTCTTGATCCAGCTTTTGCGGGGCCAGCATTTGGCGGACGTGACTGCAATGGGAACCACCGGCGCACCGGTGTCGACAGCCAGACGGGAGCCACCCAACTTGTACTGCCCGACCTGACCGCGTGGGATGCGCGTCCCCTCGGGGAACATGATGACCCAGGTTCCCTTGTCCAACAACTCACGTCCCTGCTCCGCCACTTTCACGAACGCCTGCTTGCCCGCCTTGCGGTCAATGTGGACCATCTCCAGCCGGGCGATGCCCAGCCAAAAAACGGAATCATCAGAATCTCTTTTTTGAACACGTACGCCAGAGGCCGCGGCATGATCAGCGGCATCAAAAAAGTTTCCAGCGTGGACTGGTGCTTGACCAGCAATACCGCAGGCATGGCGTGACCACTGGCATCCGTGCCAGGCAGATTCTCCATGCCAATGACCTTCCAGTTCACGCCACAAATCGTGCGCAGTCCGTACATGGCACAGGCCAGAAAAAAGTTGGCAGACGCCAGCATGTGCCGGGCGCTGGCAAAGGGCGCGGCGGCCACCATCCAGAAGGCCACCGGAATCACGGTGATCAGCATCCAAAGCAGGTGAATGGCGGAACGAATGGCAGACATGGGCAATAAAATGGGCTTGAAGTCCCCGTGATTGTTGAATACTTTGCTATGCAGTAAATAGCATACCGAAATTCGTTGCAGCGGACACTGACCCGCAATCAGGCTGGCTCAAGGGCATGGGCCACCAGCCAGTCGGCAAAGGCCCTCAGGTCCTCATGCACGCGTGTGCCCACCGGAAACGTCTCTGGCAATGGCCTTCCCTTATAAACCGCACCATTTCCGGTAAGTACCAGATGCGGGTGGCAGCCCGCGGCAGCCCCCGCTACCACATCGCGCGTGGCATCACCGACCACGTGCACGCCAGTCAGGTCAATGCCATAGCGCTCGCCGATTTGCTCAAACAGGCCGGGTTCCGGTTTTCGGCAATGGCATTTGTCGTCCGGCGTGTGCGGGCAGTAAAACACTGCATCCACCCGGCCACCCACAGCCGCCAGCAGCTTATGCATCTTGGCATGCATGGCGTTGAGTGAAGCCACATCAAACAGGCCGCGCCCCAACCCGGACTGGTTGGTGGCCACCACCACATGCCAGCCTGCGTGGTTGATGCGCGCTATCGCCTCCAGCGCGCCGGGCAACGGCATCCACTCTTCAGGCGATTTGATGAATTCCGTGCTGTCGGCATTGATGGTGCCGTCGCGGTCGAGGATGACGAGTTTCATGGTGAACTCCAGAATGAAAGACGCCCTGCCGCCGGGACGCCACAAGGCAGGGCAGCGCCCTTGGGGGGCAGCGACCCGCGTAGCGGAGGAGCGTGGGGGCTCATGTCGCCAATTTGGACAAGTCCGCCACCCGGTTCATGGCCACGTGCAGCGCGGTCAGCAAACCCAGGCGGTTCAGGCGCAGGTCCAACGCTTCGGCATTGACCATGACGCCGTCAAAGAACGCATCGACCGGCGCACGCAATGCGGCCAGCGTCTGCAGGGAGGCGGTGTAGTCTCCGGCCTCGAACTGTGCATTGGCTCGGGGGGTGATGTCTTTCATCGCGGCATAGAGTTCAATCTCGGCCGGCTCCTGAAGCAGGACTTCACTGACGTGCGGATCAACCGCATCGGTCTTCTTGAGGATGTTGCCGATGCGTTTGTTGGCAGCTGCCAGGGCTGGGGCTTCTGCCAGGGCGGCAAAGGCGCGCACGGCCGCCAGGCGTTTGGGGACATCACCCAATCGTCGGGGGCGCTGCGAAACGACGGCATCGACTTCCTGGGCGCTATACCCTTGGTCTCGCAAAGAGCCAGACAGGCGGTCATAGACGAAGCCTTGCAAATCATCCACAAGCTTAGTCGGGTCCACGGTGATCAGCGGGCCAAAGGGCTCGCCCACCTTTTGTAGCAAATCGCCAAGTGACAGGGGCAGCCTGGCCCGCTGATCACCGTGGACCCGACTAAGCTTGTGGATGATTTGCAAGGCTTCGTCTGCTATGACCGCCTGTCTGGCTCTTTCGAGCGCGGCGCCCAGGAAGTCGATGCCGTCGTTTCGCAGCGCCCCCGACATTGGGTGATGTCGTCATGCGCGCCCTCAGGCAGAAGCCCCAGCCTGGCAGTGCCAACAAACGCATCGGCAACATGCTCAAGAAGACCAATGCGGTTGAGCGTCAGTGAAGTCCTGCTTCAGGAGCCGGCGAGATTGAACTCTATGCCGCGATGAAAGACATCACCCCCGAGCCATGGCCGGAGACTACACCGCCTCCCTGCAGACGCTGGCCGCCGTCCGTGCGCCGGTCGATGTGTTCTTTGACGGCGTGGCCGTGCCAAGCGTTGGACCTGCGCCTGAACCGCCTGGGTTTGCTGACCGCGCTGCACGTGGCCATGAACCGGGTGGCGGACTTGTCCCAAATTGGCGACATGAGCCCCCACGCTCCCCCTCCCCACTACGCGGGTCCCGCCCCCAAGGGCGCTGCCCTGCCTTGTGGCGTCCCGGCCGGAGCGGCATCTTCATTCTGGAGTTAGCAGTGAAACTACGTACTCGACCGCGACGGCACCATCATGACGCGGAATTCATCAAATCGCCTGAAAGTGGATGCGTCCGGCGCGCTGGAGGCGATAGCGCGCATCAACCACGCAGGTCACGTGGTGGTGGCCACCAACCAGTCCGGGTTGGGGCGCGGCCTGCTTGATGTGGCTTCACTCAACGCCATGCATGCCAAGATGCATAAGCTGCTGGCACGTGGGGTGGCCGGGTGGATGCAGTGTTTTACTCCCCGCCGGACGACAAATGCCATTGCCCTTACCCCGGCCTGTTTGAGCAAATCGGCGAGCGCTATGGCATTGACCTGACTGCAGTTTCTGGTGCGTGATGCCACGCGCGATGTGGTAGCGGGGGCTGCCGCGGGCTAGCCACCCGCCCATCTGGTACTTGCCCGGAAATGGTGCCGTTTATAAGGGAAGGCCATTGCCAGAGACGTTCGGCCCCTTTCCGGTGGGCACACGCCGTGCATGAGGACCTGAGGCCTAAGCCTGATTGCGGGTCAGTGTCCGCTCAACGATTCAGTATGCTATTTACTGCATAGCAAAGTATTCAACAATCACGGGGACTTCAAGCCCATTTTATTGCCCATGTCTGCCATTCGTTCCGCCATTCACCTGCTTTGGATGCTGATCACCGTGATTCCCATAGCTCTCTGGATGGTGGCCGCCGCATTGCCAGCGCCCGGCACATGCTGGCGTCTGCCAAGCTTGCTCGTGCCATGTACCGGACTCGCATTTGTGGCATAAATGGAAGGTCATTGGCATGGAGAATCTGCCTGGCACGGATGCCAGTGGTCACGCCATGCCTGCGGTATTGCTGGTCAAGCACCAGTCCACGCTGGAAACTTTTTTTGATGCCGCTGATCATGCCGCGGCCTCTGGCGTACGTGTTCCAAAAGTATGATGATTCCAAGGATTTTTTGGCTGGGGCATCGCCCTGACGGAGATGGTCCACATTGACCGCAAGGCGGGCAAGCAGGCGTTCGTGAAAGTGGCGGAGCAGGGACGTGAGTTGTTGGACAAGGGAACCTGGGTCATACATCCCGAGGGGACGCGCATCCCACGCGGTGCAGGTCGGGCAGTACAAGTTGGGTGGCTCCCGTCTGGCTGTCGACACCGGTGCGCCGGTGGTTCATTGCAGTCACGTCCGCCAAATGCTGGCCCCGCCGGAAAGTTGGATCAAGACACCCGCACCTGAAGTGTCCATTGGCAAACCCATTCCCAGCGTGGCCGTCAACCCGATGAACTGATGGTGGAAGTTCAAACATAGAATGAGGCTGAAATGCACCGCCTGGATCCCACCGCTTACCGCTGAGGCCATGCGCAGCCTGTTGATTAGCCCTCGTTTGGCCACGACCCGGTGGCCGCCGTTATTACCAGATGCGCACCAAAAACGGCCCGCCATCAAGTCAAAACTGCCTAAAATGCCTGGTCAAAAATAAAGTTGTCTTGATTTGCTAGCAACGGGTCCACAACAACCAGCCCAACCTCTCAGTGTGGTGATGCGCCAAGCCCGGCTTTGCTCCCGTGCAAACCGGGAAAGTTCCATCTCAACCAGGCCCAGGTGGCTTATGAGTTCAAGCGTGGCAAACGGCGCACATTGGAGGTCGGGTGGGGGCCAGACGGACTGGTGGTGAGTGCGCCCAAGTCTCGCTGTATGAAGTGGACCGTGCCGTGGCCGAGAAAGCCGACTGGATTGTGAAGAAGCTGGGCGAGGTGCAGAACCATCACGCGCGGCTTGAGTCCGCCCGCATTGAGTGGCGCAATGGCGCGCTTTCCTTTTTTGGGTGAAACCGTCAAGGTGGTGCTGGACCCGGGTCACGTACCACGTGGGGCTCTGCTGGTTACGGCGTCTGACGGTGCAGGGCACACGCTCCAGGTGGCGCTGCCGCACACCGCTTTGCCGACCAGGAACATGGTCCAGGCCTGGTTGATGCGACAGGCCAAGCTACAAGCGGCTCAACTCCACCCCTGCTAAATGTGCAGTGGCGCAAGCTCTCCACTCAGCAGTGCGGGAACTCGCTGAGCCAGTTCATCGGGTTCCATCCGGCTAATTGGCGACTGGTTCACTTCAAACACAACGTGATCGACTATGTGGTGGCGCATGAGTTCAGCCACCTGCGGTGATGGACCACAGCCCGCGATTCTGGGACACCGTCGGCGCGGTCATCCCGGTACGCGGCCTTGCGCCACCAACTCAAACAACGCAGTCCGCTGGAATTAGCCGCCGGCCTTCAGCCACGCGCCCAAGAGCTTTTCAAAACCTGGAGTAGGTGCTCAGCGAGCTGTTGGCCCAGTCCGCTGACGAATCCAGTGTTTCATCGGCCGGTGGCGGATGAGTTCCTCACCCGGTGTTTCCAGACGGGCATATGCACCAGGACGCTTATTTGCCGGCCCGCCTGGCCGAGCTCGTCCGGGGCGCCGACGGCGACCAGCCCGTCCACCAGCACCTCGGCTGACTGTTGCCTTTGCTCTGGCTCCCAGGCGCCTTCGAAGCACTACCGAACCGGCGTCGTTCCTTGGCAGAAGCGTGGGGCCAGTTCCTTTGATCGGAAGGACTTGCACCTCCCACCCCAGGTTTCCCAGGCCCTCAGCCAGGCGGGCGTTGTATACATTGCCGCCGGAGCTGTGGCGAATGTTGGCGGGGACCAGCAACCGCACCACGCGCATGGGTCAGGCGTTGAGGTCCAGCGAGAACGTGGCCCAGGCGTCCGGATTCTCGCGGGAGGTGACGTCGATCCCGTCCAGGTGGCGGCCGTCGTCGTCATCGCTGATTTCTCCGCCATGGCGTCGGCAATGTGCTTCGCGAGCGCCTCCGTGGTGGAGAGCTTGCCCTTGAAGGCGGGGTGTTCGTCCAGGTTCTTGTAGTTCAGGTCAGCCAGTACCTCTTCGAGGATGCCGCCGCGGCACCGATGTCCAGGACGATCGCGTCGTCGTTAACGTTGGGCCGGCGGAAGGTGACCTCGGCGACGAACGTTGCGCCGTGCAGACCCTGGGCCGGGCCGAAAGCTTCGCGGGGAAGGCTGTGGGCGATCATGAAGTGGCGACGGACGGTCAGGCTGAACATGGGTTTCCTCTGGCTCTGCTTGGTGAATCGGTGGGCTCGGCGTGTGCCGGCTGTTGGGTTTGTCAGACCGAA
>CAVVSV010000065.1:0-15121 GCA_963750805.1 uncultured beta proteobacterium
TCAAGGCCTGTGACATGGCGTTGTATGCGGCCAAGGCGGCAGGACGCAATACCGTCCGCTTTTTTGACGAAGACATGGCATTGCGGGCCCGGCACAAACATGCGCTGCTCAATGACATGGCCGCGGGACTTCAGCGAGACGAATTTGTATTGCACTATCAGCCCCAGGTGGATCTTCAACGCGGCGACTTGGTGGGATTTGAGGCCCTGGTGCGCTGGAATCACCCGCAGCGGGGATTGATCCCGCCCGCCGAGTTCATCTCCTTCGCGGAAGAAAGCGGTTTGATGGTGGGGCTGGGGGCCTGGGTCATGCGACAGGCGTGCCGGGACGCGACCCGATGGCCTGCCCATTTGCGTGTGGCTGTGAATTTATCGGCGCTTCAATTTGACGACCCGGATTTGCTGCCCATGGTGAAAGACGCTCTGGCCCAAAGTGGTCTGGCCACCAACCGGCTGGACGTGGAAATCACCGAGTCCACCCTGATGCAGGACAGCCAGTCGGCACTGACGATTTTTCAGGCTTTGCGGGGCATGGGAATTGGAATTGCGCTGGATGATTTTGGCACCGGGTATTCCTCGCTGTCGTATTTGCGCACCTTTGCGCTGGACAAGCTGAAAATTGACCGCTCGTTTGTCAGCGTTCTTGATGTGGAAACGCTTGCCGGTTCTGCACCATCCAATGCCCAGGCGATCGTGCGCGCCATCATTCAACTGGCCCAGGCGCTGAACCTTCAAACCGTTGCCGAGGGTGTGGAGACGGCCACACAACGCGACATCCTTCAGCGCATGGGCTGCGACCAATCACAAGGCTATTTGACGGCACGCCCCATGGACATGGCTGCGACCTTGGCCTTCATTGCGGCCGGGCCCCGTTTACTTCAGGCTGCCTGACAAAAACTGTTGAAGCCGCTCGCTGGAAGGGTTTGCAAGTACGTCCCTGGGAACACCTTGCTCCTCAATGCGGCCCTGGTGCAGGAAGATCAGGTGGTTGGCCACCTCACGGGCAAATCCCATCTCGTGGGTCACTACCACCATGGTGCGGCCGTCGTCTGCCAACGTTCGCATGACCTTGAGTACCTCGGACACCAGCTCGGGGTCCAGGGCACTGGTGGGTTCATCGAACAACATCACTTCAGGCTCCATCGCCAGAGATCGGGCGATGGCCACGCGTTGCTGTTGGCCACCGCTCATGTGCGCTGGGTAGCGGTCTTCGACACCATTCAGCCCGGCCAGGGCCAGGTATTTGCGGGCACGTGTGACAGCCTCATCCCGGCTCACACCCAGCACATGCATGGGCGCTTCAATGATGTTTTGCAGCACTGTCATGTGGGCCCACAGGTTGAAATGCTGGAACACCATGGCCAGCTTGCTGCGCATGCGTTGCAATTGTTTAGGGTCCACAGCATTGAGTTCACCCGCCTTGTCGGGTGCCAGCCTGAGCTCTTCACCGGCCACCACGATGCGGCCCTGGTTGGGCTTTTCAAGCAAGTTCATGCAGCGCAAAAACGTGCTTTTGCCCGAACCTGAACTGCCAATGATGCTGATCACATCACCCGCCCGCGCTTCCAGCGACACGCCCTTGAGCACCTCATTGGCGCCAAAGCGCTTGTGAATGTTGTCAGCCTGAAGTTTGAGAGCAGGGGTGGTCATAGGGTCAGAGCGTCAGGGGCGGTCAATTTTGGCGTGGTGCCAGATAAGCCAGGTACCGGCGCTCAGTCAGCTTGAAGATGCCGATGAGGCAAAAAGTGAGCGTGAGGTAAATGGAGCCTGCAAACAGGTAGGCTTCAAATGGCAAATAAAAATCCGAATAGATACGGCTGGCTGCGGCCGTGATGTCAAGCAAGCCAGGCACCGCACTGGCCAGGCTGGTGGTGTGCAACATCATCACCACTTCATTGCTGTAGGCGGGCAGGGTACGGCGCAAAGCGCTGGGTAGCACGATGCGCAGCATCACCTGAAATCGGCTCATGCCGTAGGCCTGGGCCGCTTCCAACTCACCCGCGCTGGTTTCGCGAATGGACCCAGCCAGCATCTCGGCGGTGTAGCCCCCGTTGTTGAGGGTGAAGGCCAGCAGCGCACAAAAGAAAGGTTCCTTGAAATGCGTCCAGGGCCAGATCGTGTCCCAGCGGGCCTGAATCCACTCCAGCTGCGCCAGGCCGTAATAGATCAAATACACCTGTATCAGCAGCGGCGTCCCCCGAATCACAAAGGTATAGGCCCCCACCACGCGCTGAAGCAACACGCTGCGGGACGTCAAGGCCAGCGCACACAGCAATGCCAAAACGGCGCCCGCAGCCAGTGAAGACAACAACAGCGTCAGCGTCGTCAGCACGCCCTGACCATACAGCGCCAGGCTTTCTGGCTGAAAGATGACTTGCCAGTTCATGGTCAGAGATTGATCTTTTTGTTACCCAGGCTGTAGCGGGCGTTCAGCCAGCGCAGCGCCACGAGGGACACCCAGGTGTAGATCAAAAACAGCCCGGCCGTGAACAGCAAATAGGTGAAGGGGGAACGCGTGGCCGCACTGGCCTGCTTGGCGATATAGGTCATGTCCTGCAGACCGATCAAACTGACCAGTGCTGTGGCCTTGATCAGCACCAGCCAGTTGTTGGTGAATCCGGGCAGGGCATAGCGCACCATTTGGGGGGCGGTGATACGCAGAAAAGTTTGTGCGGGGCTCATGCCAAACGCAGCTGCGGCCTCGGCCTGGCCTTTGGGGATGGCCATCATGGCACCCCGGAAGGTTTCGGTCATGTAGGCGCCGTAGATAAAACCCAGGGTCAATGTGCCCGCCAGAAATGGGCTGATGTCCAGCGTGGCTTCACTGCCAGCGGCTTCCAGCAGGTTGTTGATGGCTATGCTGCCGCCGTAAAACACCAGCAACATCACCACCAACTCGGGGATGCCACGAATGATGGTGGTGTAGGCCGTGGCCAGTGTCACCAGGGTGCGCCTGCCCGACAACTTGGCTGCCGCGCCGACCAGGCCCAGCAAGATGGCGACCGCCAATGACGCCAACGACACCCCGGCCGTGAGCAAGGCCCCGTGCAGGATGGCGCTGTAGTAGCCGGACATCAATTGGAAGGTCGGCGGGACGGTCGTGGCCTATTTGGTGCCGTAGACGTCCATCTTGAAGTACTTGTCGTTGATTTTCTTGTAGGTGCCGTTGTCGCGAATGGCCTTGATGGCGCCATTGAGCTCGGTTTTGAGTGCCGCCTCACCTTTGCGCAGTGCAATGCCGGCACCTTCGCCAAAATACTTGGGGATGAACAATTCGGGGCCCACCACGCCGTAGTCCTTGCCCTCTGGCTTGCTCAGAAAACCGCCTGTAACTTCAAGAACATCGGCCACCGTACCGTCCAGACGGCCAGACTTGATGTCCAGATACACCTGGTCCTGCGCTTCATAAGGGGTCACGACCACGCCAGCGGTTTTGAGCTCACCCATGGCATATTTTTCCTGGGTGCTGCCCTTGAGGACGCCAATTTTCTTGCCCTTCAGAGAGGCGACACCACTGAATTTGATGTCGTTCTTGACCACGATTTTGCTGGGTGTGTTGTAGTACTTATTGGTGAAGTCCACGGCTTTCTTGCGATCTTCGGTGATGGACATCGAGCTGATGATCACGTCATATTTTTTGGCTTGCAGGCCAGGGATCATGCTGTCCCACACCTGCTCCACAAACACACATTTGCGCTTGATTTGTTCGCACAGGGCACTGGCAATGTCGACGTCAAAACCGGTGGGTTTTCCGTCTGCCGTCTTGAAAGTGAAGGGCTCGTAAGTCGGGTCAATGGCGACCTTCAGGTCTTTGCCTTGTGCAAAAACAGTAGACGCAAAGGCAATGGCAGAAATCGCCAGGACAGGTATCAATTTTTTCATCGTGGGTTCCGTAAGTTGATCGAGGTTGTCAGGGATGAATGCACGCTCCGTGCCAATTCTAGGGGTGCACTATGCATTTGACCCCAAGTGTTTGCCCTAGCGCGCCTGCGCCAGGCTTTGGGTTTGGTCTAATGGAGTCTGACTTAATCCATATCAATTCATGACCTCCTTGCCTTTGTCCGATTTCCATCTTTCCGATATCTCTGACCCCGCCTTGACGAAAGTTTTGCAACACAAACTCGACCAAAAGACAAAACCGGTCGGTTCTTTGGGGCAACTTGAAGCCCTGGCCTTGCGTCTGGGTGAAATTCTGGGAACAGAATCCCCCGTTCTGGATCAACCCCAACTCGTTGTTTTCGCCGGTGACCACGGCTTGGCGGGCCGCGGCGTCTCGGCTTACCCCAGTGACGTGACCTGGCAAATGGTGGAAAACTTTTTGGCAGGCGGCGCAGCCGTCAGTGTGTTGGCGAAGCAAAACGGCATCGCGCTGACCGTGGTGGATTGCGGCGTCAAGCATGATTTTTTGGCGGGCTTGACTGACGGTGCCACCCGGCCAGGGCTGCTCGTTCGCAAAGCCGACGGCGCTGAACTCGGCACGGCGGACGTATCAGCGCAGGCTGCCATGACAGCAAGCCAATGCCGGGATGCCATTGCCAATGGGCGCGACGTCGTGAAAGGTCTGCCGGGCAATGCGTTGTTGCTGGGTGAAATGGGCATTGGCAATACGTCGGCGGCCTCCCTCCTGCTGTCCCGTCTGTCAGGTCTCGATATTGCGGTTTGCACCGGAGCCGGAACGGGTCTGGACGATGCCGCCATCGCTCGCAAGACCTCCATATTGCGTGAGGCGCTGAACCACCATGCACACGCCACCGCGCCGCTAGATGCATTGGCCGCCTTTGGCGGATTCGAGATGGCCACCATGTTGGGTGCAGTCATGCAGGCGGCTGAAGAGCGCCGCATTGTGGTGGTGGACGGATTTATCGCCAGCGCGGTGGTGTTGGTGGCGCAATCCCTGCAACCACTGGTATTGCAATGCTGCGTGTTTGCGCATCGTTCGGGCGAGCGCGGACATGCGCTGATGCTGGATCAACTCAGGGCCAAACCGCTGCTGGATTTGGGCTTGCGTTTGGGTGAGGGTTCGGGTGCAGCGCTGGCCTGGCCTTTGCTGCAGGCCGCATGTGCCATTCTGCGCGACATGGCCAGTTTTGAGTCGGCCGGGGTGTCGCAGAAGGAGTAGTCGTCGTTCGAGAATTTACCCCGCGACCGAAACCTGCGCCAGCCCGGCATCCACCAACAGGTTCTGCCCGGTGATACCGTCGCTGTCGTCGCTGGCCAAAAACAGGGTTGGGCGAGCCACGTGAGTTGAATCCAGCCGAAACTTCAGACATTGAAGTTCGATGAATTTTTTGTCTTCTTCCGGATTGCGCCATTTTTCGGTCTGCCTTGCGGTGACGATGGCACCTGGCACCAGGGCGTTGACGCGAATGCCAAATTCGCCCAGCTCGCGGGCCAGGGTTCGGGTCATGCCTGAAATTGCGGCTTTGGCCGTTGTATAGCCAATCAGGTTGGGGCGGCCGCGCATCCAGCTGATGCTGCCCATGTTGACAATTGAGCCTGAAGTCCCCGTCGCCTTTAGCTTTCTAGCGACAGTTTGTGTAGCAAATACCTGGTGGCGAAGGTTCAGGTTCAGGCAGTTGTCCCAGTACTCGGGGGTCAACTCGTCCAAAGAATGGCGGTCATCGCGGCCCGCGTTGTTGACCAGCACCTGAATGGTTCCCAATTTGGCATCAATGCGAGCCAGCAAGGCTTGCAGCGCGGGGATATCACGCACATCGCAGGCTTCGTAATACGGCGCCTTGAACCCGGCTCCGGTGATTTCCGCAATCAGGGCGTCACCACCGTCTGGTTTGGTACCGCAAAATGCCACCTGTGAACCTTGGGCGGCGAATGATTTGACAATCTCGGCGCCGATACCCGAGCTGCCGCCAGAGATAAAGACGACTTTTCCCTTCAGAGAAGGATACAGAGCGAAGGGGACGGTAGAGGTGGTGTCTGGGGGCATGGTGGCAGGGTTCACAAAATATCGCTCAGCAATACCGGCAAGCCGGTATCAATGCTGAGGTGGGCGGCCAAGCCAACGGCCACGCAACGCATGCCTTCTTCGAGAGAAATCTCCGGGGGTTGGCCGGTCCGGATGGCGTGGGCAAAGCGCTGATGTTCAATGTAGGAGGCACCGAAGTGTTGCCCCGCGTAGCGGATATTGGTGTCCCAGACGCGCCGGGTTGAAACGCCCCGGCCACTGCCCGAGGGTTCGCCCCAGACTTTGCGGATGCCCCAATCTTCGCGCCGACCGTGGCGGAGTACCAGGGATGGAATCAGGGATTCGAGTTTCCCTTCACTGCCCACGACCACAATGTGTTCGTTATCCGTCGAGTTTTCCGCAAACATGCACAGATCCAGCATGGCGCGGGCACCACTGGCGTATTCGACCACGACGTAAGCGCTGTCCAGAATGTCGGGTTTGCGGCCACCGTAGCTTTCATCAAGGTGGTTGACACGCTGACCGCCCGAGGCAAACACACGCACGGCATGTTCGCCCAAAATGAGTTCCATCAGGTTGAAATAGTGGCAGCACTTTTCAACCAAAGTGCCGCCGGTGTTGGCGCTGAAGCGATTCCAGTCACCGACCTTGGGGTAGAAGGGCTCACGGTGCTCCCGGATGGCGACCTGGTGCAGGGTGCCGATGGCGCCCTCATGGGCCAGGCGGATCATCTCCGCCACGGGCGGCATGTAGCGGTATTCCTGTGCCACCCAGACGATGCCCTTGCGGCCCTGGGCACGACCCACCAGGTCCTTGCAATCGGCGACGGTGGTGCACAGCGGCTTTTCAATCAACAGGTGCGCACCATTTGGCAGGGCATGTCGCATCACGTCGGCGTGGGTGAAATTGGGCGTGGCGATGATGACCGCGTCGCACAGGCCGGATTCCAGCAAATCTTGAAAGTGCTCAAACACCCTGGGTTGAACTGCAGCACCAGAAAGCAGTGCCGCTGCGCTGTCCCGACTGGCCGGGTGGGGGTCAGCCAGTGCGGTGACCACGGCTCCGTCCAGCGCCTTGAGGTTCTCCACATGCTCGCGGCCCATGCTGCCGCATCCAATGACGCCGTAGCGTATGGTTTCAATCTTTTTGGACTCCGTCGTCATCCCTTCAATCCTCCTTGCGTCAAGCCACCCACCACACGTTGCTGAAATACGGCAATCAAGACGGCGATGGGCACGATGGCCACGATCAATGCTGCTGAAATGATGGGCCACGGAAAACTGAACTCACCCTGGTACAGGGTGATACCCACTGGCAGGGTGCGCATCGAGGCACTTGAATTGAGGGACAGCGCCAACAAGAATTCGTCCCAGGCATTGACGAATGCCAGAATGCCTGCTGTGAAAACACCCGGCGCGGCCAGTGGGATCACCACGTGCCACAGTGTGCCGATGCGGGTGCAGCCATCAATCATGGCGGCGTTTTCAAGGTCTTTGGGAATGCTCTGGAAAAAGCTGACCAGTACCAGCGTGCACACCGGCAAATTCAAAACGATGTAAGGCAACACCAGAGCGGTATAGGTGTTCAGCAAGTTCAGCGCTCGCATGGTTTCAAAGATGGGGACCAGCAAAGTGACTAGGGGAAACATGCTGGACGCCACAATGGCAGTGAGTATGAGTTGCCGGTGTTTCAGATTGAGCCGTGCGATGGCATAAGCCGCGCAGGCTGACACAAACAAAGAGCAGATCGTTGCCAGGCCAGCCACGATCACGCTATTGGCCAGGTACTTGAGCAAAGGTTGGTCGGTGAACGCCTGCACATAGTTTTGCAAGGTGGGGGCATGGGGCCACCAGGTGATGGGCTTTTGCACCAGTTCAACCTCACGTTTCAGCGAGGTAAACAAGATCCAGATGGCTGGAAAGAAGCCATTGAAGACCACCATCGCCGCCGCGGCAATGCGCAGACGTGGGGAAGACCAAAAGCTGGGGCTCATGCGCTGTTCCCGATACGTTTGAGATAAACCGCTGTCACGCACATGGACAGCAGAAACATGCACACCGCCAGGGTGGAACCGTACCCCATGTCCAGATATTCAATGGTGGTTTTGTGGATCAGCATCGCTAGGGTTTCAGTGGCGTTGCCAGGCCCGCCCTTGGTCATAGTGTAGGGAATGTCAAAGGTCTGCAAGGCCGTGATGGTGCGGAAAATCAGGGCCACGATGATGCTGGGCATCAGCATGGGTATGGTGATCTGCCAGAACTGCTGCCAATGGCTGGCGCCATCCACCTCCGCGGCTTCATAAAGCGATTTGGGGATCATTTGCAAGCCCGCCAAAAGAATCAAGGCCATGAAGGAACTCGATTTCCAGATGATCGTCAGGCAGATGGCGGCGAAAGCCCAATTGGGCTTGAGCAGCCACATGGTCTGGTTGCCTTGGTCGGTCAATCCCAGACGGCGCACCACATCATTGACGACGCCGTATTCCGTGTGAAAAAACCAGGCAAATATCAAACCTGCGAATGACAAGGGCAGTGCCCATGGAAGCAGCAAAGCCAGCCTCACCGGCCATTGGCGTCTGAAGGGCAGGTTGGCCAGCATGGCCAACCCCAGGCCCACCACCAGCGCACCCGGCACTGTGATGAAGGTGATCATCACCGTGTTTTTGGTGGCATTCCAGAAGTCCTTGTCTTGCCATATGTCTGCGTAGTTGGTCAGGCCCACAAATTTGAAGGCACCTGTTCCACCCGAGAGTCGAAGGTCAAAGAAACTGTTGTAGATCAGTTTACCAATCGGATAAACCACGATCAATGCCAGCAGTGCAAAAGCAGGGGCCAGCAGCATCACGCCCAAGGCTTTTTCGGAAGGGTCTCGAAGTTTGGCCAGGGACATGATGCCTCCAACGTTCAGCGCATGACGCGTGTGAGTTTGCTGTCAATTTCCGCCACACCTTCGGCGGAGGTTTTGGTTCTGGCCAGAATGGCGCTCGCCGTCGTGCGAATGGCGTCGCTCACCTCGCCATAGCGTGCACTCATGGGGCGGGCTTGTCCGGCAATCACGACGTTGGCGGCATCCTTGAACCACGGCACTTGCTTGACCACGTCTGAGTCGGTGTAGACGCTCTGAATGGTGGGCAAAAGCGAACCTTCGACGGCCAGCATCTTGCTCGATGCGGGGGAAGCCAGGTATTGCACCAGCTTGGCGGCCTCAGGCTTGCTCTTGCTGAAGGCACTGACGGCCCACTGCCAACCGCCCACACAAGTGGCGCTCTTCCCACCGGCCACGGCTGGAAGCGGCATCACACCGACTTTGCCTTTGACCTGGCTGTCTGCGTCATCTTTGAAACGGTCCCACGCAAAGCCCCAGTTGATGGCAAAGGCCACCTGGCCAGCTTTGAACTCATTCACCGTGGCAGGCGTAGTGACTTCGGCGATATTCTTCTTCATCACGCCCTGGTCGACCATCTTGAGCCACATGTCCATGCCTTTGGCTGCGGCGTCTTTGTCCAGTGTCATCTTGCCGGATGCATCGTTGAAAGCTTTGCCCATGCTCCAGTAGGGAAGCAGGAAGGTACATACCGCGCCTTCAATGGGCGCGCCCTGGATCGACAGGCCTTGCAGGTTGGGGTTTTTCTCCCCGTCCTGAATTTTCTTGGCGGCAGCCGACAACTCATCCCAGGTTTTGGGTTCCTTGATGCCGTATTTGTCCAGTAAGTCCTTGCGGTAGTACATGAACATCGCGTCGGCAAATGCGGGCATGGCCGCAACTTTGCCGCCCACGATGTTGGCCTGTGAATACACCGGCAGATAGGGCTTCATGGCATTGGGGCCACCCACGTAGGCATCCAGCGGCTCCAGCCAGCCGGCTCCCATGTACTGCGCCGGGTTGACGATGTCGATCAAGTAGATGTCAATGGCCGAGTCTTTGGCATTGAGCACCGTAGACAGGTATTGGCGTTGCAGTTCAGAAGTGGCACCACCGGTTTCAATCTCGATTTTGACGTTGGGGTTGGCCTTTTGGTATTCGTCAAAGAGCTTGCGCATCAGGTCCGGGCGCTGGTTCTGGCCTCCTGAAAAGACCCGCAGCGAAGTTTGCTGGGCAAACGCGCCAGCCGCCAGAGTGGTTCCCAGCGCCAATGCGATCAGGGAGGTGAGAGAACGTTGTTTCATGAAAGTCTCCTGTGGTTGTGAATGAAAATGGGTGAGAAATACGGGTCAATCAACGCAACGCGAGCCCGGACTTCGCGTCAAACAAATGCATGTGCTCCAGGGCCAGGTAGATGGGCAATTGGGTTTCCGGGCGCTGGGCGAAACTGGCCGCACAACGTGCCACCATTTCACAGCTGCCGACCTTGAAAGTCACGAGGGTTTCCGCTCCCAGAGGTTCGGTGAGAACCACGGTGGCGGGGACCTGAACACTGCCGGTTTGCGGCGACAAGGCAATGTTTTCGGGGCGAATGCCAAAGGTCAATTGCGATGCATTGGCAGCCTTCTCGGCCAGTGCAGAAGGAACGTCAAACAGGGTACCCCCCAGGTTGACCTGGCCCCCTTGCAAGGTACAGGGCAGCAGATTCATGGCAGGGGAGCCAGTGAATCCTGCCACAAACAGCGCCGCAGGCGTGTTGTAAATCTGATGGGGCGTGGCGTACTGCATCTTGCGCCCGGCGCTCATCACTGAAATTCGGTCAGCGAGTGTCATGGCTTCCACTTGATCGTGGGTGACATAAATGATGGTGGCCCCCAGGCGTTGGTGCAGCTTTTTAATCTCTGTGCGCATTTCTCCCCGCAACTGGGCGTCCAGGTTGGACAGCGGCTCGTCAAAAAGAAACACTTTGGGCTGGCGAACGATGGCGCGTCCGATCGCCACCCGCTGGCGTTGCCCGCCAGATAAAGCCGCAGGTTTGCGGTCCAGCATGTGGTCAATGCGAAGCAATTTGGCGGCATCCATCACCCGGCGCTTGATTTCTTCTTCAGGTGTTTTGCGAAGCCGTAACCCAAACGCCATGTTTTCGTACAAAGACTTGTGCGGGTACAAGGCGTAGTCCTGAAACACCATGGCAATGTCGCGGTTGCGGGGCGGCTCATCGTTCACGCGCTTGCCATCGATGACCACATCTCCGCCGCTGATGGCCTCCAGCCCGGCAATCATGCGCAAGAGCGTGCTTTTCCCGCAGCCTGACGGACCCACGAAGACGACAAACTCGCCATGCTGGATCTGCAGGTCAATACCATGGATGACGGTGACCTTGCCGTCGTAGGTCTTGGTAACTTGTTTGAGTTCAACGCTAGCCATCTCAATACCCCTGTGCGTGGACTTTGATGTCCTGGGACCGAATGGTCGATAGTGCCGAAGCGCTGGCGCGCATCAACAGCCCCAAATCTGAAGCACAACCGATGTAGTCAAAGCCACTCGCCCGGTAAATGGCGACCGCCTCGGGTGTGCCACCCACCGTACCAACGGGTTTGCCCAGGGCATGGCAACGTTTCACGCCATCAGCCATGAGTTTGACCACGTCATCATGCAGCAAATTACCGACGTGGCCCATGGCGCCACTTAAATCACCAGGGCCAAAAAACAGGGAGTCCACACCGGGAAGGCTGGCTATGTCTTCCAATTGGGCCATCGCCTCAGGCGTTTCAATTTGCAGGATCACGCTGACGGCGTCATTGGCGACCTTGAAGTAGTCCTTGACCGTGCCAAACCGCGATCCGCGGCTCATGCCGGCCATGCCGCGGACCCCATGAGGGGGGTATTTGGCTGCGGCAACCGCTTTGCGCGCCTCGTCAGCGTTTTGAATAAAAGGAAACATGATGGTTTGCACGCCTGCATCCAGTACCCGCTTGACCATGACGGTGTCGTTCCATGGGACTCGTGTGATGGGCACCATGGGCGTGCCTGCGATGGCTTGCAGCAGGTGGATCACGTCCATCTGATCCAAAGGAGTGTGTTCCATGTCCACCACGCCCCAGTCAAAACCAGCACAACCCATGGCTTCGGCCACCACAGGGGAGGCAGACATGACCCAACTGCCAACAGGGTAGCCGCCCGCAAAATCTTTGCGTGCCAGCATGGTTTTAAAAGGGTTTTTCATAAATCTGGGAATCTTAAAAAATCACTGGTTCGGGCGTCGGGGCAGTGCCCTGCAGGAAGTCAAAATCACAGCCTTCATGGGCCTGCGTAACGTGGTCTTTGTAGAGGCGGGTAAAACCCCGTTGAAAAATCTGCGCCGGCGCCTTCCAAAGGGCGCGGCGCTGTGCCAGCTCTTCATCACTCACGTGCAAATGTAGACGGCGCTCGGCCAGGTTCACTTCGATCCGATCACCGGTTTGTACCAGGGCAAGCGGACCACCCACGGCAGACTCCGGCGAGATATGAAGCACACAGGTGCCGTAGTGCGTGCCGCTCATGCGTGAGTCTGACAACCGCAGCATGTCCCTCACGCCGGCCTTGAGCAACTTCTTGGGAATGGGAAGGTTGCCCCATTCCGGCATGCCGGGTGCGCCGACGGGACCGGCATTTCGCAGCACCAGTACCGTGTTTTCATCGCAGACGAGGTTTTCGTCCGCCATTGCCGCCAACATGTCGGGCTGGTTGTCAAAGACCAGCGCTGGCCCCGTGTGATGGAGCAAGTGTTCCGATGCTGCACTGGGTTTGATGACGGCGCCTTGCGGGGCCAGGTTGCCATAGAGAACGGCCAGTGCGGCCAGTGGACTCACGGGCTTGTCCCGCGGGCGAATGACGGCCTCGTCGTTAACCTGGGCCGTTTCGAGATGCGCTGCCAAGGACTTTCCTGTGACCGTCAACTCACCGAGGCTCAAGTCGCCAGCGATCATTTTCATCAAGGCAGGCAAGCCACCCGCGTAATAGAAATCCTCCATCAGCCTGTCGCCACTGGGAAACAGGTTGGCAATTACGGGGATACGCCGACCCATGGCGTCCAGGTCGGTCAGTGTCAGCTCGATGCCCGCCCGGCGCGCCATGGCGATAATGTGGACAGCGGCGTTGGTGGAGCCCCCCAAGGCCATCTGCACCGCCAACGCGTTTTGAAAAGAGCCACGCGTCAACACACGAGAGGGTTTGAGGTCTTCCCATACCATGCCCACGATGCGTTCGCCACAACTGGTTGCCATGCGGGCGTGGGCCGAGTCCATGGCAGGAATGCTGCTGGCACCGGGCAAAGTCAGGCCCAGGGCTTCAACCAGTGAGGTCATGGTGGAAGCCGTTCCCATGGTGTTGCAGGTGCCTGGGGTCCTTGTCATTCGTGCTTCGAGTGCTACCAATTCAGTAGCAGACAACTTGCCGGCCTGATGCTCGTCCCAGAACATGCGGGTATGGGTGCCTGCGCCGATGCTGCGGCTGACTCCGGCCTGCACGTGGCGGTCGTTGAGCATGGGGCCTGCCGGACAAAATATGGTGGGGATGTCCATGCTGATGGCACCCATGACCGTGCCAGGCGTGGTTTTGTCACAGCCCGCAAGCAGCACGACACCATCACAGGGCAGGCTGCGCAACAACTCTTCGACTTCCATGGCCAGAAAGTTGCGGTACAGCATGGTGGTGGGTTTCACCATGACTTCACCCAGGCTCATGGCAGGCAATTCGACGGGATAACCACCCGCCATCAGAACGCCTTTTTTGACGGACTCAGCCCGCTCGCGCAAATGGGCGTGACATGGCGACAGGTCGCTCCAGGTGTTGATGATGGCCACCATGGGCTTGTCCATCACATCGTCGCGCCGGACGCCCTGTTGCTGCATGCGCTGTCGATGGGCAAAACCCCGCATGCCTGCGTCGGCAAACCAGCGGCGGCTGCGCAATTCAGACAGCGTCTTCATGCATCGACACCAAAGAAAATCAGGCTGGAAGGCATGGAAATGAGTGGTTGACGATTTGTTTGTGTTAGCGCTAACATGATGTCTGAGTGTACTCACTGGAATTTATTCGTCATCATGGCAAACCCTGAGAAGTCATCTGTATCACTTGCGCGAACAAACGAATCCCGAAAGCGCAAAACCCATGGTCGAACGACGATGGCGGATGTGGCCCGCCACGCCGGGGTGACCACCATGACGGTGAGCCGCACGCTGCGGGAGCCGCACCGCGTGACGCCTGAAACGGCTGAGCGCGTGAATGCTGCATTGAAGCAAACGGGTTACGCGCCCAATAAGTCGGCGGGCTTGCTGGCGAGTGGTCGCTCGCGTATCGTGGCTGCAATCATTCCCAATATCGCCAATTCCATCTTTGCAGAGACCATTCAGGGTCTGACCGACGCACTGGAGGCGGATGGCTATGAGTTGCTGTTGGCGGCAACGGGCTACAGCATGGATCGGGAAGAAGACCAGATTCGTGCGGTGTTGGGCTGGGCTCCTTCCGCATTGATCGTGACCGGACGCCACCACTCGCAGGCGGCCTTGGACATGATGCGCAGGGCCAGGCTGGATGGTGTGCCGGTGATTGAAATGTGGGACCAATCCACCCGTGCCGCTGAGTTCATACAGGTGGGGTTTAACCACGGCAAAGCGGGTCAAGCCATGTTTGAACACCTTCAGGACTGTGGTTACCGGGACCTGGTTTATGTGGGCAGCGGTGTGGTGGGTGACCTGCGGGCGCGTGAACGGCAGCAGGGTTTTTTAAAGGCTGCGCGCAAAGCCCGCTGCCCGGTAAGATTGGTGATGGCGGCGGCTGAGGAGCCGATGGCGGCGGGGCGCAAGGTGCTGGAGCAATTGAGACTTGAATCAGCCTTGCCGCAGGCCATGGCGTTTTCAAACGACTTCTTTGCGGCGGGTGCCTGTTTGCAGGCGGCGGAGCAGGGCTGCAACATCCCCGGTCGCCTGGGCATCATGGGTTTCGGGGATATGACGATTGCCGGACAATTGGCAGGTGGCATCAGCACGCTGGCCGTCCCCCGATTCGGAATTGGTTTTCGGGCCGGGGAGTGTGTGTTGGCGCAAATGGGACATGAAACCCAAAATGTTGCGCCCCATGCCAATTTGCTCGAGCCCCATCTGGTCGCCCGCCAAACGACCCGGGCAATGTAGCCTTGAATCCCCTCAGGACACCGTGATTCCAGCGGTTTTGATGATACGTCCCCAGCGTTCTATTTCATCCTTCAAGAAGGGTGCGAACTGTTGGGAAGCCCGCGCATCCACCCGAAAGCCCTGCGTGCGGGCTTTCTCGTCAATGTCGGGTGCCGCCATGATTT
>CAVVSV010000066.1:0-28021 GCA_963750805.1 uncultured beta proteobacterium
TCGTTCATGGTGGAACTGTTCCGCTCGGAAGTGCCCGAGATCGAACAGGGTCTGCTGGAGATCAAATCCTGCGCCCGTGACGCCGGTTCCCGCGCCAAGATTGCCGTGTTGTCGCATGACAAACGCGTGGATCCGATCGGCACCTGTGTCGGCGTCCGCGGTACCCGTGTCAACGGCGTGACCAATGAGCTGGCCGGCGAGCGCGTTGACATCGTGCTGTGGAGCGAAGACCCGGCGCAGTTCGTGATTGGCGCCCTGGCCCCGGCCAATGTGTCCAGCATCGTGGTGGACGAAGAGCGTCACGCCATGGATGTGGTGGTGGATGAAGAAAACCTGGCCATCGCCATCGGTCGTGGTGGCCAGAACGTGCGCCTGGCCGTCCGAACTGACCGGCTGGAAGATCAACATCATGGACGCCGCCGAGTCGGCCCAGAAGCAGGCCAACGAGACCGACTCCGGCCGCAAGCTGTTCATGGAAAAGCTCGATGTGGACGAAGAAATCGCCGACATCCTGATCGCCGAAGGCTTCACCAGCCTGGAAGAAGTGGCCTATGTGCCGCTGCAGGAAATGCTGGAGATCGAGAGCTTCGACGAGGAGACGGTCAACGAGCTGCGCACCCGTGCCAAGGACGCCTTGCTGACGATGGAAATCGCGCACGAAGAAAGTGTGGACGAAGTCTCGCAGGATTTGCGTGACCTGGAAGGCCTGACGCCTGAACTGATCGGCAAGCTGGCCGACGGCGGCGTGCACACGCTCGACGACCTGGCCGATCTGGCCGTCGATGAACTCACCGATATCACCGGCCAGTCCGAGAACGAGGCCAAGACCCTGATCATGAAAGCGCGCGAACATTGGTTTACCAATGAAGCCGCTTCTCAAGAGTAATGGTCATGTAAATAAATTTCAGTAAAGGCCAACAACTACCCTTGTGGTGGTTACACAACAAATGTCCAGTACGACCGTCGCCGAGTTTGCCAACGAACTCAAAAAATCCACCGAAACGCTGCTTGAACAGCTGAAGTCAGCCGGGGTGGCCAAATCGGCCGCCACCGATATCTTGACCGATGCTGACAAGCACAGCTTGCTGACCTATTTGCAGGTCAGCCATGGAACGGCCACCCCGGATCGCAAAAAGATCACCCTGGTCAAGAAATCGACCAGTGAGATCAAGCAGGCGGATTCCACCGGCCGCGCGCGCACCATTCAGGTTGAAGTGCGCAAGAAGCGCACTTTTATTCGCCGGGAAGACGGTCCGGACGCACCACCCGAGGTGACAGCCCCCGAGCCCGAGGTCGAAGTCAATACGGCGCCTGTCATTGACAGTGCGGAATTGGCCCGTCGTGAAGAAGAAGCCCGCCGTCAGGCCGAGCTGATTCGCCGGCAGGAAGAAGAATTGGCACAGCGTCGACTGGAGCGCGAAGAGCAGGAGGCTCGCGCCCGGGCCGCTGCTGAAGAAGCAGCCGAAAAGGCGGCATCGCAGGCAATCGCGGAGCAAAAGAGGCTTGAAGTCCCCGTCACTGTGAGTGATGATGCTACTAAAAACGAAGCAAGTGTGGTTGCCCATGCACAGGTCAAAGCACAAGCCGTAGAAAAAGAAAAAGCCGCTGCACAAGCACAGGTCGAAGCGCGCGAAAAAGCCGCTGCTGAATCCAAAGCCCGTGCCGCAGAAGAAGCCGTCAAAGCCGCCGATTTGGGCGCCCGTCGGCGGAAGGCCGAGGACGAAGCTGCTGCCATTCGCCTGATGATGTCGGCACCGTCCAAGAAGCCGGTTCCGCCACCCAAAAAAGTGGAAGAAGTGAAGCCGGTTGCGAAGCCCGGCTCGCCCGAGGCCAAGGCTGGCATGAAAGGCACGCTGCATAAACCAGCGGCAGGTACCAACCCGGCCAAGCCACCCAAAACCGGCGCGGCCGGTGCCCCCGGCAATGCACCTTCCGGGACGGGCAAGGAAGTCAAATCTGCCAAGCTCTCCAGCAGCTGGGCAGGCGACCCAGCCAAAAAGAAAGCGATTCCCACCCGCGGTGATACCAACGGAGGCAGTGCAGGGCGGTCCAGCAATTGGCGCAGCGGTCCACGTGGCCGACGCGGCAGCAATGACCGCGACCAGGAGAGTCACGCACCAGCTGCACCGGTCGAAGCGCGCATATTTGAGGTTCATGTGCCGGAAACCATTACCGTTTCCGAGTTGGCACACAAAATGGCCGTCAAAGCCTCTGAGGTCATAAAGCATTTGATGAAGCTGGGCCAGATGGTCACCATCAATCAGCCTCTGGACCAGGACACTGCCATGATCGTGGTGGAGGAAATGGGCCACAAGGCGGTTGTCGCTGCGCTGGATGATCCGGAAGCCTTTACCGATGACGAAGTTCAACAGCAGGACGCCGAGTCGTTGCCACGTGCGCCTGTGGTTACCGTCATGGGTCACGTCGATCATGGCAAGACCTCGTTGCTGGACTACATTCGCCGTGCCAAAGTGGCGTCGGGCGAAGCTGGCGGTATCACACAGCACATTGGGGCCTACCATGTGGAAACCCCGCGCGGCATGATCTCTTTCCTTGACACCCCTGGCCACGAGGCTTTCACAGCCATGCGTGCCCGTGGTGCCAAGGCTACCGACATCGTGATTCTGGTGGTGGCAGCGGATGACGGCGTGATGCCTCAGACCAAGGAGGCCATCAAACACGCCAAAGCGGCGGGTGTACCCATCGTGGTGGCCATCAACAAGATTGACAAGCCCGATGCCAATCCCGAGCGCGTGAAAAACGAGTTGGTCGTTGAAGAGGTCGTACCCGAAGAATTTGGTGGTGAGTCACCCTTCGTGCCCGTGTCAGCCAAAACCGGTCAGGGCATTGATGCCTTGCTGGAACAGGTGTTGTTGCAAGCCGAAGTGCTGGAGTTGCGGGCACCAGTCGACGCAATGGCCAAAGGCCTGGTGATCGACGCCCGACTGGACAAAGGCCGCGGCCCCGTGGCCACGATACTGGTGCAAAGCGGAACGCTTAAAACCGGTGACGTGGTGTTGGCAGGCCAAACCTTTGGCCGCGTGCGTGCCATGCTGGACGAAAACGGCAAGACCATTAAAACGGCTGGCCCGTCGATCCCTGTCGAAATTCAGGGCTTGACCGAAGTGCCACAAGCCGGTGACGAGTTCATGGTGATGACCGATGAGCGGCGTGCCCGTGAAATTGCCACTTACCGTGCCGGCAAGTTCCGCAATACCAAGCTGGCCAAGCAACAGGCCGCCAAGCTGGAAAACATGTTCACCGACATGACGGCGGGCGAGGTCAAACTCGTGCCCATCATCATCAAGGCCGACGTGCAGGGCTCGCAAGAAGCACTGGCCCAGTCGCTGCTCAAGCTTTCTACGGCCGAGGTCAAGGTGCAACTGGTTTACACCGCGGTGGGCGCGATCAGCGAGTCCGACGTCAACCTGGCGATTGCCTCCAAGGCCGTCATCATTGGCTTCAACACGCGGGCCGATGCTGGTGCGCGCAAGCTGGCCGAGAACAACGGCGTGGACATCCGTTACTACGACATCATTTACGACGCCGTGGACGAACTCAAGTTGGCCATGTCGGGCATGTTGACGCCGGACAAGAAGGAAGAAGTCATCGGTACGGCCGAGATTCGCCAGGTGTTCAAGGTGTCCAAAATCGGTTCGATTGCCGGTTGTATGGTCACCACCGGGGTGGTTCGCCGAGCCGCGCGTGTTCGCTTGCTGCGCGACAACATGGTGGTTTTCACGGGCGAGCTGGATTCGCTCAAGCGCTTCAAGGACGACGCCAAGGAAGTCAAGGAAGGCTTCGAGTGCGGCTTGAACATCAAGAATTACAACGACATTCAGGAAGGCGACTTGCTGGAGTTCTTTGAAATTCGTGAAGTCGCCCGGACTTTGTAAATCGACTCATGGTGACCCGCAAGTCAAAAACGCCCAACCGCACCTTCAAGGTTGCGGATCAGATCCAGCGCGATCTGACGGAGCTGATCGCCCGCGAGTTGAAAGACCCGCGGGTGGGCATGGTCACGATTCAGGCGGTGGAAGTGACGCCGGATTACGCGCATGCGAAGGTGTTTTTCAGCTTGCTGGTCGGCGACCCGGTGCAGTGTCAGGACGGCTTGAATCAGGCGGCGGGATTTTTGCGCGCCGGTTTGTTCAAACGACTGCACATTCACACCGTGCCAACGTTGCATTTTGTGTTTGACCGCACCACGGAGCGTGCCTCCGACATGAATGCCTTGATTGCGCAGGCGGTCGCCTCGCGCTCCAAGAACGAGGATTGATGTGAACAAAGCGCCACGTGCACGGGTTGCCAGGCGCCCCGTGCATGGGGTGCTGTTGCTGGACAAGCCTTTGGGTTGGTCCAGCAATGATGCTTTGCAAAAAGTGAAGTGGCTGCTCAGAGCCGAGAAGGCGGGTCACACAGGGACACTCGACCCTTTGGCTACCGGTGTCCTGCCACTGTGTTTTGGCGCAGCCACCAAGTTCAGCCAATTGCAGCTGGATGCGGACAAGCGGTATGAGGCAACGGCCTTATTGGGCACAAAAACCAGCACGGGCGATGCTGAAGGTGATGTGATTGAAACGCGCGACGTGAAGGTGACGCAAGCTGATGTGGACAGGGTAATTCCCTTGTACACCGGACCCATCCGTCAAACACCGCCCATGTACAGCGCACTGAAGAAAGATGGCAAGGCTTTGTACGAGTATGCCAGGGCCGGTATTGAGATTGAGCGGGAAGCCCGTGCGGTGACAATTCATGAGCTAAAAGCTTCTCTTGTCCACGTGGATATTGATAAGTTAGCTATTAAAATGGTAGCTGGTTGCAGCAAGGGAACCTACATCCGGACCCTGGGTGAGGAATTGGGTGAGGCTCTGGGATGTGGTGCCCATTTGACGGCGTTGCGCCGCATTGGGACAGGCGGATTTGAGGTATCGCAGTGCGTCACTCTGGCGGCACTGGAGGCGATGACGGAAGACGAGCGACTGGCGTGCCTGTTGCCCGTGGAGTCTTTGCTGGCAGATCACACGACTGTCTTGTTGGACCGTGACAATGCCATGCGGTTTTTAAGCGGCGTGCGACGCAGGGGCAACTGGCCTGACGCAGAGGCAGTGGCGGTGTACGGCCCCGCGGTGCATTCGGACCAGACTGCAGAGGAAAGAGTTTTGCTGGGCACGGCCCACATCAAGGCGGGTGAATTGATCCCCGGACGCCTGCTGAGTCCGATAGAAATTGAGCAGTCCCATCCCGTGATGGAAGAACAGATTTAAGAAAAGAAAGTGAACCATGAGCCATAAACAAATTCGCAACATCGCCATCATTGCCCACGTTGACCACGGCAAAACCACCATGGTTGACCAGTTGCTGCGTCAGTCCGGCACCTTTGCCGAACACGAAAAAGTCGTTGACACCGTGATGGACAACAACGCCATTGAAAAAGAGCGTGGCATCACGATTCTGGCCAAGAACTGTGCCGTGACCTGGGAAGGCACACACATCAACATCGTGGACACCCCCGGACACGCCGACTTTGGCGGTGAAGTGGAACGTGCCTTGAGCATGGTGGACGGCGTGGTGCTGTTGATTGACGCACAAGAAGGCCCCATGCCCCAAACGCGCTTTGTCACCAAAAAGGCCCTGGCCCTGGGCCTGAAGCCGATTCTGGTGGTGAACAAGGTCGACAAGCCCGGTTCGCGCCCTGACTACGTGGTCAACGCGGCATTTGATCTGTTCGACAAACTCGGCGCAACCGACGAGCAACTGGATTTCCCGGTGGTTTATGCCTCAGGCATCAACGGCTGGTCATCGCTGGTAGAAGGCGAGCAGGGCGAGCAGTGGGGACCCGACATGTCAGCACTTTTCAATACCATTTTGACGCACGTGCCGCACCAGCAGGGTGATCCGGCGGCGCCATTGCAGTTGCAAATTTCGGCACTGGACTTTTCGACCTTTGTGGGACGCATCGGCGTTGGCCGCATCAGCCAGGGCACGATCAAACCCATGATGGATGTGGTCGTGATGGAGGGACCGGACGGCAAACCGGTCAAAGGCCGTATCAACCAGGTATTGACGTTCCAGGGTCTGGAGCGGGTTCAGACCACCGACGCCGGCCCCGGGGAAATTGTGCTGATCAACGGATTGGCGGACATCGGTATTGGTGTCACCATCACCGACCCGACCACGCCTATGCCACTGCCCATGCTGAAGGTGGACGAGCCAACCTTGACGATGAACTTTTGCGTCAACACCAGCCCGCTGGCAGGCCGTGAAGGCAAATACGTCACCAGCCGCCAGATCTGGGACCGCCTGCAAAAAGAGTTGCAACACAACGTGGCTTTGCGCGTCAAGGAAACCGATGAGGAAGGTATTTTTGAAGTCATGGGCCGGGGCGAATTGCACCTGACCATCCTTCTGGAAAACATGCGCCGCGAAGGTTACGAACTGGCCGTGTCCAAACCCCGCGTGGTGTTTCGTGACGTGAACGGTGAAAAGCATGAGCCTATTGAAATGGTCACGGCTGATATCGAAGACCAGCACCAGGGCGGCGTGATGCAGGCCCTGGGTGAGCGCAAGGGCGAGCTGGTGAACATGGAGCCAGACGGCCGGGGACGTGTACGCCTGGAGTACCGTATTCCAGCCCGTGGACTGATTGGCTTCACCAACGAATTCCTGAACTTGACCCGTGGTTCGGGTTTGATCTCCAACATTTTTGATGGCTATGAACCGCACAAAGGCGACATTGGTGGCCGCAAGAATGGTGTGCTGATCTCCATGGACGCCGGTGAAATCTTCACCTACGCCCTGGGCAAGCTGGACGACCGTGGCCGCATGTTTGTGCGTGCCAATGATCCCGTGTACGAAGGCATGATTGTGGGTATTCACAGCCGTGACAATGACCTGGTAGTCAACGCCACACGCACCAAGCAGCTCACCAACTTCCGCGTTTCCGGCAAGGAAGATGCCATCAAAATCACACCGCCTATCGAATGCACACTGGAATACGGTGTGGAGTTCATTGAGGACGACGAGCTGGTGGAAATCACGCCCAAGTCGATCCGTCTGCGCAAGCGTTACCTGACCGAGAGCGAACGCAAGCGCGCTGGCCGCTAAACCGCTTAGAGCGCCCAAAGTGCGCTTCATTGAGACTTGAAACTCACGCACAACCAAGCCGTGGTCATGATGGTGCTGGTGGCCCTGATGTGGTCCATTGCCGGCGTGATCACCCGACACCTCGAAGCGGCACGTAGCTTCGAGGTGACGTTTTGGCGCAGCCTGTTCACGGTGCTGGTGTTATTTCTCATTTTGCCGCTGGTGCAGGGCAGGGACGTGTTCCGCAAGATGCGCTCGGGCGGCATCATGCTGTGGGCCAGCGGCGTGTGTTGGTGCGGAATGTTCACCTTTTTCATGCTGGCACTCACGATGACCAGCACCGCCAACGTGCTGGTGACACTGGCCCTGGCACCCTTGATGACAGCGCTCGCCGCGCGCATGTTTATCGGCCATCACATTCCGGCGCGTACCTGGTTTGCCATCGTGGTGGCGGGCAGCGGCATCGCCCACATGTATGGCAGCCAGATACGGGAGGGCATCAGTCTGGCCGGGACCTTGGTTGCGTTGTGCGTGCCCATTTCGGGTGCGGCGAACTGGACCGTCACCCAACATGCCCATGGCAAGGGGCACGACGTGGATTTGATGCCCGCCGTGCTGATTGGCGCCGTGTTGTCCTGCCTGGTCACCCTGCCACTGGCATTCCCGTTCAAGGCGTCCGCCCATGATCTGGGCCTGCTGGCGGTGCTGGGAGTCTTCCAATTGGCTATTCCCTCTTCATTGGCGGTGCTGTGTGCCAAGGTGCTCAAGGCACCAGAAGTGTCTTTGCTGGGTCTGCTGGAAGTCATTTTTGGCATTCTGCTGGCGTGGGTTGGCGCCAATGAAATACCTGGGCCCAACGTACTGACGGGTGGAGCCCTGGTCATCGGCGCGCTGGCAGTCAATGAACTGATTGACTGGAAAGAGCGGCAGGCGTTTTAATTCGGAATAGAGGCGGAGTCACCATGGCACAGGATGTATTGGCGGATCACGTTGTATCGGAAATTTGCGGCCAAGTAGGCTGCATCACCCTCAACCGCCCGGGCGCACTCAATGCCCTGTCGTTGCCGATGATTCGGGCCTTGACCCACAGTCTGCTCGCCTGGCAAGTCGACAACAGTGTCAAGGCTGTGGCGTTTCGGGGAGTTTCCAAAGACAGCAGCACATCCACGGGTAGACGCGCTTTTGGCTCGTTCTGCGCAGGCGGAGACATCCGCTTTTTTCACCAGGCGGCATTGGCGGGCAATCCTGAGCTTGATGATTTTTTCACCGAAGAATATGCACTCAACCACCTGATTCACACCTACGCCAAACCCACCATTTCTTTTCTGGATGGCATTGTGATGGGCGGTGGTATGGGGTTGGCGCAAGGCACAAAAATCCGCATCGTCACCGAGCACACCCAAATGGCCATGCCTGAGACTCACATCGGCTTGTTTCCAGACGTAGGCGGCGGGCACTTCTTGAGCCGCTGTCCTGGGCATGTGGGCGAATGGCTCGCGCTGACGGGTCATCCAATCGGTGCGGATGACGCCATAAAGTTTGGTCTCGCAGATATTCGCATGGTCGGTAGCCAACTCCCAATGGCTTGGGAAGCACTGTGTGAATTGAACCTGGATGACACAGCGGCGCTTGAAACATGGTGTGCTACATATTCAGTCGCTAACAATTCAGAATTGACGGGGACTTCAAGCCCATTGGACTTTCATTTTTCGCAGGAATCGATTTCAAAAATCATGACCGCACTTGAAGCCGATCCCGGTGAGGCAAGCCAGCAGGCGTTGCAGCAACTACGCAAGGCGTCTCCCCTGATGCTGCACGTCACACTGGAACACATCCGGCGGGCCCGCAACATGACTTTGGCAGAGGACTTGCGGATGGAGCGCGACATGGTCCACCACTGCTTCACGCTGCGTCCGGGTTTGGCCAGTGAGACGGTTGAGGGCATTCGCGCGCTGGCGGTGGACAAAGACCGCAGCCCGCGTTGGAACCCAGCCAGCATTAAAAATGTCACACCAGACATGGTGGCCCCATTTTTTTACAGTCCCTGGGGCAGGTCGGACCATCCCCTCAAAGATTTGGCTGCGTAAAAATCAGCCTATCGGCTGCGGGATTTCATGGCGCGATCGACTTCGCGTTTGCCTTCCCGGTCCTTGATGGTGTCGCGTTTGTCATGTTCCGCCTTGCCTTTGGCCAGGGCAACTTCACATTTGACTTTGCCGCCTTTCCAGTGCAGGTTGAGCGGCACCAGGGTGTAGCCTTTTTGCTCCACCTTGATGCTCAGGCGTTTGATTTCCTCCTTGTGCAGCAACAACTTTTTGGTGCGCACCTTGTCCGGCGTGATGTGGGTGGAGGCGGTACCCAAAGGGTTGATTTGCAAGCCGATGATGTACATCTCACCCTCTCGAATGACCACATAGCCGTCGGTCAATTGAACTTTGCCCTCACGAAGTGACTTCACCTCCCAGCCTTCGAGGACCAGTCCGGCTTCCAGCCGCTCTTCAAAAAAGTAGTTGTACGCGGCCTTTTTGTTGTCGGCAATTCGGGTGTTCTTGGGGGCAGCGGTATCGGGTTTTTTGGCCATGGGGGGAGGGTGGGGTTGCAATCGGTCCAGACAAGGCGCAGGTACAGCATGGTTTGGATGCATGTCTACAATCGGCGCGCCTGACTCCATTCTATGAAAACCGTTAGCAAGTCCGTCCTGATCTGGTTCAGCCCTGCTGAAATGTACGCGTTGGTGATTGCTGTCGATGACTACCCAAAGTTTTTGCCGTGGTGTGATCATGCGAACGTGCAAGAGGCGGATCAGAGTGGCATGACCGCTGAAATCGGTATATCTTTTGGCGGAATAAGACAGACATTCACCACCCGCAACGAACACGTTGATGCCAGCCAGGTCGCCATGCGACTGGTGGATGGTCCGTTCTCAAGGCTGGACGGCCAATGGAATTTTGTGCCCCTGGGAGATGGATCTCAACGCGCCTGTCGGGTCGAGCTGACGCTGAATTACGGCTTTGACAACGCCACCCTGGCCACACTGGTGGGCCCTGTGTTCGACAAAATTGCCGGCAGTCTGGTGGACGCCTTTGTCAAGCGAGCCGAGCAGGTTTACGGCCCGACATGAGTATCCCGATCAATGTCACCGTGGTCTATTCGCCTGCGGCCCGCGAAGTTCTGGAAGTCGCTGTCGTATTGCCACCTGATGCGACGGTGATCGGGGCCATTCTTGCCAGTGGTTTTGCAGGGCGGTGCCCTGACATTGAACTCAAGACTGCCGTCATGGGCGTTTGGGGCGCAAGTGCACTTTGGATCAGCCCCTATTGAACGGCGATCGGGTTGAAATCTACCGACCGCTCACGGTCGACCCTAAAGTGGCGAGGCGGGAACGTTTCTCCAAACAGGGAGCCAAAAAGGCCGGGCTCTTCGTCAAGCGGCGTGAAGGCGCCAAGGCGGGATACTGAGCGCGCTGGCCTGCCCTGATCAGCTACAACTGCTGTCAATGATGGATTGAGCGCGTTTGGCTTCCTCAGCCCGCGCTGCATCGTCCATGACTTCACGTTCACCCTTGGCATTGGTGCGACCCATACGCACGCCAGATTCCAGTGTGGTTTTGGCCAATTTGGCGCGCGCGCAGTTTTCAGCCTTGGCCTTGGCAAGCTTCTCGTCCTCAGCTTTTTTCCTGGCAGCCTCTGCATCCGTGGCTTGCTTCTTTTTCTGCTCCAGATCTTTGTCAACCCCTGAGAGTTTGGGCACACTGGCTGCACTCTGGGGTGCGGCTACAGCAACTTTGGCGCCGGGTGCGGCCGCATTTTCGTCTCCGGCTGTTGCAATTGACGCAGCCGCTGATTTGCTCACGCCGCCGGGGCGTTTTAGAATGTTTTTCTCAGGCACATCAGCGGTGGGGGCACGGTCACTGAAGACCTTGCGGCCATCCTTGTCCAGCCACTGCCACTGTGCGAAGGCACTCACGGTTGAAAGCCCGAGCAGAGTCGCGACCAAAGGCGGCAAAACGGCACTGACAATTCGCTGAAGCTTCATTGGCAAGGTTTTAGCGTGCATATTCATGGTCTGAGTTTAGCGTTTCAGCCGAAAAAAACATATTCATTGTGGTAACTGGACCCACTTGTGCGGAGTGATCATCAATTTCACGCGGGTACAATCGATTTTTTGGAGCTTTAGCATGCGCCTTCTCGGCAAAGCGCTCACCTTCGACGACGTGTTGTTGGTGCCAGCGTACTCTCAGGTCCTCCCCAAGGACACCTCCCTCTCGACCCGCTTCTCCCGCAATATCGCCCTGAATCTGCCTCTGGTGTCTGCCGCCATGGACACGGTCACAGAAGCGCGTCTTGCCATCGCCATTGCGCAGGAAGGCGGCATCGGCATCGTTCACAAAAACCTGACTGCGTCGGAGCAGGCGGCCCAGGTCGCACGCGTCAAGCGTTATGAATCCGGGGTTTTGCGTGACCCTGTGGTCATCACGCCCCATCACACGGTTCGCCAGGTCATTGACTTGTCGGATCAACTGGGCGTGTCTGGTTTTCCGGTCTGTGACGGCGGCAAGGTGGTGGGTATCGTGACCGGCCGCGATTTGCGGTTTGAGACCCGCTACGACATCCCGGTCAGCCAGATCATGACGCCGCGTGACAAACTGGTTACCGTGCCGGATGGCACGACCTTGCTGGAAGCCAAGGCCCTGCTGAATAAATACAAGCTGGAACGTCTCCTTGTGGTGAACGATGCCTTTGAGCTCAAGGGCCTGATCACTGTCAAGGACATCACCAAACAAACCAGCTTCCCCAATGCGGCCCGTGACGGCCAGGGCAAATTGCGGGTCGGCGCCGCGGTTGGGGTGGGCGAGGGCACCGAGGAGCGTGTCGAAGCGCTGGTTCGTGCCGGCGTGGACGCCATCGTGGTGGACACGGCCCATGGCCACAGCCATGGCGTGATTGAGCGTGTGCGCTGGGTCAAGAAAAACTACCCCTATGTCGATGTGATTGGCGGCAACATCGCAACGGGTGCAGCGGCATTGGCATTGGTAGAGGCAGGTGCCGACGGCGTCAAGGTCGGCATTGGACCCGGCAGTATTTGCACCACCCGCATCGTGGCGGGCGTGGGTGTGCCGCAAATCATGGCCATCGACAATGTGGCGACCGCACTTCAAGGCACCGGCGTTCCGTTGATCGCCGATGGCGGCATCCGCTATAGCGGCGACATCGCCAAGGCCCTTGCAGCGGGTGCCAGCAGCGTGATGATGGGCGGCATGTTTGCCGGCACCGAAGAGGCGCCGGGCGAGGTCATTCTGTTTCAGGGACGCAGTTACAAGAGTTACCGGGGCATGGGCAGCATCGGGGCCATGCAGCAGGGTAGTGCAGACCGCTATTTCCAGGAGTCCACTTCCGGCAACCCCAACGCTGACAAGCTGGTTCCGGAAGGTATCGAAGGCCGAGTGCCTTACAAGGGCTCCATGGTCTCCATCATTTACCAGATGGCCGGGGGCGTGCGTGCCAGCATGGGCTACTGTGGTTGCCCCACCATTGACGACATGCAGAACAAGGCCGAGTTCGTGGAGATCACATCCGCAGGCATTCGCGAAAGTCATGTCCACGATGTGCAGATCACCAAAGAAGCGCCCAACTACAGAGCTGAATAGTTGCCCCCACGCTTGTCACTTCGTGTACTACGCTGCCCCCTGAGGGGGGCTAATTTTTCTAGGGGCGGCCCGTCGAAAATTTGACCGCTAACGCTATGCATCAAAAAATCCTCATCCTCGATTTCGGCTCCCAGGTCACCCAGCTCATCGCCCGGCGAGTGCGGGAAGCCCACGTTTTTTGCGAAGTGCACCCTTGCGATGTGACCAATGAGTGGGTGCGCGAGTACGCGGGGGATGGAAACCTCAAGGGCATCATTCTTTCCGGCAGCCACGCCAGTACGTATGAGGCGGAAAACCTGCGGGCACCGTCCATCGTGTACGAGCTTGGCATTCCCGTGCTGGGCATTTGCTACGGCATGTTCACCATGGCCGTGCAACTGGGCGGTGTGGTAGCACCCAGCAACAAGCGGGAATTCGGCCATGCCGATGTGCGGGCCCACGGCCACACCCGGTTGCTGGACGGCATTCAGGACTACGCGACATCCATGGGCCACGGCATGCTGCAGGTATGGATGAGCCACGGCGACAAAGTCACGGAGTTGCCAGGTGGATTCAAATTGATGGCCAGCACCGACAGTTGTCCGATCGCCGGCATGGCGGACGAAGAGCGTCGCTTTTATGGTGTGCAATTTCACCCTGAAGTCACTCATACATCTCGCGGTGCGGCCATTCTCGAGCGCTTTGTGCTGGACATATGCGGGACCAAGGCCGACTGGATCATGCGTGACCACATCGCCGAAGCGGTGGAAAAAATCCGAGCCCAGGTGGGTGACGAAAACGTCATTCTTGGGCTCTCGGGTGGTGTGGACTCTTCCGTGGCCGCTGCATTGATTCACCGTGCCATTGGTGACCAGTTGACCTGCGTCTTTGTGGATCACGGCCTGCTGCGCCTGAACGAAGGCGACATGGTCATGGACATGTTTGTCGGCAAGCTGCACGCCAAAGTGATTCGTGTGGATGCCGAGGCCCAGTTCCTCGGGCACCTGGCCGGTGTGACGGACCCGGAAGCCAAGCGCAAAATCATCGGTCGCGAGTTTGTCGAGGTATTCAAGGCGCAAGTCCGCGCCCTGGTTGAATCGGGTGCTAGCAAAAAAGCAGCAAGCTTTCTGGCTCAAGGTACGATTTACCCCGACGTGATTGAGTCCGGCGGCGGCAAGGGCAAAAAAGCTGTCACCATCAAAAGTCACCACAACGTGGGCGGTTTGCCGGAACAGCTAGGCCTGAAGCTTCTGGAGCCTTTGCGCGACTTGTTCAAGGATGAAGTGCGCGAATTGGGCGTGGCGCTGGGTCTGCCCCACGACATGGTGTATCGCCACCCATTTCCAGGCCCTGGCCTGGGCGTGCGGATTCTGGGTGAAGTCAAAAAGGAATACGCCGACTTGCTTCGCCGGGCCGATGCCATTTTCATTGAAGAACTTCGCAATTTCAAAGACGATGCATCAGGAAAAACCTGGTACGAATTGACCAGCCAGGCATTCGCGGTGTTTCTGCCCGTCAAGAGCGTGGGCGTGATGGGGGATGGCCGCACGTACGAATTTGTCGTGGCTTTGCGTGCCGTGCAAACCAGCGACTTCATGACCGCAGATTGGGCTGAGTTGCCCTATGCGCTTTTGAAGAAGGTATCGAGCCGCATCATCAATGAAGTGCGTGGTATCAACCGGGTCACGTATGACGTGAGCAGCAAACCGCCGGCCACGATTGAGTGGGAATAATGCGGGCAAGAAAAAAGCCCCTGGCTCATTGTTGAGACAGGGGCTTTGGTTTTTTAATACCGCGCGTTTGAAGCGTCAGGCTTTGTCCTTTGGAAACCAGGCGTCCGTCGCCTTGCGCGTCCAGGCGGACACCTGTTTTTCGGCTTCGTCTTTGGCCACGCCATAGCGTTCCTGTATTTTGCCAGCCAGTTGGTCACGACGTCCGGCAATGACATCCATGTCATCGTCGGTCAGCTTGCCCCATTGCTCCTTGGCCTGGCCGGTGACTTGTTTCCAGTTTCCTTGAATTCGATCCCAATTCATGTGATTTTCCTTTGAATTTAAGTGAGCAGGTAACCGTGATCAAGGACGAATGGCGATTTCGTTCTTGACCATCTTCACGCCATTGACGCCGCGTGCAATATCGCCAGCAATCACTTTTTCACTGGAATTCTTGGCGAATCCCGACAACATGACCGTGCCGTTCAGTGTCTCGACAGAAATGGCGGCAGCGTCCACCTGCTTGTTTTCTACAAAACGCGATTTGACCAGGGTGGTGATGCCGGCATCATCCACATAGGCGCCGACCGTTTCCTGGCCGCGGGTCACGGCACAGCCAGTCGCGGTTAACAACACGCCGCAAGTGAAAGTAGCCAACAAGGCGGTCGACAGGGTTTTTTTGATGTTCATTTGAATTCTCCAATAAGTAAGTTTGTTTGAGCCCCCATTGATCCAACGGATATTGGGTGATTCAAGGTTTCAGACGGTGATGGGCCCCACCGTCCTAGGGCAGAAAGAAAAAGGCTAGACGCCTCGCAGGATTCCAAACAGGAAACTTGCAATGGCGAGAACGGCAAACACAATGAAAAGAATCTTGGCGATCCCCACGGCACTGGCGGCAATTCCACCAAAACCGAAAAGGGCTGCGATCAAGGCAATGACAAAAAATACAACGGCGTAATGCAACATGAATGAGCCTCCTTTGGCTACTGGCGGTAGTCCGCCCTGAGTTGAAAAACAATCACAAACTGTTTGTTTGGGATGTCTTCAGTGTCAGCGGAGGCGCAATTTGTGGCGATAGGTGGCTCGGCCGAAGCGACGTCAGCAGGCGGTGCCAGACGCTGTAGGACAACGCCCACCCGCGCAAGACTTAAAGCGGCGTTTCGGTGGCCACAGGAAAAGACTCAGGCAGCCGGGCTTGAATCAGAGTTCCTTCGCCCGCCCTGGAGGTCAGTGTCAGTACCCCACCTTCAGCTTCGACACGAAAACGCATCCCCATCAGGCCGTAGGCCGAGTGGGGTCTGACACGGGTATCAAACCCGACGCCATCATCCCGAACGGACACCTCAATTTGTCCCTGCTTGAACGCCAGGCTGACCCATACCTGGGTGGCATTGGCGTATTTGGTGATGTTGGTCATGGCTTCTTGCACCAGCCGGTACACCATCAATTCGGCAGACTCATTCAATTGCACGGGCTCCAAGGTGCAATGCACGGGCAAGCCTGAGAGATCGGTGAATTCCTTCGCCAGAATTTCCAGGGTTGGCAACAACCCCAGGTTTCTCAGTGCTGAAGGGCGCAGGTTCTCAATGATGTTGCGCCCCAGAGCAATGCCACCGTTGAGCGTGTCTACAAGGTGGGCCAACAGGTCGAGTGCCTCCGGAGCTTTGGCAGAAACCCGGGATTTGATGCGTGCTGCATCCAGCTTTGCAGATGTGAGCAGGGCGCCCAGATCATCGTGCAAATTGCGAGCCAAGCGATTCCGTTCATCTTCACGGGCTGTCTGTAGATATTGCGTCAACTTGGTCAGTTCTTCCGTGCGCTCAATCACCTCCACTTCCAGGCGGTCGCGTTCCAATTGCACAATGCGTTGCAGTTCCAATTGCTGTTGCCGCACGACAAACGACTGGCGCAAATACAAATACAAGGCCAGCAAACTCAAGGCACTCCACACAGCAATGGCGGCCCGGCTCAGCAAAAGCGTGCGGTCAATGTCTGCACGGCTTTCGGAAACACGGCTTTTTTCAATGGCCAGCAATTCGTCGCTGATCAGTCGGATCGAGTTCATTTCCGTTTGACCAATGCCGCTCATCACGATCTCCATCGCAGTCTTGCCCTTGCCTTCTTTGTCCAAACTCAGCGTCAAGTCGATTTCCGACAGTTTGGTGCGGGCCATGGTTTCAACTTCATCCACGACTTTCGCCAGAGCGGGCTTGTCCTGGGCGTAGTGGGACAGGAATTTCAGCGATGCGTCAATATCCTGGACGCTTTTGTCGTAGGGAGCCAGATAGTCCTTTTGGTGGGTCAACAGGTAGCCGCGCTGCCCAGTTTCTGCATTCAACAGGCCTTGTTGCAAGCCGCGGATGGCCGTGTGGGCTTGAGCCATCACGCTCAATTCATCCAGTGTTTTGACCGATTGCCAGTAGGAACCTTCGCTGATGAAAACAAATGCAAAAGCGGTCAGACAGGCCAGAGGAAATACAAAGCCGTTTCCCTTGACAACTGCCTTGACACCAGCTTTGGCGCCCGACGGTTCATTGGACGTCACATCAGGTTTTGAACCCGTTTTCACTGTGGAGGTGGGGTTGCCCTGGACATTCATAAATGTGCCTCGTTCAGAAGTGTGGGATCATGCCGCATGACGCTTTGCAACACACCATGATCCGAATTGCCATTGTTGACGACCATCCCATGGTTCGCGCCGGGCTGAAACAGTTTTTTGCAGACCAGGCGGATTTCCTGGTCGCGGCGGAAGCTTCCAACGGCCGTGAAGCCATTGACATCGTGCGCAAGGGTGAGGTCGATGTCATCCTGATGGATATCTCCATGCCGGACCACAGTGGCGTGGACGCACTGGCTGCCATCAAGGCGCGAGCCCCCGATTTGCCGGTGTTGATCCTGAGTGGTTTTCCGGAAGAGCACTACGCAACCACCTTGTTGCGCCAGGGTGCCAGTGGTTACTTGAACAAAGATTGCGACCCTGAAGAAATCGTCAAAGCCATTCGAACCGTTTGCCGGGGGCGCAAGTACATCACAGCCGGCGTGGCCGAACGATTGGCCGATGCCTTTACCAACGGCCTTGACAAGTTGCCTCACGAGCAACTTTCCGAGCGCGAACTGCAGGTATTTTTGCGTCTGGCAAAGGGCGAAACCATCGGGCACATGGCCGTCAGCATGTCGCTCAGTGTCAAAACCGTCAGCACTTATCGCACCCGTGTGATGGAAAAAATGAAGCTGGATTCCAACAGTGATCTCACCTACTACGGCATGAAGAACGGCTTGATTCAGTAGTCAGCCTCACTGCAAGACGCCTGGCACGGTATTTCCCACTTCGCCTTTGGCCAATTGCTGGCAGTACAGCAGCAGCGCCTCAATGTCGTTGGATTTGTCAAAAACGCGGTCCGCACCCAATTCAAGGCACTTGGTGCGCATTCCTTCAGTGGCGTAATTACTCAACACGACAATTTTTCGGTGGTCGTCCCGGATGGTTTTGCCGGCTGCGACTGTCTGTGCGGCACGCAATACACCCAAGCCAGACCCTGATTTGAGGAAAATGTCGACGATGACCAATTCGACCTTGTGACCCGGTTCTGCCAGCCAGGCGACCGCCTCCATCTCCTCCCCGGAGGTACCCACCACAACCACCGGAGCGAGTTCCTCTAGCGTGGCGATCAGGCTGCGACAGATCACGTCACTGTCTTCAACGATGAATGTTTTGAGTGTTTGCATGGAAGTGTGGGCGTGCCTATTCGAAAACAGGAATAGAAACTTTGGAGGAGTGTGCCCGGAAATCGTCCAAAGCACCACGGAGCAGCGACGCGACCTCTTGTCAGACGATTCCTACAAAGGCAATCTTAGGCCGCAAGGGTTTTTCCCCTAAGGTGTTTTCGACCGCCCACTAAGGTGTCAGCCTGATGTCAATTTCGCATGATCGCTTTTAGTATCAAGGACATTTACGGGAGACCTCAATGCCCACCGACATCCGGCAATCGCGGAAGATCAGGCCCGAGTCCAATCCTGGTCAATTGGGGCTCATGGGCTCCGGACGCAACAACGCCACGGATCAGCCCAACGCGAATCCTGCCCGTGTGCTGCTGGTAGAAACCTCAGCCCAAGCGGGCGAGCAGATTCTGCGTTCCCTTCGAAATGGTGGTTTTGGCGCCAGCCACCGCCGTGTTTCCAGCTTGGAGGAGTTGACGGAAGAGGTAGAAACCGGTGACTGGTCTGCCGTTGTGTGTGCTTACCATTTACCGGGTTTCAGCGGCCTGGACGCCTTGAAAATTGTGCGGGCGCGCAGCGCCAGTCTTCCATTTATTTTGGTGTGCGGCGGCCTCGGTGAGGAACTGGCGGTAGCAGCCATCAAGGCCGGTGCCAGTGACTGCATTCGCCGCACTCACCTCAGCCGTTTGTCGTCCGTACTCGGTGTCGAACTGGCCAGCCATTCGGAAAGAGTGCAGGAAAACCATCGTGGATTGGCGCTGCAAAAGCGCTTGACGGACCGGGTGTTTGCGCAGGGCCGAGAAGGCGTCGTTGTGACCGATGCCCAGGGGCATATCGTCATGGTGAATCACGCCTTCACCCAAATTACAGGCTACTGTGATTCCGACGTGATGGGAAAACACTCCCGAATTCTGGCTTCGGGCCGTGAAAGTCCGGAATTCTTCAAAGCCATGTGGGAGTCATTGTTGACGCACGGCGACTGGGCCGGCGAAATATGGAACCGGCGCAAGGACGGCACTGTTTACCCAGAGTGGTTGACCATCTCCAGTGTGTGCGACGACATGGGAACGTTGACCCACTTTGTAGGCAATTTCAGTGATTTGAGCGACTCCAAAGCGGCTGAAAATCGCATTCAATGGCTTTCCAATTTCGACTCACTGACCGGATTGCCCAACAGGACGTTGCTGCAGGATCGCACCGCCCAGGCCATCAACATGGTGCAGCGCACGGAAGATTCTTTGACCCTGATGCTGCTCGGCATTGACCATTTCAAAACCATCAATGACACACAGGGCTACCTCGCCGGGGACGAAATATTGGCTGAAATGGGGATAAGGCTGACCGCCGCTGTCCGCAAACAGGACACGGTAGCCCGCCTGTCCGGCAAGGAGTTTGCGCTGGTATTGCCGGGCACAGCAATGGGTGGTTCAGCCTACCTGGCGAACGAGCTGCTGAAAAAGGTGGCTGTTCCTTACACGCTGGATGGAAGCGACGTCACTTTGACCGCATCCATCGGCATTGCCACATTCCCGGAAAACGGCCGTGATTTTGAATCTTTGTACCGCGCCGCCGAGATTGCCATGCACCGGGCTCAGGCCAATGGCCGCAACACTTTTCAGTTTTACAGTGACGAAATGTTTCGCCACGTGCGGGCGCGCGATCACATGAACAAAGCCCTGCGCAGCGCCGCCGAGCTGGATCAGTTGAAACTGGCCTATCAGCCGCTGGTCGATTTGCAAACCGGCAGAATCAGCGGCATGGAAGCGCTGTTGCGCTGGCACCATCCCGAGCTGGGCCCGGTTTCACCGGCCCAATTCATCCCGCTGGCTGAGGAGACGGGCTTGATCAAAACCATCGGCGAATGGGTTTTGAGGCGGGCGTGCCGGGATATCCGGATCTGGCTGGACAAGGGCATCAACATCCCCCATGTGGCGGTCAACGTGTCACCCGTGCAGTTTCGTGACCCTAAGTTCATCACGTTGGTGAGTCGGGCTCTGGCAGATTTTGAGGTGGACCCCCGGTATCTGTTTCTGGAGGTCACTGAATCGGCCCTGATGGACGACATTGACCGCAGTGAGGCGACGCTCAAAGCCATCAAAGACCTCGGCCTTCGGCTGTCACTGGATGACTTTGGCACCGGGTATTCGTCACTGAGCTACCTCAAGCGCTTTCCGTTTGACAAGGTAAAGATTGACCAGTCTTTTGTGCGCGACATCACCACCAGCGAAAGTGACCACGTCATCGTCAAAGTGATCGTCGCCATGGGTCACGGCCTGGGTCTCACGGTGATTGCCGAAGGCGTGGAAACCGAAGCTCAGTGCGGGTTGATGCGCAACAGCTTGTGCGATGAAATCCAGGGCTATCTGTTTTCGAAACCTGTTACGGCCAGGGAAATTGAAATCTTGTTTCAAGCCGACCATCAACTGGCACCGCACCTGCTTCGTCAAGGCCCGTCACTGTAGGACAGCAACTACTTCGTGTTGCGGCACTGTCCGCTGGTTCAAGAGAACTGAACATTTGACACTGGGGTACCCCGGACTTCCGGCCCACGGCCTGAACGCAATCAGGTCAGATTCATTCAAGAGGTACTCACATGACATCCATTCGCAAAATCTTTTCTCCCCTTGCTGCCATCACTGTGGCGGCTGCCATTTTTGTCCTGGGCGGTTGCGCTGGCATGACGGCTCAGGAAAAGGGAACGGCTACGGGCGCTGTTCTGGGCGGTGTAGCAGGCAATTTGTTGTGCGGCGGGTTGGCTTGCACGGCCGGTGGCGCTGCTGTGGGTGGCGTGATCGGTCACGAAGTCACCAAGCAAAAATAATCCGTCATTGGGGGGCAAACCCTGACTGCAGGGGTGGGGCGCTTTGGGCTACAGTCATGGCACCATGTACCAGCCGCCCCATTTCAAATCCGACGATTTTGCCGTTGCCAGCCGGTTGATGACGGCTCACCCGTTTGCCAGTCTCATCAGCAACGATGAGGAGCAAATGCCCTATGTCACGCATTTGCCACTTCATTTGCAATCCGAAGGGCAACTTGAAGGCGCAACACTGTTGGGCCATGTGGCAAAACCCAACCCGCATTGGCGCTACCTGCAGGCAAGGCCCAAAGCCCTGGTGACCTTCATGGGCCCACATGCTTATATGTCACCCCGCGTCTACCCGGACCTGGTTCGGGTTCCCACTTGGAACTATCTGGCCGTGCACTGTGTTGTCGAGTCCAGCCTGATTGAAAACCCCCATGGGAAAGACGCGCTGTTGAAAAAGCTCATTGGCGACCACGATCCCGCCTACGCGCCGCAGTGGCGCGGTCTGGACGGCGATTTCCAAAACAAGATGCTCAACGGCATTGTGGCGTTTGAATTGCGCATCACCGAATTGCAATGCAAACTCAAGCTCAACCAGCATCGCCCGGAAGCCCATTCCGCCATGCTCAAGGCCTATGCCATGGGCAACGACAATGAACGTGACTTGGCAGACTGGATGACGCGCCTTAAACTGAAGGGTCTGGCAACGGGAAATTGAACAAATTGGCTTGAAGTCCCCGCGCCTATTGCATAGTTAGCTACTTTATTGATAGTAAATATGGATGACACGGCGCTGATGTTGCTGGCCTTTGAACAGGCGCATTTGGCTCACGAGGACGGTGAGGTGCCTGTGGGCGCGGTGGTGGTTCATCAAGGAAGAGTCATCGCCACCGGGCGTAACGCACCCATCGATCACCATGACCCGACAGCCCATGCCGAAATCGTCGCCCTGCGCGCTGCAGCGAAGTCGCTGGGCAACTACCGGCTGGACGAGTGCGAGTTGTTTGTCACCCTGGAGCCCTGCGCCATGTGCAGCGGTGCGATTCTGCAAGCGCGAATCAGGCGCGTGGTGTTTGGTGCCCTTGACCCCAAAACCGGCGCGGCAGGTTCTGTCATCAACGTGTTCTCATCCCCCGCACTCAACCATCACACCACCGTTCAGGGGGGCGTGATGGCGCAGGAGTGCGCTGCCTTGCTGCAAGGTTTTTTTCAGACACGACGCCATCAAAAGAAAGCCGAGGCCAAGATGAATCACCCGCTGCGAGACGATGCCCTGCGCACCGCCGACTCGTGTTTTCAGAATCTGCCCGGTTATTCCTGGGGGCCTCATTACCTGGCCGACCTGCCTGCGCTGGCAGGCTTGCGCCTTCACTTTCTTGACGAAGGCCCCAAAGACGCCAAGACCACGTATCTCTGCCTGCATGGCAATCCCGCGTGGAGTTACCTGTACCGCAAGATGATCCCGGTCTTTCTGGCATCCGGCGCTCGCGTCGTGGCCCCGGACCTGATCGGCTTTGGCAAAAGTGACAAACCCAAAAAAGATGAGGCCCACACGTTCACCTGGCACAGACAGGTCTTGCTGGAATTCATCGAGCAGATGGACTTGCAGAATGTGGTTCTGGTGGTTCAGGATTGGGGCGGGCTTTTGGGCTTGACCTTGCCTATGGTCGCACCACAACGATTCAAGGGTCTGGTCGTGATGAACACAACCCTGGCCACTGGCGAATTGCCGCTTTCCACCGGATTTGTGGCCTGGCGCGAGATGTGTGCCAAGAACCCGTCTTTTGACATCGCCCGCCTGTTTTCAAGAGGCAATCCGCAGATGAGCCCGGAGGAATGCGCTGCCTACATGGCACCGTTTCCTGACGGGGGGCACCGGGCCGCGACCCGCGCTTTTCCGCCCATGGTGCCGGAATTTCCCCATTCGGACGGCGCGGCGGTTTCCCGAGACGCCCAAATGTTCTGGTCTGAACGATGGACGGGAAAAACCCTGATGGCCGTAGGCACCCAGGACCCGGTTCTGGGTCTTCCGGTCATGCTGAATCTGCAAAAACTCATTCGCGGATGCCCCGAGCCACTGCAGTTGCCCCAAGGCGGCCATTTTGTGCAGGAGCATGGCGAATCTATTGCTCAGGCTGCGGTCGCGGTGGACTGGTGAGCAAAAAGCAGAGGGCATCCATGCCGGGCCGATAATTCCCCCCGACATGAAAAAACACATTTACATCTATTCCCCATCGGGGGCCGTGCGCGACAAGGCGGCTTTCAAACGCGGGCTGGCCCGGCTCAAAACACTGGGCCACGAGGTTGAGGTCGATCAGGATGCCCTGGCCAGCCATCAGCGTTTTGCGGGGGACGATGCCACACGATTGGCAGCCGTGCATCGCGCCGCGGCCAGCGGCGCTGATGTGGCCTTGATATCCAGGGGCGGCTATGGGTTGACGAGGATACTGGCCGACATCCGCTACAAGTCAGTTGGCAAATCTATCGCCAAAGGGCTGTTGTTTGTTGGTATCAGCGACTTCACCGCGTTTTCCCTGGCAGTTTTGGCCCAAACGGGGCAAATCACTTGGGCGGGTCCCGCGCTGTGTGAGGGATTTGGGGCAGGTGGCGCCGAAGGCGAGGGACCTGACGAGATCATGGAAGATTGTTTCAATGACCTGATAACGGGCCAGGGGGAGGGGGCTGGTTGGCGTCAGAACAAAGCAACCACGCAGTCCACTTCAAAAGCTATACTTTCAGTAGCAAACAAACGAGACGGGCCGGGGACTTCAGAGCCAAAAGAGTCCTATCTGATCGAGGATGCCACCCTGTGGGGGGGTAACCTGTCTTTGGTTGCATCATTGGTCGGCACGCCTTACATGCCCAAGATGAAACGCGGCATCCTGTTCCTGGAAGATGTGGCCGAACACCCGTATCGCATTGAACGTATGCTGACTCAGCTTTTGCACAGTGGCGTTCTTGCGCGTCAGAAAGCCATCGTCCTCGGGCAATTCACCGATTTTAAACTTGTGCCCCATGACAAAGGCTTCAAACTTGATTCGGTGGTGGCATGGTTGAGAAGCCAGGTCAAAATTCCGGTTCTTACAAACTTGCCGTATGGTCATGTTCAGACCAAAGTCTTGCTGCCGGTAGGTGCCAAGGTCGATCTGGCGGTGGAGGGCAGAGACGCCCTGCTGGTCTGGGGTCACGTGCGGTAAATTGCCGGGCTATGCCCTAAACTAGCCTAAAGCACAGCCTGAATAAATACGGAAGACAACAATCGAATGGGTGTCCAGACAACGGTTCAGACGACAGTTGTATTTGCCGACCTGATGGGCAGCACCGGCTTGTTTGAGGCAACCGGTAACGCCAAGGCGACGCGTGCGGTGACGCAGCTGACGCAATGGATTTGCGAGGTGTTTGTCGCCCATGGCGGGCGCGTCGTCAAAACGCTGGGAGATGGTGTTTTTGCGGTGTTCCCCAATGGAACAGGCGCAATTGCGGCCGTGGTGGACATGCAGCGCAGTCATCAAAAACACCGTCCAGGCAAACTGGTCGACATGAGCCTGCCCATTCGTGTGGGCGTGGCCAGCGGCGAGGTCGAAATCGTCTCGGGCGACTGTTATGGCGACGCTGTGAATGTGGCTGCTCGCCTGAGTGACCTCTCAGGCGGCAACCAGATTTGGGCGGCCAGTAATGTGGTCAATGACGCTGAAGAAGCTCACGGAGTGCGCTTTCGTCCCTTGGGGCCCATCAGCATACGGGGTCGCGCTGAGCCTTGCTCAGTCTATCAAGTTGAGTGGAAGGTCGACGAGCACACCGATTTTCTGACCATGCAGGCCGAATTTGAACCAGGTCAGGTTCCGCCGGGTTTTGACGCCTTGGGAGGGCAGATTGAGCTGTCCTGGCTGGACACCCGAAAGTCGTTCAAATCGTTCGAAATGCCCATTCATATCGGCCGGGTCAGCACAGTCGAATTCCTCATCAACGACCCAAGGGTGTCGCGTGAGCATGCTCGAATTGATTGGCGAAACGGCAGCGTCATGCTGGTCGACGTCAGCACTTATGGGTGCTGGGTCCGATTTTCGGGTGGAGGTTCCGACTTGATGTTGCGCCGCGAAGAGTGCGTGCTCCATGGCAAGGGCGAAATAGCGCTGGGAGCGTCGTTTGCCGACATCAGCGTTCCCACTGTGGCTTTCTCAGTGTCCTGACTGCTTTCCAGACGAACAGCAGAAATCAAGTCCATTTATTAACATAATATACATCGTATAAAATACGACAAAACTTCCATCTGCGCCACGTCAACCTCAATTTAGCTTCATGGCTGCAGTGACAAAAAGCGGTCCAGATTGCTCGAAAAGACACGTATTTAAGACAAAAACTCCTCCACTGGTGAAAGCATTCCCGTGTTTAGTATTCTCTGGTGCTGCGTGAACCGTGTTTTGTATGTGACTGGCGACAATTGGCGCGCATTTGGTATGGACCGGTAAGACAAAATGGATTGAGTTTTGTATTTAACCTGGCGGCAAATTGAGTGCTTTTAGTATTTTTGATGACATTCGGACCGAGTTTTGTATCACTGGTGACAATTGGACCGAGTTTTGTATCACTGTTGATGAATCCAGGAGTACATCGCTTTTCTGGCCGTGCCTGGCCAGAGTTTGTACATTGTTGGATGGGCCGAGTCTGTGTTGCCATTCTCGAGTGTTCCCGGAAAATGAATTCCATCGTCAAATCAAGACAACTTTGCATGGGGAGCACGACCCATGTTCGAGCCTTGCCGCGCGTCCGCTCATTCTGGAAATTTGAGTTCAGTTTCTCGTCCTGCTGGTCGGAACCAAAGGTCCCGAATTGCTGCGTCATCACTTTTTGGCTTGGGATTGACGTCTCTGACTTTAAAGGTGGTCGGCAGATTGACTGCATTGCCGAATATCAACGCATGCTGCTTTGGCAGCGATGGAAGACGTTTCATAACGCTGTCGGACACGAATGGGGTCATTTGTCGAATGTGTTGCAAGTCGTCAGGGTTTTGAATTCGATGGACGATGTAGTTTGAGCACTGGGACAACACCGTCTTGGATAGTTCACTTGGTCGTTGTGAAGCTACCATTAAGAACAGGCCGTATTTCCGCCCTTCCTTGGCAATTCGTTGAAAAATTCGACTTGCATCAATGGCGTGATTGGTGCCACGTTCGGATACGTACCGGTGAGCCTCCTCTAAGACCAGATTCACAGGGGTTCGGTTTCTTGGCTCTGCGCGACGCAAGCGGTCAAAAAGTAATCGAGCAATGACTGCGGATGCCACCTCAACCACCTCATCACCCGCTTCGTTCATGTCGAGGACAATCACTTGGGCCGACTTCATAAATTTATGTTTATCTCGGGTCAAACCCATTAGCTGCTCAACGTATTCAGTCGGGTCGGCTTCATGAGCCTTAAGTTGAGAAGGGGGTACTCGCAAGAATGCGAATTCCTCCCTCTGGCGTATCCACTTGAACCGGGTAAGCATTTGGGCACAGTAGTCTCTAATTTGCCGATTTCCGTGAGCTTCTTCATAGAGAAGCGCGAGGTCTAGCGCCTGCTCTAGGTGGTCAAATTCAAACTGCTTGTTTGCGTAGCTGGGCAAAGTAACATCTTCCCGAACCAACGCATTCAAAATCTTCATTAATCCTTCCGTGTCGGCGAATGCACCGAAGTTCACGGCAATTTTTGCCTTGACCGTGTTGATATTTAGAGCATCAGTATGAAATGTCGAAAGCAATGCGGATATGCGGTCGCGCTTTGATGGCGTGCCAACATCACTCTGCATGATGTGAATGAGGCAAGATGCAATGATGTGGTTTCGAAGCTCATCCCGCTCCTTGTTCGCATCAGATGCAAATAGCGTCGACAGCCCTAAAGCTGTACGCAACACGGGTTGCTGTGTGCGCTCGCTGGCCCTCAACAGCAATTCCCATTCTTCAACTGACATGAACCAGTGGGGTAAACGAAATACAGAGGTGGTTTCAGCCCCTGCGTTTGCAGTTGGTGGGACAGCCAACGGGTTTTGCTCCAGTTTGATATATCGCCGCTTGACGGCATCGGGCAGTTCACTAAACGCGGACCTGTACTCTCCATTGACATCAAGCACAAAAAATGTCGCACCACGTGCAAAGAACTCATCTTTCTTTTCGAATAAAGATTGCAACAGCGTGGCCACAGTGCAGGACTTTCCGCTGCCAGTGTTTCCTAAAACTGCTGCGTGTCCGCCGAAGAAATCATCCACGCGTACCTTGACCGCGTAATCTTGAAAGATGACTGAAGTACCGATGGACAACGCGTTGAAACGGGTGGCTGTCCCATCGCCATGTGGAGTCGGCACGACTTCGTTGGCGCTTTGTACTTCAAAGATGCGGTCTAGTTCGTCGTCCAATACGTACATTGCATCGGCGTACAAAGAAGGGTAAGTTGATACACCGAACCTAAACGCACCGTCACGACGTTGCGGCAGCATGCCTACGGGGACAAGGTCGAGGTATTTCGCAGAGCCCGCCTTATCAAACTCAACTGCGCCCTCGGACGAGCTACGAGATACAGGAGCATCTTTTTCACGAAGCCCGACAACTTCGGCCACCACATACTCGGCCTGAGCCGACATGACAACGAACGAGCCCAGTCGTGCAACATAATGCACGTCATCGAAACCCACGACAGTGAAATTTGCAGTTCCTCCGTGCAACTCGACAACCAAGCGGTCGGCGGCCACCGATACGACCTTACCAATTGCTCTACGGCGGTCGTCAGTCGTCATGACTGGACCCTAACGCAGGGTCTGCTTTGATGCCGCTGGCTATCAATTCCTGCAAAACCTTCTTCACTGCCGAATCCACCTTGTCGGCAGGGGACTCGGGCATAAATTTGTCGACAAAGGTGTCAAAGTAGTGAGCCTTGCTATTTTCCTTTGGCCCATTGCCCCCGATAACCCATATGCGAGGGTCGTTCAACGCTCTGAGCTTTTTCGGAATGCCGCCAGCGTCTGGGGGAAGCAAGGCCACAAGCCTGAAGGTTGGTACGGTGAGCGCCTGAAAGATGAGGTTGTTGACATGCTCGTCA
>CAVVSV010000067.1:0-26571 GCA_963750805.1 uncultured beta proteobacterium
GGGCCGCTCGCCCAATTTCTCATTCAGCTGGATTTCGGCAATGCGGTCAATATTGCGCAGGCACTCTGAAACTCGAAGTCTTCGCCGCCCAATCCTCGGCGGCCAAAGGTCGTGATGGATTCGCCGGCGCGTCAGTCCGGTGCTCCTCGCGGGAACTGTTCACGGCCGCCAGATCTCCAAGGACCGAGCGCAACACCCAGCTTCGTCGCAAGAAGTTCTGCCGCTTCACCGTCACTGGCGTTGAATCGATTGACTACAAGGACGTGGACGCGACTTCATCGGCGAAAACTGGACACGACGCCGGCACGCGACCGGCACGTGTGTCTATCTCCACGTCAGCGACCACGGCCATCAAGCGCTTCGCGCTTCCTGGCGATGTTGCCGTACAGCGACCTCAGCACCGCGTCTAAGGAGTCACCACCATGCAAATCATCCCTGTGGACAAAAGTGGCCAACCTGGGTAACCTGGGCGACGTCGTCACCGTCAAGGCGGGCTACGCCCGTACCTATTCCGATCCCGACCAGGCCGCGCCTGTTCGAAACGGCGATCAAGGAATTCGCAGCCGCGGTGCCGAGCTCGAGAAGCTGGCCGCTGACAAGCTGACCGCAGCTCAAGCCCGGCGAGAAGTGTCGGGCATGACGCGTTGACTAGCCAGAAGGCTGGCGTTCGACGGCCGCCTGTTTGGCTCGGTCTCACCTAATGCTGCACATTGCCGACAGCCGCAATTTCCGTCAATCTGGCAAAAATTCTCTTGAAAGAATATTGGAAAAAAGAGGTGATACTTCAGGATGCATCCGCAAGATTTTAGATCAAATATCAAAGGATCGGTTGCCGGCATTGTTATTGGAGATAGGGCTCTGGAGCAAGTAGTATTTCAATACGATCTTGCTACTGCATGGATAGCATTTACCGGACTTCCTTTTGTATTTGCTGTCGGGTTTCGAATAAGGACCTCGGAGAAGATTTTAAAGATGCTTTCAACAGGGGCAAAGCATATGGCATTAAACATATTGAGGACGTGTACAGGTCAGATTACCCGGTATATGACCTGCGGAAATATTACACTGAAAATATCAGTTATGCACTAAACCGATGAGAAAAGAAAGGAATAGAATTGTTTTTAGAAAACTTTCCAGACTCTAACCTCTATCAATTAGTTTTCCTTTTTTATGAATGCAATTTTATCGAGCGCTATTTGAGTTAGATCAGGCGTTATTTACTTATATATACAATTGGTGCGAAAAATACAACAATATATTCGACCTAAAAAAAATATCGATATATAAATTACTGAATTGAGGTAAAGAATGTATTCCAAAATAAAGAGCAAGCGTTATTGCCAAAACATAGAGATGCTTTCAATCGATAAGGTTGCATTCCAAATTTTCTCCTCAAAAACAGAATCGGCTTCCATTATATAAACTGAGCGCAATTAGATTTGAATAAGCCAGCCCCATCAACCCGAAATATTGGACAACTTCGAATTATTGGCGGTTTGACTTTTATACAAATGTTTTTTACACTGTGTTGTCGATACCTTTAAATTTTTTTCTAATCCAATATTTCGGGTTGATGGGGCTGGCTTATTCAAATCTAATTGCGCTCAGTTTATATAATGGAAGCCGATTTCTTTTTTTGAGGAGAAAATTTGGAATGCAGCCTTATCGATTGAAGCATCTCTATGTTTTGGCAATTACGCTTGCTCTTTATTTTGGAATACATTCTTTACCTCAATTGAGTAATTTATATATCGATATTTTTTTTAGGTCGATTGTATTTGTTGTATTTTTCGCACCAATTGTATATATAAGTAAAATAACACCTGATCTAACTCAAATAGCGCTCGATAAAATTGCATTCATAAAAGGAAAACTAATTGATAGAGGTTAGAGTCTGGAAAGTTTTTCTAAAAACAATTCTATTCCTTTTCTTTTCTCATCGGTTAGTGCATAACTGATATTTTCAGTATAATATTTCCGCAGGTCATATACGGGGTAATCCTGACCTGCTACTACTTCCTCAATATGTTTAATGCCATATGCGTTTGCCCTGTTGAAAGCATCTTTAAAATCTTCTCCGAGGTCCTTATTCGAAACCCAGGCGGCAAATACAAAAGGAAGTCCGGTAAATGCTATCCATGCAGTAGCAAGATCGTATTGAAATGCAGAAATATTTCTTTGCTCCAGAGCCCTATCTCCAATAACAATGCCGGCAACCGATCCCTTGATATTTGATCTAAAATCTTCAGATGCATCCTGAAGTATCACCTCTTTTTTCCAATATTCTTTCAAGAGAATTTTTGCCAGATTAACAGAAGCCAGGCTGTCGGCGATGTCAGCGTTGGTGACCGAGCCAAACAGGCGGCCGTCAACGCCAGCCTTCTGGCTGATCAACACGGTCATGCCCGACAGCTTCTCGCCCAGGGCTTGAGCTGCGGTCAGCTTGTCAGCGGCCAGCTTCTCGAGCTCGGCACGGCGGGCTTCGAATTCCTTGATCGCCGTTTCCGTAGCACGACGGGCGCGCTTGGTCGGGATCAGGAAGTTACGGGCGTAGCCCGCCTTGACGGTGACGACGTCGCCCAGGTTACCCAGGTTGGCCACTTTGTCCAGCAGGATGATTTGCATGGTGGTGACTCCTTAGACGCGGTGCTGGTCGCTGTACGGCAACATCGCCAGGAAGCGCGAACGCTTGATGGCCGTGGTCAGCTGACGCTGGAAATAAGCACGCGTGCCGGTCAGACGTGCCGGCGTGATCTTGCCGGTTTCGCCGATGAAGTCGCGCAGCAGGTCCACGTCCTTGTAGTCGATCGATTCAACGCCAGTGACGGTGAAGCGGCAGAACTTCTTGCGACGGAACAACAGCGATTGGGTGTTGCGCTCTGGGCGACGGTCCTTGGAGATCTGGCGGCCCGTGGCCCGCGAGGCACCGGACTGACGCGCCAGCAAATCATCACGACCTTTGGCCGCCGGGTTCGGGGCAGCAAAGACTTCGAGTTTGCAGAGTGCCTGCGCAATATTCACCGCATTGCCGAAATCCGGCTGAATGAGAAATTGGGCGAGCAGCCCCTGCAAGGCCAGCAGGTCTGGGATTGGTGTGAAGCCCTCAGCCGTCACACCGAAGAAGCTGACCCCAAAGCGCTGACGGTGACTTACCTCACCCCCGCCCATCAGGCCTGCGCGGCGGACCTGGTGCAGTGGATGCGGGAGGTGGGTTTTGATGAGGTCCATCGGGATGCCGTGGGCAATGTGGTCGGTATTTACCTTGGCAGTGATCCCCAGGCACCTCGTCTGCTCACTGGCTCGCACTACGACACCGTGCATCACGGTGGCAAATACGACGGCCGTCTGGGCATCTTCGTGGCCATGGCCTGCGTGAAGCAGCTTGCCGCCAGTGGCAAGCGTTTGCCCTATGGGTTTGAAGTCGTGGGCTTTGCTGAAGAAGAAGGCCAGCGCTACAAGGCCACCTTTCTGGGCTCCAGCGCACTGACTGGCGCCTTTAACCCTGCCTGGCTGGGCCAGGTTGACGCCAATGACATTGCCATGCGCGACGCCATGATTTCAGCTGCCCTGCCGGGCACCATGGAGGCGATCCTGGCGCTGAAGCGCGACCCTTCGAAATACCTCGGCTTTGTGGAAGTTCACATTGAACAGGGCCCGGTGCTCAACGAGGTCGGCTTGCCGCTGGGCGTGGTGACGTCCATCAACGGCAGTGCCCGCTACCGGGGTGAAATGACCGGCGTTCCCAGCCATGCGGGCACCACGCCCATGAACCGCCGCCGTGACGCCGCCACCGCCGTGGCAGAGCTGGCCCTCTATGCTGAAGCACGCGCCCTGTCCGATGAAGGCTCCGTCGCGACCGTCGGCCTGATGGACGTACCCGACGGCTCCATCAACGTGGTGCCAGGCCGATGCCGCTTCAGCCTGGATTTGCGTGCACCCACCAATGCCCAGCGCAACGCCCTGGTTGCCGACATCCATGCCAATCTGAACCGCATTGTTGAGAGGCGCCGGGTGGAGGTGCAACTTGAAGAAACCATGGTGGCCTCTGCCGCGCCGAGTGCCATCGCCTGGCAGACCCGCTGGGAAACCGCCGTGCAGTCACTGGGTTTGCCAGTTTTCAAACTGCCCAGCGGCGCAGGCCATGACGCCATGAAGCTGCATGAAATCATGCCCCAGGCCATGCTGTTTGTGCGGGGTGAAAACAGTGGCATCAGCCACAACCCACTGGAATCCACCTCGGCTGACGACACGCAACTGGCCATTGAAGCCCTGATGAATCTGCTGAACCAGGTCGCCGACCAACCCTGATTTTTTACCTTTTCAAACCATGAACACTTACGACCAACTGGACCAATGGATTGACGCCCACTTTGACGAGCAAGTGCGCTTTCTGCAAGAGCTTATTCGCGTCCCCACGGATACCCCACCTGGCAACAACGCACCCCACGCCGAGCGTACGGGCGAACTGTTGAGCGCCATGGGTTATGACGCCGAGAAATATGCCATTCCCCAGGCGGATGTGGCAGCGGCCGGTCTGCAGTCCATCACTAACCTGGTGGTGCGCCGCAAATTTGGCACAGACGAAAAAAAGGGCATCACCGTGCTGCTCAATGCCCATGGCGACGTGGTGCCGCCGGGTGAGGGCTGGACGCACGACCCGTATGGCGGCGAGATCGAAGGTGGCAAGATTTACGGCCGCGCCGCAGCGGTGAGCAAGTGCGATTTTTCCAGCTTCACCTTCGCCCTTCGTGCCTTGGAAGCCGTGGCCAAGCCATCACAGGGTGCTGTCGAATTGTTGTTCACGTATGACGAAGAGTTTGGTGGCGAACTCGGCCCCGGCTGGCTATTGTCCCGCGGCATCATCAAGCCCGATTTGATGATTGCGGCGGGCTTCAGCTACCAGGTCATCACGGCCCACAATGGCTGCCTGCAAATGGAAGTCACCGTTCACGGCAAGATGGCGCACGCGGCCATTCCTGCTTCGGGTGTTGACGCCCTGCAGGCGGCCAACAAAATCCTGACCGAGCTGTATGCGCAAAACACGCTGTATCAGCAGATCACATCCAAGGTAGAAGGCATCAACCATCCCTACCTCAATATTGGTTTGATTGAGGGTGGCACCAACACCAATGTGGTGCCCGGACGCGTCAGCTTCAAGCTGGACCGTCGCATGATTCCCGAAGAAAACCCGACCGAGGTTGAAGCCAGCCTTCGCACGCTGATTGCCAGCACCGCCGCTGCACTGCCTGGCATCACGGTGGATGTGAAGCGGATTTTGCTGGCGCGTTCCATGCAACCCCTGACCGGCAACAAGCCCTTGGTGCAAGCCCTCCAAAAGCATGGCGAAGCGGTCTTTGGCGAGCCCATTCCTGCACTGGGGACGCCGCTGTACACCGACGTTCGCTTGTTCAGTGAAGTTGGCATTCCCGGTGTGATTTATGGGGCCGGCCCCCGCACCGTATTGGAGTCCCACGCCAAACGCGCTGACGAACGGCTGGAACTGGAGGATTTGCGCCGGGCTACCAAAGTGATCGCGCGAAGTTTGAACGACTTGCTGCAGGTTCAATGATGGGGTGATCGCGCGCCCGTCACTGCATTTTTAAAAAACCCAAAAATAACGGAGACAAAAAATGGCAAATTTAATTCACCCAGTAGACGAACGCCTGCCCACCGGCAAACTGGCGGCTCTGGGCTTGCAGCATGTGTTGGTGATGTACGCCGGTGCCGTCGCGGTGCCGCTGATCGTGGGGCGGGCACTCAAACTCAGCCCCGAACAGGTGGCCATGCTGATTTCGGCCGACCTGTTTTGCTGTGGCATCGTCACCCTGATTCAGTCGCTGGGTGCCACTCAGTGGTTCGGCATCCGGTTGCCGGTGATGATGGGGGTCACGTTTGCATCGGTGGCACCCATGGTCGCCATGGCCAACACCACACCGGGTGCCGCGGGCGCCCAGCTCATTTTTGGCGCAATCATCGCGGCGGGCATCATCTCCATGTTGCTGGCGCCCGTGGTGAGCCGGATGTTGCGATTCTTTCCGCCGGTGGTGACGGGAAGCATCATTGCGGTAATCGGCATCAGCCTCATGCGCATTGGGATCAACTGGATCTTTGGCAACCCCTTTGGCCCCACGGCGCCCGCCATCGTCAACCCCGATCACGCCAAATGGCTGTCGGAGGTGGGCTCGATGGCCAATGCGGCGGTTGCACCTGCCGCTGGCGCCAGCGCGCCCCTGGCCAGTGTGGTGCCTGCCGTTCCGAAGGGCTTGGCCATTGTCGGCACGGTTCCCAACCCAAAATATGCAGCGCTGAGTGGTGTGGGCATTTCAGCCATCGTTCTGGTGTCCATTTTGTTGATTGCCAAATTTGCCAAGGGCTTTGTGAGCAACATCTCGGTGCTGCTGGGCATCGTGATTGGCGGCGTCGTTGCCACCGCCACGGGTCTGATGACCTTTGAGAAGGTCGCTAAAGCGAGCTGGTTTGAACTGGTTATGCCTTTCCAATTTGGTATGCCCGTGTTCGACCCGATTCTGATTTTGACCATGTCCCTGGTGATGATTGTGGTGATGATCGAATCCACTGGCATGTTTCTGGCGCTGGGCGACATGACAGACCGCACCGTCGACCAGGCGGCCCTGACGCGTGGCTTGCGCACCGATGGGTTGGGCACCCTGATCGGTGGCATCTTCAACACCTTCCCGTACACCAGCTTTTCGCAAAACGTGGGGCTGGTTGGCGTTACGGGGGTCAAGAGCCGTTTTGTGTGTGTGGCCGGCGGGCTCATCATGATTGTGCTGGGCTTGCTGCCCAAAATGGCTGCCTTGGTGGAAAGCCTGCCGACCGTGGTGCTGGGTGGCGCAGGACTGGTCATGTTTGGCATGGTGGCCGCCACCGGTATCCGCATACTGGCTGGGGTGGACTTCAAAACCAATCGCCACAACCTCTTCATCGTGGCGGTGTCGCTGGGCATCGGCATGGTTCCCCTCATTGCGCCACGCTACCTGCAGTGGATGGCCCACGAGTTGCACCCGCTGATTGAATCCGGCATCCTGCTGGCGTCTTTGTCTGCGGTGCTGTTGAATCTGTTCTTCAATGGTTCAGGTGGCGACGAATCCGGCACCGTAGAGGCGGCCAAACTGGCGAATTCACATTGAACCTGAATCAGTTGGCAAGGCAAAAAAATGCTTTTGCGCGCGCTGGCTTGAGTATTGCTGTGGCTTGCAGACCTTCTCTTAACTCAACATGCCCATGAGCCATCCACTGCCAAATTCCGCCCCTGCTTCCAGACACGCTCCCCGCACACGCCGCCAGTTCTCGCTGTCTTGTGTGGGAGCTTTGGTACTTCCCTTTGTGGGTGGCTGCGCCAGTTCAAGTTCTGACGGGGTGGCACTTTCGGTCGGCGGGCTTTTTGCCGGCCGCATCGATGATGGGGGCTTCATGGAATCGGGATGGCGTGGCCTTGAGCGGGCGCGCACCGAACTCGGTGTCCGCACCCGACACATCGACGGCGTTCAGCCTAAAAAGGAACTGTTGGTCGCGGCGCTCACGGAGTTGGCCGGTTCAGGCGTTGGGATGGTCATCGCCCACGGCGGGCAAAACAATGAAGCGTGCGCCGAAGTCGCCGCGCGCTTTCCGCAGGTCAAGTTTGTGGTGACCCAAGGGGCGGTGGCGGGGATCAATGTGTGCAGCTATGACGTTCTGCAGGAGGAATCGGCCTACTTGGGCGGTGTTTTGGCAGCTTTAACCACGAAGACGGGCATCGTCGGCCACATGTCAGGCATCCGTGTGCGTCCGGGCCTCAAAGGGCGGGCCGCCTATATGGCCGGGGTGCGCGCTACCAATCCAGCCGTGAAGGTGCTCACCAACTTCTCCGGCAACCAGGACGACAACGTCCTGTCCAAAAAAATCGCATTGGCCCAAATGGCCGCTGGGGCCGATGTTATTTTCACCATGCTGAACGCCGGGCGTGAGGGCGTCAGCCAAGCCTGCCGGGAAAAAAACACGCGCCAGATTGGCAACGTGGTTGATTGGGTAAAGACCGACCCGAGAGTCTTTGTGGGTTCGGCCATCGCGGATGTCAGCATTGGTGTGTACCAGGCGGTGCGTGACTTGCAGTCCGGGAAATTTCCGGCCGGTCTGGTCCGAAAAGTCGGCATCGCGAATCCTCAAGCGGTGCGACTGAGCATGTCTGATGATGTGCCAACTCAAGTGCGCGATCGGATCGCTCTGGCGACCCAATCCATGACTCAAGGTGACATCAAGCTGCCAGAGGCCTATGACGGCCCGGAGTTCAATCTGCCAACCTGACCCGCTTGGAACACACCAAATCGGGTATATCCGGAGTGAATCGCCAGATTGCATCGCGCTTCATGCACCGTTTATGCCAGAAAATAGAGTCCATTTTGGTGCGCAGTCTGAAAAAACGGGCACCAAAATTGCATATTGAGACCACCTACCTCTTCGCTTAGCTTTTCACTGGAAACTTTATGACCAAACGTGCTCTTCTAAAAACCGCCGCTGCCCTGGCCATGCTTTCAAGCATCGGTGCTGTCCATGCCCAAACCACACCCATCAAGTTTCAGCTCGACTGGCGTTTTGAAGGACCCGCGGCCCTGTTCGTGACCCCTGCTGCCAAGGGTTATTTTAAAGACGCCAAGTTGGACGTGACGATTGACGCCGGCAACGGTTCTGGCGGCACGGTCACCCGTGTGGCGTCTGGCGCGTACGACATGGGCTTTGCTGATCTGGCCGCGTTGATGGAGTTTCATGCGAACAACCCTGATGCGCCCAACAAGCCTGTGGCCATCATGATGGTCTACAACGACACGCCCGCCTCGGTGATGGCGCTCAAAAAGTCCGGCATCAAGACCCCGGCTGACCTGAATGGTAAAAAGCTCGGGGCCCCTGTGTTTGACGCGGGTCGCCGTGCCTTCCCCATCTTTTCCAAAGCTAACAACATCACCGGCGTGCAGTGGACGGCCATGGACCCCCCATTGCGCGAAACCATGCTGGCGCGCGGTGATATTGATGCCATCACCGGTTTCACCTTCACGTCGCTGCTGAATCTGGAAGCCCGTGGCGTCAAGGCTGAAGACGTGGTGGTTCTCCCCTACCCGGATTTCGGCGTCAAGCTGTATGGCAACGCCATCATTGCATCGCCCAAGATGATCAAGGAACATCCGGCCGAGGTGAAAGCCTTCTTACAGGCCTTCACCAAAGGCATGAAGGATGTGATGGCAACCCCGGCGCTGCCATTGCCGACGTGAAAGCGCGTGACGGCATCATCAACGTGGAGCTGGAAACCCGCCGTCTGAAGCTGGCGATTGACACCGTCATCAACAGCCCCAACGCCCGCGCTGAAGGCTTTGGCCAGATCAACGGCCCTCGCCTGTCGCTGATGGCGTCGCAGGTGTCTGACGCTTTCACCACCAAGACCCGCGTCAACCCCGATGTGGTCTGGAACGGTGCGTTTCTGCCCACCAAGGCCGAGCTGAACATTCTGGCGCCAAGAAATAAGGCCGCAGGCCGCCTGGCCTGTGCTTTATTTTTGATAGCAAACAATTGATATTCCACGGGGACTTCGACCCCATTTTGTTGGTAACCCCATGAGTGACACCCCCTGGTTTGTCGATTTCTCGGATGTCTGGCTCGCCTACAACGACGAGTTGCTCAAGGCAGAACCACTTTGCGGTCGAGGCCATCGACCTGAAGGTGCGCAAAGGCGAATTCATCGCCATCGTCGGGACCTTCGGGCTGTGGCAAGTCCACCTTCATGAAGCTCACCACCGGGCTGAAGATGCCGTCCATGGGCAAGATCCTGATCGACAACCAGCCGGTGACCGGGCCGCTCAAAATTTCGGGCATGGCGTTTCAGGCGCCGTCGCTGCTGCCCTGGCGCACCACGGTGGACAACGTGCTTGTTGCCGCTGGAAATCGTGGAGCCCTACCGCAGCAACTTCAAAGCCAAACGCAAGGAATACGAAGAACGTGCGCGCAAGCTGCTGCAGAAGGTGGGCCTGGGCGGTTATGGGAGACAAGTTCCCCTGGCAGCTCTCGGGCGGCATGCAGCAGCGCGCCAGCATTTGCCGCGCGCTGATCCATGAGCCCAAGATGCTGCTGCTGGACGAGCCCTTTGGCGCGCTGGATGCCTTCACGCGCGAAGAGCTGTGGTGCATTCTGCGCGACCTGTGGACCGAGCAGCAGTTCAACGTGATTCTGGTCACGCACGACCTGCGTGAATCCGTGTTTCTGGCCGACACGGTGTATGTGATGAGCAAGAGCCCGGGCCGTTTTGTGGTGAAGCGCGAGATCGAACTGCCGCGCCCGCGCGATCTGGAGATCACCTACACCAAGGAATTCACCGACATCGTGCACGAGCTGCGCGGTCACATTGGTGCCATGCGCAAAACCGGCGCGGCCATTCAACAATAAGGCGTCGCCATGAACAAAAAACAGGTTGAAATGTGGTCGCCCTGGATTCTGCTGGTGGCGGTGATTGACTGTGGCAAATCCTGTGCTCGGCCTTCGATGTCTCCGAGTTCATCTTCCCCAGCCCCTGGCGCATCTGGACCCAGTTCTGGGAGTTCAAGGGCATCATTGCCGCCCACGCCTGGCGCACCTTCTGGGTGACCATGGTCGGCTTTGGCATTGCCATCGTGGTGGGCGTGCTGCTGGGCTTTGTGATTGGCAGCTCGCGCCTGGCCTATGCCGCGGTGTACCCGCTGATGACGGCCTTCAACGCCCTGCCCAAGGCGGCCTTTGTGCCCATCCTGGTGGTGTGGTTTGGCATTGGCGTCGGCCCGGCCATCCTGACCGCGTTTCTGATCAGCTTCTTCCCCATCATGGTGAACATTGCCACCGGCCTGGCCACGCTGGAGCCCGAGCTGGAAGACGTGCTGCGCGTGCTGGGTGCCAAGCGCTGGGACGTGCTGGTCAAGGTGGGCCTGCCACGCTCCATGCCCTACTTTTATGGCTCGCTCAAAGTCGCCATCACGCTGGCTTTTGTGGGCACCACGGTGTCCGAGATGACGGCGGCCAACGAAGGCATTGGCTACCTGCTGATCTCCGCTGGCTCGGCCATGCAGATGGGTCTGGCCTTTGCTGGCCTGGTGGTGGTCGGTGCGATGGCCATGGTGATGTATGAGCTGTTCAGTGCGATTGAAAAACACACCACCGGCTGGGCGCATCGCGGAAGCCAGAACACCTGAGGTTGAAGCGGCGATGACCCCGGAGCAAACCACCCGGCACCTGCGCCGCACCAATGAGGTGGCCAGGCGCGCGATGGGCCTGGGTCGTCACCCGTTCGGCGCGATTATGGTTGCCCCCGATGGCGAAACCGTGCTGGCCGAACAAGGCAATGTCGACACCGTCAACCACGCCGAATCGGTGCTGGCGCGCGTGGCCGCCACCAACTTCACGTCGGACTATTTGTGGCAATGCACCCTGGTCACCACGGTTGAGCCCTGTGCCATGTGCGCAGGCACGCAATACTGGGCCAACATCGGCACACTGGTCTACGGAATGACCGAGGCGCGCCTGCTGCAGCTCACCGGCAACCACGGCGAAAACCCCACCATGGACTTGCCCTGCCGCCAGGTGTTTGAACGCGGACAGAAAACCGTGACGGTGATTGGGCCAGTGGCTGACGTGGAGGCCGAGATCGCGGCGCTGCACGTGGATTTCTGGAACCATTGATCCTGCGGGGGCGCCTATTTCTGCGTCACTACTCCTGCGTCAACTGCTTCTCGATCCGGCGATCCGGAATGAACCAGATGCACGCCACGGCGCCAACCAATATCCCTGACAACCAGGGTAGCCCCAGCAAGGCCAGCGCGATGGCCAGCACGTAACTTGCCAGTGAAATTTTTCCTTTCAAGTCCCTGCCGACCGCTTGGTGCACGAGCGACTGTTCGCCTTGCAACCGGATGATTTTGGCCTGCAGCAGGGTATAGGCCGCGGCGCACAGGCACAGGTCCACGCAATAGACCACCACCGGTGTAGAAGCGAAATGGTTTTCACCCATCCACGCGGTGGCGAAGGGCATCAGTGACAGCCAGAACAACAGGTTGAGGTTGGCCCAAAGAACCCCGCCATCCACTTTCTTGACCGCATGCATCAGGTGGTGGTGGTTGTTCCAGTAAATGCCCACGTTCACAAAGCTGAGGACATAGCTCAGGAAAACCGGCCACAGCGGAAGCAGGTCCGACAAATGCTCGCCGTGCGGCACTTTGAATTCAAGCACCATGATGGTGATGATGATGGCAATCACGCCATCGCTGAACGCTTCAAGTCGGGTTTTGTTCATGGTGCAGTGTTCGGTACAAAAACAGAGTGATTGCCAGTACGCTGGAAACAGAATAATACTATAGTTTCTATTTTTGTTACTATAATTCAAACATTCCAAACATCAAAACTGCCATTTGCACTCAACACCACCATGACTGCCATTGCGAATCCCCAGCACGATGCATACCAGGACCGTGGCGCACTTGCCAAAATGGTCATGACCCTGCTCGACCACTGGAAGCTGTCCACCGAGGACCAGGCCGCACTGCTGGGACTGGCCAGCAGCAATCGCGCGGCGTTGACACGTTACCGCAAGGGTGAAGCCATTGGCACCAGCCGCGATCAGTTCGAGCGGGTGGGCCACCTCCTGGGCATTCATAAAAACCTGCGCCTGCTGTTCCCGGAAAACCGCGACCTGGCCTACCGCTGGATGTCCACGCGCAACAAAGCGTTTGAGAATCTGACCCCGGTGGACGTGGTACGCGAATGGGGTTTTGCGGGCCTGCTGATGGTGCGCGCTTACCTTGACCGGGCGCGCGGCGTTTAACTGCCAATTTGCCATGGATGCCCTCTTCGCGCAGCTTGTGCTGGCCGACGTTCAGCAAGATCTGCTGCGCAATATCGTGTCCATTCACAGCTCGCAAGACCTGTTCGATGACCTGACCCCCAACCCGAAGGATTGGGCGTTGGCCCAGCAGGTGGAAGATCAGGTCAAGCCGCCTTCCTACCGGTCTTCCACACCCGCCATACACCGTCCGTTTGAAGACGCCCAATGGTTCAATGCGATTGGCTGGCCGTTCAAACACTGGCAGGCCAGCCGTTTTTCGGATGGCTCGTTTGGCGTTTGGTACGGTTGCGGCGCGGTGGAGACCACGGTCTATGAGACGGCGTATCACTGGGTCAATGGCCTGCTGCGAGATGCCGGTTTTGAAAATGAAACCGTCGCAGCACAGCGCAAGGTGTACCGCGTGGCGTGCCAGGCCGCGTTGCTGGATTTCAGGCCCGCGATTGAAAATTTCACGGGGCTGGTCCACCCCACCGACTACCGCGATGCCCAGTTCGTAGGTGCCAGGCTTCACCGCGAAGGCCACCCGGGTCTGGTCACCCAATCCGTACGCCACGCAGAAGGCGACAGCTATGTGGTGATGAACCCGGCCGTACTGTCCAACCCACGGCTGCATTGCCAGCTGACCTATCGCCTCAAGGCCGGGCGCATCGTGGTGGAAAAACAGCCCGGGGTGGCCTGGATGGACTTTTCACAATAGAAATGGCTTGGAGTCCCCGTCGATATTCAATAGTTTGCTATTGTTTTTGAAATGATGAACCCACTGCACACGGATTTTTTTTCACCCACCATGGCAGTTGCGCTCACGGCTTACATCGTGGGTGTCGCCAGCCCGGGGCCCAGCAATATGGCCATCATGGCCACGGCCATGTCGCAGGGTCGCCGCCAGGCTCTCACACTGGCGGCAGGTGTGTGGTGCGGCGCGCTGGTTTGGGCGCTGACCGCCGCGCTGGGCCTGTCGGCGCTGATGCGCAGCTATTCGTGGGCGCTGGTCGTGCTCAAGGCGCTGGGCGGCATTTACATGTGCTTTTTGTCATGGAAGGCGGCCCGTGCGGCACTGGCACCTTTGCCGCCTGTCAAGGCCGCGCCAATGGCGGCCCGCATTGGTTGGCGCGTGTTTGCCAGTGGCTTGGGAATGCACCTGACCAACCCCAAAGCCATCTTCGTATGGCTTTCCATCGTGGCGCTGGGCTTGCCTCCCGGTGCGGGGACGGCCCAGGCGTTGCAGGTGGTGTCGGTCTGTGTCCCCGTGGGGGCGGTCGTCTTTTTGGTCTATGCGCTGGCATTCTCCACGGCGATAGCCCGCACTGTTTATGCACGGGCCTACCGCTGGTTCAACGCCACACTGAGCGCCGTTTTCGCCTATGCCGGGTTGCGCATGTTGTTGTTCCGCACGGGTTGAGTGATTGGACTAGTAGACCTGAAGTCCCCGTCAAATATCAATAGTTTGCTATTGTTTTTGAAAACTTCCCGTAACGGACGATACTTCCGTCCCCAGAGCCACGCTAGCCAGCAGCGCGGTGACTTCGGCCTGTCGGGTGCAGCCCATCTTTCCCATGACCTGCTTCACCTGGGTGCGCACGGTATTGCGTGACACATCACCGCCGGCGGAAATATCGTCGATGGAATCGCCCGCAGCCAGACCTCGCGCCACACGCGCTTCGGCCGGTGTCAGGTCAAACAGGGAGCGCAACAGCTCCACCGGCGGCGCTTTGCGCGCGGTGACCGGTGTGGCAATCAACAGGGCGTAGGAATGTCCAAAGATGTCCAGCGCGGACCTGCGAATGGGCACGATGTGCACCACCAGCGCTGCCCGACCGTCCGCCCCCCGCAAGGGAAAGGAATGGACAGGCTGCTCACCGGGCGCTTGCAGCGAGGGAAGCGCGGCCCATAACTGCTCATTGGCGACGGCGTCCGTCAGCGCGATGCGGTCCCGGGCTTTCCATTTCACATGGTCACTCAATTCATTCATCAACTCATTGGCTTCAATCACTGCCCCACCTTCGTCCAGAATCAGGGCGGGCAGACCCAGCACGGCCAAGGTATTGTTGGCCGTCTGGGCATTTTTGAGGCTCAGGCGGGCAGAGATAAATGCGGAGCGCGCCAGGTGGGGCCGCAACTCGTTGAGCACGCTCACCTGTTCGGGCTCGATCGGACCACGGTGGAAATCACGCTCCACGGTAAAAACGATGTTGTCACGTGTGGGCATGGCCAACCCGGTGCTGGCCGACCAGCCCAAGCCACGAGGGCGGAAAAAGTTGCGGTAAATCGGGTTCTCGTCGAGCTGCTGATCAGTCCAGAAATCATGTTCCACCAAAAAACTGGGGGCGTTGTTGCTGAACAGGCAGATGCGCCGGGTGCACTGGCCAAACCATCCCTCGTCAAGATACGCTTGAAAAGTCTCGGTCAAGGTGGCCGAGGTGGTCCAGCTCATGACCTTCTCGCGCACGGCAAACAGTTGTGCACCGCGGGCGTCAGCCAGCAGGGCCAGTTCGTCCAGAACATCCGGCCATAGTTCGGGCACAAATGAACATTCGTAAATGCGGTCGATCAGGTCGGCTTTCATCAGGACTCCGGAAGACGTTGACTTAAATCACATGACTTCATTTTATGTTGCGCCATCATCCGTTTGGATGATGACTGTTCCGCGGTTGCGATGCAGCATCGTCCAAGCGACACAAAGGCTTTCAATAGGCAACAAGCGTCGCAGTGTGGAAAATTTTTAAAAAAGGAACCTGGTAATGAGTCAAATGATCAAGGGAAGCCTGTTGGCAGTGTTGGTGGCGGGCATGTTGAGTGGATGTGGCGGGGGGGGTGGTGGCGGTTCCACAGCCATCGTGAGCGGCAATGCCGCCACAGGTGCAGCCATTGCGTCAGGAACGGTGACCCTGAAATGTGTGTCGGGCACAACAACGACGGCAACCACCGGCTCGGATGGCAGTTTTGCGATCAATGTCAGCGGAGTCACGCTGCCCTGCGTGGGCCGTGTGGACTACAAAGATGCCGCAGGCGCAGCGCAAAAGCTCCACACCTTCATCAGCGCGACCGGCACGGCTAACATCACACCCGTGACCGAACTGCTGGTCGCCAACCTGACCGGTGGCACCGCGGTGGATGCCTTCGACAAGTTTGATGCCACCAAGACCAAGGGATACACCGCGGCGCAACTCACCGCGGCCGCGACTGCCGTCAAGTCGTACCTGAAAAATACCCTGGGCATTGACACCACGAACTTGCCAGACGACCCCGTTGGCACCAAATTTGTCCCGCAAAGCGGTGCTGCCACAGGCGATGCGTTTGACAAGGTGTTGGACGCCATTCAGGCCAAGTTGAAGGCGGGTGGAAAAACATTGAGCGATGTGTCCACAGATCTGGCCAAGGCCAATGGCGGCGGCACACCGGGCGTGGGTACTTTTGTAGTTTCGGCGGCCAGCAACGCGGCACGTAACGGCAGCTACACCCTTTCAGGCGCGAAATTCACAAGTGGCGCTGATGTGGGCATTAACGCTCAAACAGGCGATGGAAAGTTTGAGGTTGAAGTCGTGATGACACCCGTTGGCCCAGGGTATACGGTCAAACGAGCCCACGTCTGGTTCAATGAAAACGGGCAGATCAAGTTCTTTGGCTGCGACGGTAACCAGGTCGTTGTGTGCCCTTTTGCTATCGGCTATGAACCTCTTTTGAAGCAAATCCTGTTCAGCACCGCCGAACTGGCTGAGGTCAACGCCAATCTGCAGGGAACCGGCCCTGACTCCCTGGTTGGCGGAGGTGAAACACTGAAGGTGCTTGGGTCACTGGACTTCAAATAGCACCATCACCCACGCTGCCACGGTGAACCTCGTGTTCACCGTGCTTCGTCAACAATTCCAGCAGCTTCTTGCGGATCAGCAGGCCGGGGCGGTCAGAGTCCATGGAATATTCCACCCCGCGGCGGCGGATGTCGATGACGGCGTCGGGGTCGGTGGATTCCAGAATGTCCTTGTCTTCCCCGGTGATGGTCTTGTCAAAGTCGATCAGCATCTGGGCCGGGCATTCGGCTTCGGTGTCATTGCGAAACAGCCATTGGCACAGCTGGATGTGACCGTCATCGATGGGTGTGAAACAGTTGATGATGATGTGGCGTCGGCCGGGTCGACCCTGCGCGGCAGGGTACTCAATGTCCAGCCGGCGCGAAAAAGGAAGGAAGTAGGCGTTGCGCATGTGCCGTGTGGTGATGGGCTCTGTCACGCCGCTGATGGCGTGGAATTTCTCGGGGTTGACGGCTTCGATCACGGTCTCGGCGTAAAAGCCCCCGTCGCGCTCCACCAGCTCGTAGCGGCTGGGTTTGGGGCTGGCCGCCACACCAAAAGTGGCCCGGTGCACAAAGCTGAAGTGCGCGTTGTCAAAAGAGTTTTCCAGCGCCCGCATCGGGCTGGTGGCCCAGGTCTCATAAAACTGGAAGATCGTGCGAAAGGCAGGGTCGTTGAACTCGGGTACCTCGGGGACGTCTGCAATCGGGTCTTCCAGAGCGACCCAAGCGTAGCCGTAACGGGCCTTGCAATGAAAAGCCGGTGTCTTGAAGTCACTGGAAATCACACGGGCCGCATCGTACTGGGGAATCTGCACCACCTGCCCGGTACGGTCATAGGTCCAGCCGTGGTAGCCACACTGCAAATGGCCTTGTCCGCAGGCCTTGCCTTCGGCACTGACGCACCAGCCTTTGGACAGCCTGGCTGTGCGATGGCAGCAGCGGTCCCTCAAAGCTGCAGGCTCGCCCTTGGCATCCAGAAAAACGACGATCTCGACGCCTAACAGGGTGAACGGTTTGGGGCCGTCTTTGAGGCTGGCCAATGGCATGACGGCATGCCAGAACTTACGGAAAATGGGTTGTTGGGTGACCAGCATGAAGCGCTCCTTGGATGGAAATTAAAAGAGCGCAATTTCCGGCCCACATGAACTTTGAATTTCGCGGTGGGTGAACGCTTCTACGCCTAGCGTGAATGCTAGCAAATTGCGCACCCGCCTTCACTACACTGGGCACATGTCATGGCACGCTCAACTCAAACTTGAATATTCCTCAGCAGCCGGTCGGACGGTGGTGCGTCATCACCATACCGGGCCACTTCGCGTTTTGCAAAGCCTCTATCCCGAAGGCCATGCGGTCTGCCACAACGTGCTGGTACACCCACCAGGTGGAATGGTGGGCGGCGATACGCTGGACATGCAGGTGGCCGCCAGTGGCGATTCACACGGCTTGGTCACCACGCCCGGTGCCACCCGTTTCTACCGATCCAGCGGAGAACCCGCGCTGCAACGCACCCTCATCCAACTGGGCGATCAGGCACGGCTGGAATGGCTACCTCTGGAAGCACTTTGTTTTGACGGTTGCCTGGCCGAAAACCGCCTGACCATCGATCTGGCGCCGCAGGCCGAATTCATGGGTTGGGATGTGACGGCCTTTGGTTTGCCGCTGGCCAAACAGCCCTTTGAACGGGGCAACTTTTGCCAGCATATCGAGGTGCCAGGGCTGTGGCTGGAACGGGGCCACCTGAACGCCACCGATTCACGATTGATGCAGGGCCCGCTGGGTTTGAACGGTAACTGCTGCATGGCCTCGCTTTTTTTCATTGCGGGTACGCGCCTGGACAGAACCCGGCGGGAACTGGCGCTGGACAGTGCCAGGGGCTCGATGGCCAGCCACCCGCTGAGTGCGACCTCGGGGGCTACCTGCCCCAATGAACGGATGGTGGTCGTGCGCGTCCTGGCCCCTGTGGTGGAGCCCGCCATGCAAATGCTGAAGGGCGTTTGGGCCACATGGCGCGAAGTTTTGTGGGGCAAACCGGCCTCAAGTCCGCGTATTTGGTCGATGTAGTGCTATTATTTTTGAATTAGGGAGATGTCCGGAGTCACCTGCCCCCACCAGGGCACGTCGGTTCTCTGATTTATTTGGGGAGATATCCGCATGGCCACGTCCATCGCTACAAGCCTGGGCCCCCGAGGATTTGACGTCGACAAGCCGGAATTTGACCTATCCGAAAAGGGCGCGCTGGTTATTGACAGCAACCCCACTTCCCGCTCCATTCTGGTGGCGCAATTGCGCGATTTCGGCATGGGGCGGATTGTTCAGACCAGCCGACTTGCCGACGCCCGTCGCCAGCTGGAAGACAAGGTGTTCGACGTGGTCCTGTGCGAACACTATTTCCAAAACGACAAGGCGACGGGGCAGGACCTGCTTGACGATTTGCGTCGCAACCAGTTGCTTCCCTTTTCCACCGTCTTCATCATGGTGACGGCCGAGGCCACGTATGCCAAAGTGGCAGAAGCCGCTGAATCAGCGCTGGATGGCTACCTGCTCAAACCCCACCGACCTGCGCAACTGGAGGATCGCCTGCACGCGGCCCGGGTGCGAAAGGTATCGCTGGCGCCCATTTTTGCCGCCATCGAAACGGAGTCATTTGAAGAGGCGGCCGCACTCTGTCTGGAGCGGTTTGAAAAGCGGGGAGCCTTCTGGCTGTACGCCGCCCGGGTTGGCGCTGAGCTGCTGCTGCGCGTGGGCAAGTTTGCAGAGGCCCAAAAGCTCTACGAGGCGGTGGCCGAGGCCAAGACCTTGCCCTGGGCCAAGCTGGGCGTAGCCCGCGCACAAATGGATTCTGGCCAAATTGGCACGGCAGTTCAAACGCTGGAGAACCTGATCAGTGAAGATCCCAGCTATGCCGATGCCTATGACGTGATGGGGCGCGCCCAGTTTGAACTGGGCAAGTTTGACAAGGCGCTGGCTACCTACAAACTGGCCAGTGAAATGACCCCGGCCTCGGTCAGTCGCCTCCAGAATCTGGGTATCGTGACCTTCTATTCAGGCGATCGCGTCGAGGCCGAAAAAATTCTGGACAAGACCGTTCGCCTTGGCCTGGACTCCAAAATGTTCGATTGGCAAACGCTGGTGCTGTTGGCATTTGCACGGCAGGAGGTGAACGACCGCAAGGGGATGCAACGGTGCCTGGACGATTTTGGAAGACTTTCCGAACGCAACTCTGGCCAGCCCCGCTTCAAACGGCTGTCCGCCATCGTGCAGTGCCTGTCTTTGATTCAGAACCAGCAGTTTGCCGCCGCCGTGGAAGCTGTTCGTGCCATGAACGCAACCATCAAGGACGCCGCATTTGATTTTGAATCCGCCTCCAATCTCCTGATGCTGCTGGCCGTCTTGGCAGAGCGCTCCATCCAGCTGGCCGAGGTTGATTCGGTGGTGGATTGCCTGGGCATGCGCTTTTGTACCAGTCGCTCCCTGACCGAATTGTTGGCTGGTGGCTGTGAAATCCATCCCGCTTATGCCGAGCGCATTCGAAATTGCCAGACCCAAGTGTTGAAGCTGTCGGAAATCGCCATGGCACTCAGCATGAAGGGCAACCCGCGTGGTTCGGTGGAGGAATTGCTACTGCGGGGAGAGCAGACACTCAATGCGAAACTGATTGATACGGCTTACCTGGTCATGCAGCGCTACGCTGACAAAATGGGTGACGCTACCGAGTTGAACCAGAAGGTACAGGACTTGCGAAGCCGCTATTGCGTGGTGGCGGCGGGACAAGGCGTTGGCGAGCACAAAAGACAGGCCGGGGGCCTGACATTGCGTACTGGCGTGAAGCCCAGGGCTGCTGCGCCTCCTGCGCAAAGTTCGCCTCCTCCCATGGACGCCAGCGCGAGCGACGCACCACCCCCGGCGAATTGACTAGATCGCCACCAGATCCCGCACGCCATCAATTTCCATGTTCTGGCCCTTGCCACTGGCAAGGACGGCACCCCGCTCCATCACCACGTAGTCATCCGCCAGCTCTTGCGCAAAGTCGTAGTACTGCTCCACCAGCAAAATGGCCATGTCACCCCGGTCGGCCAGCATGCGGATCACACGGCCAATGTCCTTGATGATGCTGGGTTGAATGCCTTCGGTGGGCTCGTCCAGGATCAGCAGCTTGGGCTTGGCTGCCAACGCCCGCGCAATGGCCAATTGCTGCTGCTGTCCGCCGGACAAATCGCCGCCCCGGCGGTTCAGCATCTGTTTGAGCACGGGGAACAATTCAAAAAGCTCGGCAGGGATGGGCGTGCTGGCACTTTTGTAAGCCAGACCCATGCGCAGGTTTTCCTCGACCGTCAGGCGCGCAAAAATCTCGCGGCCCTGTGGCACAAAACCAATGCCGGCTCTGGCACGCTGGTAGGGCGTATCGTTCTGGATGGGTTTGCCATCAAATTCAATCGTGCCGGTTTTGATGGGCACCAGCCCCATCAGGCTTTTCAGCAAGGTGGTTTTGCCCACACCGTTGCGCCCAAGAATGACCGTGACTTTGCCCAACGAGGACTGGATGCTCACATCCCGCAGAATGTGTGACCCGCCATAGTACTGGTTGATGTTTTTGACTTTCAGCATCATCGACCCAGATAAACTTCAATCACCCGCTCATCGGCCTGTACCTGCGCCAGCGTGCCCTGCGCCAAGACGGAGCCGTCGCACAGAACCGTCACGATGTCGGAGATGGTGTTGATAAAGCTCATGTCGTGTTCGACCACCATCAGGGAATGCTTGCCCTTGAGTGTCAGGAACAGTTCAGCGGTGCGAGCGGTTTCTTCGTCGGTCATGCCGGCCACCGGCTCGTCGAGCAACAGCAGTTTGGGGTCCTGCATCAACAGCATGCCAATTTCAAGCCATTGCTTTTGTCCGTGGCTCAAGTTCCCTGCCATGCGGGAAACGCTGTCACCCAGATGGATGGTGTGCAGGATTTCCAGCAAGCGGTCGCCCTGCGCCGAGTCCAGCTTGAACAACATGGAAGCCTTCACACCCTTGTTGGTTTTCAGCGCCAGCTCCAGGTTTTCAAACACTGTCAGATGTTCAAACACCGTCGGCTTTTGAAACTTTCGGCCAATACCCAGCTGGGCGATTTCGGCTTCCTTATAACGCAGCAAATCAATGGTGCTGCCGAAGAAGACTTTGCCCTCGTCGGGACGGGTTTTGCCGGTGATGATGTCCATCATGGTGGTCTTGCCCGCGCCATTGGGGCCAATGATGCAACGCAGCTCACCCGGTGCAATGTCCAGTGACAATTTGTTGATGGCCTTGAACCCGTCAAAACTGACACTCACATCCTCCAGGTACAAAATGCGCCCGTGGGTAATGTCCACTTCGTCCTGCTTGACCAGACGACCGAACCCCGGCGTGCGACCACCGGATTCAGTCTGACCTTCAATTGCTTTTTTGGATCGCTCTTCGACGCGTCGCGCGCCCTCTTCCAACAGATCAGGAGTCATTTTTGGCTCCCTTCAACTTCTTCACCAAACCCACCACCCCATCGGGCAAAAACAATGTGACAGCAATGAACAGGGCCCCCAGAAAGTACAGCCAGTATTCAGGGGCAGACACGGTCAGCCAGCTCTTGACACCGTTGACGATGAAGGCACCCACAATGGGGCCGATCAGGGTGGCCCGTCCGCCCACAGCCGCCCAGATGGCAATCTCGATGGAATTGGCCGGACTCATTTCGCTGGGGTTGATGATGCCCACCTGGGGCACATACAGAGCCCCAGCCACGCCACACATGATGGCCGAAATCACCCAAATGGTGAGCTTGTAGCCCAGCGGCGAATAGCCCGAAAACATCACCCTTGTTTCGGCATCGCGAATGGCCTGCAAGACCCGGCCAAACTTGCTGCCCACCAGCCACTTGGCGAAAAGGAAGAAGCCCAACAAGGTCAACCCGGTCAAAACAAACAACACCATGCGCATGCTGGGCGTGGCCACAGGAATGTTCAAAATCCGCTTGAAATCGGTGAACCCGTTGTTGCCGCCAAAACCGGTTTCATTGCGGAAGAACAACAGCATCGCCGCGAAGGTCATGGCCTGCGTGATGATGGAAAAATAAACGCCCTTGATGCGTGAGCGGAAGGCAAAAAAACCGAAGACAAAGGCCACCACACCGGGCACCACCACGATCAGAATCAGCGTCGCCAGAAAGCTGTCGCTGAAGGTCCAGTGCCAGGGCAATTCTTTCCAGTTCAAAAACACCATGAAGTCTGGCAGATCGCTTTTGTAGTTGCCATCGCGACCAATCTGGCGCATCAGGTACATGCCCATGGCGTAACCGCCCAGCGCGAAAAAGACACCATGGCCCAACGACAAGATGCCCGTGTAACCCCAGATCAGGTCCATGGCTAGCGCACAGATGGCGTAACACATGATCTTGCCCAGCAGTGCCACGGCATAGGTGCTCATGTGGAACATGCTGCCTTGCGGCACCAACAAATTCAGCACGGGCGCCACGGCGCAGACAATGATGAGCGCGATGATGAAGCTGCTCCACCCGGCGCGGGTGAGCAAGGGGCCCTTGGATGGCAATGTCACATCCATTCGCACGGAGCCCGTTGAAGTTTTGGCAGTGTTCATGCTTCTGCACTCCGGCCCTTCATCGCAAAGATGCCTTGAGGCCGCTTCTGGATGAAGATGATGATGAACACGAGCACCGCGATTTTTGCCAATACCGCACCGGTCCAGCCTTCAAGAAACTTGTTGAGCACCCCCAGACCCATGGCGGCATAGACGGTACCCGCCAACTGGCCCACACCGCCAAGAACGACCACCATGAAGGAATCCACGATGTAGCCCTGGCCCAGGTCCGGGCCGACGTTGCCCACCTGGCTCAAGGCGCAACCGGCCAGCCCTGCAATCCCGGAACCGAGCGCAAAGGCGTAGGTGTCTATGCGCGCTGTGTTGACGCCCATGCAGGACGCGATGGGACGATTTTGAGTGACACCGCGAACAAACAGGCCCAGCCGCGTCCTGCTGATCAACCACGAGACACCGCCCAGCACGGCGATGGCAAAGCCGATGATCACCAGCCGGTTGAAGGGCAGCGACAGATTGCCCATCACCTGCACGCCACCACTCATCCAGGACGGGTTTTCGACCCCCACGTTTTGGGCACCAAAAAAGCTGCGAACCAGCTGCTGCAACATCAGGCTGATCCCCCAGGTCGCCAACAGGGTTTCCAGCGGTCGGCCGTACAGGAAGCGGATGACGCTGCGCTCCAAAGCGGCGCCCATCAGGGCCGACGCCATGAAGGCAACCGGCACCGAGGCCAGCAAATACCAGTCAAAGTACGCAGGCAAATACTTTTGGAAAACACCCTGGACCACATACGTGGCGTAGGCGCCGATCATCATCAGCTCACCATGTGCCATGTTGATCACACCCATCAGCCCGTAGGTGATCGCCAGACCCAATGCCACCAGCAGCAAGATGCTGCCCAGGCTGATGCCACTGAACACAGCGCCCAGCTTGTCTCCCCATGCCAGGGCACCCTCCACCGTTTTCAACGTGGCCGATAGCGCGGCCTTGACGTCCGGGTCAGTTTCGACTTTCAAGCGCTCCAGGAGTACGGTCTTGGTGCTGGACTGGCTGCTTTGGGCCAGCAGGGCCGCAGCCACCAGTCGTTTGGTTTTGTCAGGGCTGTTGAGCAGCACCGCCGCGCGGATCATCCCCAATTGGTCTTTCAGTTGCGGGATTTGCTCCGCCTCAAAGGCCTTTTCGATCAAGGGCAACTTGGAGTCGTCACTTTCCGCTTGCAGCGTCTTGATGCTCTCGCGGCGAATTTTTTCGTCTTTGGAAAACAGCTTGAGACCGGCCAGGGCGCCTTCCAGCTCGCCGCGCATCAAGTTGTTGTTGATAACGTCCTCGGCAGTGTCTGGAACCGGGATTTCATTGCCGGTAACCGGGTCAAACCCCTTGCCATCTTTGACAACGATGATCTTGTCACCCGCCAGTTTGACCTCGTCATCCAGCAGGGACTGCAAAAAGGCGGCGGTTTTTTCGTCAGCCGTTGCCAAAGACTTGTTCAACGCAGCAACGCGGGCCTCGGTTTCCCCGATTGCAATGCCTTTGACGTCGCCAGTCCCCAGGGAATAAGCGTTTACTGCTATGAAAAGCGTAGCGATTGAGAATAACTGTTTGATCTGCATGAAAGAACCTGTAGGGTGGACACCGCGCGATGTCCACGCTGCAATTTCCTGAACGGCACCCTTTCGGGTGCCGCCAGTCGCGTCTTACTTCTTCGCTGGTTCGTCAGGCTTCTTGTCGTTACCTTCGATGTAGGGAGACCATGGCTTGGCCTTCACGGGGCCGGGTGTTTTCCAGACCACGTTGAACTGGCCGTCGGCCTTCACTTCACCAATGAACACGGATTTATGCAGGTGATGGTTTTTTGGGTCCATCATGCTCATGATGCCGCTGGGTGCCTTGAAGGTCTGACCCGCCATGGCAGCAATCACTTTGTCGGTATCGGTGGACTTCGCTTTTTCAACAGCCTGCTTCCACATGTTGATACCAATGTAGGTGGCTTCCATCGGGTCATTGGTCAAAGGCTTGTCCATGTGACCCGCGATTTTCTTTTCCTTGGCGTAGGCGGACCACTTCTTGATGAACTCGGTGTTGGTCGGGTTCTTGATGGACATGAAGTAGTTCCAGGCCGCCAGGTGGCCCACCAGAGGCTTGGTGTCCACACCGCGCAACTCTTCCTCACCCACCGAGAAGGCCACCACTGGCACGTCCTTGGCTTTCAAACCGGCATTGCCCAACTCTTTGTAGAACGGCACATTGGAGTCACCATTGATGGTGGACACCACGGCGGTCTTGCCACCGGCGGAAAACTTCTTCACATCAGCCACGATGGTCTGATAGTCGGAGTGACCAAATGGTGTGTATTTTTCGTCGATGTCGGTTTCTTTCACGCCCTTTTTGATCAGGTAAGCGCGGAGAATTTTGTTGGTGGTACGTGGGTAGACATAGTCCGTGCCCAACAGTACCCAGCGCTTGGCGCCGCCGCCTTCTTTGCTCATCAAGTAGTCGACAGCGGGAATGGCCTGCTGATTGGGTGCCGCACCGGTGTAGAACACATTTTTGGATAGCTCTTCACCTTCGTATTGCACGGGGTAGAACAGCAGGCCGTTCATTTCTTCAACCACTGGCAACACGGACTTGCGGGACACCGAGGTCCAGCAACCGAAGATCACGGAAACTTTGTCCTGACCCAGCAACTGCTTGGTCTTCTCTGCAAACACCAGCACCAGCACCGCGCTGGCAGGAATCGACAGCATCAGGTAGGTGAAAAATGCCTTCAGGGGATAGATATGCGGGTCCGCATCCTTTATCCAGCGGGCATCGATCCAGTCGATGAGGATGAAGCTGGGAAATACCGGCAGAAAGAAGACCACGGCCACCATGTTGGCACCCAGGAAGTAGAACAGTGTTTCCATGGCACGACGGCCGGCTGAGATTTGCATGCGCGGTCGGCGCGCAGTCATATCCACATCGGCTGAAAAATGCGAGGGAGAGCCTTCCCAGATTTGTTTCGCAGGCACTTTTTGGCCCGCTGTCAGGGATGAAAGCCCGCCCAGATGTGCATACTCGCCAAGTACCGTGTCGCCTTTCATCACTGCATAGGAATCAATCACCGCCTCATTCCCTATGCTGATGGTGCCCAGAATCAACTCTCCGCGTTCGACCCAGGCGTTCTCCAGATTCACGGCAGATCCAATCGAGACGCCGTTGCCTATGCTAAGCAGATCGGGTGCCCGAACGGACAGTGCACCGATGAGTACATCCTGACCTACCTGCGCTCCCAGTGCACGCAGATACATCGCATTGAGTGACGATCCGGACAGCAGGTGACGCGGCGGTATGTCAGAAATCCGGTCTGCCAGCCACCAGCGGA
>CAVVSV010000068.1:0-19211 GCA_963750805.1 uncultured beta proteobacterium
TGGTCTGGATCAACGATGCGGATGAGGCCTTGACGCCGGCGGTGCCCGAGAATTCGCCCCTCCCAGCGACCATGGAGACCGTGGTCTGGCCCGACGCCGCCGCCGTTCATGCGCTGCTCAATGTGGTGGGTCTGGGTTATTTCAGGGGCGTGATGAACAAGCTGGACGAGATTGAATCCCGACAACCCGAGACGGCAGCGTTTGTCAAACCCTTGCGTGAATTGGCCCGTCAATTTCAGTTTGAAGCCATGACCCAGCGACTGACCCGCTACCCGGGTGACATGCCTGCCACTACCAACCATGAATCAGAAACTCATTGAACGGCAAGCTGCCGTGTCCACATCATCCACCTTGCCCACGAATTCCGATGTGGTGCTGATCGTTGACGACGTGCCCGACAACCTGGCCGTTCTGCACGATGCGCTGGACGAGTCTGGCTACACCGTGCTGGTGGCGACGGGGGGAGAAGCCGCGTTGCAGAGAGCCGCCCAGGCCCTGCCTGACATCGTATTGCTGGATGCCATGATGCCCGGCATGGATGGTTTTGAAGTGGCGCGTCGCCTCAAGGGCAACCCGTTGACGGCCCACATCCCCATCATCTTCATGACCGGACTCACCGAGACCGAGTACCTCGTCGCAGCGTTGGAGGCGGGTGGTATTGACTATGTCACCAAGCCCATCAAACCGAAAGAGGTACTGGCGCGTATGAATGTTCATCTGCAGGGCGCAAGGCGCGCCAAACAGGAGGCACGCCAGGCGGGCCAGGCCCGCAATGCGCTGGATGCATTTGGTTACGCCAGCATCACGGTGCGCGTGCGGGACGGCAAACTGATGTGGCAAACCGCATTGGCGCGCGAGCTGTTGCGCGACTATTTTGGTGCCCCGCCCGGCCGGCCCCCGCAACCGATGAACCATGCACCCCAACTGGTGATGGACTGGTTGCACCAGCATCTCCCCGGCGTCGAAGCGATGGCCCGGGACAAAATCGAACCACCCCGACTCAGTGTCGACAAAGGGTCCCGGCGCTTGACCTTCCGCCTGCATCAGCAAACAGGTGACAACGCCAATGCGTCTGCCCAGGACACCATTGAAAATAGCGACTGGTTGATCATCATGCGTGAAGTCAACGACGCTGCGGTGATTGAGGCCATGAGCCTGAGTTTCAAGCTCACCTCCCGCGAGGCCGAGGTCTTGTACTGGGTCATCAAGGGCAAGACCAACAAGGACATTGGCGACATTTTGGGTAGCAGCCCCGCCACCGCGAAGAAGCACCTGGAGAGAATTTACGTGAAGATGGGGGTTGAGACCCGCACCGCTGCAGCCGGCATGGCCATGAGCCGAATCCGGCAACTGCACCCACAGTTTGAGGGCTGACGAGGCAGCTTTGCCCTCGTGGTGTTCATGAGCAGGGTGGCCCGGGTACAGTTCATGCTGTTTTTCATCTTGTGACCATGACATCTTCCCCACCCGTCTCCCAACCTATCTCATCGGCCGCCAAATGGCGCGCCGCCACCATCGCCTGCCTGGTTGTCTTCGCCATCCTGGCGGCCACCGGCAAGAGCATGTACGAGCAATTCACCGCCCAGATTCGCCACCTGCAAACCAAGCTACAGACCACGCCCCAGATCAAGTTCATTGCCGTGCTGCTGGACGACAAGCAGGCACCGGCGTTGCTGGTGACCCTGGACCCGCAAGACAAAGCGCTGCAGGTTCAGCGGCTCAACGCTGTGGTGGAGGGGCGTGAGGACACGATGCAAATTTGGGCCCTTTCATCTGCCGTGGCAGGTGACAAACCCCGCTCGCTGGGAATTTTGGGCAGCGGGGTCAAAACCTTGCGCATTCCAGTCGTGGACAAAGACCTGGTGAACGTGACCCAACTGGCCATCAGTGTGGAAGACAAGGGCGGTGTTTCGGACGCACAAGGTCCGCGCCTGCCCTACTTGTTCCAGGGTGCATGGGTGCAAAAAGCGCTTTGATCTTCAGGATTTGATTCAATCCCTGCCCGCATGAGATCGAATTTTTTCAAGACCGCGCTGGTGCTCGGCCTTCTGTCAGCCATTGGCCCGTTTGCGGTCGATATGTATTTGCCTGCGCTGCCCTCGATTGGCCACAGCCTGGGCACCTCCAAGAGTGCCGTACAGGCCAGTTTGATGGTGTTCTTCATCTCCATGGGGGTGGGTCAGATCATTTATGGCCCGGTCTCCGACATGCTGGGACGCAAGGGACCACTTTATTTTGGAATCACGGTATTCGCGCTGGCCAGTGTGGGATGTGCCCTGGCCCCGGACATCCAGACACTGATCGTGTTGCGCTTCATCCAGGGCCTAGGGGCCTGTGCGGGGATGGTGATTCCGCGTGCGGTGGTGCGCGATTTGCATACCGGGGTGGATGCCGCACGCCTCATGTCACTGCTCATGCTGGTGTTCAGTGTTTCCCCCATCCTGGCCCCTCTGTTTGGCAGCTTTTTGATTGACTGGTTGGGCTGGCGCAGTGTATTTTGGGCGATCACGGTGCTGGCACTGCTGGGCATCGTGCTGCTGGCAACCAGCCTGCCCGAAACACGTCCTGCCGAGCAGCGAGTGAACAGCACGGCCCGCAGCGCGCTGGCGGCTTACGGTGTGCTGCTGCGCGACCGCCACTTTCTGGGGCTGGTATTCATTGGGGCGTTCGGCATGTCCAGCTTTTTTGCCTATCTGGCCAACTCGCCGTTTGTGATGATCAACCACTTTGGGTTGACACCCCGGCAATACAGCCTGGCATTTGCGATCAATGCCGCATCCTTCATTGGCATCTCGCAATTCACAGGGAAATTGGCGGCGCGATTTGGCTTGGTCAGCCTGGTCAAGTTCGCCGTCACGGGCTATGCCATCGTGATGGCGCTGCTGTTACTGCAAAACCTGTTGGGCGTGGACCGGCTGGACGTGCTGATCGTCACCATGCTGATCGGCTTTGGCTTTTTGGGCCTGGTGGTGCCGACCACCGTCGTGCTGGCGCTTGACGCTCATGGGGCCATTGCCGGCACAGCATCAGCCCTGATGGGTACCCTGCAGTTTGTGACCGGGGCGATTGTGATGGCGGTGGTAGGCCAGTTTGTCGACGGCAGCGCCCGCCCGATGATTCTGGGCATCGCCCTATGTGCCTTGACGGCGTTTTGTTTCGCGCGAGTCACACTGGGTAGAGGCAAGACCAAATCGCATTAAAGGCCCGTGCGAGGTATTTCAACGGAGATTGGGGGTTGAAATTGCCCAAAGTCCCCTTCAAATATCAATAGTTTGCTATTTATTTGGTAGTGGCGCAGAAACTCGGGGTGCTTGACCTTAAGGCCCGTGGGTACGGGTACACGGTGGAGTTCGGCCTATTTCAGTAAGAGGACGACCTGCGGATCTACAGCGGGCATCGCATCGTCCGCGTCAGTGCCCCTTTTTGCGCTGGACGACGCCTCGACCTATCGTGTGCGTTTCGACCTGCCCGGCGTCATGCGAACCCGCTACCGCATTGATGATTTTCAGGAAACCTATTTCGTCATCAACAGCCTGGACGAACTGCTTGGGTAGGCCCAAATTGACCTCAGCCCTGTGTACGCGCAGGTGCTGGGTTAGTCAGATTTGTAGCTAGGCCAGATTGCGGAAGCAGATGGTTTCATCACCAAGGGAGCAGGTTTGTGTCACGCGGACAAGCGGGGCGTGGCGTGAACCAGACACCGCGCCACCTCACGGTTTACCGACTGCTTGCCGGAAAATGTCAGCCGAGCAAGTGCCCTACTTTGACGAAGATCAGGCAGCCGGGCTCAGAGTACGGCTGATGCGAACTCATGTGAGGACTTCTGAGCCAGGTACCGCTTGGGTAGTCTCCCTGTTCATCCTGAAAGGTGCCTTCCAAAACAAATATCTCTTCGCCGCCAAAGTGCTGGTGTTTGTTGAAAAACGTGGCGGGAGCCCACCGCACCAGTGCCGTGTGAGTGGGACCAAATTCACTCAAGGGACAGACTTCCAAACCGGCAACCATGCCCTGGCGCCACAGACGATCTGTTGGACGCAGCACAACCCTTTGCAGGTCGCCATCGTCCAACTGGCGCAGCTTGACGAACAAGGTACAGCCAGTTGCACTTTGTGGAGAGTGACTGGAGCCGTTGGGGTTTTTGATGTAGGTGCCGGCCGGATAAGTGCCGTGCTCATCTTCGAAATTCCCATCAAGCACCACGATCTCTTCGCCCTGAGGATGCGCATGTCGGGAAAACACAGCGCCAGGCTCATAACGAACGATGCTGGTTGCCCGAGCATCCTCGCCGCCGACGCGGGCTAGCAAACGTCGCTGGACCCCGGGCATGGGGCTGGGCCGCCAGGGCAAACCGGATGACTGAAGTACCACTCGCTGGGTAAGGTCGTCGTTGAGTTGCATGATGGGAGTACCTCAGTGAGGAGAGTAAATTCGGACGTCAGTTGGCGGACTCGAACCTGGAACGAAGGGACAGCAACTTCGTTTACAGAGGCACGGCGGTGGTGTACTGCGTCATGCGCTACTGTATCGCCTGAATTGCAGAAATACTGCGCCCTCCTTATAGGATGATTGCGGTTCGGTGACATCGACTCAACAAGGAGATTGAAATGGCGGATCTGTTTGACAACCCCATGGGCCTGATGGGCTTTGAATTCGTTGAATTTGCATCGCCAACGCCTGGCGTGCTGGAGCCTGTGTTTGAGCGCATGGGTTTCACCCTGGTGGCCAAACATCGCTCCAAGGACGTGGTACTTTTCCGCCAAGGTGACATCAATTTCATCGTGAACCGCGAGCCCAAAAGCGTGGCCGGTTACTTCGCTGCCGAGCACGGCCCCAGCGCCTGCGGCATGGCGTTTCGCGTGAAAGATGCCCACCACGCCTACTTTCGCGCGCTGGAACTTGGTGCTCAGCCGATCGAGATTCCCACCGGCCCCATGGAGCTGAACCTGCCCGCCATCAAGGGCATTGGTGGCGCGCCGCTGTATTTGATTGACCGCTTTGAAGACGGCAAATCCATCTATGACATTGACTTTCAATTCATTGAAGGTGTGGACCGTCACCCGGTGGGCCATGGCCTGAAACTCATCGACCACCTGACGCATAACGTTTACCGGGGCCGGATGTCGTTTTGGGCGGACTTCTATACCCGGCTGTTTAACTTCAGGGAGATTCGCTACTTTGACATCAAGGGTGAATACACGGGGCTGACCTCCAAGGCGCTGACCGCACCCGATGGCAAGATCCGCATCCCGCTCAACGAAGAATCACGCCAGGGTGGCGGTCAGATTGAAGAGTATCTGATGCAATACAACGGCGAAGGCATCCAGCACATCGCGCTGATTTGTGATGACATTCTGGTCACCGTAGACAGTCTGGCGCTGGCCGGCGTGCCGCTGATGACCGCACCCAGTGAGAGTTATTACGAGATGCTGGAAGGCCGTTTGCCCGGCCATGGTCAGCCGGTGTCTGAGCTGCAAACGCGTGGCATTTTGATGGATGGGTCCACCGAGGGTGGCGTACCCCGCTTGCTGTTGCAAATTTTCTCGCAAACCCAGTTGGGGCCGGTGTTCTTTGAGTTCATCCAGCGCAAGGGTGATGAAGGGTTTGGCGAGGGCAACTTCAAGGCCTTGTTCGAATCCATGGAGCGAGACCAGGTGCGCCGGGGTGCCATCGAAGCGGCTGCGACCTGACATTGCATAGCGCCCCATAGGGCTGGGTGTTCGGTTAAACACAAGCCAGAGGCTTGGTGTGCCAACGCACAGATAGATTCCGGTTTTTTGGCAACACTGATGACGTGGGCCAAGCGTGGCTCCACGTTTTGTCCGCTCAATCCATTCAACCTCAGGAATTCTCATCATGAACAAAGACCAGGCCAAGGGTACGCTCAAAGACGCCGCAGGCAAAGTGCAGGCCAGAGCCGGAAAGCTGATCGGCAACAAGGAGATGCAAGGCAAAGGCCTGCAGAAACAAGTCACCGGTCAGGCCCAAAAAAGTCTGGGCAATGCCAAGGAAGTGGTCAAGGACGCCGTCAAGAATGTGCGGGATGCCGCCAAGGCGGCCTTCGGCAAGCGTTGAAAATCTGCCCGGCGACGCAATCGATATTGGCAGGCTCCAGCCATGCGTAACGGAGAGCGCCTCATGCTTTTGGCTTTGCTTTGGCCGGTGCTCTGGCTGCAGAGCAAACATGTTCGACGTATAACACCGCGAATGCCCGAGGCATTGGGTGCCCGTTCCGGAACTTGTGGCCAAGGTAGCGTCTTGCGTGTGCTGGTGGCAGGCGATTCAGGTGCCGCCGGAGTTGGCGTCGCGACACAAGACCAGGCCCTGTGTGGTCAATTGGTGGATCGCTTGGCCCGACACTACGCTGTGGAATGGTCTGTCGTGGCCGTCAACGGGCTGGATTCCCCGGGCTTGCTCAATCTGCTGCATGAGTTTCCCGAGCGGAACTTTGACGTGGTGGTTCTTTCCATGGGAGCCAACGACGTGACGCGCCTGTGCGCGCCCCAGCGTTGGCTGACATGGCAAAACCAACTCGCCGCCTTGATCCAGCAGCGTTTTGAACCCATGCTGCTGGTGCACAGCGCCGTGCCTCCCCTGCATGCCTGTGCCGCCTTGCCGCAGCCGCTGCGGTGGTTCATCGGTCGTTGGGCGATGGAGATGAATCGCTTGCTGGCGAAACGACTGCTGGGGCAAGTTTGGAGAACCTTGCACTGGCATCCTCCAACAACCACAACGACCGGCCTGGCCATGGATGGCATGCACCCCAGTTCCCATGGCTATGCGTTGTGGGCTGATGGCTTGTATGCGCACATCCGCTCCATGCAATTGCCTTAAAACGGATGGAAATTTCTTCAAAGTCCTCGTGAATATTGAATAGTTTGCTAAGTTTTTGGTAGTTTCCCGCACTGACTTTCGGCCAGTCATGCAGCAGCTTTTGGGCGAGGTTTGACGTTGGGCAAGGTTTCACAAATACTGTGGCACCTTGTTCACCCATCTGAGGACGCGCCCATGAAATCCAATAGCTTGAAAATTGCGGCATTGTTGACCATTGGTTTTGCGGCCTTGCTGCTGCTGGTGGCCTTGATGGCGGGCTTTGGACTGTTGCAGGTCAGCAAGACCAACCGTGCCATTGATGCCATTTACAACGACCGTGTGGTGCCGCTTCAGCAGCTCAACGCCATTGGCGACATGTACACCATCAACATCCTGGACAGTGCCAGCAAGATGTCCGTCGGCAATATGGAAGCAAAAGCCGCGTTAGCGCTGTTCGACCGGGGCACGCAGCAAATTGGTGCCCAATGGAAAGCCTATCTTGAGACCAGCCTGACCCCGGAAGAAAAAGTAGCTGCAGACCGAACCCAGGAATTGATGAAAAAGGCTCAGTCGGACTTGGCATCGCTACGTGATGCACTGGGCAGCAATCGAAACGACACCATCATGCAGAACATGAATCAGCTGGACGCAGTCATCGACCCGATCCGGGCGCAATTGCGGATACTGGTTGAAATCCAGGTTCGCGAGGCTGAGAAACAACATGTCGAGGCGCAGGCCAATTTTCGACAGTCAGTCACCCTTTTTGCTGTTGTTTTGGTAGTGGCCATTGCCCTGGGTTGTGGCATGGGTTGGTGGATTGTTGGCAGTATCACCGCACCCTTAAGGCAAGCCGTCGCCGTTGCCCGCAAAGTGGCCAGCGGTGATTTGTCCTTGCGTATTGAGTTGCGCGGACCCGAAGAAACTGCGTTGTTGCTCCGGGCGCTGAAGGACATGCAGGATGGGCTGGTGAACGTGGTCTCCACAGTGCGTTCCGGCTCTGAAGGTGTGGCCAGTGCCAGTGCCGAAATCGCGCAGGGCAATCACGACCTGAGTAACCGTACCGAGCAGCAGGCCAGCGCGCTGGAAGAAACAGCGGCCTCGATGGAGGAACTGAGTTCAGCCGTCAACCAAAATGCAGACAGTGCCCGCCAGGCAAATCAGTTGGCGCAAGGGGCATCCCAGGTTGCCATGAAGGGCGGCGAGGTGGTGGGTCAGGTGGTTGAAACCATGAAAGGCATCAATGAGTCGTCGCGCAAGATCTCCGACATCATTGCAGTGATCGATGGCATTGCATTCCAGACGAATATTCTGGCGCTTAATGCCGCCGTGGAGGCGGCGAGAGCAGGTGAGCAGGGCCGTGGTTTTGCGGTGGTGGCCAGCGAGGTTCGCAGCCTGGCTGGCCGATCTGCCGAGGCAGCCAGGGAAATCAAAAGCCTGATTGGAGCCAGCGTCGAGCGGGTGGAGCGAGGCAGTGCCCTGGTGGATCAGGCAGGCAGCACCATGACGGAAGTGGTGACATCGATCAGACGTGTGACCGACATCATGGGAGAAATCAGTGCGGCCAGTGGCGAGCAATCCCTGGGCGTTCAACAGGTTGGTGAGGCGATTCAGCACATGGACCAGGCCACGCAGCAAAACGCGGCGCTGGTTGAGCAAATGGCAGCGGCAGCCAGCAGTCTGAATCAGCTCGCCAGTGATCAGGTCAAGGCGGTTTCGGTGTTCAAGTTGCCAAATCTCGCTGGCAAGGACCTGGCCCTGGCAATGCGCTAAAGGATTGCTAAATCTGCACGCGTGTCCCCAACTCAATCACGCAGTTGTTGGGCAATTTGAAAAACCCGGCCACACTGCCCGAGTTGCGGGACATGAGGGCAAACAAGGCTTCGCGCCAGTGCGCCATGCCCTGGCCTTTGGTGGGAACCACAATCTCGCGGCTCAGGAAGTAAGAGGTCTCAAAGAGGTTGACGGCCAGCCCTTGTGCCGCACACAGGTCCAGCGCTTTGGGAATGTCGGGGGTGTTCTTGAATCCGTAGTTGACCTGCACCTTCCAGAAGCCTGGCACAAGGGGCGTGACGGTTACGCGATCTGAAAATGCGATCCAGGGCACTTCGTGAAACACCACTGTCAGAATGAGGTTGCGAGCATGCAGCACCTGGTTGTGTTTCAGGTTGTGCATCAGGGCCTGGGGCACGGTGTCCGGGTTGGCCACGGCATAAACCGCTGTGCGTTCAACGCGGTGAGTCAGCGTGCCAACGTCATCTGACAAGGCGGTGATGAACGGCAGCAACTCCGGGTCGTCCTTGCGGATGCTGTCCAGCAGCAATTCACGCCCTTTGCGCCACGTCGCCATGATGACGAAAATGCCCGCACCCAGCGCCAGCGGAAACCAGCCTCCCTGAAAGAACTTGAGCGAGCACGACACCACCAGCAAGGCGTCCAGCGCCAAAAAGATGCTGGTGGCTGCCAGTGCGACCGGCAGCGGGAAATTCCAGCCATGGCGAATCACAAAGAACGTCAGGACGGTGGTGATCAGCATCGTTACGGTCACGGCGATGCCATAGGCGGCCGCCATGGCGGACGAACTGCCAAAGCCCAGAACGACCATCAGCACCGCCGCCAGCAGCAGCCAGTTCACCTGCGGCATGTAGATTTGCCCGGCCTCTTTGACCGAGGTGTAATGCACTTGCATTCGGGGTAACAGGCCCAGTTGCACCGCCTGCTTGGTCATGGAGTAGGCCCCGGAGATGACGGCCTGGGATGCAATCACAGTCGCCACGGTGGCCAACATCACGGCAGGAATCAGCCAATACTCCGGAAACATGCGGTAGAACGGGTTCTCCAGTGCGCTGGGGTCACGCATCAGCAGTGCCCCCTGACCCAGGTAGTGCACCGTCAATGCCGGTAAAACCAGGCCAATCCATGCAAACTGGATGGGCCGTTTTCCAAAGTGCCCCATGTCCGCATACAGTGCCTCGGCCCCCGTGAAGGCCAGCACAATGGCCCCCACGGCCACAAACAGGTGCCAGCCCTGTCTGCTCAAAAATGCAATGGCGTTGAGCGGATTCAGTGCCGCCAGAATGCCGGGTTCGGCGATGATTTCAGTCACACCGGTCATTGCCAGCACGGCAAACCAGATGGCGATCACGGGGCCAAATAGATTGCCCACCAGCCCTGTACCGAAGCGCTGCACGGCAAACAAGGCAATCAACACCGCGATGGAAACGGGCAAGACATAGGGCTTGAGAGCGGGGGTCACCACTTCCAGCCCTTCAACGGCGCTTAGCACCGAAATGGCAGGGGTGATGACACTGTCGCCGTAAAACAGGGCGGCCCCCATCACACCCGTCAATAGCAAAATCACCCGGGAGTTCGGAGTTTTGCCAGCCGCCTTGGCCGCCAGGGCAGTCAGCGCCATGATGCCACCCTCGCCCCGGTTGTCGGCCCGCAAGATCAGCAGCACGTATTTCAGGGTGACCACCATCATCAGCCCCCAAAAAATCACCGATACGGCGCCAATCAAATGGGAAGCGTCCAGTGGAATACCCATTGCCGGGCTGAAGATCTCTTTCATGGTGTATAGCGGGCTGGTGCCAATGTCGCCGTACACCACACCCAATGCGCCCAGGGTCAGGGCAGCCACACTGTTGTGACTGGTCGTTGTTGTCATTGCGAGCCAATGTTGTTGGACAGGTTGCAACTTTGGCGGCGCCCGCATCAGGATCACATAAGTAGGACCCATGGCTGACGAATCAAAACATCTATGCCCCAAATCAGGCCGAAATGCACCACGATCGCGAATATTACTCGTCGCAAAGCCGTCACTGCAACCAGGATCTCCCGCAGGTTCGCGCGTGAGACGGGCAAGTTCTCACTCTCAAGTTCAGGGGTTCACCTTGCGTCATCGGTGACCGCGCGAGTGTCTGGCATGCTATTTGCAAATGTGTTCACATGAATCCTGGGTTTATTCCATTTTTGTGCACAAAAAAGAAAATATTGTTAACAATATTATTTACAAAATAATTTTTTTGTACACAATACGAAAAATTCAATCAACAACTTTTCATGACTCTCACTTCCGCCAAGACTCATGACCCTGTCGCTGAAAGCGGCTTGCCAGGTCTCGCCGCACAGGACGAAAGCGATGAGTTGCGCATCGAAAAACTGATTGGGCTTGCCATTTATGAGCACCGGGTCAAACCCGGCACCAAGTTGCCTGAAGTTGACCTGTGCCGCATCTACGGCACATCGCGCGGTGTGATCCGCAAGGTGTTAAGCCGACTCGCATCCGAGCAATTGGTGGACCTGATCCCCAACCGTGGTGCTTTTGTGGCGCGCCCATCGGTGGAATTCACCCGTGACACTTACAGCCTTCGCAGAATCCTGGAGTCAGGCGTCGTGCGCACGCTGGCCAAGAGCAGCAAGCGACTCTGGCTCAACGATGTTCGTTTGCAGGTGGCTGAGGAGCGTGAGGCCAACCGTGTGGGTGACAACGGGCGATACATTCGCCTGGCGGGCAAATTTCATCTGGATTTGGCGGCTGCCACAGGCAACGCGGCGCTCAACCAGCATCTGAAGCGCGTGGTCTCGCAAACCTCCCTCATGACAGCTCTGTATGACGAGCCCGGAACCAACACGTGCTCGGTACACGAGCACCTTGAAATTCTGGATGCCATCGAAGCGGGCGACTACGCCATTGCCGAACGCCTGATGGAGGACCACCTGATTGGGTGCGAGCGCCAGTTGCGGCTGGATGAAGAAGACGCACCAAGTCTGGACCTGGCGCAGGCGCTGGGGGCATTTCAAAACACGTCATTGCCCGTTGAAGCACCTCTCAAGAAGCCGGCCACTCGCAAGATTTCTTCCAGAAAAGCAATCGCCAGCGTGTTGATCCCCAAAGCCGCAATTTCACCCAAAGGCAAAAGTCGTTCCGGCCGCAAGACCGGCAAATCGTAGTTTTCTTTCATCGTTCACTCAAGGAGTTATTTCCATGAAAAAGCAAATGCTGGCCATCGGGCTGGCGGTTTCCCTGGCCTTTGGTTCCACTGCCCTGCAGGCCAAAACCTTCACCTGGACAGCGTCGGCCGATGCCTTGTCCATGGACCCCTATTCGACCAACAACTCGTTCACGAACTCGTTCATGAACAACATCTACGAAGGCTTGGTGCGCTTCAATGAAAAGGTGGAGATTGAACCAGCCCTGGCCGAGTCGTGGACTTCGGTGAGCCCCACCGTGTGGCGCTTTAAATTGCGTCGCAATGTCAAGTTCCATGGCGGTGAACCGATGACGGCCGACGACGTGGTGTTCAGCTGGCAACGCGTGCAGACGCCGGGTTCCATCTCCCGGCTCAACCTGGGCAATGTCAAGGACGTCCGCAAAGTGGATGCCTTCACGGTAGACGTGGAAACCAAGGCCCCGTTCCCCCTGCTGCTCAATGAAATGCTCAACCTGACCGTGATGAGTAAGACCTGGTCAGAGGCAAACAATGCCAAGGAGGCCAGCGACCTTCAGCAAAAGAAGGAAAACTTTGCCAACCGCAATACCAACGGTACCGGCCCCTTCATGCTCAAGTCGCGCGAGGTGGATGTCAAGACGGTGCTGGTCGCAAACCCCAACTGGTGGGACAAACCCAAACACAACCTGACTGACGTGGAATTCACGCCCATTCAGTCAGACGCGACACGCACGTCCTCACTGTTGTCGGGTGCGCTCGATGCCACGGTGAACGTGCCGCTGCAGGACGTGGCGCGCATCAACAGCTCGGGTTCCTTCACCGTGGTGCAGGGGCCTGAACTCCGTACTTTGTTCCTGGGCATGGACCAGTACCGCGATGAGCTGCTGTATTCAGATATCAAGGGCAAAAATCCGTTCAAAGACATTCGCGTGCGCAAGGCGTTCTACCAGGCCATCGACGTGGAGGGCATCAAACGCGCGGTGATGCGGGGGGTGTCCTGGCCGGCCGGTATGGTGCTGTCACCCCAACTGAACGGCGCACCCAAAAACCTCAATACCCGCGTGGTGCCGTATGACCCTGAAGCCGCCAAGAAGCTGTTGGCCGACGCGGGTTATCCCAATGGCTTTACGGTGGGCATGCAATGTCCCAATAACCGTTATGTCTATGACGAGCAGATTTGTCTGGCCATCATTTCCATGCTGGGTCGCGTCAACATCAAAATCACGCCGCAAATTGAACCGGTCGCCAAATGGAACGTGCGTTTGAACCAGCAAGACATTTCGCTGTACCTCATTGGCCATGCGGGTTTGCCGATGGCAGACTCATACGCACTGTTGTCTGACGTGGCCGCCACCCGGACCAAGACCGAAGGTGGTCTGAACGCCGGAGGTTACTCCAACCCGGCCTTCGATGCTGTGTTGCCCAAAATAGCATCAGAGCTTGACACCGCCAAACGCACAGCCCTGATGGGCGAGGCAACCGCCATCATCCGTAACGACGTGGCTTACATTCCCCTGCACCAGCAGCCCATCACCTGGGCTGCCCGCAAGGGTGTGGAACTCCGCCAGGCACCAGACAACCAACTGCGCCTCTGGCTGGTGACTGCACCGTAATCAGTACGCCACAAAAAGCAGGCCAGTTCCATGCTACGTTTTCTCTCAACCCGTTTGTGGAACGGTTTGCTGGTGATGATTGGGGTGACTTTCATCTCTTTCCTGCTTTTCAATTACATAGGCGATCCGGTCAACAACCTGTTGGGCGATACGGTCACCATCGAGCAAAAGGATGCAATGCGCAAGTCACTGGGGCTGGACCAGCCCCTGGTACTGCGCTTTGTCAAGTACGTGGGGCTGGCTGCGCAAGGTGAGTTCGGCATTTCTTACCGCAATCTTGAGCCGGTGAGACAGGTGCTGGTGTCCCGCATCCCCGCCACGCTGGAGTTGAGCCTGTGTGCGGCCATCCTGGCATTGGGGCTGGGAATCCCGATGGGCGTGTATGCAGGTATCAAGCGCGGCTCCTGGCTGGCGCAGACCATGCAAGTGGTGTCGCTGGTTGGGGTGTCGATCCCGTCGTTTTTGACAGGCATCATCCTGATTCTGATCTTCTCGGTAGAGCTCAACTGGCTGCCAGCTTTTGGGCGCGGTGAAGTTGTGCGTTTCGGAGCCTGGAGTACCGGCTTATTGACGGCCACCGGCCTCAAGTCACTCATCATGCCGGCGATCACGCTGGCGCTGTTCCAACTCACGCTGTTCATGCGTCTGGTGCGTTCGGAGATGATGGAAGTGCTGCGCACCGACTACATCAAGTTTGCACGGGCACGTGGCATTGTGGACCGCTCCATCCACTTCCATCACGCGCTGAAGAACACATTGATTCCCGTGATTACCGTGGCCGGTTTGCAACTCGGCTCGCTGATTGCGTTTTCCATCATCACCGAAACCGTGTTCCAGTGGCCTGGCATGGGCTTGCTGATCATCCAGGCCATCACCTTCGGTGACATTCCGGTGATTGCTGCTTACCTCATGCTGATTGCGCTGCTGTTTGTGGTGATCAACGCCATCGTCGATCTCTTGTATTTCCAGGTCGATCCCCGCGTTCGCCTGGCCTAAGGATGTTGTACCCATGAGCACTATGGCTTCACCTTCAGCTCCCGCTTCAACGTGGAGCCGGTTCCTCGACAGCGACTTCATCTACAGCTTCAAACGCTCGCCCACGGCCATGATTTCCGCAGCGGCGCTTTTCCTGTTCATCCTGATTGCGCTGCTGGCCCCCTGGCTGGCTCCCCAAAACCCCTTCAATCCGGCCGCGCTGGACTTGATGAACTCCCGCCTTCCGCCAGTCTGGCTGGAAGGTGGCCAAATGCGATTTCCCTTGGGCACCGATGGCCAGGGGCGCGATTTGTTGTCCACACTGATGTACGGGATGCGCATTTCGCTCATGGTGAGCTTCAGTGCCACGCTGTTTTCGCTGATTGTGGGTGTTTCACTCGGCTTGATCAGCGGTTATGCAGGCGGGTACCTGGACAACCTGATCATGCGGTTGGCCGACATGCAATTGAGTTTCCCGACGATCCTCGTCGCGCTGCTGATCGACGGCTTGTCGCATTCGCTGTTGCCGCGCGCCATCCATGAGAAGCTGGCCTTATTCGTGGTGATTTTCGCCATTGGCATTTCGACCTGGGTGCAATACGCGCGCACCGTGCGGGGTGCCACCCTGGTGGAAAAGTCCAAAGACTATGTGCATGCGGCCAAGCTCATCGGCATGGGACCTTTGCGCATCCTGTTCAAGCACGTGTTGCCCAATGTACTGGGCCCGGTGCTTGTGATTGCCACGTTGTCACTCGGCCTGGGCATCCTGACCGAGGCCACGCTGAGCTTTCTGGGTCTGGGCGTTCCGCCCACGTCGCCATCGCTGGGCACCTTGATCCGAATTGGCAATGAGGTTTTGTTCTCGGGTGAATGGTGGGTCACGGTGATGCCAGGCGTCTTGTTGATATTGCTGGTGTTGGCGATCAACTTGCTGGGTGACTGGCTGCGCGATGTCTTCAATCCCAAATTGAAATGAGTGCGGCCATGGAAAAAACGTCTCCCGTCCTCACGGTGCAAGGTCTTCGTGTCGAGATCCCGACACGGCGCGGACTGCTTCTGGCGCTGGATCACATCAGTTTCTCCATCGCGCCGGGTGAAATTCTGGGTTTTGTGGGCGAGTCCGGCGCAGGGAAGTCACTCACCGGCATGGCCATCCTCGGTCTACTGGATCCACCGGGACGTGTGGCGGCAGGCGCAATCAAACTGGGCGAGCGGCGTATCGACAATCTCTCGCAGCGCGACATGCGAAAAATTCGCGGCAAGGAAATCGGTGCCGTGTTCCAGGACCCGCTCATGAGCCTGAACCCGCTGTTGCAAATTGGCGAGCAACTGGTTGAAACCATACGAACCCACTTGCCCGTGTCGCAGGATGAGGCTGTTAAACGGGCGCTTGACCTAATGCGTGCCGTTGGCATTCCCGCACCCGAGGCGCGCTTCACCGCTTACCCGCATCAGTTCTCCGGCGGCATGCGCCAGCGCATCGTGATTGCCCTGGCACTGTGTGCCGAGCCGCAACTCGTGGTGGCCGACGAACCCACCACCGCGCTGGATGTCTCCATCCAGGCGCAAGTGTTGCAACTGCTGAGAAACCTGTGTCGCGAGAAAGGCACGGCCATGTTATTGGTCACCCATGACATGGGTGTGATCGCAGAGACGGCCGACCGGGTCGCTGTGATGTACGCCGGCCGCATAGTCGAGATCGGTCCGGTCGAGGACATCATCAACGCCCCTGTGCACCCTTACACACGGGGTTTGATGGGCGCGATTCCCTCACTCAAGCCCGTCAGGGGCCCGTTGGCGCAGATCGACGGCGCCATGCCCCGCCTGAATGCGCGCCCGATAGGTTGTGCTTTCAATACACGGTGCCCCAATGTGATGGACAAGTGCCGGGAAAAGAGCCCGGCGGTCGAGGCCCGTGGCCATCGTCAAGTAGCGTGCTGGTTGGCCAATGACATGGTGGAGGCCACACCATGAGCGCACAGCTGAAAGTACCCGATGTGTTGACGGACAGCGCTTTGAGCGTCACCGGGGTTTCACGCCACTTCCCGGTTCACTCCAGCATGCTGGCCAGTGCGCTGGGGGCCAAACAATTGTCCGTGAAGGCCGTGGACGGCGTGAGTTTCAACATCCGCCGCGGCGAGACTTTCAGCCTGGTGGGTGAATCGGGTTGTGGCAAGTCCACGCTGGCACGTTTGGTGGCGGGGTTGGACAAACCCACAGCGGGGGCCATCCAGTTCGCCGATGCTGAGCAAAAGGGTCACCGGATCCAAATGATTTTTCAGGACCCGTATGCATCGCTCAATCCGCGCTACCGGGTGGGCACAGCCATTGCAGAACCGATTCGTTTTCAAAAGCTGTTGCCTGACGCTCAGGTCATGCCTCGTGTGTACGAACTGCTGCAGCAAGTGGGTCTGTCGGCAGCCGATGCCACTGACAAGTGTCCGATCAGATTCAACAGCGGGCGCTCGGCTGCCAGGATTTGCGCGCGGACCCGGCCAGCCGCCCCAGCCGCGTACCCTCCACAACCTTTTCTCCGTCGACCAGTGCGGGTTCCCAGGTCACCTGTCCCAGGCAGGGGCGGCCCTGCCCGGAAAGATACTGCCGCAGGCTCTGCAGCAGCAGCGGGACCGACGGCAAGCCCGCGATCACCCCTGGCTGACGCGCCACCACGTACGCCGCGCCCGTCGCTTCGGCCGGGATAACCGCTTCGCTCGTCCAGTCATGACCTCCGACCAGGTCTTCGTCCAGCGCGCAGCGCGATCAGGCGACGGCAGGCGTCCGCCGTCTCGGCGTCCCATTGCGCTTGCTCGAAATCGACTCCGTGTTCGCTGTGCGGCATAAGTCCCCCCCGCCCAAATTCATCGTGCCCCGCCCGTGGAACCCAAATTCTAACCACTCCGCCCCAGAAAGTATGTTCGGTCGTCGGAGGTTTTGGTGTCTTGGAGAGAGACGACCGTAAATGTCGGTATTCGCAGGTGTTGGACAACGCGATCCAGGAGGTAGCGATGCATCCGTCAGGCACGACACGCAGGCCACTGCCGCTATGGGGCCCGCGTCCCGGCGATCAGTTTGTGATGACCACCATCGTCCTGGGGTGCCTGCTGGTATTAAGTTACCGCGCATACCAGACGCTGGGCCCCGCGCCGCAGCAGATAGATATCGAACACCTGCCCTGGCAGCCGCTCGAGTTTCGTATCGACATCAACACCACAGACGGCCGGCCTTCTGGTCCTGCTGCCGGGGATCAGTGAAACGCTGGCCCGCCGCGTCGGTGGAATACCGCGACCAGCACGGCCCCTATCGCGACGTCCTGGACCTGCAGCAGGTGAAGGGGATTGGCGAGAAGCTTGCACGGCGCATCAGGAGGGATCAGGGATGAGGGATCGGGGATCAGGAGGGATCAGGGGAAGCAGGGATCAGGGATCAGGGATCAGGGATCAGGGATCAGGGATCAGGGATCAGGGATCAGGGATCAGGGATCAGGGATCAGGGAGGGAGGAGGGAATGCAAAGCTATCGAAAAATAATTGCGTGGCAGAAAGGAATGGACTTGGTCGAAGCCGTCTACGAACTGTCAATGCAACTTCCGCGCAGATGAAAGGTTCGGCTTAGTCAGTCAAGTACGGCGTGCGGCGGTATCCATTCCGTCCAATATTGCCGAAGGTCAAGCGCGTCCGACCGCGGACTACGTTCGACTGCTGAAGATCGCTCGCGGCTCCCTGTACGAAGTAGAAACGCAACTTGAAATCGCCTGTCGACTCAAATGGGTATCGCCAGAGGACATCTTGCGATGTGCCCAATTGTGTGACGAAACAGGTCGCATCCTGAATGGGCTCATTCGCTCCCTACGCCCCGACCCCTAATCCCTGCTGTGCCCTGATCCCTGAGCCCTGAGCCCTGTAAGATTGTTCTGCGGCGAGACGCCGCAGCTACATAAGACTGGTCCCTAATCCCTGCTGTGCCTGCTCCCTCCTGCGGCGAGACGCCGCAGCTCTGAGCCCTGAGCCCTGCAAGATCGCTCTGCGGCGAGACGCCGCAGCTACATAAGACTGGTCCCTGCTCCCTTCTGCGGCGAGACGCCGCAGCTCCTGATCCCTGAGCCCTGAGCCCTGAGCCCCGAGCCCTGAGCCCTGAGCCCTGAGCCCTGAGCCCTGAGCCCTGCAAGATTGTTCTGCGGCGAGACGCCGCAGCTACATAAGACTGGTCCGTAATCCCTTCTGTGCCCTGACTCCCTCCTGATCCCCGAGCCCTCGTCCCTGATCCCTCCTTCGCCCTAGTTCCGCTTCGGCCGCGGTATGCGTCGTCCCTTGCCGCCCCGTTTGGCGGGCTCGGAGCGGTCGGACGCGGAGGGACCGCGCGACTTGCGCAGCGCGTGGGGAACGGCTGCCAGCGGCTTGCCGAGATGTTCCTGCAACCGCTGAATTTGATCACGGAGTGACGCGGCCCGTTCGAAGTCCAACTGTTCCGACGCCTCCAGCATGTCATCGTGCAGGGTATCGAGTAATTCCTGCGTGACTAATTCGGCGGAAGTCTCGGGCGTCTCTGCCGTCGGGCACTGGCTTTCCGGCTCGCGCCGTGACGCGGCCACCGATTCGATCCCGGGACGAATGCGCCGTTGCACAGTCTGCGGTGTGATCCCATGCTCTTCGTTGTATCGTTGCTGCATGTTGCGACGTCGCTGAGTTTCCTCGGTGCGCGCGCCGCATGGAGGCGGTAATCTTATCTCCGTACAGGATGACCTTGGCATTCACGTTGCGCACTGCCCGACCGATGGTTTGCATCAGCGATGTTTCGCTGCGCAAAAAGCCTTCCTTGTCGGCGTCCAGAACCGCGACCATGGATACTTCGGGCAGATCGAGCCCTTC
>CAVVSV010000069.1:0-54205 GCA_963750805.1 uncultured beta proteobacterium
CTCAAACAAGGCTGAAAGATGCTCGGTGTCGAACACCACAATATCCTGAGCCTTGACATCTTCCAGCCCATCCACGATGGCGCGTTGCAGTTTTTGGGTGTCTTTTTTGGCAATGGTTGGGTTGGTCATCAGGCAGTCTGGTAAAGATGGTGGAGGGCAATATAACGCGCAACGGGCTCGCAGACCAGAGGGACAACGTCCTGATGGCGGGCGGCAAGGGCGCGAATGGCTGAGGCACTGGTATCGCTCAGGGGCATTTTCAGCACGGTGAGCAATGGGTCCGCAAACACATTGGGTGTGTTTTGAGCATTAAAAGGGATTGAAGTCCCCGTCGAATCGACGCGTTCAGCTACAGATATTGTAGCAAGTTGCCGAATTTCTGCATATTGGTGCCATTGGGGCAGAGCTTGCGCCTGGTCACCACCCACAATCAAAAACAATTGGGCACCCGGATTTTCGGCTTGAAGTTCCCGCAAAGTGTCCACCGAATAGCTGGGGCCAAGACGCCGGGTTTCCCGGTCGTCCACGGTAACGCGGCTCAGGTGGCCGAAAGCCAGGCGGGCCATGGCCAAGCGGTCTGCCGCCGGTGACAGCGCACGGGTTTTATGCCAGGCATCCCCGGTTGGCACGACCTTGATTTCGTCAAGTCGCAATTGCGCCAGCGCTGTTTCTATCAGTGCCGCATGTGTCTGGTGGGGGGGGTCAAACGCCCCGCCAAACATGCCGATTCGTTTTCCGCTCAAACCCAATCCCGCCGTGGCAAAAATCTGGCGTAAAGCTCATGCTCAGGCGTGCCAACCTCTGGAATGTTTTGGTACGACCAACTCGCCTTGGGCGGCATCGACAGCAGAATGGATTCGGTGCGTCCACCCGATTGCAGGCCAAAGTGCGTCCCCCGGTCCCACACCAGGTTGAACTCCACATAGCGGCCACGCCGGTACAACTGGAAGTCCCGCTCACGCTGACCATGCTGAGTCGTCCGCCGTCGCTCCACAATGGGCAAATAGGCCGTCAAAAACGCGTCGCCCACACTTTGCAGCATGGCAAATCCGTAATCAAATCCGCCCTCGGAAAAATCATCAAAAAATATGCCTCCCACACCCCGAGCTTCCTGGCGGTGCTTCAGATAAAAGTAATCGTCGCACCAGGTTTTAAAGCGGGGGTATTTGTCCGCGCCAAACGGCGCCAGCGACGCCTTGCACGTGCTGTGAAAGTGAACTGCATCCTCTTCAAATCCATAGATGGGCGTGAGGTCCATGCCACCACCAAACCAGCACACTTCCTCCCTCAGATGCCCGTCCTTGATGACTTTGGCACTGATCATGCGCACATTCATGTGAACCGTGGGCACATAAGGATTGCGCGGATGAAACACCAGTGAGACACCCATGGCCTCAAAGGGTGCGCCGGACAATTCAGGGCGATGCTGGGTGGCGGAAGGCGGCAAACGCGGCCCGCTCACGTGAGAAAAGCCGCACCCTGCGCGTTCGAACACAGCGCCATCCTCCAGAATCTGGGTAATGCCATTGCCCTGCAAAACCTCACCCGGTGCTTTGGACCATGCATCGACGAGGAATTCCCCCCCATCGATCGCTGCAATGGCCGACGTGATGCGAATTTGCAATCCCATCAAATAAGTGCGGACCTGCTCGCTGCGTAGCGGTGTGGCCGTTGAAGTCACAACAACATCCTTCATCAGCGTTTGACCGCGCGGAACCCGATGTCTGTGCGGTACTGCGCCCCTTCAAACTGGATGCCACGAGCCACGTCGTAGGCCTTTTGCTGCGCCAGCTTCACGTTGTCCGCCAGCACCGTCACGCACAAAACTCGTCCACCAGAGGTCACAACGGCTCCCTCCTTGTCTGTCGAGCCTGCAGCCAAGGTTGTGCCCGCGTGGAACACCATCACATCATCAGAGTCCTTTGGCAGGCCGCTGATGGCATCACCCTTGCGGGGTGCGGCCGGGTAGCCCGCCGCCGCCATCACCACGCCCAGCGCCGTGCGGCGGTCCCATTCCAACTCGAATCTGGTCCAGATTGCCATGGGGGCCGGGTTCTGTGGCAGCCATCAACACATCCACCAGGTCGGTCTTGAGCCGCATCATGATGGGTTGGGTCTCAGGGTCACCCATGCGGCAATTGAATTCCAGAGTCTTGGGGTGGCCCTGGGCGTCAATCATCAGCCCGGCATACAGGAAGCCTGTGTAGGGAATGCCGTCTTTCTCCATGCCGCGAATGGTCGGCAGGATGATCTCGCGCATGGCGCGGGCATGCACATCGGGCGTCACCACCGGTGCTGGGGAATACGCGCCCATGCCGCCGGTGTTGGGGCCCAAATCATCATTGAGCAGGCGCTTGTGGTCCTGGCTGGCCGCCAGCGCCAGTACGTTTTTGCCATCCACCATGACGATGAAACTGGCCTCCTCGCCCTGCAAAAACTCTTCAATCACCACCCTGGCGCCACCTTCGTTATGAGTGACTCCCAGGGTGTTGTCCACCAACATGAAATCGATGGCTTCATGGGCTTCGGCCAGCGTCATGGCCACCACCACACCCTTGCCAGCAGCCAGGCCATCGGCCTTGACAACGATGGGGGCACCCACCTTGTCCACATAGGCATGGGCGGCCGAGGCATCGGAGAAGGTCTCGAACGCAGCGGTCGGGATACCGTGGCGTTGCATAAAAGCTTTGGAAAACGCCTTGGAACTCTCCAATTGGGCGGCGGCACGGGTCGGACCAAACACCCTCATACCTTGCTGGCGAAACGCGTCCACCAAGCCAGCGGCAAGGGGACCTTCTGGCCCCACCACCGTGACCGCTATCTTTTCAGCAGCGGCCCAGGCCCTCAGGGCAAGGACATCCGTGATATTGACGTTCTCAAAACGGGGGTCCCGCGCCGTTCCGCCGTTGCCTGGCGCCACGTACACCTTGTGCACCTTGGGTGACTGCGCCAACTTCCAGGCCAGCGCGTGTTCGCGCCCGCCTCCTCCTACAACCAAAACTTTCATTCCACTCCCTTCAATTATTCTTCGATGTGAATGTGCGCGTTATGAAACACCGCCTGCACGTCATCCAGGTCTTCCAGGACATCGAGCAGCTTTTGCATGCGCACGGCGTCATCACCGCTTAGTTCAACCGGGTTTTCAGGGCGCATCGTGATTTCTGCCACTTCAGCCTTGAATCCGGCGGATTCCAGGGTGTTTTTGATGGCCTCAAATTGGGTGTAGTCCGTCAGCACCTCTATCGCGCCGTCATCGTCGGTAATGACATCCTCGGCACCCGCTTCCAGCGCGGCTTCCATGAGTTTGTCTTCGTCCGTGCCGGGGGCAAAAATCATCTGACCGCAGTGTTTGAACTGAAAGGCCACCGAGCCCTCTGTGCCCATGTTGCCGCCATGTTTGCTGAAGGCATGGCGAACCACCGCCACCGTACGCACCTTGTTGTCGGTCATCGTGTCCACCAGAATGGCGGCACCACCGATGCCATAACCTTCGTAGCGGATTTCTTCGTAAGTGATGCCTTCCAGGGTTCCCGTGGCCTTGGCAATGCCGTACTTCACATTTTCGGCGGGCATATTGGCCGCCTTGCCCTTTTCGATCGCCAGGCGAAGTCGGGGGTTGGCGCTCAAATCACCACCGCCCAGGCGGGCTGCAACCATGATTTCCCGCATCACGCGTGTCCAGACCCGTTGGCGTTTCTCGTCTTGGCGGCCTTTTCGATGCTGAATATTGGCCCATTTACTGTGTCCTGCCACTCGGAGTCCTTCAAAAATTCGTTACGCTTGGGGTTCGATTGTACTTTTCAGGACTGCCATGGCCCCTCCTTCGAGCGCTCTCCCCCCGACAACTCCGGACAACGCCATTCTGGTCGCCCAGCATGGTGAAACCCAATGCTTTTTGCTGCCTGACAAGGCCAACCGGCATGGGCTCATCACCGGGGCCACCGGCACCGGCAAAACCATCACCTTGCAAACCCTGGCGGAAGGCTTTTCCAGCCGCGGCGTGCCAGTGTTCATGGCTGATGTCAAAGGCGATCTGACCGGCATCTCGCAAGCCGGAAAAATTGGAGAAAAACTGGCTAAAGTCCTTGCGGAACGGGGACTTCCCGCTCCTGATTCCGTAGCATTTCCGACCACTTTGTGGGATGTGTTTGGCGAGCAAGGCCACCCCGTACGCGCCACTGTCAGCGACCTGGGGCCACTGTTACTGGCCCGCATGCTCAACCTGAACGAAACCCAGGCTGGGGTGCTGAACCTGGTCTTCAAGATTGCCGACGACCATGGCCTGTTGGTGCTGGACTTGAAAGACCTGCGTGCCATGTTGCAGTATGTGGGTGACAACGCCAAGGACTTCACCACCGAATACGGCAATGTGAGCGCCGCCAGCGTGGGCGCCATTCAGCGTGGGCTGCTGCAGGTCGAGAGCCAGGGCGGAGAAAAATTTTTTGGCGAGCCCATGCTCAACATCAGCGATTTCATGCAGACGCTGGATGGCAAGGGTGTGGTCAATATCCTTGCTGCCGACAAGCTGATGAACTCGCCACGCCTTTACGCCACGTTTTTGTTGTGGATGCTGTCCGAACTGTTTGAGCAGCTGCCCGAAGTGGGCGATCTGGACCAGCCCAAACTGGTGTTTTTCTTCGACGAGGCCCACTTGCTCTTCAACGAAGCGCCCAAGGTGCTGATTGAGCGCATCGAGCTGGTCGTGCGCCTGGTGCGATCCAAAGGCGTGGGCGTGTATTTCGTCACGCAGAACCCGCTGGACATCCCCGATTCGGTGCTGGCGCAGCTGGGCAACCGGGTGCAACACGCGCTGCGGGCGTTTACGCCGCGCGACCAGAAGGCAGTGAAAGCCACGGCCGAGACCATGCGGCAGAAAACGGGGCTGGACATTGAGACCGCCATCACCGAGCTGGCCGTGGGTGAAGCACTGATCAGCTTTCTGGATGCCAAAGGCCGCCCCAGCGAGACCGAACGTGTTTATGTGTTGCCCCCGGGCAGCCAGATCGGGCCGATCACTCCCGCACAACGGCAGGCCCTCATGCAAAGTTCGCTGGTGGCTGGCGTCTATGATAAGGCAGAAGACCGCGAGTCAGCCTATGAAAAGCTCAAAGGGCGCACACTCTCCGCACCCCAGTCATCAAGCACCAGTGGCACGTCCGCACCGACCGGTATTGCACCCACCCCGAATGGCGCGACCGACGCCAAGCCCGCGGATTCGTCCGGCGGCATGCTGGGCGGACTGAGTGACGTCCTGTTTGGTTCCACGGGGCCCCGTGGCGGGCGACATGATGGGCTGGCCACCAACATGGCCCGCTCTGCGGTGCGCACCATGGGCTCAGCCGTGGGGCGGGAGATCATTCGGGGCGTGTTGGGCAGCATCTTTGGCAGCAAAAAGCGCTGAGCCGGTCCCAATTCGCCTCGGTCGCCTCGGTCGCCTTGGCCCGGCTCGTTAAGCTCAGCAGTGAAATAGCACTTTTTTAGGAAAACACAATGACCACAGCACTCCCCGCGAAGCTACCAGATAACGTCACCGTCATCACCCACCCCCTGGTGCAGCACAAGCTGACCCTCATGCGAAACAAGGAAGCCAGCACCAACAGCTTCCGGCGTCTGCTCAACGAGCTGAGCATGCTGATGGCCTATGAAGTCACCCGCGACATGGCCACGCAGGACGTCGAGATTGAAACGCCGCTGGAAACAATGACCGCCAAGATGATCGACGGCAAGAAACTGGTGCTGGTGTCCATCCTGCGGGCGGGCACCGGCATTCTGGACGGCATGCTCACCGTCGTGCCTGGCGCGCGCGTGGGCCACATTGGCCTGTACCGCGACCCCAAAACCTTGCAGGCAGTGGAGTACTACTTCAAGATGCCGCAGGACATGCAGGAGCGTGATGTGATTGTGGTGGACCCGATGCTGGCCACCGGCAATTCAGCCGCTGCAGCCATCACACGCGTGAAAGCGATGAACCCCAAATCGGTCAAGTTTTTGTGCCTGCTAACCTGCCCTGAAGGCATTGCCACGCTGCACGCCGCGCACCCGGATGTGGCCATCTTCACCGCTGCCGTGGACCGCCAGCTGAATGATCACGGCTACATCCTGCCGGGCCTGGGCGATGCGGGGGACCGGATTTTTGGTACTCAGTAAGTGTATGGGCAAAAAAGTGCCTGAAGTCCCCGTCAATAATCAATAGTTTGCTACTATAAACATAGCAATTCGGTGACGCTGGCCCGGCACTTGGCCGGCAGAATTTTCTGCTTCGTGTCCCCCGCCCGCTGTGCGGGCTCCTCCTTGACCTGCGCAGAAAACTCTGCCATCCAAGTGCCTGGTGTCTAGTGCCTTTGCGACGGGTGCCAGAACGTGGCCTTGCGCTCCATCCATTCAATCAGCGCGTAGATCACAGTGCCCGCCAGCGCGGCCACCACAATCGTGGCCCACACCAAGCCCATGTTCATGCGGGCAGCCTCTGAGGAAATGCGAAACCCCATGCCGACGGTGGGGGAGCCAAAAAACTCGGCGACGATGGCGCCAATCAGTGCCAACGTGGAGGCCACTTTCAAGCTGTTGAACAGGAATGGCATGGCGGTGGGCAGGCGCAACAGCAACAATGTGCGTACATGGCCTGCGGCGTAAGACCGCATCAAGTCCAGCTCCATACGGCCGGTTGCTGCCAGCCCGGCAAAGGTGCTGACCAGCATGGGGAAAAACGTCATCAACGCCACCACGGCGGCTTTGGAATGCCACTCGAAGCCAAACCACATCACCATGATGGGCGCGATGCCGACCAGCGGCACTGAGCTGGCCAGCGCGCAAACGGGCAACAAACCGCGCTGCAAAAAAGTGCTGCGGTCAATCAGAATGCCCAGCAGAAATCCGCCGCCGCAACCCAGCACATAGCCAATCAAGGCAGAGTGCAGCACGGTAATCTGGAAGTCATCCAGCAACACGTCCCAGCGCTCCCAAAGGGTAGTGGCAATCAAGGCCGGGGCTGGCAACAAGACGCGCGGCACTTCAAAGGCTTGCACCCCAATCTGCCAAAAAATGATGGCCCACGCCCCCAGCAACAGCGGGATGGCGTGGCGCGGCCAGGCCTGCTTGGTTTCCACCGCGGCTAATTGTGACAAGCCCAGGCAGGCCAGCACGGCCAGCGACGCGATCACCAGCCAGAACCCATAACTCTCAGGCGCAATGGTGACCTGAGCGACGTCTTCGCCCAACTTCAAACCATCCAGCAACACCAGCGGGGACATGGCGCCAATCAGGCCCAAACCTGCCAATACCAAGGTCCTTGCCAAACCAACAGCCTTAAAATATGCGAGCAAGGCGGCCAGGAACAAACTCCCAAGGCCCAGCCAACTCAGAGGCACCTGGGTCCAGAAAACAGGCTGTTCCTCCACCAAGCCTGCGGGCAACAAGGTGCTGGCGCCCAGCATAAGCAGAACCAGCAGGCAGACGAATTTTGAGACATTGAGCATGATGGACAACAGGTTCGAGGGCTATTTCTTTGCCACACGCCAGGGCCGCAACACATACGACTCCAAAGCGGACATCACACCGTTCAGCGTCAGACCCAAAGCCGCAGCCATTAGCAACGCCGACCAGATTTGCGCCGTATTTCCATAGTACGAGCCAGCCAGCAACCGTGCGCCCAGGCCTGCCTGCGCACCTGTGGGCAATTCGGCCACGATGGCACCTACCAACCCTGCTGATACTCCCACCCTCAGCGATGGCATCAAAAATGGCAGGGACGTTGGCAGGCGCAGGCGCCAAAAGGCCTGCTGTTGCGTGGCGGCATAGGTGTGTAGCAACTCGCGTTCAAACACGCCGGCTGATCGCAAACCCTGCACCATGGCCACCGTCACCGGAAAAAAACACAGGTACATGGAAATAAAAGCCTTCGGCGCCAGACCGGACAGGCCCAGATTGCCAAATATTACGATCACGATGGGCGCAATCGCCAGAATTGGCACCGCTTGCGAGGCAATGATCCAGGGCAACACGCCACGCTCCAGCGTACGAAAGTGCACGATCAAAATCGCCAGAAAGATGCCGAGCAAGGCGCCCAGCCCAAACCCCACCAGCGTGGTCACACTGGTGACGCCCGTGTGATACAGCAGACTTTGGGGCGTGTTGATGGGCTCTTCAAAAATGGTGTGAAACATATCGGCACCGACCTGGTGCGGCGCGGGCAAAAGCGGGCGTTTCAAGGACCAGGTTTCGTGCACCAACTGGGAGGTGGTGTACCGGATGTTGTCCCGCTGAAACCGCTCGATCACCTGGGAAGAGTTCAAGCCCACGGCAGCTGCGTACCAGATGGCGAGGACGAGGCTCAACACCACGAGGACAGGCCAGGTCGCCGTCCAGGAACGCGAGCTCAGGCCTGCCGAGCGTTGCACAGCTGGCAGCACAGCGGTCTCAGTCGTCATAGCTGTCACCATGGCGCAAAGCGACCCGGATGCGGTGCGCAATGTCGGTGAACTCGGGGGTCTCGCGGATATCCAGCGTGCGGTCGGCGGGCAAATTGGATTCAATGACCTCCACCACCCTGCCCGGCCGCGCAGACATCACCACAATTTTGGAGGACAAAAAGGCCGCTTCAGGAATCGAATGGGTGACAAAGATCACTGTGCGCCGTTCCTGCGCCCACAACTTGAGCAACTGCTCATTCAAGCGGTCCCGGGTAATTTCATCCAGCGCGCCAAAAGGCTCGTCCATCATCAAGATTTTGGGCTCAAAGCCCAGTGCACGCGCAATGGACACCCGCTGCTGCATGCCGCCCGAGAGCTGCCACGGAAATTTGCCCTCGAAGCCTGCCAGCCCGACATTCGCCAGCTGGTGCATCGCCACTTCCTTGCGCCGTGCCGCGTCCATGCCTTTGATTTCCAGTGGCAGCATTACATTTTTCAACACGGTTCGCCATGGGTACAGCGCTGGAGCCTGAAACACGTACCCATACGCCCCCTCAAGGCGGGCCTGCGTCGCGCTGACACCGTTCACCAGTACCGTGCCGGAAGACAGCTGTTCCAGATCGGCAATCACCCGCATCAAGGTGGTTTTGCCGCAGCCCGAAGGGCCAATGAAGGAAACAAACTCGCCTTCCTTGATGTCCAGGCTGACGTTTTGAAGCGCCTGAACCGGTTTGTCTGCCGCCGGGTAGATAACGCTGGCGTTGGAAACCTGGACGGCCAGGCTGGCAAGGGTTGTCATGTATCTGTCGCGCTTCTGGTTTGGTTTAGTATCGATTTTGCATGAATCGTTCCGGTGGCATTTCAGGCTTGGCGGCACACATATTGCATTCGTTCATTAACGGTGTTTCCGTTGATGTTTTCAGGTCTACAGCAAAGGGCAAATTTATGAAACAGGTTCTCAAACTTACCGTTCTGGGCGTCGCGTTGGCCGCTGCGTCCGTCGGTGCAATGGCACAAGACAAGGTCACCGTGCAGCTCAAATGGGTGCCACAGGCCCAGTTTGCCGGTTACTACGTCGCCGCCGCGAAGGGTTTTTACAAAGAGGCCGGGCTGGACGTGACCATCAAGCCCGGTGGTCCTGACATTGCCCCCACTCAAGTGCTGGCTGCCAACGGTGCTGACATCACCGTCGACTGGATGCCCAGCGCCCTGGCCGCCCGCGAAGCCGGTGTGCCCATGGTCAATGTGGCCCAGGTGTTCAACCGCTCCGGCATGATGCTGACCTGCAAAAAATCCGCTGGCGTGGCAACCTCCAAAGACCTCAAAGGCAAGACCCTGGGCGTCTGGTTTGGCGGCAACGAATACCCTTTCTTTTCGTACATGTCAAAGCTGGGCCTCAAAACCACAGGTTCTGCTGCAGACGTGAAAGTGCTCAAGCAAGGCTTTAACGTGGACCCGATCCTGCAAAACCAGGCAGCTTGCATTTCCACCATGATCTACAACGAGTACTGGCAAATCATTGATGCGGGAGTGAAGGCAGACGAACTCATCACGTTCGGCTACGAAGAACAAGGCGTCTCCACCCTGGAAGACGGGCTGTATGCGCTGGAACCCAAGCTGAAGGACCCCAAATTTGTGGCGCGCCTGGGCAAGTTCGTCAAAGCCTCCATGAAGGGCTGGGAGTACGCCGTCAAAAACACCGAAGAAGCGGCCAAGATTGTTCTGGAAGCAGACAAGTCCGGTGGCAGCACCCTGGCCATTCAGAAGCGCCAGATGGAGAACGTGGCCAAGCTGGTGACCTCACCCGCAGGCAAGGTGGGTTACCTCGACCCCGCAGCCTACCAGCGCACGGTAAAAGTGTTGATGGCCGGTGGTAGTGACCCGGTCATCAAAAAAGACCCGGGCAAAGGCGCCTGGACGCACGCCGTGTGGGACGCTGCGGCCAAATAAACTGAACCTTTTGGCGACGTGTTGGGGTGGAGCAATCCACCCCTTGTCGCTTTTGAAAATCTGGCCAATTCGGCTTCATTCAACGTTCCAGCCAGTCTTTGAAAGTAGTTGGTCCATGACAAGCTCCACGCACACCCCGACTGCCCTTGCCGACGTGAAGGCCGGTCGATTGCCAGCCGAAAAGTACGCCAAAAACTTCTGCGATGCGCACCCTCCCCTGAATCTGGCCCAGGCCAAGCTGGAGGCTGACCGTTGCTATTACTGCTTTGACGCGCCCTGCATCGCTGCCTGCCCCACGGGCATAGAAATCCCCAGTTTCATCCAGCGAATTGCCGACAACAACATTCGCGGATCAGCGCAAGCCATTTTGTCGGCCAACCCGCTGGGCGGCATGTGCGCCCGGGTCTGCCCCACCGAGGTGTTGTGTGAACAGGCCTGCGTGCGCAACACGCTGGAAGACAAGCCGGTTGAAATTGGCCAGTTACAGCGTTACGCCACCGATGCCTACTTTGCCAAACCCGGCGCGCCGCTGTTCACACGAGCCGCGCCAACGGGCAAAACAGTGGCTGTGGTGGGTGCTGGACCGGCAGGCCTGGCCTGTGCCCACGGCCTGGCCCGCCGGGGGCACAACGTGGTGGTGTTTGACGCCAACCCCAAGCTGGGCGGCCTGAACGAATATGGCCTGGCCACCTACAAGACGACTGACAACTTCGCTCAAAAAGAAATTGACTGGTTGCTGTCCATCGGTGGTATCGAGATTCGCACGAACTCGCGCCTGGGCAAAGACATTTTTCTGGCCGACCTGACACGTGACTACCCCGCCGTGTTTTTGAGCCTGGGTCTGGACGGCGTGAATGCCATAGGCATCACTGAGCCTGCCAGCACCGAAGTACGCAATGCGGTGGACTTCATTGCCGAGCTTCGGCAGGCGTCATCATTTGCGGACGTGCCCGTTGGCCGAAAGGTGGTGGTGATCGGCGGGGGCATGACAGCGGTGGATGCCGCGGTGCAGTCCAAAAAATTGGGAGCTGATGAGGTCACCATCGTCTACCGCCGTGGCCAGGCCGAGATGTCCGCGTCCGGCCATGAGCAGGAATGGGCGCAGACCCATGGGATCTCGCTCAAGCTCTGGGCTGCGCCCAAAGAAATCCTGGCCAGCGGCGGCTCGGTCACTGGCGTGCGCTTCGCCCACACCCAGTTGGAAGCAGGCAAGCTGGTTGAGACGGGCGACACTTTCGTGGTGGACGCTGACGTTGTTTTCAAAGCTATCGGGCAGACTTTTGTTGCTGCGGATATCCAGGTAGATGGCTCACCGGCCATTGCCTTGAAAGAGGGCCGAATTGCCACCGATGACGTGGGCCGCACTTCACACCCCAAAGTCTGGGCGGGGGGCGACTGCCGTTTTGGCGGTCTGGACTTGACGGTTGAAGCCGTTGAGCACGGCAAACAGGCGGCGTTGTCCATTCACGCTGCCATCACTGCTTGAAGCTGCCTGAACCGGCCTGAACAGCATAAAAGAATCACCATGGCAAACCTGCACACCAACTTCATCGGCATCCAAAGTCCCAACCCATTCTGGCTGGCTTCGGCCCCACCCACCGACAAGGAATACAACGTCAACCGCGCGTTCGAGGCCGGCTGGGGTGGCGTGGTCTGGAAGACGATTGGTGAAGACCCGCACATCGTCAACGTCTATGGACCGCGTTATGGCGCGTTGCTCAATGGCGACCGGCGCGTGATTGGCTTCAACAACATTGAGCTGATTTCCGACCGCCCGCTGCAAACCAACCTGGACGAGATGAAGCGCGTCAAACGGCTGTGGCCGGACCGCGCCCTGATCGCCTCCATCATGGTGCCGTGTACCGAAGACTCGTGGAAAAACATTCTGGCGAAGGTGGAAGACACCGGCTGCGATGGCCTCGAACTCAATTTTGGCTGCCCGCATGGCATGAGTGAGCGCGGCATGGGGTCAGCAGTCGGCCAGGTGCCCGAGTACATCGAAATGGTGGCACGCTGGTGCAAAACCTACACCAAACTGCCTGTCATCGTGAAGCTCACGCCCAACATCACCGACATCCGGCATCCTGCACGGGCCGCCAAGGCTGGGGGAGCCGATGCCGTGTCGTTGATCAACACCATCAATTCCATCATGGGCGTGAACCTGGACACTATGGTCATGTCACCCAGCGTGGGGCCCACCGGCTCGCACGGCGGCTACTGCGGCCCGGCGGTGAAACCCATCGCGCAAAACATGGTGGCCGAGATTGGCCGAGACCCCGAAACCGCGGGCCTTCCTGTGTCCGGCATCGGCGGCATCACCACCTGGCGCGATGCGGCCGAGTACATCGCACTGGGCGCGGGCAATGTGCAGGTGTGTACCGCCGCCATGGTGTACGGCTTCAAAATTGTGGAGGAGATGATCAGCGGCCTGTCCAACTTTCTGGATGAAAAGGGCTACGCCTCGATTGAAGAATTCCGCGGCAAAGCCATTCCCACGGTGAAGGCTTGGACCGAGCTCAACATGAACCATGTCGAGAAGGCCGTCATCAACCAGGATGCCTGCATCCAGTGCGGGCGCTGCCACGTGGTGTGTGAGGACACCTCGCACCAGGCGATCAGCGCCACCAAAGATGGAAAACGCTGGTTTGAGATCAAGGAAGACGAATGCGTGGGCTGCAACCTGTGCGTCAGCATTTGCCCGGTGCCCGAATGCATCACCATGCGCGTTCTCAAGCCCGGCGAGATTGACAAGCGCACTGGCAAACCCGTGTCGGGCGAATACGCCAACTGGTCCACCCACCCCAACAACCCGATGCGAACCGCAGCTTTGGCTTGATTGAGCATCAATTTGGCTTGAAGTCCCCGTATTTATTGAATAGTTAACTATTTATTCAGGAGCAAATATGTCTACCCTTTTGATTCGTGGCGGTACCGTTGTCAACGCCGACCGGCAGTTCCGGGGCGATGTGTTGTGTGTTGATGGCAAGGTCCAGGCCGTGGGCGAAAACCTCGCCGCCCCGGCTGGCGCGCAGGTAGTCGATGCGGGTGGCCAATACGTCATGCCCGGTGGCATCGACCCCCACACCCACATGCAGTTGCCCTTCATGGGTACGACCACCATGGACGACTTCTTCACCGGTACAGCAGCCGGCATGGCAGGTGGCACCACCACCATCATCGATTTCGTCATCCCCGACCCGCAAGAAAACATTCTGGACGCCTACCGCAAGTGGCGCGGCTGGGCGGAGAAATCCGCTTCGGACTACTCGTTTCACGTGGCCATCACTTGGTGGAGCGACCAGGTCCATAAAGACATGGGCACACTGGTCAAAGAAGAAGGCGTGAACAGCTTCAAGCACTTCATGGCCTACAAAAATGCCATCATGTGTGACGACGAAACCCTGGTCAACAGCTTCAAGCGCGCCCTCGAACTGGGTGCCATGCCCACGGTGCATGCCGAGAATGGCGAACTGGTCTACCTGCTGCAAAAAGAAGTGTTGGGCATGGGCATTACCGGGCCCGAGGGCCACCCGCTGTCCCGTCCGCCCATGGTGGAAGGCGAAGCCGCGAATCGTGCCATCGCCATTGCCGACGTGTTGGGTGTGCCCATCTACGTGGTGCATGTGTCCTGCATCGAGTCCGCCGAAGCCATTGCCCGCGCCCGCGCCCGCGGCCAGAGGGTCTATGGCGAGGTGCTGGCCGGGCACCTGGTGCTGGACGACAGCGTTTACCGTCACCCCGACTTTGCCACCGCCGCCGGCCACGTGATGAGCCCGCCATTTCGCCCCAAGGGCAATCAGGAATTTTTGTGGCGCGGTCTGCAGGCGGGCAACCTGCACACCACCGCGACCGACCATTGCACCTTTTGTGCGGCGCAGAAAGCAGCGGGCAAAGACGACTTCAGCAAAATTCCCAATGGCTGTGGCGGCGTGGAGGAGCGGCTGGCCGTCATCTGGGATGCCGGAGTCAACACGGGTCGGCTCACACCTTCCGAGTTTGTGGCCATCACCTCGACCAACACCGCCAAGCTGTTCAACATCTACCCGCAAAAAGGCAGTGTGTCGGCTGGTGCCGATGCCGACTTGGTGGTGTGGGACCCGGCAGGCACCAAAACCCTGTCCGCCAAAACCCAGTTCAGCAAGGGCGACTTCAACATCTTTGAGGGTCGCACCGTCAAAGGCACTCCAAGCCACACCGTGAGCCAGGGCGAGCTGGTGTTTGTCAAAGGCGATTTGCGCGCTGTGAACGGCAAGGGCCGCTACATCAAACGCCCCGCTTTTGGCCCCAACTTTGCCGCCGTGCAACAGCGCGCCGCCACGCTGGCCCCCACGGCTGTGGTGCGTTAAACAGATTGCCAACAACTCGACATTGATGGAGAACCCCATGAGCACTGAAACCCTGGTTAATATTGATTCCTTGCGCATCAACGGCGACCGCCTCTGGGCTTCGCTGATGGAGCTGGCGCAAATTGGCGCCACGCCAAAGGGAGGCGTATGTCGCCTGACGCTGACCGACCTGGACAAACAGGGCCGTGACCTGGTCACGAAGTGGGCCCGGGAAGCGGGCATGAGCGTGGTCATCGACAAGATTGGCAACGGCTTCATGCGCCGCCCGGGCCGCAACAACGCCCTGCCCCCCATCATGACCGGCAGCCACATCGACACCCAGCCCACCGGCGGCAAGTTTGATGGCAACTACGGTGTGCTGGCCGGGATTGAAGTGGTGCGCACGTTGAACGACCATGGCATCGAAACCGAAGCGCCCATTGAAGTCGCCTTCTGGACCAACGAAGAAGGCTCGCGCTTTGTGCCGGTGATGATGGGCTCGGGCGTGTTTGCCAAAGCATTCACCCTGGAGCACGCCTATGCCGCCAAAGACGTTGAAGGCAAGTCGGTGAAAGACGAGCTGACCCGCATTGGCTATGTGGGTGACCAGGAGCCCGGCGACCACCCCATTGGCGCGTATTTTGAGACTCACATCGAACAAGGGCCGGTGCTGGAAGACAACGACATCACCATCGGCGTGGTCAGTGGCGTGCTGGGCATCCGCTGGTTTGACTGCACCGTGACCGGCATGGAAGCCCACGCCGGCCCCACGCCTATGGCGCTGCGCAAAGACGCGCTGCTGGCCGCCACGCGCATCATGCAGGACGTGGTGGCCGCCGCCCACCGTCACCCGCCACACGGCCGCGGCACTGTGGGCATGGTGCAAGTGTTCCCCAACAGCCGCAACGTGATCCCTGGCCGGGTGAAGTTCAGCATGGACCTGCGCAACAGCACCGACGCGCTGGTCGATGAAATGGTGGTCGAAGTGAAAGCCTTTGCCGCCAAAGTGGCCCAGGAGCACGGGGTGGACGTGAAGATTGACATGGTGTCCAGCTACTCGGCTATCGAGTTTTCAGCCAACTGCGTGGATGCGGTCGGCCGCGCCGCCAAAAAGCTGGGCTACAGCAACATGCCTGTCGTCTCGGGTGCCGGGCATGATGCGGTCTACATGGCCAAGCTCACCTCCAGCGGCATGATCTTCATCCCCTGCAAAGACGGCATCAGCCACAACGAAATAGAGGACGCCAAGCCGGAGCACATCACCGCAGGGTGCAATGTGTTGTTGCATGCGATGCTGGAGCGGGCTGGAGTGGTTTGAGGGTTTACTGGAAATAAATGTGATGACTATTGGCCTGTAGTCCCCGTGGATATTGGGCTGGAAGCTCCTGATTTGGTAGCGAGTCAGGAGCTTTTTTACGTCATGGAGTCCATAAGCCTGCTCATCCTGCTGTCACTCAAAGTCACAGTGGACATGCCAACTTCCTTTAATTCAAGGGCACCACGTGTGAGTTCTCCGCGATGATGGCATTGTTGACAAAAAGATGGCTTCTTCTTAGGGTTTGCTCCGCTTGTCGACGTGAACCAAAGAGACTCCAGAGTCCACTCCCAAAGCCAACATGAGAAATGCCTTGTCCACCAAAGCGGACTAACGGCTAAGTCGGGTGCTTGCGCAGATCAATCACGAATTTTCAAAACTGGCACCTTACGCCTTTTCCTTGACCGTGATGCGCCACAAGGTGCGGGCATCGGTCAGGTCGGTCAGCGGCGCCGCATGCAGCAAGCTGGGCGTTGTCCCAGACCACCACGTCGCCGATGCGGTAGTTGTAGGTATGGCGGTAGCGCACCGCCGTGGCTGAGCGCCTTGAGTTCGTCGCAGCAAGTGCCACGGCCTCGCGTCGTCCATGCCGTCGATGCCGAACGAACTGCCGGAGACGCGCGTACAGGGACTTGACGCCGGTATGCGGATGCGGGCGCACCAGCCGGTGGCGCACCCAGTCGACCTTCTTCTTCTGGCGCTCGTCCAGCACCGAGGCCACGGTGCGCGACTGTTCGTTCAGGTCGTCCCGGTTGCCGTAGTGGTGGCGCACGACCAGATCCTCGATCCGGGCCCGCGTTGTCTGCGGCAGATCGGCATAGGCCCGGGTCTGGTTGGCAAACGTGGTGCCGCTGCGTTCGCGCGGCATCTGGATCGCATGCAGCATGGTGCAGCGCGCCGGCACCGTCAGATAGGAATAGTCGGTATGGAAATAGGTGCCGGCATCGAGCAGGCCGATCGGCTTGCCGTTGCGCTTGACGTTGGACAGGATCAGGATGTTGGGGTCCTGCGGATGGTGGAAGGTGTCGATCACATGGGGCTCGGCGCGTGCCCCAGAGGCGCGAGAACGCCACGAACTGCTGCGGCGACAAGGTCTGGCCCGGAAACACCACGAAGCAATGCTGGTGCAAGGCCTGCTCGACCTGCTCGAAACTGTTCAGGCGCCAGTTCCCGAGACAGGTCCAGGCCGGTGATGCGCGCACCGCCGACATCCGACAGAGGCTTCGATCTGCAGCATGGTTTCCCTCCGCATTTACAGGCCGGTGGCCAGGAAGCCGCCGTCCACGGCGATGCTCTGGCCGGTCACGAATCCGGCCGCGTCCGACGCCAGGTAGATCGCCGCACCGACCAGTTCGTCGACCTCGCCAAATCGCCCGGCCGGCGTGCGCGCCAGCGCCAGCGCCTTGCGCTCGGGCGCCATCTTGTCGCGGTTGAGTTCGGTCATGAAGAAGCCCGGCGAGATCGCGTTGACCCGCACGCCCCGCGCGGCCCATTCGGCGCCCAGGGTCTGCGTCAGGCTGTAGCACGCCGGCCTTGGCAATCGCATACAAGGCACTGCGCGGCCAGCCCCGGTGCGACGACAGGGACGCGATGTTGATGATGGCGCCGCGGCCGCGTCCGAGCATGTGGCGGCCGACCTCGGTGCAGGCAAAAAACACGCTCTGCAGATCGGTGTCGATGATCTGGGCCCAGTCGGCACGACTGAAATCTTCGGCCGGCTTGAGCACGGTGACACCCTGGCAGTTGACCAGCACGTCGATATGGCCCAAGTTGGCCAGCACGATGCCGACCAGCCCGCGCAACCCCTCCTCGATGCTGACGTCGGCCTGGTAACCCGAGACAGTACCAAACGCCGACAGTTCGTCCAGTGCTGCGGCCAGCTTGGCGGCATCGCGACCGGCGATCGCGACCTGTGCACCGGCCTGCAGATAGCCGCGGGCTATGGCCTTGCCGATACCGCTGGTGCCGCCGATGACAAGTGCAATGCGTCCATCCAGCGAAAACGACGGTACTTGTGCCATGAGATCCCCTCACCAGGTTTATTTGACCAATGCAGGCATCAACAACCTGGGCAGCCACAACAACGCATCCGGGGCCAAGATCACAAACAACAACACCAGCAGCATCGGAATAAAAAGAATCAGGGTGTCCTTGATCGCATTCTTGATCTTGATGCCACCGATGGTGCAAGCGATCATCAAGCACAGGCCGTAGGGCGGAGTTACCAGACCATAGGCAATTGATATCACTCCAATAATCGCAAAGTGAATGGGATGCATGCCTACACTTGCAGCCAGAGGAGCGAGGATAGTTCCCACAATGATGATGGCGGGAATCGCGTCGATGAAACAACCAATCACCAAAAAGCAAAACGCGGTAATAAAACCAACGCTGGCGATGCCACCACCCCATCCAGACACCATGTCGACAAACAGCTGCGGAATGTGGAAATAAGCCAGCAACCAGCCGAATGCCGAGGCCGTGCCAATACAAAAAAGTGAAATAGCGGCAAACCGACCGGAGTCATACAAGGTTTCGCGCAATTGCTTTACACCGAGGCGGCGATAGATCACAACCCCCAGGAACATGGCATAAAGCACGGCCACGACCGATGCCTCCGTTGGCGTGAAGTAGCCGCCAACGATCCCGCCAACAATGATGCCCGGCGTAAGAATCGGAAGAATTCCGTTGCCAATCGCCTCCATCAGTTCTTTGACCGTGGGTTTGGCGTAAACAGGATAGTTGCGGCGCTTTGCATACAAGTAGACCACGACCATGAATGACGCCGCCATCAACAGCCCGGGCAGTACGCCTGCGAGAAAGAGCCCACCAATCGACACCGAGATCACCCCGCCCCACACCACCATCAGGATACTGGGCGGAATGATGACGCCCATCACCGCAGCACAAGCAACCAGCGAGACGGCAAACTCCACGTCATAGCCTTGCTTTTTCATCGCTGGAATCAACACTCCTCCGACGCCAGCGGCTTCAGCGGTGCTGGAGCCTGAAATTCCAGCGAACAACATGCTGACCAGAACACTGACATGACCAAGTCCACCCGGAAGCCATCCGACCAGCACACGAGAGAGATTGATCAGTTTGTCCGTGATGCCAGCCGCATTCATCAGATTGGCGGCCAGCATGAAAAACGGAATCGCCAATAACAGAAACGAGTTGTACGACTTGAGCATCTCGTTGAGCAGCAGAAATGGCGTCAACCGGTCGTCAATGAAGAAAACCGGCACGCAAGCCAAGCCGAGAGCAAATGCGACAGGCACACGCGCAACGACGAGCGCTGCAAACACGCCAAACAAAATCAGTGCGACTTCAAGCGGCCCCATGTGCACCACCCTGCCCTTGCTTCATGAGTTGGATGTCATCATAGAATTTTTCCGCGAGAAATATGATCCAAGTCAGCCCGGCAAACGGCCAGGCAATATGGATGAAGATCATGTTCAGGCCCGTCAATTCGGAACTCTGGTCATAGCCGAACATTGCAAAACGCCAACCAAAGGCCAGAAATATCAGCGCAACCAACGCAATGGCCACATGCACCACAATGCGACTCAGCGCCACCGCGACGGGGGTTTGCGGTGGCGGCAACACGTCCACATCAAAATGCGAACCGTCCCGCACCGCGATGCTGGCACCGATCATGATGATCCAAATCAAGCAGAATCGGGCCATTTCTTCCGTCCAGATGTAATGGGGAATTGATTCCGAGAATCGGCCCACAATCTGCAGCGTGACCGGGAAGATCAGGATCGCGATCAGAAAAATTAAAAGCCATTGGAGGCTGCAATAGAGCCCGTCTATGAATTTGCGCATCGGTATTCCACAAGAAAGCCGGACCCAATCCGGCGCAGGCCCTATCCGCAAAAGCCAACGGCCTTTGCGAATGAAAAGACCGCTTATTTGATGGCGTTGATACGCGTGTAGATCGCGTCGGCACCAATCTCTTTGGCGTAGGTTGTCAGCACTGGCACCATGGAGTCACGGAGCTTGTCGCGTTCGGTGAACTTCACCAGTTTGATCTTGCCGGACTTTTCCATGGCCTGCAAAATCGTCTCGTCACTGCTGGATTCAAGTTGCCGCTCCCAATTGCCAGCTTCTGCGCCAGCTTTGCGGATGGCTGCCTGCAGGTCAGCGGGCAGGCGCTTGAGCGTCTTGCCCGAGAAGCAGATCGGGCGAATGCTGATCGCATGCTGAGTCAGCATCAGGTTCTTGCCGACCTCGTAGAACTTCATTTGCTCCACACCAGCTGCCTCGTTCTCGCCGGATTCGATCACGCCGGTCTGGATGCCGTTGTAGATCTCGTTGTAGGCGATGACCGTCGGCGCCATGCCGGCCGCAGCGAACGTACGGGTCCAGATCGGTGCGCCCTGCACCCGGATCTTCAGGCCCTTGAGTTCGGCCATGTTGCTCACCGGCTTGTTGGCGAAGATATTGCGAGTGCCGCCGCCGCCATAGCCGATCAACAGCACGTCGGCCTTCTGCGCAATCTCGTCGGCAATCGGCTTGAGGACGTCCTGCGCGATCACCTTGTTCATCTGGTCGTGATCACGAAACACGAACGGCGCGTCGATGAAGGGCGCGGCCTTGGCGAAGGTCGCCATATGGGCCGGCGAGACGATCGCGTAGTCAACCGAAATGCCCTGGTTCATGTAGGCGAAGTAGTCTTTCTCCAGGCCCAGTTCGCTGTTCTTGTGCAGCACGAAATTGATCGGCTTGCCGTAGTACTTCTTGACCAGTTCCTCAAACTTCAGTCAGCCCCTTGGTGAACGGATGGTCATCGCCGAACTGCGATGCTCCGTGCAAGGTGATGACCTGCTGCGCGCTGGCCGCAACGCCAATGGCCGCAAGTGCCAAAGCGACAAAGGTGGCGCGCAATTTGCCGCCAAAAATAGGTATGCCCATGATGTCTCCTGCTGTGACTGTCGCGAGTCTGTTGTTAAAGTTGCCGTTAGAGCGGCTGCGACCAAACGACTTTAGGCGGCTCCGGAGCAGGAGTCAAACATAATATGATAGGTGTGTACCCTAGGTTGCGGGGCCTACCCTTAGTGCAATGCAACATGTTGCGCCGCGTCTGACGGACGAACGAACGAAACCCTGACCACATGATCGCAACTGAGGCAAGGCGCCTTCATTAAAAAGCCATTTGGCGATGCCATTGATGCAACGAAGCAAGGGCTCGGCCAGAAGCCGTCCAGGAAAGCAGTCCCTACTTGCCTATTTTTTACGAGGCCCAAGAACTTCTTGTTTCGAGGACAAGATCAGCGTCCAACTGGTCCCCTTTTTATGTGTTTATCACGCGATCAGGGCATCAACTGCCCGCCGTTGACTTCGATAATTTGCCCGGTGATATAGCCGGACAATGTTTCCGAGGCGAGAAACAAATAGGCCCCGACGCATTCCTGCGGCAGGCCCGCCCGCCCCATGGGAATGGTCGCACTTTGCGCAGCCATCATGGATTCGGGTGTATCGCGCACGTGAAACGGCGTCAATATCAAACCGGGCGCCACAGCGTTCACGCGGATTTTGTCGGCAACGAACTCCTTGGCTTGACCACGAGTCAAGTTGCTGACAAAGCTTTTTGCAGCAGCGTAGAGAACGGCACCGTTGCCGCCGCCATTTCTGCCCGCGATAGAACTGGTATTGATAATGAAGCCGCCACCAGCCGCCTTGAGGTGCGGGTGCGCAGCGATGCTGGCTTGCCACACCGACTTCGCATTCAGGTTCAGCACGTCGTCGAAATGTGCGTCAGTCGCTTGTGTAGTGGGTAACCGCCCCAGCATGCTGCCGGCATTGTTGATGAGTCCGTCCAATCCGCCCAACATGTGCGCCGCTTCATTCACCACTCGCGCTACCGCACCGGGTTCAGACAAGTCGCCTCGCAGTAAATGGATGAGATCAGGATACTGTTGTCGCAGTGCCTCCGCCGCTTCCAGACTGGCGTTGTAGTGCAGCGCCAAGCGCGCGCCTTGCGCGGCAAAGCCCATTGCTACAGCCGCGCCGATGCCTGTTGAGCCGCCTGTGATCAGGATTCGCTTGCCAGCCAAATCACCCAGCGTCATGTGTGCCAATTGCATCGCTGCTGTCCTTCTCGTTGTAGTGCGAAGAATCATACCAGCCGTCTAAGTCGCCGGACCCGATGCCGTTTACATTGCCAAGCTCACCGCCAGCGGCATGATCTTCATCCCCTGCAAAGATGGCATCAGCCACAATGAAATCGAAGATGCCAAGCCGGAGCTCATCACGACGGGGTGCAATGTGTTGTTGCATGCGATGCTGGAAAGAGCGAAGGTGGTTTGAAGGTTTGCCGGGAATGAATGTGAGGCGAATTGTCCTGTAGTCCCAGTGGATATTGGACTGGAAGCTCCTGATTTGGTAGCGAGTCAGGAGTTTTTTGTTTCCGAGAATCAAACTTGGGAGCTTACTGACTTTGGTGGAATTGTCCCTCCTACCTAAAACATCGCTGGCGAAATCCGTCCTTCTCATTTTGGCGTTGATTGACTCAAATGGGCTGACTACGGACTTTCGTGGTGCAGGATATCGGTCACTCAAAACGAAGTTCTAACTCCGCGCATCTCCCACTGACAAAGCTTGGCGTAGCCGGTCAGGTGGATGCGATTGTCAGGCCTTAAAAGAGCAGTGCCAGATCAGCAGTTGCGCTTCCAGATTGGTGGAACGACCAGCCCACGCCGGTGCGCCATGACCAACATCACGATTCCGGTCGTGGTGCAAACGACCAGTGCAAGCACTGACGACTCGACACCAAAGCTGCCTCCGGTCAGCCAGTCGGGGCCTTTCATCGTAGACCTGATCAGGCCCTGCTGCGCATCGTTGCCGGAGACAATACCGGAGAAAATGGCCGACTGCGTGTAGTTCCACGCCAAATGAGTGCCGATGCTTAACCACAACCGGCGCGTCAGAATGAAGCACGCGGCAAATAGGATGCCGGCCTCGACTGCAATGAATAGTGCGCCCTCCAACGTGCCTTGCGGGTTCATTAAGTGGGTCAGGCCGAATACGAGCGAAGACACCACCAAGGCGGCCCAACTGCCAAACCATTTCTCGACCGAGCAGAACAGCACACCGCGAAACAACAGTTCCTCGAAAACGCTCGAACTGATCGCGTTGGCGATGGCTGGGAGCATGTAACTCCACGGATTCAAGCCATTGATGCGGTAGATGCCCAGGGCCATCAGCACCCCCTCGCAGGCGGCATAAAGGCCAGCGCCCACCAGCAACCCGATACCAAACTCGCGCCCCATGCCTGTTGTGTTTAGCTCGGTGGCGACGCGCTGCTCAATAAAGTGCGCATAGGCGATGTACACGGCAAAACCGGCGATTGCCATGGCGATGATGTGCCCTGCGGCCTTGACCGGTTCGGCGCCGTAGCTGCCCAACAGGTCACCGTTTAATGCCATCATGACCAACAAGACGGCCCCGAGCAGCAGGATTCGTGCGATAGGCAAGGAAAAAATGCGGCGTGCCAGTGCAGGCTGAGTTGGTGCTTGTGTTTTCATTGTTACGCTCTCCACTGGGTATCAACTCCAGAGGTCATTTGCCCAGGCCCAGTAGCTTTCCCTCGATGTGTTCTGGGGCCTCGATAGTACGCATCCACTTTACCGAACCCACCGACCATTTCGAATCCAACTTGCGCAACTCCGCAACAAGGCCCGGCAGGTGCGCCGCTCCGTAAGTGATGAAGATCTTGTCGTCTGTCGACTGCATGATCTGCTGTGCGAGGGCGGGATCCTCACGCATCAGCCGCTCGTACTCCGCTTTGAGCCATTGTTCAGTGCCACCTGCGGGACCGTGGCTGGTCGGGTGTCGGTGACAACCATCAGATAGTAGAAAGGCGCCGCGACCAGGATCCCAAGGATCAGAGTCCAGCCAAGCAGGGCGTGCGACCAGACCGAAGCGAACGGCCGCCCGGCAGCGATGGGAGAGAATCGTCGGAGCCACCATGCGCTCGCGACGGCCAGTACCGCCGACACGAACGCCAGCAGGGTGAGCAGGCCATAACCCCAACCCAGGAGGATGGGTAGTCCGAGCACGAACGCGACAACCAACACAAACCAGACGATCGCTTGCAGGCGGATTCGCCAGAGTGGAAGGGACGGCGCTGAAGAAGTGGCGAGGCGGGTGGGCATGTTTGACGCTGTTTTCATGCTTGCGATATCGGTGGGTGATAGGCCGTAGAACTCGTGAGTTTTGCGCGGCGTCTGTTGAACATTGGCGGGTCAATGATGCGGACTACCACAGTAGACACCGAAAAACTTGCAGATCAATCTGGACATGAAAAACTCTTGAGAACGGCATCTGGCTTGGGTTTCGACTGTTTCAATACTCTGACAAATCCCACACGCTGCTTCTGTTCAACACTAAGTTGCCCACGGTTTCTAGCTGAAACTGGACCACACAATTGAATGAGCGCAAACGCGGCAGACCCAATTTACAAAAGCGCCGCGTGAATGACTGCTGCTGGCCATGAATTCAACCGACCCGTGAAACATCTACCAACCCTCCAGGGCTTCCAACAACCTCGCCTTCACACCCTCACTCGCAAAACTCGCCTCAATCGAAGTCCGTGCCACGGTCCGCGTCACCTCATCCGTCCAGCCAAACGACCGCCGGCACAGCGCGTATTCCCCCACCAGACTCGCACCGAGCAACACCGGGTCGTCAGTGTTGACGGATACCCGCACACCCGCTTGCCGAAGCCGTTCAATCGGGTGCGCTTCAATCGTCGGATAAACACCCAGCACCAGATTTGACGAAGGGCACACGCCCAAGGGAATCTGCCTGTCTGCCAGCATCTGCACCAGGGCCGGGTCGTCAATAGCGCGCACTCCGTGGTCGATGCGGTCTGCGCCCAGCAAGTCCACCGCGTCCCATACGCCCTCAGGTCCACTGGATTCGCCCGCGTGCACGGTACGGCGCAGGCCAGTGCGGCCTGCCTTGCGGAAGGCCTCGGCGAATCTGGGGCCGGTGCGGCCAGCGGTGGCTTCGTTGCCATCCACGGACAAGGCCACCACGCGCGGGTGGCGCAGGGCTATCAAGGTGTCCACCAATTCGATGGCGGCGTCTGCCGACTGAGTGCGTAGCAGGCTGACGCACAGGCCCACGCCGGGCAGACCGTCCTGCTCTGCCGCCGCAAGGCCCGCGTCCATGGCATCCAGCATCGCGCCCAAGCGGCCGTGCCATGCATGCCAATGCGTGGGGTTGAAAATGACATCGGCATAACCGGTGCCGTTGGCCGCCAGCCGCTGGCTGAGCCCGTAACTGAGTTCCACCAGGCGGTCCTGGGTGCGGGCCAACCCACAGGCCAGATCCAAAAAACCGAGAAAGTCCGTGAGGCCCGAGAACTTGAACAAGTCCTCTTGCGGGCGGGGCAAGGTCACGCGCTCAGTTTTAGCCCATTGCGCAATTAAGGCCGCCTCGAAGCAGCCCTCCAGGTGCAGGTGTACTTCAGCCTTGGGGAGAGCCCGCAGCCGTTGCGCTTCGGCAGGAGGCAATGGCGCGCTTATCACGCGGCTTGGGCCAAACAATACGCAACCACCGCATTCGCGTGACCATGCCCCATACCGTGCTCCGCTTTCAGCCAGCTCACAATTTCCATGTGCTTTTTGCCTTGCTGCTGGCGAACCAGGGCAAACCAGTGATCCATGGGATGACCGTAGGTTTTTTCAATGGACGGGAAATAGGACGCCGGGCCTTTGACCTTTTCGATTGCAGCCAATTTGAACTCCTTGCAATACGGAACACTGAACCGATTCTATTTTTACTATGGGCTGACCACCATGCACTTTTTGCTCACCAAATTTTGGCAGTTGGGTGCTTTGCGTCAGTCTGCTTGGATACCATCGTCACCTTGTCCACACGGCGAATTTGAACCACCATGCAGGCCAACTTCCGGAAATTCATACGCAGCCTTTTGGGGTTTAGCCTGATCTGGGCACTTGCAGCCCTATGGCTGGTCGCGGTACCGCCAGATGCCAAGGCGCAAAGCGCTGGCAGCCCTGAAGTTGCTGTTCCGCTTGTCGTCGGCAACCGAACCATTCACACCTTCCGCACCTCCCTGGGCATGTTTTCTGCCGCAGAACGCGCCGACGCAGCCCGCAAACGGGTGGAGCGCGCTTTTGATTCACCCGGGGAAGGCTGGACATCGGTAAGGTCAACGCCCGATGGCTTGGCGGTAGAACTGGACGGAACACCGCTTTTCTTCGTGGTACCCGGAGATACGCGTGCCGCATTGGGGGAGACGGCTGACGGACTGGCCAATCAGGCATCCCGCGTTCTTCAAAAAGCCTGGGGGGAAGAGCGGGAACGCCGCACGTCCGGCCTGAACGTGACCGCGATTTTGAAAGTTCTAGGCGCTACCGCCCTGTTGGCACCGCTGCTGACGCTCATTTACGTGGGCACGCAAAAAATTAAAAGCCGAATATTGACCCGTATTTCGGAACGATTGAACGCACTGCCCGCCAAGCCTCTGGGATACCGGGCGGCGTCACTCATCCGACTCACTTTCAGGCGATTGATCGTTCTGTTCGCCTGGCTGCTGGCGCTGGCCGTCTGGTTTCTGTACCTCACCTATTGCCTCAGCCAGTTTGTCTTCACGCGACCGGCGGGTGAAAACTTGTCCCGCTCCATCACCCAACTCCTCTCGCAAGCCTTGCACGGCATCACGGGCGCATTGCCGGGTATCTTTATTTCAGTCCTTATTTTTCTGGTCGCCTGGGTCGTCACCCGCCTGTCGACAGAGATTTTTGAACACAAGTCCAACGCGCCAGCCAGTGAGGGCGTGCTGAATGCACATACGGCCCAAGCCACCCGCCGCATCGTCAATGCGTCCGTCTGGCTGTTTGCGGTGGCCATGTCCTACCCCTATTTGCCTGGCTCACAAACGGAGGCCTTCAAGGGCTTGTCGGTCCTCTTGGGCCTGATGGCGTCCATTGGTGCATCGGGTGTGGTGGGGCAAATCGCCAGCGGTTTGATCCTGGTCTACACCCGCGCCCTTTTGTTGGGCGAATATGTGCGAATCCAGGATGTGGAAGGCACGGTGACGGAACTTGGCCTGTTTGTGACACGCCTGCGCACAGGGCTGGGCGAGGAGATTGCCCTGCCCAACGCCCTGGTGCTGGCGAACGTGTCCCGCAACTACTCCCGCGCTGCGAAAAATACGGGCTTCATGCTGGATGTGGACGTCACTATCGGCTATGACACGCCCTGGCGCCAAGTGCATGCCATGTTGCTCGAGGCGGCCCGGCGCGTGCCTGAATTGCTGGCCACACCCGCTCCTTATGTTGTGCAAACGGCACTTTCCGACTTTTATGTGGCCTACAAGCTGGTGGTCTTCGCTGCCAGCAAAGAGCCAATACCCCGGCCGCAAATTGCGAGCCGACTCCATGCCGAGATTCAGGACGAATTCAACCGGCACTCGGTACAGATCATGTCGCCCCATTATTTGGGGGACCCGGCCGCTGACAAAGTGGTTCCGGAATCGAGCTGGCACAAGCCACCCGCCAAGGACGAACGCACCTGACCTGCTGGTCAACGGCGATCGTGCCGCCTTGTAGTTTCATATCTATGTCTCGCCCCACTTGCGCTGCCTGTCTGCGTCCCCAGTCCACCTGCATTTGCGGATTGGTCGCACCCACGCCGCACCTCACCGAGATCCTGATCCTCCAGCACCCGCTTGAAGTCCATCACGCCAAGAACAGCGCCCGCCTGTTGCACTTGAGCCTGCCTGGCAGCCGCCTGGTGGTGGGAGAAGTATTTGACGAAGCAACTTTGCAGGAGCAGATGCCAGAGCCGCGATACACCGTGCTGCTTTATCCGCCCATGCACTTCCAAGGCCACGTAGCGCCTGTTGCGCTGGACGCTGCAATGCTCACAGACCCCCGCAAACTACGCCTCGTGGTGCTGGACGCCACCTGGCGCAAAAGCCGAAAGATGCTGCACGTGAGCCCGGCCTTGCAACGATTGCCCAGGCTGAACCTGGATGACACGCCAGCTGGACGCTACGTCATTCGCAAAGCCCACAAGCCGGATCAACTTTCGACGCTGGAAGCCACCTGTGCGGCACTGGCGCAACTGGAGGGCGACGGCGCGCACTGGCACGCACTGCTGGCCGCGTTTGATAAGTTTGTGGCTCAGCGGTCGGGATTAGTACCCAAATAGCCACAAAGTCCCCGTGGCATATAGATAGTATGTTTCGGATTTGATAGCGATCAGTGTCTGCGCACAAACTTGAAAATCAGCACCCAGAAGCTCAAAATCAGCGAAGCCACCGGAAACTGCAACGCTGTGGGCATGAAATAGATCACCAGCACGCCGGGTATCCACACGCACCACACGGCAATCAACACCGGCAGGTAGTGGCCACGCAGATAGTCAGCGGTGGCCAACCGTTTCAAGGCGGAGAAAGTGAAGCGGCCTTCGCGCCAGCCAAACGCCACCACCATCACGTAATTTGACACGGGCGAATACACAAACTGGTCGAACAGCATTTTCTTGACGATGGTGGGGCCGTCGCTGGCATCCCCAAACAGTCTGACCTGCACACCGTAAAGCATGTCCACCGAAATGCCAATGAAGCCAAACACAACGGCCGCATAAAGCAGGTCGGCCAAAGCCGTTCGGGCCCACGGCTGCTTCAGCACCAGGTGACTCAGGCTTTCAGGCACGAGCACGGCAAACACCACATAGGAAGCAAAAGCAAACGGGTACCCCCACGCCTGCTTCACCGCGCCCCATTGCGCAAGACCGGCTTGTACCGCCGGGCTCCAGGCATAGGCCATGAGCAAAACCACCAAGCCACTCCAAAGCACCAGCCCGGGAAGCACATTGGCTTTAACGGCCGCGCGCACCCGCTTCAGGGCTTCCATCTCGCCGCCCTGGATGGTTTTAAGGGGTGCGGCAACCGCGGTCGATTTGGTCATGTGTCGATTGGACCCTAGACCTGATACACCGTTGAGGCTGTGTCCCCACCCCGCCCTGTCCAGTTGGTGTGAAAGTAGTCGCCCCGCGGTTTGTCGACCCGCTCATATTGGTGGGCACCAAAAAAGTCCCGCTGGGCTTGCAAGAGGTTGGCAGGAAGGTTGGCCGTGCGGTACCCGTCGTAGTAGGCCAATGCCGACGACATGGCGGGCATGGGAATGCCGTTTTTGATGGCCTCCACAAGCACGTTGCGCAATGAGGGCTGTGCCGCTTCAATCGTCCCGGTAAAAAACGGGTCCAGCAACAGGTTTGACAACGCTGCATTGTGGTCAAACGCTTCCCTGATCTTGCCCAAAAAGTCCGAGCGAATGATGCACCCGCCGCGCCAGATGGACGCGATGCCGCCGTAGTTCAAACGCCAGCCATATTCATGCCCCGCTGCACGCATCAGTTGGTAGCCCTGGGTGTAGGAGATGATTTTGGCGGCGTACAAAGCCCGACCCAGGTCATCAATCAAGGCTTTTTTATCGCCGGTAAAAGTGGGTATGGGGCCTGACAAAACCTTCGCCGCCGCCACCCGTTCGTCTTTCAGGGAAGACAACACCCGCGCAAAGACCGATTCGGTGATCAGTGTCAAAGGCACAGCCAGATCCAGCGCCGTGTTCACCGTCCACTTGCCCGTGCCCTTTTGCCCGGCTTTGTCCAGAATTTTGTCCACCAGCGGAAAACCATCGGCATCCTTCATGGCCAGAATATCGCGGGTGATTTCAACCAGGTAACTCTTGAGCGAGCCCTCGCTCCATACCTTGAACACCTGATGCATCTCGTCTGCAGTCATCCTCAGCAGGTTTCGCATCACGTCATACACCTCGCAGATGATCTGCATGTCGCCGTACTCAATGCCGTTGTGCACCATCTTGACGAAGTGCCCGGAGCCTTCCTCGCCAATCCAGTCGCAACAGGGAACGCCATCCACTTTGGCGGCAATCGCCTGAAACAGGGGCTTGATGCTTTCCCAGGCGGCCACCGAGCCGCCAGGCATGATGGCCGGCCCCAGCAAAGCGCCCTCTTCTCCCCCCGACACACCCGCCCCTACGTACAACAGACCCCGGCTTTCCATCATCCGAACCCGACGGGTCGTATCAGGAAAGTGGGAGTTGCCACCGTCAATGACGATGTCGCCCGCATCCAGCAATGGTGCCAGCGCGTTGAGGATGTCGTCCACGGCATGGCCAGCCGGCACCATCAACAGCATTTTTCGGGGCAAGGCCAATGATTGAACCAGCGCCTCCAGGCTCCCGCAACCCGTGATGGCCTGGCCCTTGGCCCTGCCAGTCACAAACTTGTTCACTTTATCGAGGGAGAGGTCAAAGACCGAAACGCCAAACCCCTTACTTGCCATATTGAGGGCCAGGTTTTCACCCATGACCCCCACACCGATCAGCCCCATCTGAGATTGCATGCCTGTTTTCCCCATTGTCTGACCAATCACTGTACACGCCTGCCAAGGAGTCGATTTGGCATTAATCTTGAATACCATTGCGCAAACTCACATCCGGAGCATTGATTGCCATGCTTGACCTGTTAATCACCAACGCCAACTTGCCTGACGGGCGAGGCAACATGTCGATCGCTGTGCAAAACGGCAAAATTATTGAAGTCACCCCGGGCTTGGTAGCACCCTCCCATGAGATGGTGGACGCGATGGGCCTGCTGGTGTCGCCCCCGTTTGTTGATGCCCATTTCCACATGGACGCCACCCTGAGTTATGGCCTGCCGCGCGTCAACCAGAGCGGCACCTTGCTGGAAGGCATTGCGCTGTGGGGTGAACTCAAACCCCTGCTCACGATGGAAGCCTTGGTGGACCGCGCCATGACCTACTGTGATTGGGCCGTGGCCAAGGGCCTGCTGGCCATTCGCAGCCATGTGGACATTTGCGACCCGCGCCTTCTGGCGGTCGAAGCCCTCCTGGAAGTCAAACGCCGGGTGGCACCCTACCTGGACCTGCAACTGGTGGCCTTTCCGCAAGACGGCGTGTTGCGCGACCCCCAGGGCATGGAGAAGCTAAAAAAGGCGCTGGCCATGGGTGTGGATGTGATTGGCGGCATTCCCCATTTCGAGCGCACTATGGCGGATGGCGCCTTGAGCATCAAACTGCTGTGCGAACTGGCCGCCGAGACAGGCAAGTTGGTGGACATGCACTGCGACGAGTCCGACGACCCGCTCTCGCGCCACATCGAAACCCTGGCCTTCGAGACCCAGCGCCTGCGCCTGCATGGGCGAGTGACGGGTTCGCACCTCACCTCCATGCATAGCATGGACAACTATTACGTTTCCAAACTGTTGCCCCTCATGGCAGAAGCGCAAATCAACGTGGTGAGCAACCCGCTGATCAACATCACCCTGCAAGGCCGCCACGACACCTACCCCAAGCGCCGTGGCATGACGCGTGTGCCCGAGCTGATGGCGCATGGGATTACTGTGGCTTTTGGCCAGGACTGCGTGATGGACCCCTGGTATTCCCTGGGCAGTGGCGACATGCTGGAAGTGGCCAGCATGGGCCTGCATGTGGCGCAGATGACTTCGCAGGCTGCCATGCGCCAGTGCTTTGAAGCCGTGACCACCCACCCGGCAAAGATCTTGCAGTTGGAGGGTTACGGTCTGCAAGTTGGGTGCAACGCCGATTTTGTGATGCTGCAAGCCCGCGACCCGATTGAAGCGATTCGCCTTGGCGCCACGCGACTCAAAGTGTTTCGGCGCGGCAAGCCGATCGCCCACTCCCCCGCCAGTACAGCCACCTTGAACCTGCCGGGGCGGCCTGGAACGACTAATTTGACGAATTAGTGGGTGAAAAGTACCTGAGGTCCCCGTGGATATTTAATAGTTTGCTATTTAATTTGTAGTAGACCCATCGGGCAATGGATTAGGAAGTCATGCGGTTCGTCATCAACCTTGGGGATGACAAGGTGGCAGGCAGGACCGAGCATGGAAGGTATTCATACCTCAGGAGGATTCCATGCCAGCCAACCACACCTTGCGTTCTGCGTCCCACTCTGCCCCACGCTCACACCACTTCAGTCGTCGGCGAACGGCGGTCGCTGCCGCAGCGCTTTGTTTGAGTTTGTCGCCGGTCTGGGCCCAACTTACCTTCAGCGGTTCAAACGGTGTGTATCCCGGTTTCAACGTCCCCTTGCCCAATGGCAGTAGTAATTCCGACCTTGGCGCCGTTTCACTCACTATTGGCAATGGATCAGCTGGCAGCTTTTCGGCCACGGCCGGAAGTCAGCTTCGAGTTGGAAACCTGAATTTGGGTAATAGCGGGTCCGTATATTCCGGTAACAGTGTTGGAACGGCGGTGATTGATGGGCAGGGCACCAAAGTGTCATTGACGGGCGACGGCTTCTCACCGGGTCTGGTCAATCGGTTAACTGTGGGAAGCTGGGGCAAAGGCTCTCTGACTGTGTCTGGCGGTGCCGTTCTTGATGGCCGGGCTGAGGCGGCAAACTGCATTGGCCAGTTTCATTACTGCAACGTTTTCATTGGAACCGCCGCCGGCTCTGACGCGCTGTTTACCGTGACAGGGGCAGGCTCTCAAGCTTCTTTTTTGCAATACTTTGGTGTGGGTGGCGTAGGGGTCTTTCGTCCGCCGATTGATGGATTCACGTTTGGTACACCGGGTGGCACCACGCGCGGACGGGTCGAAGTTCTCAATGGAGGCACGCTCACCACCGACGGTGCCGAAATCGGCATAGGTCCCAATAATCCCAGTGCCTTGGGCACTGAGCGCAGCTTTGCGGAAGTCGCCATTGACGGTCCCAATTCATTGTGGCGTGTTACAGGAGGCACACAGGGAAACGGAGATGCCTTTTTCTCTACTGCCAATCACCGCAATGCATCGGCCACCCTCACCATCAGCAACGGTGGAAAATTGCAGATTGATGGGCCGAGCGGCGTCTCCAGTGGCATGAACCTCACCAACGGCGGAGGCCGCACCGACATGCTGGTCACGGGTGCAGGCTCTACCATCGCGTTCACCAGCGACGCGTCGTATTTCCAGGTCGGCCGACGCTTGGGCAGTGCCTATGTGGCCTTGCAAAACGGCGCCAGTATCACCGGCGTCAACTACGCGTCGGTCGGGCGCGATGGCTCGTTTGCCGAAATGGTGATCGATGGCACAGGCACTGTTTTTTCAGCCACAGGGATGGCCAGCGCAGCAGCCAATGGCGGGTTTGTAGGCAGTCCAACCTTTGACATTGGCCGCGATGGCACCGGTGTCGTCACAGTGCGCAACGGCGCGCGACTGGAGGTCATGTCTTCACAAACCGCAAAATTCGGTCCATCCATTTCGATGGGCAAGGGTGCTGCATCCTTTGGCACGCTCAACATCAACGGGCCGGGTTCCGTGGTGCAGATTGCGGCAGGAAGTATCGTGCCCGGTGGCGGACCAACTGAAGCCTTCAACACCTACATGGGTGTGGGGCGCGAGGGCAATGGCGCACTCAACATCACCAATGGCGGCAAATTGTTCATGGATGGCTACGCTGTATCCACCGCAGCCAATCCCCGAACCAATGACCTCATCATCGGCGGCCTCAATGGCAATCAACCCGGCGGCAAGGGCATTGCCACCGTAAGTGGCCTGGGTTCAGAAATCCGCCTGTCGGGCAGCGACACCTATATCACCGTGGGCCAAGGGCCGCAGTCGTTCGGGCAATTCAATATCAGTAACAAGGGCACGGCCAGTGCCATGAATCTGATGGTCGGAAATTCAGGGGGCACGGGTGTACTCAACGTGGACAACGCCACGGTCAATCTCAACAGCAATCAATTTGGCAGTGCCTATGGAGGCGGCGGTTTCATGGCCATCGGGCGCGCAGGGGGTGTGGGTGTTGCTACCGTCAGCAATGGCAGCGTGATCACGCTTACCGAAATGGGTTACACGGGTGCCACACTGGCCATGGGTGGCACAGGGGGCGGCCCAGGCGGCGACGGCAATCTGACTGTTTCAGGCGGTTCGCAAATCAACTTCAATTCCGCCGCTGGCATGTCCACCTTCAGCGTTGGCCGTGACGGCAGCGCTCTTGTCCGCGTCAAAGGCGCCAGCAGTATCAACGTCGGCGATGGCAACACATTCGTAGCGCGCCTCAAAGGCTCTGACGGCACGGTGATCCTGTCCGAAGGTTCCACCCTGACCACCGGCTTCCTGGGCGTGGGCCGCAACAAAACCGCCACGGGTACGGAAGACGGCGGCACCGGCACCGTGGTACTGGTCCACAGCACGCTGAACGCCCAGGAGATCGTGATCGGCACCAACGGTTTTCTGGGTGGCAGCGGCACCATTACCGGTAACGTCACCAATTACGGAACCTTTGCGCCCGGCAATTCGCCCGGCACGATGGAGATCAACGGCAGCTTTGTGGCCGTTGCGGGCAGCCGGGTGATTCTGGAGGTGGAAAGCGATGGGCACGGTGGCTTCAACACTGACCACATTATTTTCACCAACGGCCAGACGCTGGATTTGACGCACCTGAATGCCGAATTCCGCTTCCTGGGTGCGACCGACCCCAACGCGTTCAAGGCGAAGTCCCTGTTCAATGTGGACACCTTCTTCCAGATGCGCCAGGCCGATAACAGCTTGACCTCACTGGATCATGGCTTGTTCGGCACGGCCAGCTTTAGCGCCAGTGCGGAGCAATACACCATCAGCAACTTCAGCTTCAACACAGCCACCGGCGCCTCGTTCATCGCAGCGGCCGTGCCAGAGCCGGGTGAATGGGCCATGATGTTGGCTGGCTTGTTGCTGATGGGCACCGTGGCCCGCCGCAGAAGCGCAACCAAGGCAAGTTAGGTATAAAAAGCGCCTCAAGTCCTCGTCGAATATCAATAGTTTGCTATTGAATTTGAAGTCATTGAGGTGATGGCAGCAGCCGGATCAACTGCCCGGCGTTGCTGTCCGTCAGCACGTACAGCAGACCGTCGGGCCCCTGGCGCACATCCCGGATGCGCTCACCGACGGACTCCAGCAGTTTGTGCTCTCGTACCACCATTCCTTTGAAAGGCGCGCTCAGCTCGATGCGGTTCAGGTAACCAAACTTGAGCGAGCCGACAAACAGGTTGCCCACCCAGGCCTTGCCGTAACGGTCGCTGGTCAAAAAAACCATGCCGGATGGCGCGATGGACGGCACCCAGTAATGCAGGGGTTGCTCCATCCCGCTTTTGGCCGTGATGCCCTCGCCAATCTTGCCGCCACCGTAGTTTTCACCAAAGGTGATGACGGGCCAGCCGTAGTTGCGACCGGGCCTGGGAAGGTTGATTTCGTCACCGCCCTGTGGGCCGTGTTCATGCTCCCACAAAGTGCCGTCGAGCGACAGCGTGGCGCCCTGTGGATTGCGGTGGCCAAAACTCCAGATTTCGGGCAAGGCCCCGGCGCGATTCACAAAAGGGTTGTCTATGGGGATGCTGCCATCCTTGTGGATGCGAATGAGTTTGCCGTGGTGGTTGTCCAGCTTTTGGGCGTCTTCCTTGCGGGAATAGCGCTCACCCAGGGTCATGAACAGCATGCCATCCGGTTTGCCTCTGACGCCATTCACGCCGGGCTGACGGCTCTCCACAATGCGGCAGCCAAAGTGGGCACTGCTGGACACCTTGGGCTTTTGGCTGAAGATCACCTTGACGTCTTCCAGTTGGGTTCGGTCGGTCGACAACTTTGCACTGGCAAGGGCCGTACTGTTAGCACCCAACGATCCAGGCTCCGAAAAACAAAAATACAGGGCCCGGTTGCGCTCAAAATCCGCGTCCAGAATCACATCCAGCAAGCCGCCCTGCCCGCCCGCCGCCACCGCGGGCACACCGGCCACCGGATTGCCCAGGCGGCCATCAGCCTCCACCACCCGCATCCGACCGGGGCGTTCAGTCACCAGGAAACGCCCGTCCGGCAGAAAGGCCACCGCCCATGGGTTTTGCAGACCATTGGCCACCGTTTGGGGGCGAACCGTTTGCGCGGACGCTACACCCTGCGCCATCAACAACACTATAAAAACAATAGCTGACAATTTATATTTGACGGGGATTTCAAGCACTTTTTTCTCCCGAATCGGCGAATTCAAGCGCCAGTCTTGACCACCACACGTCCGCGCACTTGCCCAGCCATCAAGGCCTGGGCTTTGTCGATGGCGGCTTCCAGCGGCACTTCCTCGATCATGGTTTCCAGCAGCGCCTGATCCAGATCAACCGCCAGCCTGTCCCAGGCACGCTGGCGTTTGGCGATGGGGGCCATCACTGAATCAATGCCGACCAAACTCACGCCGCGCAGAATGAATGGCATCACCGTGGTGGGCAAATCCATGCCCTGGGCCAGCCCACAAGCCGCGACCACGCCACCGTAACGTGTCTGCGCCAAAGCGTTGGCCAGGGTGTGGGAACCCACCGCGTCAACTACCCCGGCCCAGCGCTCTTTCTGGAATGGCTTGCCTGAAGTGCTCAGCGCACTTCGATCGATGATGGCACTGGCACCCAGAGTTTTCAAATAGGCTTCTTCGGATGCCTTGCCGGTGGCTGCCACTACGCTGTAGCCCAGTTTGCCCAGGATAGCGATGGCCACGCTGCCTACTCCCCCTGTCGCACCGGTCACCAACACCTCGCCCGACTGGGGCGTCACGCCATGGTCCTCCAAGGCCAGTACGCACAACATGGCGGTGTAGCCTGCTGTCCCTATGGCCATGGCCTGGCGCTCGGTAAAAGTAGCAGGCAGCTTCACCAGCCAGTCGCCCTTGAGCCGGGCTTTCTCTGCCAGGCAGCCCCAGCGGGTTTCGCCCAGACCCCACCCGTTGTGAATAAATTTGTCGCCAGTTTTCCAGGCCGGATGGCGGGATGCGGTGACCATGCCCGCCCCATCAATACCTGCCACCATCGGCCAGCTTCTCACCACCGGGCTTTTGTTGGTGATGGCCAAGCCGTCTTTGAAATTGAGGGTGGAATAGGCCACCGATGCATCCACATCACCCTCGGGCATGGCGGCCTCATCCACCTGCGCGACAGTGGCCTTAAAGCCTTCCTGGTTTTCAAGTAACAAAGCCTGGAACATGATCATCCTTAAAAGTTATAAAAATCAACAGCTTGAGCGGAAAAGTTAGAAATTGCTTTAACTTGACACCCAATTGGTCGAGCGGTTATCCTACAGCCCATGCAAAAGCCCATGCGTCGGTTCACCCAAATCACCACCCGAATGTCTGTCATTCTGGTGGCTCTGCTGGTCAGCCAGGTGTATGCAGCACCTGCTAATCCCAGTGACGACATGGACCGCTTCTTGAGTGACAAGGGCCTGCTGGGGCAAATCGAACAAGTTCGCCAGACAGTGACCAACAAGGCCTCTGAACTGGTGGTCAATGCCTTCAGCTTTTTGGGCGTGCCCTACCGCCGCGGTGGTAACACCGGTGAAACAGGTTTTGATTGCAGTGGTTTTGTTCGCGCCATGTACCAGCAAACGGTGGGTCTGATCTTGCCCCGAAAGGCTGAACAGCAGGCCGCCGCCACAGAAAAAATTGAGAAGACTGACCTGCAGCCGGGTGACCTGGTGTTTTTTAACACCATGCGCCGTGCCTTCAGCCATGTCGGCATTTATGTCGGTGAGGGCAAATTCATCCATTCCCCCAAACCAGGCGGCGAAGTTCGTGTGGAAGACATGGGCGAGTCATACTGGAAGCGCCGTTTTGACGGCGCTCGCCGGGTCAACACCGCGCAGCAGCCCAACGCCGATTCAGCGCAACGCTGAGTGTCCAGATTCGACGGGCTGAAGACCCGCCCGTGCTTCGGGCAAACGCCCATTCACCCGCTCCTGCAAACATTTTGAAGTGGTCGTAACATGTCCACGGCTCGCAGTTGCGCGGCCGTAACCCATTAAAAATGCAGGGGACCCAAAGACATGGCAAAGCTCAATGTGAACGGTGCGGTGCGAGAGTTTGAGGCGGAAGAAGACACGCCGCTTCTGTGGGTCATTCGAGAACAATTGGGGTTGACGGGAACCAAATATGGCTGCGGTGTCGCCCAATGTGGCGCCTGTACGGTGCACATTGATGGTGTACCCACCCGCAGTTGCGTTCGCCCTGCCGCCACGGTTGGCGGAACGGAAAAAATTGTGACGATCGAAGGGCTCGGCCTGAATGGCCTGCACCCGGTTCAGAAAGCCTGGGCTGCGCTGGACGTGCCGCAGTGTGGCTTTTGCCAAAGCGGCATGATCATGGCCACCGTGGCCCTGCTCAAGGAAAAACCCAAACCCACGGACGCTGACATCGATGCGGCCATCACCAACATTTGCCGCTGCGGTACGTACAACCGCATTCGCACTGCCATCAAGGTGGTCGCCAATGGCGGTGACACCAAGATGGCCAAACTGTCCATCCAGCACACCGATGGGAGCACGACATGAACACGTCCTTGAGTTCCAGGACCGGCGGTATTTCCGTATCACGCCGCAAATTTTTGGGTCGTTCTGCCGGTGTCGCCAGCGGGCTCGTTGTGTCGTTCCACATTCCCTTGATGGGCGAAGCCCAGGCACAAACGGCGACACCAATGCCTGCCGAAGTGAATGCCTGGGTGGTGGTGAAGCCAGATGATTCCGTCATCATCCGCATCGCCCGCTCTGAAATGGGTCAAGGCACCCTCACCGGACTGGCACAACTTGTGGCCGAGGAACTGGATTGCGATTGGGCCAAGGTGAAGGCTGAATACCCCACGCCGGGCCAAAATTTGGCGCGAAACCGCGTTTGGGGCAACTTTGGCACGGGCGGCAGCCAGGGAATCCGGCAGTCGCAAGACTACGTCCGCAAAGGGGGTGCCATCGCCAAAATGATGCTGATCCAGGCGGCAGCTGACGAGTGGAAAGTGCCGGCCGCTGATTGCCGCGCGGCGAAAAGCGTGATCACCCATGCCGCCTCGGGCCGCAGCACGACTTACGGCAAGGTGGCCATTGCAGCCGGCAAGCTCACCGCCCCCACATCCGTCACGCTCAAAGACCCCAAGGACTGGACGATGGCGGGCAAACGGCTGGCCCGGCTGGACACTGTCGACAAAACCACGGGCGCCCAAATTTATGGCATGGATTTGAAGCTGCCCGGCATGTTGACTGCCGCCATCAAGGACTGCCCGGTGTTTGGCGGCAAGCTCAAGAGTTTTAACGCCGCCGTTATCGAAAAACGCCCCGGCGTCAAGAAAGTTCTGCGGGTGGGGGATAGCGCTGTTGTGGTGGTAGCCGATACCTGGTGGCGCGCCAAATCAGCCTTGGACGCCTTGCCCATTGAATGGGATGAAGGCCCCAACGCCAAGCTGTCGAGCGCCAGCTTTGATGCCATCCTTAAATCGGCGTTGACCGCCACCGACGCGGTGGTGGGCAATGAAAACGGGGATGTCAAAGCCGCTCTGGCAACGGCCGCACGCAAGATTGAAGCGGTGTATTCCTACCCGCACCAAAACCACGCCACCATGGAAACCATGAACGCCACGGCGCGTTTCACACCAGAATTGTGTGAAGTATGGACGCCCACCCAAAACGGTGAGGCGGCTCTGGCAGCGGCTTCGGAAGCATCAGGCTTGCCGCAGGCCAAGTGTGAGGTTTACAAGATCCATCTGGGCGGCGGCTTCGGTCGACGCGGCGCAACAGACTATGTCCGACAGGCGGTGCTCGTAGCGATGCAGATGCCGGGTGTGCCAGTCAAGTTGATCTGGTCGCGCGAAGAAGACATGCTGCATGGCCGCTTCCACCCCATCACGCAGTGCAAAATGACAGCTGGTCTGGATGCGCAAGGCAACGTTACTGCCTTTCACATGCGCATTGCAGGGCAATCGATTTTGTCGACTGTGGCGCCCCAGGCGATCAAGGATGGCAAGGACCCGGTCGTTTTTCAGGGGCTTAATCCGCCAGGACCCGAAGCGTCCATTGGCTACAGCTTTCCCAATCTTCTGGTCGATCACGCCATGCGCAACCCCCATGTACCTGCCGGCTTTTGGCGTGGCGTCAATCTGAATCAAAACACGATTTACCTGGAATGCTTTATTGATGAAATTGCATTCGCCACCAAGCAAGACCCCCTGGCGCTGCGTCGCAAGTTGATGGCCAGTCACCCCAAACATTTGGCCGTTCTCAATGCGGCCGCTGAACGCGGTGGTTGGGGCAAGCCCGCGCCCAAAGGCGTGTTCAGGGGTTTGGCGGTCACCATGGGGTTTGGCAGCTATGTGGCGGCATGCGCGGAGATTTCGATCAGTGACGAAGGCGAACTGAAAGTGCTGCGCATTGTGGCCGCCACCGACTCCGGCCACGCGGTGAATCCGCAGCAGATAGAAGCCCAGGTGGAGGGCTCTTTCGCCTACGGTCTGTCTGCGGCGCTGTATGGCGAATGCACCGTGAAAGACGGCCGCATGGAGCAGGAAAACTTCAACACTTACCAGGTCGTCAAGATGGCGGACATGCCCCCGGTCGAAACCATCGTCATGCCATCGGGCGGCTTTTGGGGTGGGGTGGGCGAGCCCACCATAGCCGTCGCTGCACCTGCGGTGTTAAACGCCATTTTTGCGGCAACCGGCAAGCGCATTCGGGACTTGCCCCTCAAGAACCACAGTTTGAAGCGGGCTTGAAACCCGCCTGATCCGGCGCACAATGGGCTCAACCCGGGAGCCCCATGAACGAAACAATTACCGATATTCTGGCCAAAATGGCTGTATTGGAAGGTGAGTTGCGCACAGCGGTGCATGCGCAGGAAAGCCGCATGTTTTTCGAAATCAGGGGCAAACGGGTGGAGTTTGAGAGTTCAGTCAAAGCGGCACACCGCAAGCTCAAGTTGAACTTCTTTCGCTGGCTGGTGACCAACCGCCCGCAAAACCTCATCACCGGGCCCATCATTTACAGCATGATTTTCCCGCTGCTCATGCTCGATCTATGTGTGAGCTTTTACCAGTGGGTGTGCTTTCCAATTTACGGCATCACCCCAGTGCGCCGCGGAGATTACATTGTGTTTGACCGCCGCCACCTGCACTACCTGAACTTCATCGAAGCTTTCCATTGCACTTATTGTGAATATGGCAACGGCCTCATGAGTTTCATGGCGGAGATTCTGGCCCGCACGGAAGAGTATTTCTGCCCGATCAAGCACGCCCACAAAGTATTGGGCACCCACCGACGCTACAACCGCTTTCTGGATTACGGCGATGCTGCCGACTATGAGAAGAAGCTCGAGGAGTTCCGCGTGGGGCTGAGCAAGCTGAAATAGTTCAGTCAGCTTCCTGAGCCTGAACCGGTTTAGCCGTGCGTTTGCCTTCTTTGGCAAGCAACTCCAGATAAAACGCATCGCCACCTGCCTTCGCCACTGAATCAATCAGACTGGTGATGGTTGCAAAGTGCACGCCTGTCGCCAGCGCCTCACTGGTACCAAAACGGCAATCAAAGTCCCAAAAATCAACGCCTGCGGGCAAGGGAACACGGCGCTGGCGCTTCACATATTGACGAATTTCATGCTTGATCGCTTCCAGCAGGCGGTCCGGATTTTTGCCTTCAATGTTGAGTTTGAACGTTTTTTTCAAGGGGGCTTTCAAAGGGTGTCTACAGTGATCTCGATTATGCGGCCAGAGGCTTGGCCGGATCGCGATCCCCTCGGGTGGTATGGTCACGCCCATGAAAACTCAAATTGACCATCTGGTCGTCGTGGCAGCGACACTGGACCAAGGCGTCGCCTGGTGCGAGGCCACCCTTGGCATCACGCCCGGCCCGGGCGGTGAACATGTGCAGTACGGCACGCACAATCGCCTGTTCAAAATTGCCACGCCAACCTTCCCCTTGGCCTATTTCGAAATCATTGCGATCGATCCCAATGCGAAAAAACGAGCCGATCCTCCGCCCAAACGCTGGTTTGACATGGACGATGTAGCAATGCAAAAGTTGGTGGCCAAGGGGCCGCGCTTGGTTCATTTCGTTGCCAATACCGACGATATTCAAAGTGCGCGCCGCGCATTGACCAAGTTGGACATTGAACGGGGGCCAGTGGTTCACGCCAGCCGGCACAGCCGCAAAGGCCTGTTGCAATGGCAAATTACCGTGCGTGACGATGGTCAACGGCTTTTCGACGGTACCTTGCCGACCCTGATTCAATGGGGAAAACCTGGCGACACTGAACCCTTGCGTTTGCACCCCCGCAACAGTCTGCCGCGCTCAGGCGTCAGCCTGCAATCCGTGTCCATCTCCCACCCTACGGCCTCCAAACTCCAGGCCGCTTATGAGGCGATTGGCCTGACTGGCCTCACATTGTCAGACGGACCGTCGAATATCACAGTGACGTTGAACACGCCCAAAGGTATGGTGGTGCTTGAAAGCCTGGGCGCCTGATCACGATCCAGTGCGGATGGCTCCGTCTCAAATTGAGAACAATTGAGAGAAACCTCCAAGAGCTAGGGTTATTGCTAGGGTCCTGCCTTGCAACGCCTTTGACAATACGTATGTAGATTACTTCATATGAACCCGGTTGCATACGCTGATTCACGGCGACAACCCACTCAGGAGAAACACATGCAGAAGATGTTGCACATCAACCCGGACAAATGCACTGGATGTCTCCAGTGCGAAATGGCCTGTTCCTACGAGAACTATGGCACCTTCGCCACAGCCAAGTCCCGCATCAAAGTGTTCGATTTCCACGAAACCGGTAAAAAAGTTCCTTACACCTGCACCCAATGCGATGAAGCCTGGTGCCTGCATGCCTGCCCGGTTGAAGCCATCACGGTCGACAAGGCAACGGGGGCAAAAGTCGTCAATGAGTCAACCTGTGTGGGCTGCAAGGTTTGCACCATCGCTTGCCCGTTTGGCACCATCAATTACGTGCAGGAAACCGGCAAGGTTCAAAAATGTGATTTGTGCGGTGGTGATCCCGCTTGCGCTTCGGCTTGCCCCACGGGCGCCATCACATTCATTGATGCCAACTGGACCGGTCTGGGCAAGATGGCGCAGTGGGCGGACAAACTTGGCAATCAGCCTTCGGCTGCATAAGGAGAGACAACATGGCATGGGCAGGAAAAATTCTTCGCGTTAATTTGACCGCAGGTACCGTCAAATCTGAACCCCTCAACATGGAATGGGCCCGCAATTACGTGGGTTCACGTGGCTTGGGCACCAAATACCTCACCGAAGAGGTGGATGCCAAGGTCGACCCACTGTCGCCGGACAACAAAATCATCTGGGCCACGGGTCCGCTGACCGGCACGATGGCTTCCACGGGTGGGCGTTACACCGTGATCACCAAAGGCCCCTTGACCGGCGCCATCGCCTGTTCCAACTCGGGCGGCTATTGGGGCGCTGAGTTCAAAATGGCCGGCTGGGACATGGTCATTTTTGAAGGCAAAAGTGCCAAACCCGTTTACCTGTTTGTCAGTGATGACGTAGCGGAATTGCGCGATGCAGCCCATTTGTGGGGCAAGAGCGTTTGGGAAACTGAAGCCACGCTGAAGTCAAGTCTGCAAGACCCGCTGACGCGTGTCTCAAGCATTGGCAAGGCCGGCGAAAACGGCGTTTTGTACGCCGCTGTCGTGAATGATTTGCACCGCGCTGCGGGACGCTCGGGTGTTGGCGCGGTCATGGGAAGCAAAAATCTGAAAGCCATCGCCGTGCGTGGCACCAAGGGCGTGGGCAACATCTACAAACCCAAGGAATTCATGGCTGCCGTGGCCGAGAAGAAGAAAATCCTCGCCGAGAACGGTGTCACTGGTCAGGGCCTGCCCGCCTACGGCACCCAGGTGTTGATGAACGTGATCAACGAAGTGGGTGGCCTGCCCACTCGCAACCACCGCGACAACCAGTTTGAAGGCGCCAAAGACATTTCTGCCGAAGCCATGGCCACTCCCCGCGCCACCGATGGCAAAAAGCAGTTGGTGACCAATCAAGCCTGCTTTGGTTGCACCATCGCCTGTGGTCGGGTCAGCAAAATGGACAAGGGGCACTTCACAGTGTCCACCAAACCGCAATATTGGGGCGCATCGGGCGGTCTTGAATATGAAGCCGCCTGGGCATTGGGTGCCGCCAATGGCGTGAACGACCTGGAGGCCCTGCAATATGCCACCATGCTGTGCAATGAAGAAGGCATTGACCCCATCAGCTTTGGTGCCACCGTGGGCGCTGTGATGGAGCTGTATGACATGGGCGTCTTGACCAAGGAGCAAATTGGCATTGATGCCAAATTTGGCTCAGCCCAAGCCTTGGCATTTTTGGTCGAAGAGACCATTTATGGCCGGGGTTTTGGCAAGGAAATTGGCCAGGGGTCCAAACGCCTGACCGAAAAATATGGTCACCCGGATCTGAGCATGTCCAGCAAGGGTCAGGAATTCCCTGCTTACGACGGTCGCGCCATTCAGGGTATTGGCCTGGCGTACGCCACGTCCAATCGGGGCGGCTGCCATTTGCGCGGTTACACCATCGCGTCCGAAGTGTTGGGCATCCCCGTCAAGACCGACCCGCTGGAACATGAAGGCAAGCCAGAGCTGGTCAAGGCATTTCAGGATGCCACAGCCGCATTCGACTCGTCCGGCCTGTGCATCTTCACGACGTTTGCGTGGGGCCTGGCCGATCTGGCTCCTCAACTGGCAGCGGCCTGTGGCGACCAGTACACCACCGAAGAGTTGGAGAAAATTGGCGAGCGCATATGGAACATGGAGCGCGAGTTCAACAACCGCGCTGGCTTCACCGCCAAGGACGACAGCCTGCCCAAACGCCTGCTCACCGAGGCCTGCAAAACAGGCCCCGCCAAAGGCAAAGTCAACATGCTGGCGGAAATGATGCCCAAGTACTACGCTGTCCGCGGCTGGGACTCGGAAGGACGTCCCACGGAAGCTACCCGCGCCCGTCTGTCTTTGTAACACCCGGCCTTCCAGGCTCAGGGTGAGTTCACAGTAACCCACGAGAGCGGTCTGCAGAGGCCGCTTTCTTTTTGGAGAAATCAACATGACCCACCACGTCATTTTGGGTGCCGGTCCTGCCGGTGTGATCGCCGCAGAGACCATCCGCAAACAGGCGCCTTTGGATGCCATCACCCTGATTGGTGACGAGCCCGAGCCGCCCTACTCCCGCATGGCCATTCCCTACTTGCTGATTGGCAACGTCGATGAAAGCGGTACCTACCTGCGCAAAGACCCGGCCCATTTTGAAAAATTGAAGATAAAACAGCTTCAAGTCCGCGTGGATGCTGTGAACTCAGCTACCAAAACCGTAGCACTCAGCAACGGTGAGTCCATTCAATTTGACACCCTGCTCATAGCCACAGGGTCGCATCCCGTTCGTCCCCCCATTCCTGGCATCGAGTCGACTGGCGTTCACCCTTGCTGGACGCTGGATGACGCCCGCAAGATCATGGCGTTGGCCACCCAGGGCGCCAAAGTGCTGCAATTGGGTGCCGGCTTTATTGGTTGCATCATCATGGAAGCGCTGGCTGCAAGAGGCGTCAAGTTGAGCGTGGTTGAAATGGGCGATCGCATGGTGCCCCGCATGATGGGCCCCACGGCAGGCGGCATGATTCGCGATTGGTGCGAAACCAAAGGTGTTCAGGTGTTCACCGGCACCCGGGTGGAGTCGATCGAGTCCGGATCACCGTTGCAGGTCAAGTTGTCTAGTGGCAAAACGGTGGAGGCGGATTTGGTCATCAGCGCCGCGGGTGTCAAACCTGCGATTGGCTATCTGAAAGGCTCCGGCGTCACTTGCCTGCTGGGTGTGCTGACCGATGAGCACCTGCAGACCAATGTACCGGGAATATTTTCCGCTGGTGACTGTGCCGAAGCTTTTGACAAGGTCAGTGGAAAGATGATCGTCAGTGCCATTCAGCCCAACGCGGCCGAACAGGCCCGCATTGCCGCCATGAACATGGTAGCAATTTCCCGTGGTTTGCCAATGAACGCGCAGCTCAAAGGAGTCACCCAAATCAACGTGCTGGATACCTTGGGTTTGATCTCTACCAGCTTTGGCGATTGGCAAGGCCGTCCCGGCGGCGAGCATGTCGAACTGACCGACACCCCGGCGGGTCGTCACCTGAGTCTGCAGTTCAAGGATGATGTGCTGGTGGGTTGCAACAGTGTGGGCTGGACCGAACACGTCGGCGTGATGCGTGGCCTGGTCGAGGGTCAAGTCAAACTTGGAGAATGGAAAGAAAAGCTGCAAAAAGACCCAACCCAGCTGATGCAAGCCTATTTGGCAACCGCTCAAGCCCAGGGTCATTGGGCTGGAGCGCAGGATGAGCGACGCAGGTAGGGCAAATTCAGAATGAAAATAAGCCTGAAGTTGTTTGCAACTCTGACCGATTTTTTGCCGCCCGAGTCTCGTGGCACCAACATCGTCGAGATTGATATTTCTCCTGACGCAGCCATCAGTCAAATCATTGACCAGTACCGCTTGCCCCCCAAGCTCGTGCACCTCGTGCTGGTGAACGGAAAGTACATCGAACCTGAAAAGCGCAGTACGTGCACCTTGGTTGAAGGCGATGTATTGGCGATCTGGCCTGCCATTGCAGGCGGATAGCCAAGGTCCCACCGATGCAGTCGTTTTATGCTGAACGCTTCGAGCGGGACATGGCTTGCACAGAAGCAGAATGGTTGCGCTGGCTGCCTCAAGCTGTGGGCGACCACCACTGGAAATTGCAAAGCGGTGCGGCTGGCGTACGCATTGGGGATGGTGCCTTGGGGCTCAAGTGGGTTGTTGCGGAACCCCGCGTCATAGCGCTCATGAAAATGCCACGACTGCAGGTCAGCTTCCGGTTCGCTGGTCTGACTGATGACCAACGCTACACCTTCATGAAGCGATTTGATTTGTTCATGCAACGTGGCGGTGGGTAAACGCCTTTGATGGCTTCATACTGCCAAAGGAACAGCGGGTTCTGGAATATCTGGGACACGGGTAGCGCAGCCTAAACCACCTGAAAAACTACTCCGAACCTCGTGACTGGGTGGGAATCAATGGTCAAGGTACCACCTATTTGCCGGGCGAGGTCTACCGCCAGCTTCAAACCAAGAGATTGCTGGCGGATGGACTCAAAATCTTCAGGTAATCCAACGCCCGTGTCCATCACGCTCAGGTTCAACCAAATGGGCTGACTTGTGCGATCTTCAGCACGATGCAGGTTTGAAGACTCCTGGAGTTTGAGTTCAACCTTGACCGAGCCAGTGCGCCCCTTTGGAAACCCATGTTTCAGGGCATTGGAAACCAATTCATTGACCAGCAGACCACAAGGTCCAGCCTGATCAATTCCAATTCGAACCGGCTCCAAACTCAACTCAAGCCGCACGGCACCGCCATGAACGGCCATGGCTCTCAAGGATTGCGTCGCCAACTGCCTTAAGTAGCCAGCCAAATCCAGCGACGCAAAAGTATCCTTGCTGTACAGCGACTCATGCAACAAGGCCATCGCACGAATGCGGCCTTGCATGTCCTCCAATGAGTTCCCATTCAATGTCTGGGAACCCCGTGCAGCTTCGAGCCGCAAGAGACTGGCAATGACTTGAAGATTGTTTTTGACGCGGTGGTGTATTTCGCGCAAAAGACCTTCCTTTTCTTGCAGTAAGGCGTGTTGGGCTTCCTGCGCTTTTCGCCGCTGGGATATCTCCAACTCAAGTTGCGAAGTTCGTTCTTTAACCCGTTGCTCCAAATCATCGCGCTGTTCATGCAATGCCCGGTGAGACAAATGGGCTTCTATCAAATTGCGCACCCGCATCAACAGTTCTGACCGGTCAAAGGGTTTCGCCACAAAATCTCGCGCGCCTGCCTCCAGGGTTCGCAGGAGATGATCACGGCCACCTTGGGCTGTCAATACCAGAATGGGCGGCAAAAGCGGGTCGTTCAGTGCATGAAACTGGTCCATCAGGGCATAACCATCCAGATGGGGCATGTTCAGATCCAGCAGGATCAGATCCGCCGGCGAGGACCGATGCTGGCTCAACGCGAGACGTGAGTCTTGCACCATCACCATATTTTGGTAGCCCGCCGAACGCAGCATGGCTTCTGCCAATTTGAGATTGGTGGGCTCGTCGTCCACCATCATGATTCGCGCAGCGGCCACGGGCTGCGATATTTGAATTGAATACATGCTTTGAATTTTCTATGACCTTATTGCGCGCGGCAGAGTGATCCAGAACGTGCTTCCCTGCTCTTTGACGCTTTCCACACCTACCTTGCCATTCATCAGTTCCACCAATTGCTTGATCAGAACCAGGCCAATGCCAGAGCCCTCAATACGTTCGACACTGGCATCCAGCCGCTCAAAGGGCTGAAATAATCTGGCGATTTGATCGCTGGACAGACCGCTTCCCGTGTCCCTTACGCTGATTTGAATTTGACCCATTGGGTCTGGTGGATAAGGCTCTGACGTGATGGAAACCTGGCCCGCCATGGCGTTGTATTTGATGGCGTTGGACAACAGGTTCAGCACGATTTGCTTCAGGCGGATTGGGTCCGCCAGTGCGGCCAGATCTTCTGGAATCGTATGGCAAAAGAGAGAGATGTTTCGCGCGCTGGCTTGAGGCCGCACCATCATCAGGCAATCGTCAAGAATGGGCTGTACCGTCAAGGGCTCAAGGTTAACTGGCATTTTTCCCGATTCAACCCGCGCAAGATCCAGAACTTCGTTGATCAACGCGAGAAGGTGGCGGCCTCCCTTGACAACCTCTCGCCCCCAATCTTGACGATCCGCCTCGGACTGGTGATCCAGTTCCAGCAGTTGACCAAAGCCCAATATGGCGTGCATGGGCGTTCGCAACTCGTGGCTCATGTGCGACAAAAAATCGCTCTTGGCCCGGCTGGCTGACTCTGCCGCATCGCGCGCTGCGATGATGGCTTCCTCCGCAATCTTGCGGGCCGTGACATCAATGCCAAAGACATAAATGATTTGATCCCCATTGGTCTTGAGTCGCCCCGCCACATGAGTCACTTCCATGTCCAGTGCCGCGCGAGTGGCGGTTGCAGGATATCGGCTCAGCCTGACAGAACGCTGTCCGCTTCTGGCAATGGCAACTTCCTTGGTAATGGCCTGAAACCGATCTTCTCCCACCACGTCCCGAGCATGTCGACCCAGCATATCCTGCGGCGTTGTTCCCAAAAAACTCGCAATCTTCTCGTTGGCGTAGACGTAATGAAAGTCCTTGTCGATCGCCACAATATAGCCAGGGAAACTCCCCAAGAGGTCACGCAATTCGGCTTCACTCTCACGCGCCTCGCGCTGGGCATTCATGTAGTCGGTGACGTCGGCATAGGTGCGGACGAGACCACCTCCCACAAGGTGCCGATTGCGAACTTCAATCAACGCACCCGATGTAACCTTGCGCACATATTTTGCAGGAGAGTTGGCACGTCCATTGGCGATGAGGTGCCGTTGACCATAGGCATCAACAAAGCTGGCATCCTTGCCAAATTCACCTTTTGAAACCTGATAGTTCAATACTTCGTCGTAGGTTTTCAGGGTGCTGAAAATATCCGGTGGCAGACCCAGCATGGACAAGGCCCGCGTGTTATGAATGCCAACAAGACCGTCCGCGTCAAAGCTCACAATGCCTTGGTCAATACTCTCCAGGGTCAATTGCAATTCGTCAGAGCGGCGCTTCAGTTGCAGGCTGGCAGCTGCCAATTCCTGCTCTGCCTTTTTGCGCTCGCTGATATCGATCCCAAAGGCATAGATAGCGGCCCCACCGGTACGCCAGTCTTCGCCCTTGATCAAGGTTACCTGGTCATAGGCAACCGTTCCGTCGTCGCCCTTGTGGTGGCGCTCATAGGTGACTTGTTCACCCGCCAACAAGCGGGCGACGTGGGGCAATAACCAGCATTCAGTCTCTTCTCCAACCACCTCACGAACGGAATGTCCAATCATGCGCTCACGCGTGGTGCCCAATCGCTCGGCCACCCGACGATTGGCGTAAACATAAACCAGGTTTTCGTCCACTTGCGTGATAAAACCCGGAAACGCGTCCATGAGCGCGCGATAACCAGCTTCACTGGACTTGATGGCGGAAAGTGCCATTTCCAGCTTGGTGATATCCCGAAAGCTCCAAACTCGCAGCGTGCTTTTTCCGATCAGCGCCGGAATACAGCGGCGCAACAACACGCGCCCATCTTTAAGCCGAACACGGGATTCGTCGTGGGCGTTGGCCGCAACGATCCCCGCAATTCGTTGGTTCTCTGCCTCAGGCTCCAAAAACAGAGGTGTTGCGTAGGCCACGATGTCGCCAGGCGTCAGCTCCTCCCGCTTGTTCCGGGGAATTCCCCACATGTCAAACATTTGCTCGTTCACGAAACGCACCCTGTCGTGCGGATTTTCTGCCTCAGACGCAAAAATGGCATCGCCCGTGGCATTCAGAGTTCTTTGCAGGTATTGGGCAGTCTCAACCAATTGTTGGCGCGTGAGTTCCTGGTCAGTAACATCACGGGAGACCATCACCACACAGCGAACTTTGGCGACGTCCACAGTTTCAATATAGGGGTAGTAGGAGGTTTCGATGTGGCGGCCGGGTCGCCCCGGAAAATCAAGTAGGCTGCGGACCACTTGGACACGCTGCTCATCAATACACCTCTGCACAGCGGAGCGCCGTTCCTCCGTAGAAATGGCACGGGAGAGCACATCCATGAGTTTGCGGTTGATCACGTCTTCACGTCGCAACGCCAGCGTGTCACACCAGGCGTCGTTGACCATTCGATAGACCTGGTCCTCCCCGATGACACTGACCAAGTCGGTGATGGAATTGGCTACCAACTCATAGGTTTTGAGTGACACATCCGCTTCACTCAACTGTTGAAATTGAAGGGCGATCTGGATGCGACCTTGTTCCGCATCAGAAGCATGCTGACGCGCTTCTTCAGCGCGGGCAGCTTCTGACAACCGCAAGCGCTCAGCTTCTTCAAAAATGCGTTCAGCCCGCCTTGCGGAAATTAACGTCGCGACCATAAATGTCAAGACAATCAACCCCCGGATTGTGGTTGCACGGTCATCCGCCACGAACGCCATAACAAGCATGGGCGACAGCGAAGCAAAGACAAAGGTCAACCCGGCCTTGACGTCAAAGGTGGTTGAATTCAGCGCCCCGGCAGCAATCGCGACCATGGCGATGGTGAAAATCGAGAATTGGGTGATGGCGGCGGCATCCTGTAGCACCAAACTGGCGGCACCCCACACCAAGCCATGCAGGAAAAAGCTCAACCGGTATCGCAACAGACTTTTTGCGTTCCGGTCAGATTCAGTGTCTTCCAAAGCATTGCTGCTCCGGTGCCACCTCGCCACCCAAAACCTGAACGCGAGCGCCAAGGCAAGCGCGCCATCCCACAGCAGCAGCAAAACGTCCGGCTTCTTCCCCCACAACGCAACTGTAGTTACCACACCAAGCAACGCGCTCAAGCCTATTGCCGAAGGAACTGTGCTCAAGTGCAGCCGCAGCCGCGCTTCTCGCATTGAGTTCACCAGGGAGGTGGTGGCTTCCGTCAATTCAGGGGGCTCCAACGCATCGTCTTTATAGGCTTGAAAATGACCGCGAACTGATGGTTCGCATTGCGTCAGTTTCTCGTTTTCATTGTGGCACCACCGCACACCAGAATCTGACAGCAATGCTGTCCCAAGCCCTAGGCAAAACCCTGCATCTCCTTGGTACTAAGTAGTTTTCCGCGACGATTTTGGGGTGATGACCTGATACCCCAATTCATGTAAACCACCTAAATTCTCATCCATATCAAAAATAAGCAGGACAGGAGGTGGTCGTGTTGCAAATTTTCAATCGTCCAACTTATGTGGCGCTGGTGGTTATGGTGCTGGGAAGTTGTGCAGCCATTTATGGAAGCTACAGGCTGGATTTTGAGCAGAGGGCCGAGCAGGCCCAGCGATTTGACGCTTTGGCCAGCAAGGTGGCCGCGGACGTCATCAATCGTTTGAATGGCTTTCAGTACGGACTGCGGGGTGCACGCGGCGCCATGATAGTGGGTGGGCCAGACGCCATGACCCGGCAGAAGTTTCGCACTTACATGCAGTCCAGAGACTTAAGCCGCGAGTTTCCCGGCTCTCTGGGATTTGGCTTCATCAGACGGGTGGCGCCCCTGCAGGAATCTGAATTTATCAAATCTGCTCGCCATGACGATTTTCCGGAATTCCAGATTCAGCAGTTGACTCCCCACGACGGTGAGCGTCTTGTGATTCAGTACATTGAGCCCCAATCGCTCAATCAAAAGGCGATTGGGCTTGATATCGCGTCCGAAAACAATCGCAAGCAGGCTGCGATGGCAGCAATGGCAAGCGGCGAACCCACCCTGACGAACCCCATCACATTGGTGCAGGCGAGCAGCAAAAAACAGAATGGGTTTCTGTTCATGCTGCCTGTTTACAGGGAAGGCAACACACCGTCCAGCGAACAGGAGCGAATGACGGCAGCTTGGGGTCTGGTGTATACCCCCTTGCTCATCGATGACGCTTTGGCCGGCCCAGAATTCCATAACGACAACTTCGTGTTGACGCTTGGCGACAATTCAGCACAAAAAGAAAACAAGAAAGCCATCGCCAGCTTTTACCAGAGTGCAGGTTGGGACAAGGAACCACGCTCTGGCTTGTCAAAGCAGATGCCATTGGAGGTCTTTGGCCAGCATTGGTTGATGGACATTCAGGGCACGAACAAATTTGTGAACAACCTGAACCATCAGGATCCCCAAAGGCTTGGTCTTGAAATATTTGCAGGTTCGGCCTTTTTGGCACTGCTGGCGGCGTACGCCATGGGCTTCCAGAAAAAGCGGCGAGAGGACGCCATTGAACACTCCAAGTTGGCGGCTATTGTTGACGGTTCATCCGATGCCATCATTGGCATGGACCTGTCCGGCAGGGTGACGAGTTGGAACAAGGCGGCGACCCAAATTTTTGGCTATTCTGCGGTTGAAAGCATTGGTCAAAAAGTATCCGCACTGATCGTTCCGACCGAGCTGACAGCAGAAGAAGAAGGGTTCCTTGCAGCCCTAGCCAAGGGGGGAACCGTACCTCACCAAATCACATTCCGGCACAAGAAAAGCGGGGAGTTGATAAATGCCTCCATTTCAATCTCGCCCATATTCAATGCCAGCCGCCAGGTGATTGGCGCCTCCAAAACACTGCGCGATGTCACCCAGGACATGCGCCTGGATCAGAAATTCAGGCTGGCGATATCTTCCGCCGGCATTGGCGTCTGGATCTGGCATTTGCAGAACAACCTGCTTTACTGGGACCAGCGGATGAGGGAGCTTTACGGAGCGCCTATTTCGGAAAGTGAATCGGAACACCTCTACGACTTCTGGAAGGGCCGCGTTCATCCCGATGACGTTGCATTTGCGGAGACAAAACTTCAACAGCTCCTGGCTGATAAAGGCGCCTATGACCCTGTATTCCGTATAGTTCTGGACGACGGCGCCATTCGATGGATTCAAGCCTCAGCCTGGGTCGAGCGGGATTTCAAAGGAACCCCCTTGCAAATGGTCGGCACAAACATTGACATCACGGACCAGGTTTTGGCAAAAACACAACTGATTGAAGCCAATACCAATCTCGAGAATCAGGTCGCGCGCAGGACTGAGGAACTGCAGGCAGCCGTGGTTGCAGCCAAGCAAGCCAACGAAGCCAAATCCATTTTTCTGGCAAATATGAGCCATGAAATTCGCACACCCATGAATGGCGTTTTGGGATTGGCCTACCTGCTCAACAAGTCAGAGTTACCGGCAGACGCGGCACTTTTGGTTCGCAAGCTGGAAAATTCGGGACGCACACTGCAACGCGTCTTGGACGACATACTGGACCACTCCAAGCTGGAAGCCGCCGGTATGACGCTGGAGATGGCGGAGTTTGATCTTCAGGACGTCATCAACAACGTCTCCGTGATGATGGAGGCGTCCGCTTCGGCCAAGAACATTGAATTGGCCATTGCACCACCGCCGTTTGGCATGAACCAATTGATCGGTGATCAGGTGCGTCTGAGCCAGATTCTTACCAACCTGGTGGTCAATGCGGTCAAATTTACGAGCCACGGCTTTGTACTCGTCCGCATTTTTTGTACACAACAGGACGACACCACCGTCACACTTCAGTTTGAGGTGACGGATTCGGGCATTGGCATTTCGGATGTCCAAATGGGAAAGCTTTTCGTGCCTTTCCAGCAGGCCGATGCCTCCACCACCAGGAAGTTTGGTGGCACGGGACTGGGTTTGACAATTTGCATGCGTTTGCTGGAGCTGATGGGCAGCACCTTGAAAGTCAAAAGCAAACCGGGCC
>CAVVSV010000070.1:0-18061 GCA_963750805.1 uncultured beta proteobacterium
GGCAAACCGCCGAAGATGCAGCGCGATGTCACGACAATCACACGCGAATTCAAACCCGTTGACTTGACCGACGTGTCGCTGCAACAGGCCGCCATCGATGTACTTGCCAGTCCTACCGTGGCCTCCAAGAGGTTTCTGATCACCATTGGCGACCGCACGGTGGGCGGCCTGAGCCACCGTGACCAGATGGTCGGTCCCTGGCAGGTTCCGGTGGCCGATTGCGCCGTGACCCTGGCCGATTTCAAAGGTTTTGCGGGTGAGGCCATGAGCATGGGCGAACGCACGCCGCTGGCTACCGTCAACGCGCCGGCCTCGGGCAGAATGGCCGTTGCTGAAGCCATCACCAATCTGCTGGCGGCACCCATTGAGTTGTCCCGCGTCAAGCTGTCAGCCAACTGGATGGCGGCCTGCGGTGAGGCGGGCGAGGACGCGGCTTTGTACGCCACTGTCAAAGCCGTTGGCCTGGAACTGTGCCCTGCCTTGGGGGTGTCGATCCCGGTGGGCAAGGACTCCCTGTCCATGCGCACCCAATGGAAAGACGACGGCCAGCACAAGAAGGTGACATCGCCGGTCAGTCTGATCGTCAGTGCTTTTGCCACCTTGGCTGACGTGCGCGGCACGCTCACACCCCAACTCAATGCGGATGAGGCCGACACCACCCTGGTGCTGGTCGATCTGGGTCACGGTAAAAACCGCATGGGCGGCAGTATCCTGGCGCAAACGCTGAACCAACTGGGCAATGAGGTGCCCGACCTGGACAACCCGCAAGATCTGGTCAACCTGGTCAAAGCCGTCAACACGCTACGCGGTGAAGCCAAGTTGCTGGCCTACCATGACCGCAGCGATGGCGGCCTGTTTGCCACGGTGTGCGAAATGGCGTTTGCCGGGCACGTGGGTGTCTCGGTGAACGTGGACCTGCTCATCACGCAAGGCGATGGCATCACCGATAGCCAGGCAGAGTACGGCGACAGCAAAAACTGGGCAGGGCAGGTGAGTGCGCGGCGCGAAGAGCTGACGCTCAAGGCACTGTTCAGCGAAGAGTTGGGGGCCGTGCTGCAAGTGCGAACTTCACAACGCAATGAAGTGATGCAAACCCTGCGCGATTTCGGCCTGAGCAAGCACAGCCACTTCATTGGCAAGACCCGCCCCAAAAATGCGGCGATGGCCGCAGGCCTGGACGAGGTCCAAGTCTGGCGCGATGCCAAGTGCGTGTTTTCTGCCAAACTGCAGGATTTGCACCAGGTATGGGATAGCACCAGTTGGAAAATTTGCCAGCTGCGCGACAACCCCGCCTGCGCAGACGCTGAACATTCGTCCGCTGGGGAGCCCTCAGACCCGGGTTTACACATCCATCTCCCATCAAATACCCTTGAAGTCCCCGTCGTCATTGAAAAGCTAGCTATCAAAAATGAAGCGACTGCCTTGATGCTGTCTCGTCCCCGAGTGGCTGTGTTGCGGGAGCAGGGTGTCAACTCGCATGTGGAGATGGCCTACGCCTTCACCGAGGCTGGCTTTGAGGCTTTTGACGTGCACATGACCGACCTGCAAACAGGCCGCGCCAGTCTCGCTGACTTCAAAGGCGTGGTGGCCTGTGGCGGTTTCAGTTACGGCGACACTCTGGGTGCCGGCATTGGTTGGGCTCGATCAATCACCTTCAATGCCAAGCTGGCTGGGCAATTCAAAGACTTCTTTGGCCGAAAGGACACGTTTGGCTTGGGCGTCTGCAACGGCTGCCAGATGTTTGCCGAGCTGGCCGACATCATTCCTGGTGCCGAAAACTGGCCACGATTCACCACCAACAAGAGCGAGCGCTTTGAGGCACGCTTGAGCATGGTGGAGGTGCTGGAGTCTCCCAGCCTGTTCTTCAAGGGCATGGCGGGAGCCCGCCTCCCGATTGCCGTCGCCCACGGTGAGGGTTTCGCCAACTTCGAGGTCGCCAATGGGGGCCGCGGCAACCCGGCACAGGCCCTGGCCGCCATGCGCTTCACCGACAACCATGGCCAGGCCACTGAGCGGTATCCGTTCAACCCCAACGGCAGCGCAGGCGGACTCACCGCAGTGACCACGGCCGATGGTCGCTTCACGGCCATGATGCCGCACCCGGAGCGCGTGTTTCGCAACGTGCAAATGAGCTGGACCGATGGCGATGTCTCAGCGCACAGCCCCTGGATTCAGCTTTGGCACAACGCCCGGAAATGGGTGGGCTAAAAAGACCCTTGTGAAGGTCGAGGCGCTTCAGGGTTTCCGTCCAGTCTTCAACCACAACAACGCGTTTTCCGGTGTGAGCGGCTTGGCAAAAAAGTAGCCCTGGATCTCATGGCAACCGGCCAGATGAGCCGCCTGAACTTGTTCAGCCGTTTCAACGCCCTCAGCCACGACCCTGAGCTTGAGCACCGTGGCAATCTGGCAAATGGCCTGGACGATGGCCACGGAGTCGGGGGAGGGTAGGGGACTGATCAGGCTGCGGTCTATTTTCACAACGTTCAGCGGCAAGGTGCGCAGCATGTCGAGTGACGAAAAGCCGGTGCCGAAATCATCCATGGCGACTTTCACGCCCAACTCACCCAATTGTGAAATTTGGGTTCGTGCCTGCGCCATGTTGTCGATCGCCGCACTTTCAGTGACCTCCAGGGTGATCAATTCGCTGGGCACACCGTATCGCTGGAGTGTTTTGTCCACAAGTTGAGGAAACCCGGGGTCCAGCAATTGCAACGGAGACACATTGACCGCCACCGGCACAACACGGTAAGGCAGGATGAGCCATGAAGCGACCTGCTCGCAGGCCAATGACAGCAGCAGCATGCCCAGTGAGCCAATCAATCCCGTACGCTCTGACGCCGCAATGAACTGGGCGGGGTTGACTTCGCCAACGCCATTTTGATGCCAGCGGGCCAGGGCTTCAAATCCCAACAATTCGCCAGTCTCCGCATCGACCTTGGGTTGGTAGGCCAGCCGGAATTCCCGTAGACCAATGCCCGCCCGCAAGGCCTGTTCCTGCTTCAGAATTTCACTCGAGCCGCGCTCAAACCGCTCATCCGCCGTCATCACCGATGTTCCAGGAACTTTTTTGGCTTCATGCAGCGCGGCATTGGCGGAACGCAACAGCGATTCAGGATCGGAGCCGGTTTGCGGGAACAGGGCAATTCCCATCGACATGTCGATGAAAAACTCCTGTTCATTCAATACCAGGGGCCGCGCCAGCAATCTGCGAACCCGTTGTGTCACCTCTTGCGCAGCCGAATCGCCGTTTTGTGAGGCGTCCAATGCGGCAAAACCGTCGGCACCGATGCGACACACCACGGCCACTCCGGTCAACTCCCTTTGCAGTGACTCTGACATGGACTTGAGCACCTCATCCCCAAGGGAATGACCGTGGGCATCGTTGAACAGCTTGAACCGGTCGATGTCCAGCAGTATCAGACCGAAGTTTCCACCTGCCTGGCACATCTCGCGCAAACGATGCAACAGGGCTGCCCGATTCGGCAACCCCGTCAATTCGTCGTGTGTGGCCTGATGCAAAAGTGCGGCTGTGGTGTCATGGTGCTCGGTGTCGTCGGTGATCACCGTCTGAATGGCAGGCTGTTCATTCCACTCGGTTCGCCACAGTGTGAATTTGAGCCGCAACAAGGCACCATCTTTTCGACGGCGCACACCCTCAAAATGGGCTTCGCCAAGCGTTCCATTTAGAATTTGATTTCGCATGGCCATGATGCTGACCAATTCATGCGGGTCTATGCCCTCATTGATCCATTCGGGAGAGAGCTCGTCCAGATGGTCAACGCCATAGATTTTCAGGAATGCAGGATTGCAAAAAACGACCTGATTCAGGAAGCTGACGGTAATGCCCTGGTGCGATTTGACAGTAATGCGTTCGTATTTATCACTGAGTTGCCTGACTTCAGAAATCGCTCTTTGCAGTGCCGTGTGAAGGAGCACAAGTCCCAGCACCAGCCGCAAGATCGAGCCCAAAATAGCCTGAGACTCGTAGACAGACTGTCCCCATAGAACGATGGAAAACTGGATGATGCCCATCAGGGCAATGAGGGGCCCAACCCAACGCTCCGAGGTGAGGTTTGAAGCCAGCCATCGCCAGGCAATCAGGCCTGATCCCAATGTAACGCAGCCAGACAACAGGAAAGCCAATTGCCAACTTTCCTGAATCGCGGCGGCCGCAGCACCGACCGACACCATACCAACAATAACCGCAACGCGACGCTTGTCGACGGTGCGGTTCGCCAGATTGGTCACACCCAAGATCAAAAAGGTAAGGCAGGCAACACCCGATACGAGAGTCGCCAAAAGCGCCAATATCCGGCCGACTGAATCTCCCTGTGTGTAGGCATAAACTAAAACGGGAAATGCAGCCACCACAACATACACAACCCCGATATCCCTGTTGAAACGCGACCTCGGGTACTTGTGCCATTGAAGCAAAAGTGCCAGCCCAACGACCAGGGTGGACAGGGAGCTGAACACGTAGGAGTGGATCACAGCCACGCCCGGTGGATGACCACCTTGTGAATTGCAGACTCAGCTTTTATTGCCCAACACTGAGGACAAAACAGGATCACTTGGTTTACGCGAACTCCAAGTCAGTTGAGCCGTTCGGTACCACGGGGGCGCCGGATCTGGCCGGATTGCCGACATTGAAGTGATGGTACAGCGCAAGTTCGAAGCTTGCCAGTACCTGCGTGTCTAAAGGCCGCTGGTACTCGTCCCCTGCGTGGTCCAGCCGTCACTCACGCTGAAAACGGTAATGGAAAATGTCGCTACCACCACAATCAGAATTCCGGCTACCACGACGGCCGACAAGCCATGACGGCGTTCACCAGTGCGATCGGACGCCTTTTGACCGGGATTTGCATGAGTGCGAACATTCCCTTCCCATTGGCATGAAAAATCCTCACACCGATAACGATGAACCGGCATGAAAAAGCTGGTGAATCGGTCAACAGGGCGTCGCCATGTTCGCAAAAGCTGACCCCTGCATAGTGGACACGTGTAAAGTTTTGAATGAACGAACGAAGAGTCCACTGGCATGGTTGAAAGTAGAGGCATGGCGGATTCCTTGGGTGGGGTGCCGGGTTGAATACGAAAAGTTTCAGTCACCCATTGAAGATAGCCACCGAAGCCTCACTGGTCAGTGCGTTACCGTACGCACCCAGGTTTTTGACCACGGCCTAAAACTCGAAACCGTTCTTTTTTTGTCCCGCTCAAGACGAAAATGAAAACCGCCCCTTCGCTCAGCTAAAATAGCAGGCTCCGGAGAGGTGGATGAGCGGTTTAAGTCACACGCCTGGAAAGCGTGCGAGGGGTTATACCCTCCGCGGGTTCGAATCCCGCCTTCTCCGCCAGATTTGATGCCCTTCCTCATCCAGGGGCATCCAGAAGCTCGCAGTTTTCACATTGAACACTGCGGGCTTTTATTTTTTGTGCCCGGCGGTCTAAATTCCAGCCAATAATGGGCGCAAATTAAAAGCCTTGAACATGACCACACCCCAAGCAAATTCCTTCACCCGGGAGAACTTTGATGATGGTGACATTATTTTCAAATGGGGTGATCCGGGCGACTCTGCTTATGTCATCGAAGGTGGCAGCGTCGAAGTGCTCAAGGGCAGCATGGACGATTTGCAAAGGGTGGCCGTTCTGCTCGAGGGTGCCATGTTTGGTGAGGTTGCCTTGCTGGATCACCAACCCCGCACAGCCACGGTGCGCGCATTGGGTACCACCAGCCTGATCCGCATTGATCGCAACCATGTCGAAGAGTTGCTGGTTCGTGCTGACCCCGTCATTCAATACTTGCTGAGGTTGTTGCTGGTCCGGTTTCGCAGTTTCAGTAGCGTGGGAGGGAACTCTGCGCCTGATGCACAGCGGATTGCAGATCAGGTCAAGGAAGCCGCGCTGGTTCGAGATTTGCACACAGCCGCGGTGAGAACCCTTTTGCTGGCCAAAGATTTGTCTGACGCACTGGATGGCAGTCAGCTTGAGCTGTTCTATCAACCATTGATCGCACTGGATGATCCGGCGCTGGTAGGTTTTGAGGCCTTGATTCGGTGGCGACACCCGACCCTGGGCATGATCAATCCGATGGAATTCATTCCAATGGCAGAAAAAACCGGCTTGATTCATCGCATTGGCCAATGGGTGCTTAACCGCGCCACGCAAGACTGGATGGACCTTCGATCACTGTGTCGTCCCCAGGTCAACCAAACACCCTTCATGAGTGTGAATTTGGCTGCGCCTGAGTTGGGCGCTCCAGGCATCGTCGAATCCATCAGCCTGTGTTTGCAACGTACGGGCATGATGGCTGCGGAATTGCGGATTGAGTTGACGGAAACCACGCTCATCAACAACATGGCAGCAGTTGAGAACACTTTGGGCCACCTTCGGGATGCAGGCGTGGGCATTGCCCTGGACGATTTCGGCACGGGCTACGCCGGGCTGGACTACTTGCAGACTTTGCCGTTCACTTGCCTGAAGATTGACAAATCTTTTGTGCAGCAACTCAACACATCAGAGCGCAGTTTTCACATTATTTAATCGGCCCTGGAACTGGCAGGTACGCTGGGTTTGACGACCGTCGCTGAGGGCATTGAAGACGGCGAAATCGCTGCCCGATTGCGAGTGATGGGCTGCACCTACGCACAAGGCTACTTTTACGGCAAACCCATGGCCAAAGCCGATATTTCTGCCTGGTCAGCAGCGTTTGCTTTGAAGCATGGTCATCGCTGAGGAAATCAGGGCCGACACTTCGGTCATGTTGCTGGGCACGATCAGCGTGGTGGTCGCATCTGTGGCCACTCTGGAATAGGCTTCAACCGCTTTTTCAGCCACCTTGAGTTGCACGGCCTGCTCACCCCCGGGTTGTTGGATGGCTGAGGCAATGCGTTCAATGGCCTGGGCGGTTGCCTCAGCTACTGCAGTGATGGAGGCCGCTTCACCCTGAGCCTTGTTGATGGCCGCCTGTTTTTCACCTTCTGAGCGGGCGATGAAAGCCTCGCGTTCGCCCGTCGCGATGTTGATCTGCTCCTGACGGCGGCCTTCAGAGGCGGCAATCAAGGCACGCTTTTCACGTTCTGCCGTGATCTGCTGCTGCATGGCATGCAAAATTTCTTTCGGTGGTGTGAGGTCCTTGATCTCATAGCGCAAGACCTTGACGCCCCAGTTCAACGCCGCTTCGTCAATGGCCTGAACCACTTGGGCGTTGATGATGTCGCGCTCTTCAAAGGTCTTGTCCAGCTCCAGCTTGCCAATCACCGAACGCAACGAGGTTTGCGCCAGTTGGGAGATCGCAATGATGTAGTTGCTTGAGCCATAACTGGCCCGCATGGCATCCGTCACCTGAAAATACAAAATGCCGTCCACCTGCAACTGGGTGTTGTCCCGGGTAATGCAAACCTGGCTGGCAATGTCCAACGGGATTTCCTTCAGCACGTGTTTGTAGGCCACCTGGTCAATAAAGGGCACCAGAAAGCTCAGACCTGGTGTTAGTGTCTGGTGGTACTTGCCCAGGCGCTCCACCACCCAGGCGTGCTGCTGCGGCACCACTTTGACGGACTGTGTGACAAAAATAACAGCCACGATGAGCAAAACAATAGCGATATCCATGCGTCTCTCCAATCAATCCGATTTCTGAACCATCAGCACACTGCCCACAACTTCGACAATCCGGTAGGCCCCCGGTGTGGGGTCAAACTCAATTGCACCTGATGATGCCAGCGCGACTGTCCACTGCGCACCCCGGTATTTCACCAAAGCCGTTTTGTCAGCATGCCAAACCTCCACATGCACCACCCCGCCAATGTCCATATTGACGTCGCTATTGGCAGCAGCAGGTGCGGCAGCCGGGTGGCGCATCTTTGAGCGGCGCCACACCAACACCGCACCACAACCGACAACGGCGGCAACTGCCATTTGTATGGGGGGTGGCCCTCCCCAATGCGCGGTAATTGCTGCCGCGACAAAACCAATACCCAGCATTAACAGGTAGAAAGTACCCGTGACCAACTCAACGGCTGCGGCACCACCTGCCAGCATCCACCAGATAGAAGAATGAGCCATGAAGTCCTCTGCATCAAGTTGTCTGCATTTTGAGACAAATGAAGGCAAACGCAAGAAGCGGGACACATTAATTCCTTACACTTCGCGCCTATTTGGTTTTTTTACCGTTCACTTCAACTCCCCGGCTAGGCTTTGCCATGAAATTTCGTTTCCCCATCGTCATCATTGACGAGGACTTTCGCTCTGAAAACACCTCGGGGTTGGGTATTCGCGCATTGGCCCAGGCCATTGAAGGCGAAGGCTTTGAAGTGCTGGGCGTCACCAGCTATGGCGACTTGAGCCAGTTTGCCCAGCAACAAAGCCGCGCCAGTGCGTTTATTTTGTCGATAGACGATGAGGAGTTCACCCCCGGCCCGGACCTGGATCCGGCCGTGGTCAACCTGCGCCATTTCATCGAGGAAGTGCGTCGCAAAAATCTGGATGTGCCGATTTACGTCTACGGCGAGACCAAGACATCGCGCCACATCCCCAATGACATCCTGCGCGAATTGCATGGGTTCATCCACATGTTTGAGGACACGCCAGAGTTTGTGGCGCGTCACATCATCCGCGAAGCCAAGAGTTATCTGGAAGGTGTGCAGCCGCCCTTTTTCAAGGCCTTGCTGGACTATGCGGAAGACGGCTCCTATTCATGGCACTGCCCGGGCCACTCGGGTGGCGTCGCGTTTCTGAAAAGCCCGGTAGGACAAATGTTTCACCAATTTTTTGGCGAGAACATGCTGCGGGCCGACGTGTGTAACGCAGTGGAAGAACTGGGCCAATTGCTGGACCACGACGGTGCCATTGGTGCCAGTGAACGCAATGCGGCCCGTATCTTCAATGCCGACCATTGCTTTTTTGTGACCAACGGCACCAGCACCAGTAATAAGATGGTATGGCACCACACGGTGGCGCCTGGCGATGTGGTGGTGGTGGACCGCAATTGCCACAAGTCCATCCTGCACGCCATCATCATGACGGGTGCAATCCCTGTGTTTTTGAAGCCGACACGCAATCACTTTGGCATCATTGGCCCCATCCCGCAGGAGGAGTTTGAACCCGCCGCCATTCAGGCCAAGATCAAGGCCAACCCCTTGCTCAAAGGGGTGGACCCCAAAAAAGTCAAACCCCGTGTGTTGACCATTACCCAGTCCACCTACGACGGCGTTCTGTACAACACAGAAACCATCAAAAACATGCTGGATGGTTATGTGGACAACCTTCACTTTGATGAAGCCTGGTTGCCCCACGCCGCGTTTCACCCGTTTTACGGCACCTACCACGCCATGGGCAAACGCCGCCCACGACCCAAACACGCCATGGTGTATGCCACCCAGTCCATCCACAAGCTGCTGGCAGGTATCAGCCAGGCCAGCCACGTGCTGGTGCAGGACTCGCAAACGGTCAAGCTGGACCGCCCGTTGTTCAATGAAGCCTATCTGATGCACACCAGCACCAGCCCGCAGTACAGCATCATCGCCAGCTGCGACGTGGCCGCCGCCATGATGGAGCCACCCGGTGGCACAGCCCTGGTAGAGGAGAGCATCGCCGAGGCCCTGGACTTCCGTCGCGCCATGCGCAAGGTGGATGAAGAGTACGGCAAGGACTGGTGGTTCAAGGTCTGGGGTCCCGACAAACTGGTGGACGAAGGCATTGGTCGCGCCAGCGACTGGATCATCAAGGGCGAATCCAAAAGAATGCCAAGGCCAACTGGCATGGCTTTGGCAAGATGGCCACCGGCTTCAACATGCTGGACCCGATCAAGGCCACCATCGTCACGCCGGGCCTGGATTTGAATGGCAAGTTTGCCAAGACCGGCATCCCCGCCAGCATCGTGACCAAATTTTTGGCAGAGCACGGTGTGGTGGTGGAGAAGACCGGCTTGTACAGCTTCTTCATCATGTTCACCATTGGCATCACCAAGGGCCGCTGGAACAGCATGTTGACCGCGCTGCAGCAGTTCAAGGACGACTACGACAAGAACCAGCCCATGTGGCGCATCCTGCCGGAGTTCTGCCAGAAGTACCCCAAATATGAAAAGATGGGCTTGGCTGATCTGTGCCAGTACGTCCATGCGCTGTACGCCAAGTACGATATTGCGCGCCTCACCACTGACGTGTACCTGAGCGACTTGACGCCGGCCATGAAGCCCAGCGACGCCTATGCCCACATTGCCCAGCGCAAGACCGAGCGGGTGGAGATTGACGAATTGGAAGGGCGCATCACCGTCGGCCTGGTGACCCCTTACCCACCGGGCATTCCGCTGTTGATTCCCGGCGAGGTGTTCAACAAGAAGATCGTGGACTACCTGAAGTTCTCACGCGAGTTCAATGCGCAAGTGCCCGGGGTTTGAGACCGACATTCATGGCCTGGTCGAGATTGAAGGTGAAGACGGCAAGACGCACTACTACGCCGACTGCGTCGCAACGCCTGAACCTGAAACGGCTGTGGTGCCTGGGCGGGTCATCCAGGTCGGCAACAAGGGCCCTTTCCGGCGGACCATTTAAAGCGGTGTCACTACATTAACAATAGCAAACTATTGTTAACGGACGGCGACTTCAGGCATGTTTTATGCCGAAGTCCATTGCCATCAGCCCACAACGGCATCTGCCGTAACGCCCATGGTCTTGCTGAAGCCGCCATCCACATAGGTGATCTCAGCGGTCACGCCACCCGCCAGGTCACTCAGCAAAAACGCCGCTACATTGCCGACGTCTTCAATCGTCACATTGCGGCGAATGGGTGATGCGTCGGCCACTGTGTGCAGCAGCTTGCTGAAATCCTTGATGCCGCTGGCTGCCAGCGTCTTGATGGGCCCCGCACTGATGCCATTGACCCGGATGCCCCGACCATCGGGCGTGCGGCCGACAGCCTCGGCCAGGTAACGCACGGTGGACTCCAGCGACGCCTTGGCCACGCCCATGGTGTTGTAGTTGGGGATGATCCGTTCTGCACCCAGGTAGGTCAGCGTGAGCAGCGCCGACTTGTCATTCAGGTAGGGCAGGGCCGCCTTGGCCATGGCCGGAAAGCTGTAGGCGCTGATGTCATGGGCGATGCGGAAGTTTTCGCGCGTCATGCCATCCAGGAAATTACCGGCAATGGCTTCGCGGGGTGCAAATCCGATGGCATGAACAAAGCCATCCAGCCTGGGCCAATGCCCCGACAAATCCTTGAACAGATTGTTAATCTGCTCGTCACTGCCCACGTCGCAATCAAAGACCAGCTTGGAGTCAAACGTGGCCGCGAATTCCGTAATGCGCTCCTTGAAGCGCTCCCCCACATAACTGAACGCCAATTCGGCACCCTGTGCCCGGCAGGCTTTGGCGATGCCATACGCAATGGAGCGGTTGCTTAGCACGCCGGTGATCAAAAGTTTTTTACCTGTCAAAAAGCCCATGGTTGTTTCCCGTTGGTGTTGTTGTCCAGCTGGCGCAACTGATTGTTGATGCAGAATTGTCGCATGCGTCGATTGAAGCTTTTTCTGCTATGCAGCTTGTGTTGGGGGCTGTCCGGTCCGTCCTGGGCCACCTACGGCTATGCACTGTGGGGCGACCTGAAATACCCGTCAGGCTTTACGCACTTTGACTACGTGAATCCGGCAGCGCCCAAGGGCGGCGAACTGCGACTGGTCAGCAATCTTCGCGTTTCAACCTTTGACAAGTACAACCCGTTCACCATCAAAGGCTCGGCACCGGCCTACCTCGCCAACCTGATGTTCGACTCACTTCTGGCAGCTTCACTGGACGAAACTGGCTCCGGATATGGTTTGTTGGCGAGCGATGTGGATGTTTCCGCTGACGGGATGAGCGCAACCTTCAAGCTGCGGCCCGAAGCACGTTTTCACAATGGCGACCCGGTGCTTGCTGCGGATGTGAAATACAGTTACGACACTTTGATGGGGCCCTTCACGTCTCCCGCCTACAAAAATATTCTGGAAGACGTGGCCGGGCTGGACGTGATCGACGAGCGCACCCTGCGCTACCGCTTTAAAAAACCGAACCGTGAACTTCCTTTGACGGTGGGTGGACTGCCAGTGTTCAGCCGAAAGTGGGGGAATGAAGGGGCGAAGGAAGGCGGCAAGCCCAAGCCGTTTGACAAGATCGTGACCGACATCCCCATCGGCAGTGGGCCCTACAAAATTGGCCCGGTCAAATTCGGCAAAGACATCACCTACGTGGTGGACCCCAACTATTGGGCGAAGGACCTGAACGTGCGCCGTGGCACCAGCAATTTTGAGCGCATCACCGTCAAAATTTACAAGGACAACACCGCCCGTCTGGAAGCCCTCAAGGCTGGAGAATTTGACCTGATGCGATTTTTTTCTGCGGGTGACTGGGCACGCCGCGTTACCGGCAAAAAATTTGACACGGGCGAACTGGTCAAGACCGAGTTCAAGCACAGTCTGCCTTCGGGTTTCCAAAGCTATGTACTCAATACAAGGCGGGACAAATTCAAGGATGTGCGGGTTCGCCAGGCTTTGGGGCTGGCCGTGGACTACGAATGGATGAACCGGCAGATGTTTTACAACGCCTACCAGCGGGTCAATGGCCTGTTCGGCAACACCGAATGCCAGGCCAAGGGACTTCCCTCGCCGCAAGAGTTGGCCCTGATGGAACCCTGGCGAAAAGACATTCCGGAAGCGGCATTCGGCTACATGACGGTCGCGCCTCGCACGGATGGCAATTCATCGCTGCGCGCCAACTTGAGGCAGGCGAGGACTTTGCTCAAGGCCGCAGGCTGGGACATCAAGGACGGGGTGCTGCGCAACGACCAGGGCCAGCCGTTTGAGATTGAGTACCTGGACAGCAATGAGGGCAGTGCCCGCGTTGTGACACCCTGGGCGCGCAACCTCGAAAAGCTGGGTATCAAATTGAATTTTCGCCCGGTGGATTTCGCGCTATACCAGCAGCGTCTTCAAAAATTTGAATTTGACATCACTTCCTTGGCTTACGCAGGTACCCACAGCCCGGGGCAAGAGTATGCAGATTTGTTTGGCTCCAAAGCCGCCGATCAGGAAGATTCCGGAAATCTGTCAGGCATCAAAAGTCCGGCGGTCGATGCCCTGGTGAGCGCCATGACGGGCGCCAAAACCAAGGCTCAACTTTTGCCCGCCTGCAGGGCGCTGGAGCGCGTCATCAGCCACAGCCATTTGCTGATTCCACAATGGACGGCCGGCACACACCGCATTGCTTACAACAGTTGGCGCCTCGCCCGCCCTGCCACCATGCCACCCTATGCCCAAGGCGAAACCTGGGCCATCGACACGTGGTGGGCAAAATGACGCGTCCCCTCGTTGTTTCACGATGAAAGCGGAACGCCTTTTATGCTGACCTATGTTCTCAAACGCTGCCTGCTCATGTTGCCCACTCTTTTTGGAGTGTTGCTGATCACGTTCGTGGTGATCCAGTTTGTGCCTGGCGGTCCCGTGGAGCAGTACATGGCAGAAGCCAAGGCGGGCGCGGGCGGCGGTGCCGAAGGGGGAGGTATGGCCTACCGGGGTGCACAAGGCGTCGATCCCAAGCGCATTGAGCAAATCAAGGCCTTGTATGGTTTTGACAAACCCGCGCCCGAACGGTTTGTGCAAATGCTCGGTCAGTTTGCGCGTTTTGACCTGGGTAAAAGCTTCTTCCAGAACAAAGCGGTTTCCGAGTTGATCTGGGAGAAGCTGCCAGTGTCCATCAGCCTGGGCTTGTGGACGTTTTTCATCACCTACCTGATTGCCGTGCCGCTGGGTGTGGCCAAGGCCGTGCGTGCCGGTTCGCGCTTTGACTTGGTCACCACCTTGCTGATCCTGCTGGGCTATGCCATTCCGGGCTTTGTCCTGGGTGTCGCCTTGCTGGTCGTTTTTGGCGGTCAGTTGCAGTGGTTTCCGCTTCGCGGTTTGACCTCCAGCAACTGGGATGAACTGAGCTGGGGCGCACGCATCGTGGATTACCTATGGCACATCGCTTTGCCCATCACTGCCATGGTGCTGGGTAGTTTTGCCGTAACGGCCATGCTGACCAAAAATGCTTTTCTGGAAGAAATTCGCAAGCAATATGTGGTGACGGCGCGCGCCAAAGGCTTGAGTGAGCGCCAGGTGTTGTGGAAGCACATTTTTCGCAATGCGCTGATCCCCATCATCACCGGTTTTCCGGCCGCGTTCATTGGCGCGTTTTTCACGGGCTCGTTGCTGATTGAAACCCTGTTTTCACTCGATGGCTTGGGCCTGCTCAGCTACGAAAGCGTGATTCGACGCGACTATCCCGTTGTGCTCGGCACGCTGTACCTTTTCACGTTGATTGGTCTGGTGACCAAGCTCATTTCTGACCTTTCCTACGTTTGGGTGGACCCACGTGTCAAGTTTGACTAACCCCCCCGAAGCGGCCCCTGGCCGCCTCCCCCCCGAGGGGGCGCCACCAGCGGCCGGGCGGAGCCCGTTTCGCGGTGGCCCCGATATGGGTGGGGTATCTTCCAGCCCGAGCAAGCGAGCCTGGCTTCGCTTCAAGCGAAACCGTCTGGGCTTCTGGAGTCTGGTCGTGTTTTGCGTGTTGGTGGGTTTGAGTCTCTGTGCCGAACTGATCTCCAACGACCGTCCATTGATCGTGCGCTACGAGGGGCAAACCTATTTCCCCATGTTCACGGACTACCCGGAAAAAACCTTTGGCGGCGATTTTGAGACCTCGACCGATTATCTGGACCCGTTCATCCGCGACCGTTTTGCCAAACCCGGCAACTGGGCCATTTTTGCCCCCAACCCGTATGGCCCCAAGACGCTGAACTACTTTGCCAAAGAGCCCAACCCCTCCAGCCCGACAAGCGACAACCTTTTCGGCACGGACGACCGGGGGCGTGACCTGCTAGCGCAGCTGATCTACGGATTTCGCGTCAGTGTGTTGTTTGCCCTGGCGTTAACGTTTGTGGGCGTCTTGTTGGGCATCATCACCGGTGCCATCCAGGGCTTTTTTGGAGGAAAGACTGATCTGGCGTTTCAACGCTTCATTGAAGTCTGGGGATCGATGCCCGAGCTGTATTTGCTGATCATTTTCAGCGCGGTGTTTGCACCCAGCCTGAGCCTGCTGCTGATATTGCTCAGCCTGTTTGGCTGGATGGGCTTGTCCGACTATGTGCGCGCAGAGTTTCTGCGCAACAGACAACTGGACTACGTGCGTGCGGCCCGCGCCTTGGGTGTGGGTAACTGGCAGATCATCTGGCGTCACATTCTGCCCAACAGCCTGACACCGGTCGTGACCTTTTTGCCGTTTCGCATGAGCGGCGCGATTCTGGCGTTGACTTCGCTTGATTTTCTGGGTCTGGGTGTTCCGCCGGGAACGCCGTCTTTGGGAGAGCTTTTGTCCCAGGGCAAAAACAACATTGACGCGTGGTGGATCTCGCTGTCCACCTTTGCGGTGCTGGTTATCACGCTGCTGCTGCTGACGTTCATGGGCGATGCCCTGCGCGATGCGCTGGACCCTCGCAAGGCTGAGAAATGACCGTCAATAGGGTGCCATTGCTGGATGTGAAATCGCTGACAGTGTCATTCAACGGCCATGCGGTGGTGAAAGGCATTGATTTCCAGATCGCGACCGGAGAAAAGTTGGCGCTGGTGGGTGAGTCCGGCTCGGGAAAAACCGTCTCGGCATTGAGCCTTTTGCACCTGGCCCAAGACGCTGTATTGAGCGGGCAAGCGCTGTTCAACGCGTCGGGAAGAACGCAGGCGCCGGTCGATTTGCTGGCTATGTCGGAGCGGGACATTCGGGTTTTGCGTGGCCAGGACATCGCCATGATCTTTCAGGAGCCCATGACCGCCTTGAATCCTTTGATGACCTGTGGGTGAACAAATTGCCGAAGTCTTGCAACTGAAACAAGGTCAAGTCCCCGCCGAGTCGATGAAGTCTGCTATTCAATTGCTAGCGGATACCGGCATTGCCGAGCCCGGGCGGCGTGCCTTTGCCTATCCGCACCAGCTCAGTGGCGGACAGCGCCAGCGCGCCATGATCGCCATGGCGCTGGCTTGCAAGCCCCAACTGTTGCTGGCAGACGAACCCACCACCGCGCTGGACGTAACGGTGCGCGGCCAGATTCTGGATTTGATCAGCACACTGCAGCAGCAAAACGGCATGGCGGTGCTGCTGATCACCCACGATTTGAACCTGGTGCGGCGCTTTGCCGACCGCGTCGTGATCATGGAAAACGGGCTGATCGTCGAGCAAGGCACAGTGCAAGCCGTTTTTGCCAACCCGCAGCACGCCTACACGCGCAAACTGATTGACAGCAAGCCCGTGCGTGAGGTTGTGGAAGTCAATGCAGGTGCGGCTGAGGCAGCGACAGCCCTTCTGCGGGCAGACCATTTGCGCGTGGCCTATCCAACACCCTTGCCAGGATTCAAGGGTTGGTTCAACAAGGGCGAGTTTGTGGCCGTTAAAGATGCGAGTTTTGAGGTTTTTCCTGGGCAAACCATGGGTGTGGTGGGAGAGTCCGGTTCCGGCAAGTCAACCCTTGCATTGGCGGCTTTGGGTTTGCTGGGTTTCACGGGCGACATGACCGTCAACGGAACAAGGTGCCGATCCTCCAAGGACTGGCAAGGTCTTCGCCAAACCATGCAGGTGGTCTTTCAGGATCCATTTTCGTCCTTGTCACCCCGCATGACCATCGAGGAAATTGTGGGGGAGGGCCTGCTGGTGCATTCTCCCAATTTGTCTGTGGCCCAGCGCCGCGAACAGGTTGTCCAGGCCATGACCGAGGTTGGAATGGACGAGGGGCAATACCCCGGCCTTCTCAGTCGCTACCCCCATGAATTTTCCGGGGGCCAGCGTCAGCGTATCGCCATTGCACGGGCCTTGATCGTCGGGCCAAAGCTGTTGGTCCTTGATGAGCCCACCAGTGCACTGGATGTCACGATTCAGAAACAGGTGTTGCAACTCCTGCAGCGATTGCAGCGCGAACGCGGATTGAGCTATCTGTTGATCACCCACGATGTGGACGTGATCAGGGCCATGGCGCATCAGGTGATCGTGATGCAGGGGGGCGACATCCTCGAAAGTGGGCCCATTGACCGGGTTTTTGGCGCTCCCCACAATGACTACACACGGACCTTGTTGGCGTCAGCGACGGTGGAAGCTGTTGATGCCTAAGGTGAACGCGGCGGCTCAATCGCATTTTTGAAAGTTTTAGCAATGAGATTCCTGCGTTCACCGAACGAAAATCCTTCAAAATCAAGGCGCTTTAGGCTATAATCCAACCTTCACGACCAAACGGGCGGGTATCTACCGCCCGTTTTTTTTGGGCGATTGTTTTTTGGATCAGGTAGCGATAGGGTAGCTTTTCAAGTGGCAGTTCAGGAAATCATTGAGCAAACCGTGACCGGATTGGGTTACGACCTGGTGGAGGTAGAACGCTCCGCCGGGGGACTTTTGCGCATCACGATTGATCTGCCTTGGACATCACCCAGCGACGCGGACAGCCTGCCTGAACAATTTATCAACGTGGAAGACTGCGAGAAAGTCAACCGTCAACTGCTGTTTGCGTTGGAGGTGGATGGCGTCGATTACAAGCGGCTGGAGGTGTCCTCGCCCGGTATTGATCGCCCCTTGCGGCATGAGAAGGATTTTGAGCGTTTCGTTGGACAGGTCATTGATGTGACGCTGAAAGCGCCTATCGGTGGTGCTGTTGCGGCGGGGCAGGTGAATGCCACCCGCAAGAAGTTTCGCGGCACGCTGGAGCGTGTTTCGGGCGCTGATGGCGCAACTGGCTGGCAGATTGTATGGAGCGACGCACCTGGGGCCAAGCCAGGTCAGCGCGTCAGCAAAAAGCGGTTGCCCCCGCCGCTGCAGGCCATGGGTTTCACGTTGGATGAATTGAAAGAGGCGCGTCTGGCGCCCATCGTGAGTTTCAAGGGACGGGGTGTCAAGGATGACACACCCATCACCCAAGATTGAACGTGCAGAGATTGAACAAGCAAAGTTGATACTTAGGAGAGTCATGGCATGAATCGCGAAATGTTAATGCTGGTAGAGGCCATCTCACGCGAGAAAAGCGTTGA
>CAVVSV010000071.1:0-12084 GCA_963750805.1 uncultured beta proteobacterium
TGCATCACCCATCGCTGGTCCCCAATGAGGTCGGCTACACGCGGCGGGATTACGAAGGCAAGGTGTCCACCCTGTGTGCCGGGTGTGGGCACGACTCGATTTCTGCCGCCATCATTCAGGCCTGTTATGAGCTGAATATTGAGCCGCATCGTGTGGCCAAGCTCTCCGGGATTGGCTGCAGTTCCAAAACGCCAGATTATTTTCTGGGCGCCTCTCACGGCTTCAACACCGTGCATGGGCGCATGCCCTCGGTGCTGACGGGGGCCAATCTGGCGAACCGCGATTTGCTGTACCTGGGCATTTCTGGCGACGGCGATTCAGCTTCCATTGGCTTGGGCCAATTTGCCCATGCCATGCGCCGGGGTGTGCGCATGGTCTACATCGTGGAAAACAATGGCGTCTACGGCTTGACCAAGGGCCAGTTCTCAGCCACGGCAGACCAGGGCTCCAAAAGCAAGAAGGGTGTCGTCAACAGCGACAGCCCGGTGGACCTGGTGGGCATGGCCCTTCAACTCGGCGCTACCTACGTAGGGCGCAGCTTCTCGGGCGACAAGGCGCAACTGGTGCCTCTGATCAAAGGGGCCATGGGTCACGGCGGTGCAGCGTTCATTGATGTCATCAGCCCCTGTGTGGCGTTCAACAACCATTCAGGCAGCACCAAGAGTTATGACTATGTGCGCGACCACAACGAGGCGGTCAGCCGAATTGATTTCATCAGCACCAAGGATGAAATCACCACGAGTTACGCCCCCGGCTCATTTGTTGATGTGGAACAGCACGACGGCATGACCCTGCGGCTGCGCAAATTGAATGCCGACTATGACCCCACGGACCGTCTTGCAGCGATGCACCATGTGCAGACGCATCAGGCCCAGGGTGAGGTGATTACCGGGCTGCTATATGTGGACTCGCAAGCCGGTGACCTACATCAGGCGCTGAACACCAGCGCCACGCCTTTGAATGCATTGGGGCGGACCAAATTGACACCTGGCGCTGCCGCATTGACCAAGTTGAACGCGTCACTTCGCTGATACTCAGGTTTCGTCAAGCAGACACGAACATGGCATCAGGAGTACGCGCATGAATAAATACCAAGAAAAGTTGGGCCTGTTTAAGGTGGGGATCTGGCTGGCCAGAAAATTCCGTTTGCCCGTCAAACTGGGGGTTTTGTCGGCCATCCTGTTGATCCCATTGTTCATTGTTGCAGGTGTTCTTTTTCAGCGGCAAAACGAAGACATTCAAATCGCGCGTGGCGAAATTCAGGGTGTGACAGTGATTCGCCCGGTGATGCAATTGGTAAAGCAAGTGCAGATGCATCGGGGCTTGACCAATTTGTTGCTGTATGGCAATAAAACCAGTGGCGCTGATCTGGAAAAGAGCCGCAGCGAATTGACCCAGGCAATGTCATTGGCGGCTGCGGCCGTCAAGGCGGCCGACAAATTTGACGTGAACTCGCAATGGTCGTCGTTGGCGAGTCGGTTGCAGGGCCTGCCAGGAGAAACCCAAAATGCCCAGCCAGCGGCCAGTTTCAAATTGCACACTGAATTGGTTCGGGACCTGCGCCAGTTTGTTTACGCAACAAGCGACATTTCTGGTCTGTTATATGACCCGGAACCCGCCGCTTACCTGTTGATGGATATTGTGGTGTCGCGCACCATCGCGTGGTCAGAACAGCTCGGAAAGATGCGGGGCGCGGGGGCCGGCATGATGGCCAAGTCGGAGGCGAATCCCCAGGCTGAGGGCGGCATGCAGGTCAGTGCAGGTCAATTGAAGGATTTGCTGGATGACCAGAAGTTTGCACTCGGGATTCTCAAGCGCAACGGCGAAGGCGATATGGGCGCAGAAGCAGCGATCGAAGAGTCCTCCCGTTTTGGTGCGATGGTGACCAACAGTTTCTCCGGCACGGCAGGTGCGTCTCGTGACGCCGCGGCTTACTTTGCGGCGGGTACTCGCGCGATCGATATGGTTGTGGCGACCGAAACACGAATGACAGACCGGCTTGAGGAACTTCTGAAGCAACGAGTTGCGCGTGCAACCCAAATGAGGTTGGTTCTGATTGTGGGTTGTTCGATAGGGTTGGTGCTGCTTCTGTACCTCATGGTGTCTTTGTACAGGGCGATCAGAATCGACTTGCGGCGCATGAGTTTCGCGATGGGTGAGTTGGCCAAAGGTAACTTGCGGGTCACGGCCAGCGCACGAAGTGACGATGAAATTGGCGACTTGGCCGCCGTGCTGCGCACCATGATCACCAATGTCTCCAGCATGGTGGCCGCGGTGGGGAGTGACGCTGCGCTGGTGGCGCATGCGGGCCACAGCCTGGGTGTGGGTAACCGCGATCTGGCGGACCGTACCGAGCAACAGGCCGCCAATCTGGAGGAAACAGCAGCCAGTGTTCAGGAACTGGCCTCCACGGTGCAGCAAAATGCCGATACGGCGCGGGAAGTGGATGTTCAGGCCGTTCAGGTGCGAGACATTGCCGAAGCAGGCGCACGGGCCATGAGTTCTTCGATTGCCTCCGTTGAACTGATCCAGCAAAGTGCCAACCGCATGAACGAGATCATCGGTGTGATTGACGGGCTGGCGTTCCAGACCAATATTTTGGCCCTGAATGCAGCGGTTGAAGCGGCCCGGGCTGGTGAATCGGGTCGCGGCTTTGCCGTTGTCGCCAGCGAAGTGCGGTCATTGGCACAACGTTCAGCTGAAAGCGCGCGTGAGATACGCAACCTGATTCAGACGTCATCGACCCAAGTGGCCACGAGCGTGACCCAAATTCGTGCTGCCGGTGAGGGCATGACCCAAATTGTGTCCGGCATTCGCAGCGTGTCAGCCAGCATCTCGCAAATATCGACCGCCAGCGCGGAACAAAGTACAGGCATTCGGGAAATTTCTGCGGCCGTGGCCCAACTCGATGAGTTGACCCAACAAAACGCGTCCATGGTGGAACGCGCTGTCAGTCAGTCGGATGGACTGCAACAACGCGGTGCATCACTTTCAGACGCCACAACCAGCTTCAAGTTATTGCAGGGCGTGGCGGACGAAGCGGTCGTATTGGTGCAAAGAGCCAGTGAGTTCCGGCGAAGCTTCACATCGAAGGATGCATTTTTGCGTGCCCTGACGGACAAGGCCAACGGTTTTGCGGATCGCGACATGTATGTCTTTGTGCTCGATGGGCGTGGCACCTACCTGGCCTTTGCGGGCAATACCGCCAAGGTGGGGACGCGGGTTCAGGACGTGCCGGGTATTGATGGCGATGGATTGACCCGCGATATCGTGGCCAAAGCCTCGGATGGCGGCGGCTGGGTGGAGTACGACATCACCAATCCGACGACGGGGAAGGTGCAGACCAAGATGTCGTTTGTGGAGCAGGTGGACGACGTCTACATGGGTTGCGGGGTTTACAAAAAGCTGTCGTCAGCCTGAGGGGCCGGTTTGCGTCGCCTTGCTGCGCGCCCGGGCCAGCGCGGCTTCGATCACCGCGCGTTTTTTGTCCAGCACTTGAGGGTCGATAATGCGGGAGTGAGCGGCCAGGTCATCCAGCTTGGTTTGCGCCTTGCTGATGAGTCTTTTAGCGTTCAAGTCCCCGTCCCGCTTCAATCTTTCGCTATGAGTTTTGTAGCGATCGCGCGCCAGGTCTGACAGCGGCATTGACCAGGCCGCCCAACCCGTTGCCGTGCCGGTAGCGTTTTCCAGCGCAATGCAGTCCACAGGACACACGGGCAGGCACAGCTCGCATCCCGTGCAATAGGGCTCGATGACGGTGTGCATCATTTTGTTGGTGCCCATGATCGCGTCCGTGGGGCAAACCTTGATGCACAAGGTGCAGCCAATGCACCAGGCTTCATCAATGACGGCTAGCGTGCGGGGTACCTCGTGGCCATGGTCGGTATTCAAGGGAATCACTGGCTGCCCCGTCAGGGCGGACAAACGGGCGATGCCCACGTCACCGCCAGGTGGGCACTGGTTGATGGCCGCTTCACCCGAAGCGATCGCTTGCGCGTAGGCCTTGCAATCCGGAAAGCCGCAGCGCGTGCACTGCGTTTGCGGCAGCGCTGCCAGCAGCTTTTCCGTCAGATTGCCAGTCACCCCATTGTCACTTTTTGCGGGTTGCCTTGGCGGACGCGGCGGTAACTGCGACCACTTCTGTCCCTGCGACAGCTGGCTTGGTCACGCCTTTGACAGTGGGTTTGGGAGCGAGCTGGGTGACTGCCTTTTTGGAAACCACCGGCGTTGCCACTTTTGCTACGGATTTACCAGCAGACAATTTAGATTTGACGGGGACTTGCACTACTTTTCCTGTCGAGCCTGAAGGTACTGATGCTTTTTCGGCCAGATTCGCAGGCTGGTGCGACAGGATGAAAGATTTGACCTCCGGGTACACCACGTCGCGCCAGCGGCGACCCGAAAAAATGCCATAGTGGCCGGCACCTTTGGCTTCCAGGTGTTTTTGCTGGGAGGAGGGTACGCCGCTGCAGATGGCGTGCACCGCTTCCGTCTGACCGGAGCCGGAAATATCGTCGAGTTCACCTTCCACCGAGAACAGTGCCGTGGTTGTGATGTCCTGAGGGCGCACGCGTTCGAGTTTGCCATCCAGATTGCGCACGTCCCAGGTGCCGTTGACCAGGGCAAAGTCCTGAAAAACGACCTTGATGGTTTCGAGGTAGTAGTCAGCGTCCATGTCGAGCACTGCGTTGTACTCGTCATAAAACTTGCGGTGCGCTTCGGCACTCGCGTCATCGCCCTTGATCAGGTCCTTGAAATAATCGTAGTGGCTGTTGGCATGGTTGCTGGGGTTCATGGCCACAAAACCCGAATGCTGCAAAAAGCCGGGGTAAACACGACGGCCGGCACCCGCAAAGTTGCTGGGCACGCGATAAATCACGTTGTTTTCAAACCAGGAGTAGGGCTTGGTGATTGCCAGGTTATTCACCGCGGTCGGTGATTTGCGCGCGTCAATCGGGCCGCCCATCATGGTCATGGACAGCGGTGTGGTTTCACCCCGGCTGGCCATCAGGGACACTGCAGCGAGCACCGGAACGGTAGGCTGGCAAACGCTGACGACATGGCAATTGCCATAAATGCCTTGCAGATGGCGAATGAACTCCTGAACATCATTGACGTAATCGTCCAGGTGAAATTCACCTTCTGACAGGGGAACGAGCCGCGCATTTTTCCAGTCGGTGATGTAGACCTTGTGGTCCTTCAGCATGGTTTTGACCGTGTCGCGCAACAAGGTGGCGTAGTGCCCCGACAGTGGCGCGACGATCAAAACGGCAGGTTGACCTTTGAGTTTGCCCAGCGTTACCGGATCGTCCGTAAAGCGTTTGAAGCGGCGTAGCTCACAAAAAGGCTTGTTGATTTCGATGCGTTCGTGGATGGCGATGGCAACGCCATCCACATCCACCGTGCGAATGCCAAACTCGGGCTTTTCATAGTCCTTGCCCAAGCGGTGCATAAGGTCATAACCCGCCGAAATGCGCTGTGCAAACGGGTTGTGACCCATGAAGGAGAGTGGCTTTCCGTAAATCTTGGCAGCTGCGAGCGCCAAGTCGGAAAACGGCTCCATCAAGGAGCGTTGGGTTTCATAGAGTTGGTAGAGCATCGTGGGTCAGCCTTTTTATGTTGCAGTGCAATATAACAGCAGTTGCGCACCCATGACTTGGGGTTTCACCCCAATTTGACACAAACTTTCAGGAAGACTGTCACCTTCGAGAAAGCTTGTTGTGGGTGACTCAAAGCACTTTAGCGATGGATTCGCACACGTGGCTGATATTTTTGCTGTTCAAGGCAGCCACACACATGCGCCCGGAGTCGGTGCCGTAGACACCAAATTCGGTGCGCAAACGCACCATTTGGTCCTTGGTAAGCCCCGAGTAGCTGAACATGCCAATCTGGGTGGTGATAAAGCTCATGTCCTGCTTGACACCCGCAGCTTTGAGTCCATCCACCAACTTCTGACGCATGGATTTGATGCGTACGCGCATTTCGCCCAATTCGCGCTCCCAAAGCACTCGCCATTCCGGGTTGCCCAAAACGGCAGCGACCACTGCGCCCCCATGAATGGGTGGATTGCTGTAATTGGTGCGAATTACGATTTTGAGCTGACTCAGAACTCGGGCTGCCTCATCCTTGTTGTCGCACAGAACGCTTAGGGCGCCCACACGTTCACCGTACAGGCTGAAGCTTTTGCTGAACGACGTAGAGACGAAGCAAGTCAGACCAGCAGCTACAAACTTTTGTACTGCGGCGCCGTCTTCAGTCAGGCCATAGCCAAAGCCCTGGTAGGCCATGTCCAGAAAAGGCACCAGCCCTTTGACTTTGACGACAGCGACCACTTGGTCCCATTGAGCAGAAGTGATGTCATAACCTGTCGGGTTATGGCAGCAGGCGTGCAAAACAATCACCGTCCCGGCGGGGGCAGCGTCGAGTGCAGCGAGCATGCCCTCGAAATTCACGCCGCGTTTTTCTGCGTCATAGTAGGGGTAGGAGTCCACGGCAAAACCAGCGTTGGTGAACAAGGCGCGGTGGTTTTCCCAGCTCGGGTCGGAAATCAGAACTTTGGCTTGGGGATTCAGGTGTTTCAGGAAATCCGCACCAATTTTCAGTCCGCCTGTTCCGCCGACGGCCTGGACCGTGGCCACCCGGCCGGAAGTTACCGGCTCTGAGTCAGCGCCAAATACCAGTGATTTAACCGCGGCGTCATAGGCTGCAATGCCGTCAATCGGCAAGTAACCGCGTGCGGAAGGTTTGTCCATCATGGCCTTTTCCGCGGCCTGAACACATTGCAACAAGGGAAGTTTGCCGTTGTCGTCGTAATACACGCCCACGCCCAAATTGACTTTGTTGGGGTTGGTGTCGGCCGCAAATGCTTCGTTGATGCCCAAAATCGGGTCGCGTGGGGCCATTTCAACGGCGGAAAAGAGTGACATGAAAGAGTCCTGTGATATGAATTGGAAAGAATGCGGAAAACGAAAAAATAGGCTGTCTGGTATGGGTCGCATTTTACCGGGGCAACCGGAATGCTGAATCTGACGCGCACCAAAGTAGCGCGAATCCTGTCCTTCAGTAGCTCAACCTCTCCGGCCGGATCTCCTGCAAGATGGTGGTGGAAATTTCCTCAATCGACTTGGTGGTCGTCGACAACCATCGAATGCCGGCGCGCCGCATCATGGCCTCAGCTTCGCTGACCTCGGCCCGGCAATTGGCCAGCGAGGCGTATTTGGAATTGGGGCGCCTTTCGTTGCGAATTTCACTCAACCGCTCGGGCTGAATGCTCAGTCCGAACAATTTGGTTTTGTGGGGCACAAGCGCCACCGGTAGCTGCTGGCGATCAAAGTCCTCGGGAATAAGTGGGTAGTTGGAGGCTTTTAGCCCATATTGCATGGCCAGATACAGCGAGGTAGGCGTTTTTCCACTGCGGCTGACGCCCACCAAAATCACGTCGGACTGCTCCAGATCGCGGTTCAATTGACCATCGTCGTGTGCCAGTGAAAAGTTGATGGCTTCAATGCGGTCGTTGTATTTTTTACTTTTGCTGGCATCGCTGAACCGTCCGATGCGGTGGTTGGACTTGAGGTTTAACTCTTTCTCCAATGGATTCACAAAGGTGCCAAACATGTCAAGGAGCATGCCCTGGCAACCCTCCGTGATGACCTTGAGAATATCCATGTTGACCAAGGTCGTGAAAACGATGGGGCGGTTGCCGTCAATCACGCCCGCGTGATTGATCTGACGTACGGCCTGATGCGCCTTGTCGGCGGTGTCGGTGAACGGCAGGCGCACATGCAGGGCGTTGAGTTCGAACTGCGCCAGAATGGCGTTGCCAAAAGTCTCGGCGGTAATTCCGGTGCCATCTGAAATAAAAAATACGGTGCGATTGGACATGGTGGCGAAGGGCTGGACTGAAGGCGATGGGGTACATCGACAGGATAAAAAGCAGTTTGTGCGACCTACAATGAATGGAAGTCGCACCAGTTTTGCAAGACACCTCATTTTCCATGCATCGCCGCAATACACAACAACAACTTCAACGTTGCGGCCCGTGCAGTCCTGTTCGTGACCGGCTCCATGGTGGCATGACGGGCGCCCAAAGATTTTTACTTCCGGAGCTTTACCCATGACTTCAACCCCAACTTCCGCCCCACCCAAACGACTGGACGACCTGCTGGTCATTCCTTTTGAAGATTTGCGAATGACTGACGTCGATATCGTCGGTGGGAAAAATGCCAGCTTGGGGGAAATGATTTCGCAATTGCCCTCGGGCGTTCGCGTGCCCACGGGCTTTGCCACCACGGCGCATGCGTTTCGTGAGTTCCTAAAGCACGACGGCTTGGCGGATCGCATCAACCAGCGCTTGTCAGCCCTGGACACCGAGGATGTTCGTGCTCTGGCTGCGGCCGGGGCCGACATTCGGGCCATGGTTGAAGCGCAACCCTTCCCCGCCGATCTGCAAGCGGCTATTGCCGCAGCATTTACGACACTCAGCGCGGACAACCCGGTGGCCTCATTTGCGGTGCGATCATCGGCCACCGCCGAAGATCTGCCGGACGCATCGTTTGCCGGGCAGCAGGAAACCTTCCTGAATGTGGTCGGCATTGACGACGTGATGCACAAAATGAAAGAGGTCTTTGCCTCCCTCTACAACGACCGCGCCATCAGCTACAGGGTGCACAAGGGTTTTGCGCATGAGCATGTCGCACTGAGTGCTGGCGTGCAGCGCATGGTGCGCTCTGATCTGGGCGCGGCAGGGGTGATGTTCACCATTGATACGGAGTCCGGCTTTTCAGATGTTGTGTTTATCACCTCCAGTTATGGTCTGGGGGAAACGGTGGTGCAGGGTGCCGTGAATCCGGACGAGTTCTATGTTCACAAGCCCATGCTTCGGGCAGGCAAGCGGGCAGTGATTCGCCGCAGTTTGGGCTCCAAGCTGATCCAGATGGAGTTCACAACGGCAGAAGAAAAAGCGGCAACCCGAAAACTGGTCAAAACGACCGACGTACCGACCGAGTTGCGCAATCGCTATTCACTGACAGACGCCGATGTTGAACAGCTGGCCACCTATGCGTTGGTGATCGAGGCTCATTACGGCCGTCCGATGGACATTGAATGGGGAAAAGACGGTATCGATGGCCTGCTTTATATTTTGCAAGCCCGCCCCGAAACGGTGAAGAGTCAGGCCGCAGGCAAAGCAGAACACCGGTACAAGCTGAAAAGCCGCAGCACGGTCATTGCAGAGGGGCGCGCCATAGGCCAAAAGATCGGCACGGGACCCGTGCGCATCGTGCATAACATCAGCGAGATGGACAAGGTGCAGGCTGGGGATGTGCTTGTGACCGACATGACCGATCCCAATTGGGAGCCCGTGATGAAGCGTGCTGCAGCCATTGTGACGAATCGGGGGGGCGAACCTGCCATGCCGCCATCATTGCGCGAGAACTGGGCATTCCCGCCGTCGTGGGCTGTGGCGATGCCACCGACCGGCTTAAAGAAGGCATGCTGGTGACAGTGAGCTGTGCCGAGGGGGATACGGGCTTTATTTACGACGGCCTGCTGGAAACTGAGGTGACGGAAGTCCGTCGGGGCGAAATGCCTGAAATTCCCCTCAAAATCATGATGAATGTGGGCAACCCTCAACTGGCCTTTGATTTTTGCCAATTGCCCAACTCGGGTGTCGGGCTGGCCCGTCTGGAGTTCATCATCAACAACAACATCGGTGTGCATCCCAAGGCCATCCTGGACTACCCCAATGTGGACGCTGATTTAAAGAAGGCTGTGGAATCTGTGGCGCGGGGTCACGCATCCCCGCGCGCCTTCTATGTGGACCGAGTCGCTGAAGGCGTTGCCACGATTGCAGCGGCGTTCTGGCCCAAGCCCGTCATTGTTCGCCTGTCGGATTTCAAGAGCAACGAATACCGCAAGTTGATTGGAGGAAGCCGGTATGAGCCGGAAGAAGAAAACCCAATGCTTGGCTTTCGTGGGGCTGTGCGATATGTCAGTGCCGATTTTGGTGAGGCATTCGCCATGGAGTGCGAAGCCTTGAAGCGCGTGCGCAGTGCCATGGGGCTGACAAACGTTCAGGTCATGGTGCCTTTTGTGCGCACGCTGGCTCAAGCCAAAAAAGTGACCGATCTGCTGGCCAAACATGGACTGAAGCGCGGGGAAGGCGGCGACGGCAGCGCGGGGTCAGACCTCAAAATCATCATGATGTGCGAAATCCCCAGCAATGCGTTGTTGGCCAACGAATTTCTCGAATTTTTTGACGGCTTCTCCATCGGATCCAATGACCTGACCCAATTGACGCTGGGTCTGGACCGCGATTCAGGAATGGAGCTATTGGCAGCTGATTTTGATGAACGCGACCCGGCCGTGAAATCCCTCATCAGTATGGCCATTGGCGCCTGCAAAGCCCAGAACAAGTACATTGGCATATGCGGGCAGGGCCCCAGTGATCATCCAGACTTTGCGCAGTGGCTGGCAGACCAGGGTATCGCGTCAATTTCCCTCAATCCGGATTCCGTCATTGCCACGTGGCAACAGTTGGCGAAACATTAGAGTCAGAACCCAGGGCAGGGCATGGATTTGCCCTGCATGGCTGGCTGCTTGCGCTGTGGTTCGTCACATCGTTTGTGGTCGTTTTTTTTGCCCGCGATTTGCAGATGCAATTGGCCGGATGGCCATTTGCTTTCTGGTTTGCTGCGCAAGGCGCCGTCTTTCTGTTCATTCTTATTGTTGCCATTTTTGCCTGGCTGGCCAACAGGCGGGAATCAGGCGAAACCAACGGTTTTGAGGTTCACGCTTACTCCTTGTATCGAAGCCGTCTGCGGCGTAAATTCACTATCTACGTTTTCTCGTTGCTCGGGTTTTTGCTGGCCTTGGGGATTGCAGAGCGGGTAGGCCTGTCCAAACAATGGGTGGGCGCAATTTTTCTATTCGCCACAATTGCCTTGTACGCCGGAATAGGCATTTATGGCCGCACTGCGGAAGCGACCGAGTATTACGTAGCCGGTCGGCGGATTCCCGCCATCTACAACGGCATGGCCACCGCAGCAGACTGGATGAGCGCAGCGTCTTTCATCAGTCTTGCCGGGGGCCTCTATTTGCAGGGCTTCTCGGGGCCTGAGTCCCAGCCGGGCGGTTTGGCTTATGTCATGGGCTGGACGGGCGGGTTTTGCCTTCTTGCATTGCTCATCGCGCCTTATTTGCGAAAGCTCAATCTTTACACCGTGCCCGATTATTTTGGCGTGAGATTCGGGGGCCGCTGGCCCCGCGCTATCGCTGCGTTTGCCGCTGTTTTGTGTTCTTTCACCTATGTTGTAGCCCAAATTTATGGCGTGGGTTTGATTACCTCGCGCCTGACCGGGGTGCAGTTTGAAATTGGTGTGTTGCTGGGTTTGGGTGGCGTGCTGGTGTGTTCATTTTTGGGTGGCATGCGGGCTGTGACTTGGACACAGGTGGCCCAATATGTCATGTTGATCCTGGCGTTTTTGATACCAGTGTCGTGGTGTGGCGTACAAACAATTGGGCAATCCATTGGCCCCCATCGTGTATGGCCAGCAACTCAAGAAAATCTCTGACATGGAGGCACGCCTCGCCGAATTGCCGGCAGAACGGGAAGTCATCGAGATTTATGCCAAACGGGCAAAGGCCTATGAATCGAAGCTGCTCAATGTGGAAGAGGCGCTGGAAACGGATCGAAGGGTTTTGAAAAGAGCGTCAAAAGTGGCTGATGGAGCACCGTGTTGACGAAGCCTTGATCTTTGCAGTTCGGCGGGAAATATCGGCGCTACCCAAAGATGCCGCCAGTGCCCGCGAACGCTGGACGGCCGCAATGCACGAAAACCAGGATCGGGCCAAACCCTTGGCCGGCATGCCCGAGCATGCCAAGCCGTTTGCCGGCGATCCCAACGGAACGGAGCAGGAGCGCCATGCGTTTGATGTCTCCCGTCGTAATTTCTTGGCCCTTATGTTTTGCCTGATGGTAGGCACGGCGGGCTTGCCACATCTATTGACCCGGTTTTACACCACGCCCTCTGTGGCAGAAGCCAGGACGTCGGTGGCTTGGTCGCTCTTTTTCATTTCTTTGTTGTA
>CAVVSV010000072.1:0-7912 GCA_963750805.1 uncultured beta proteobacterium
GTCGTTGAAGAAGGCTTGGAATATGGCGCGGCCAAGCGTCGGGCCGTGAAACAGATGGGCTTGCCAGTGCGTACAGCGTTGCCCGGCAATGACGAGATTGAAGATGAAGTGCGGGACTACATCGCCATGTTTTGTGCCGACACCCAAGCTGAAGAATTGAACGCGCTGAGGCTGCATGCCAAAGCCTGGATGAACCGAATGTCGGGCTTCAGGCCGCATTTGGGTGGCGCCGTGTGGCGGGGAACCGCAACGCGACTGAGCGACATTTATATCCAGTTGTTTTGCGATGATTCCAAATCCGCCGAGATAGCCTTGATTGACCTGCGCGTGAGTTATGTGCCACGATCAGTCACCGGCTTCACTGGCGATGTGGTGGATGCCTTAAGCGTGCACAGCTTTTGCCGTGAATTGAATGAGGAAGTGGGCGTTCATCTCATGATTTATGACCATGATGATTTGCGCGGCGCGCTTAAGCCTGATGCCAAAGGCCAGACCCATCGGGGTGACTTGGCTGCATTAGAGCGGCTATTGAACAATGATGACAGCCAATAAATGCAAAATGAAATGACTGAAACACTGATCCAGCGCCGACGCCTTGTTTTTGCCTCTGTTGCCGCCACGGCCGCCACTGGAGGGGCCGGTTTGGCTTGGTGGCAGCAGCGCAATGGCGCACAGAATGGTTTGGCAAACGCGACGGTAACGGGTTCTGGCGCATCTGGCGACGCCCTGCAAACCTCCAAGTTTTGGGAGTTGGCGTTTGAGACGCCCGAGGGCAAATCCGTTGCCATGGCGTCATTGAAAGGCAAGCCGTTGCTGATTAATTTTTGGGCCACCTGGTGCCCACCCTGCGTGGAGGAACTCCCTCTAATTAACCGCTTCTATCAGGAAAATATCAAAAATGGCTGGCAAGTTTTGGGCTTGGCAGTTGATCAGCGGGCGGCGGTGAATGGTTTTTTAAAGAAAATGCCGCTTGATTTTCAGATCGTTCTTGCGGGCATGTCCGGCGTCGAGTTAAGCAAATCGTTGGGGAATTTATCAGGTGGTTTACCGTTTACCGTCGTGGTCGGTTCTGAAGGCGGGGTGCTTCACCGTAAAATGGGCCAGGTATCGCCGGCTGACTTGGGTGCATGGGCACAACTCAAGTGACAAAGGGCTTGTTCCTTGTCGATGCGCCCGGCAAAACCACGATTCCGCTCCTCATGCGCATCGAGAAAAAGCTCGCAAAATCTTTATAAATGCATGCCAATGGATGTAAGTTGGTAGAATTTGCCGACTTTTAATAATTTGTGTTTGAAAAAACGTTGGAGATCTCATGGATTTACGTAAGCTCAAAACACTGATCGACCTGGTGTCTGACTCAAATGTGTCGGAACTGGAAATCACGGAAGCTGAAGGCAAAGTCCGCATCGTCAAAGGCGGCGGGGCCATGATGCAAGGCTATGGCAATGCCATGCACGCGCCGATGGCCTATGCGCCAGCCCAAACAGCACCTGCGCCGCAGCCAATGGCAAATGAAGTCAGCGCGCCTGCCGTCGTTCCAGTGGATTCAAGCCATGTCGTCAAGTCACCCATGGTGGGTACGTTTTACCGCAGCGCTTCGCCGGGGGCCAAAGCCTTTGTTGAAGTCGGAGACTCCATCAAATCGGGCGAAACTGTTTGCATCATTGAAGCCATGAAAATATTGAACGAAATTGAGGCTGACAAATCCGGCACCATTTCGAGAATCCGGTGCGAAAACGGAGAAGCCGTTGAATACGGGCAACCTTTGTTTGAAATTGAGTAGCGCGCCCCACCACTGAAGCAATCATTCATGTTCAAAAAAATTCTGGTTGCCAATCGCGGTGAAATCGCGCTTCGCATTCAACGCGCCTGCCGGGAACTCGGCATCAAGGCGGTGATGGTGTATTCGGAAGCAGACCGGGAAGCCAAATACGTCAAACTGGCTGAGGAAGCGGTGTGCATCGGACCTGCGGCATCCAGCTTGAGCTATCTCAACATGCCGGCGATCATCTCGGCCGCCGAGGTGACCGATGCCGAGGCCATTCACCCAGGGTACGGTTTCCTGAGTGAAAACGCCGATTTCGCCGAGCGGGTCGAGAAAAGCGGATTCCAGTTCATTGGACCGACGCCGGAATCGATCCGCATCATGGGCGACAAGGTTTCCGCCAAGCAGGCCATGATCAAGGCCGGTGTGCCGTGTGTGCCAGGGTCTGAGGGTGAATTGCCTGATGACCCGGTCATGATTCGCCGGATTGCGAAGTCGGTCGGCTATCCGGTCATCATCAAGGCCGCTGGCGGCGGCGGCGGGCGCGGCATGCGGGTGGTCCACACGGAGGCTGCCCTGATCAACGCCGTGCAGATGACCAAGGCGGAAGCAGGCAGCGCATTTGGCAATGCAGCGGTTTACCTTGAAAAGTTTTTGCAGAACCCGCGCCACATTGAAATTCAGGTGATGGCCGACAAATTCAAGAACGCGGTCTACCTAGGCGAGCGCGACTGTTCCATGCAGCGCCGTCATCAAAAAATCATCGAGGAAGCACCAGCACCAGGCATCCCGCGCAAACTGATCGAGCGGGTGGGCGAGCGGTGCGTTGCCGCCTGCAAGAAGATTGGTTACCGGGGTGCCGGAACATTTGAATTCCTGTACGAAGATGGCGAGTTTTATTTCATCGAAATGAACACCCGCGTTCAGGTGGAGCACCCGGTGACCGAATGGATTACCGGTGTGGACATCGTCAAGACCCAAATCATGGTGGCGGCAGGCGAGAAGTTGCCCTTCACACAACGCCAGATTGAGATTCGTGGCCATGCGATCGAAGTTCGGATCAATGCCGAAGACCCCTACAAGTTCATTCCATCGCCCGGTCGAATCACGATGTGGCACCCGCCGGGCGGACCCGGTGTTCGGGTTGACTCTCACGTTTACACCAACTACTTTGTGCCGCCGAATTACGACTCCATGATTGGCAAGATCATTGTGCATGGCGATACCCGTGAACAGGCCCTGGCGCGCATGAGAACGGCCTTGGGTGAAACCGTGATTGAAGGGATCAATACCAACATAGCCCTGCACCGCGAATTGATGGTTGATGCGAAATTCATGTCTGGTGGTACCAATATCCATTACCTTGAAGAGTGGCTGGGCCACCACAAGCGCTAGGTTTTTCAGGTTGTTGCATGTTTGAATTGAGCCTGATCTGTCCTCAGGATTGTGTTGAAACCCTGAGTGACGCACTGGACGCGCTGGATGCCTTGAGTGTGAGTGTCGAGGACGCGGACGCCCAGACCGAAGCGGAGCAGGCTCTGTTTGGCGAACCGGGCATGCCGCCACCCAAGGACGGCTGGCAAAGATCGCGAATTTTGGCTTTGTATGCGACGCAAGCATTGGCCCAAGACGCAGCCACCTTGCTGGTTGCACAGGACTTTTTTGATGGTTGCCGTCTGTTAGGCGTGAATCCTGTGCCGGATCAGGATTGGGTGCGACTGACGCAATCCCAATTCACGCCAGTGGAAATCACACCCGAGTTCTGGATAGTACCTACCTGGCATGAGCCTCCTGCGCAGGCTACGAGGATCATTCGGCTTGATCCCGGCTTGGCATTTGGCACCGGAACACATCCCACTACCCGCATGTGCCTTCGATGGATCGCCCGTCGCGGTGCGGCTGTCGGCTCGGGTGAACTGCCCGCTTGGGGGCGTGTTTTGGACTATGGGTGTGGTTCGGGCATTCTGGCCATTGGCGCGGCCAAATTTGGCGCCAGGGACATTGATGCGGTGGATATCGATGAGGCGGCTGTCGAATCCACGGTGCTGAACGCCAAGGCCAATGATGTGCAATTGACGGCGGGTCAACCTGATGCTGTCAATGGTCAGTATCAGGTCGTCCTGGCCAATATTTTGGCGACACCGCTCAAGGTGCTGGCACCACTGTTGTGTGCCCGTGTCGCTGCGGGAGGTTCTTTGGTGCTTGCCGGTATTCTGGAGCGTCAGGCAGAGGAATTGAAAGCGGCTTACCGCCCCCACGCCCGACTTGAGGTGAGTGACCGTGAAGACGGCTGGATTCTGATGACAGCGTCGTTCTGACGGGTGACTGCATCATAGAATCTGGCGGGTATGAGCCTGATCACACGTTGCCCCGCCTGCCAGACCTTGTTCAAGGTGGTGCCGGATCAGCTTCGTATCTCTGAAGGTTGGGTGCGTTGCGGACAATGCGATGAGGTTTTCGACGCGTCGGCCAACCTGTTTCAGGAGGCGCAGCCCTTGCCGGTATTTGAAGCGCCGGTCCAGACCGCCCAATTGCCTCCAGAGCACCTTCAGAGTGCGACCCCTCAGATTGAGGAAACTCCCGAGCCGCCGCCTCCCACCGGCACGGCCCATTTAACCATTGAAGAAAAATCCTTCGATGCAGAACCCGTCTGGCCGGAGGTTGACACTTCCCTCCCGGTTGGGGCTCATCGAGAGAATCCTGAACCATTCCTGGAGCGTGTTGAGGCGCACGATTTTTCAACCCCTTCTTTTGCCGAATCCAATACCGACTTGAAGAGTGACATTGCATTGGCTGCTGCGTCGCCAACTGAGGATCCAGTCTTTCCGGCGGTTTCGTTCATGAAGGAGGCAGCCGTTGAGTCTGCCTGGCGGCGACCCATGGTGAGGCTTGCCCTCGGACTCACCGGATTTTTGTTGCTGATCCTTTTGGGGGTTCAGGTCGCTGTTCAGGAGCGTGACCGGATCGTTGCTTTACACCCTGAAGTCCGGCCCATCCTTTTGGCCCTGTGTTCGCCATTGAATTGTGGGTTGGCGCCATTACGGCAAATTGAATCAATCGTGATTGACAACGCGTCATTCACGAAAATTCGTGGCGACGCGTACCGCCTGGGTTTATCAATCAGGAATTCGGCACCGGTTGTCGTGGCCATGCCCTCCCTGGAACTGACGTTGACGGACTCCCAGGAGCAGACCGTCTTGAAGAAGGTGTTTTCGCCCGCAGAGTTTGGAGCGCCGGCTACGTCATTGGCGGCGCGTAGCGACTGGTCGGGTGGCTTCGCCGTGAACGCTACGGATCTGGCAGGTTCGGAGCGCATTGCAGGGTATCGGGTATTGGCCTTTTACCCTTGAAGTCCGCGTCCCAATTGAATAGTTTGCTATATTTTTAGTATAAAAATAAAAAAGCCCGAGGTCTTTCGACATCGGGCTTTGTCCGTAGAGCCAGCGTTTTAAGGCTTGGTGGCTGTCGGAAATGGCCAGGCGGCCTGCGGATTCAAAGTGGTCTGAGCTGCCGGGGCAGCGGGAGCAGGCGCTGCCTTGGCAGCGGGTGCTTTCGCAGCTTTCTTCGCAGCCGGCTTCTTGGCTGCTTTCTTGGCGGCTGGCTTTTTCGCAGCAGGTTTTTTGGCTGCAGCAGCTTTCTTGGCAGGCGCTTTTTTGGCGGCTGCCTTCTTGGCTGGAGCGGCTTTCTTCGCTGGAGCAGCTTTCTTGGCGGCTACTGCTTTTTTAGCAGGTGCTGCCTTTTTGGCTGGAGCGGCTTTCTTGGCGGGCGCTGCTTTTTTAGCAGGCGCTGCCTTTTTGGCCGGTGCCGCTTTTTTAGCGGCTACTTTTTTCGCTGGTGCTGCTTTTTTAGCAGGTGCAGCGGACTTCGCGGGAGCGGCCTTTTTTGCGGCCGGTTTTTTTGCAGTTGCCATTTCAATTTTCTCCTTGATCAATTTACAAAGAGCACTTCATGCCAGTTGGTTGCATGAAGCGATTCATGGTGTTGGGCCAATGCCCAGCACCATGAACTCGGGTGCACAAACTGCTGCAGAACTCTTTGGCACTATCAGCAATTTGCATCATTCTTACCATCTTGATTGAGACAAATCTCAATCCCAGGACAACGCGCCACCCGATTGGTACTCGATGACGCGCGTCTCAAAGAAATTACGTTCCTTTTTCAAGTCAATCATTTCGCTCATCCAGGGAAATGGATTTTCCTCATTGGGGAACAACTGCTCCAGTCCAATCTGCGTTGCGCGCCGATTGGCTATGTAGCGAAGGTAACCCTTGAACATGGACGCATTCATGCCCAGCACGCCACGTGGCATGGTGTCTTCAGCGTAGCGATATTCCAGCTCTACCGCCTGCTCGAACAGCGCCTTAATTTCGGCCTTGAATTCTGGTGTCCAGAGCTGCGGATTTTCTGCCTTGAGCTGGTTGATCAGGTCAATGCCGAAATTGCAATGCATGGATTCATCGCGCAGGATGTACTGGTACTGCTCGGCGGCACCCGTCATCTTGTTCTGGCGACCCAAAGCCAAAATTTGTGTGAAACCCACGTAGAAGAAAAGACCTTCCATGAGGCAGGCAAAGACGATCAATGATTTAAGCAGTGTCTGATCGTCTGCCGGGGTGCCGGTATGGAAATTCGGGTCCATGATGGCCCCGATGAATGGCAGCAAAAACTCATCCTTGTCGCGGATGGATTTGACTTCGTTGTAGGCATTGAAAATTTCACTCTCATCCAGGCCCAGAGATTCCACAATGTACTGGTAAGCATGGGTGTGAATGGCTTCCTCAAACGCCTGGCGCAGCAGGAACTGCCGGCACTCCGGTGCCGTGATATGGCGGTAGGTGCCGAGAACAATGTTATTGGCAGCCAGTGAGTCAGCGGTTACAAAAAAACCGAGGTTGCGTTTGATGATGCGCCGCTCGTCTTCGGACAAACCATTCGGGTCTTTCCAGAGGGCGATGTCGCGGGTCATGTTGACCTCTTGTGGCATCCAGTGGTTGGCGCAGCTGGCCAGATACTTTTCCCATGCCCACTTGTATTTGAAGGGCACCAGCTGATTCACATCGGTCTTGCCGTTGATGATTCGCTTGTCGGCTGCGTTGACGCGATGGGGAGATGCTGGTTTTACGGCGGGATGTGCCGTGGCTGAACCTGTGGTGACTGTCAGTACTGGCATGACAGCACCGTCATCCAGAGTTCGCAAAGTAGGAGTTGGCAAAGGCGGCTGCATCACACGGCCGGCATTTGAGCCGTGGTTGACTGACACTTGCGGTGAGGGCTTGACTTCTTCGTCCCAGGACAACATAAATGGTTCCAATCTTCAGATTATCAGAGAGGCGAAATGAATTGAAAAGAGTTCATTCATTCCGCTGCAATATTGTGTTGTTCTATCGCGTCGTACGCAACTCAAAACACTATTGGCAGGCCTCGCATGTGGGGTCATCAACGCCACAAAATTTCACATCGGTGGCCGCGTTGGTCGCCATCTTCATCTGGTCAATGGCCGCGGCGGCGGCTGCATCCAGAGCACTCATGCCGCTGGTATTGCCACGCGTGTCACTGCCACCGGAAGACACTGCATTCATGCGTCCAGCCGCGACAGTTGATTTCTCGGCGTGCGTGGCCGACTGTGTGCGCAGGTAGTAGGTGGTTTTCAGTCCCCGTACCCAAGCCAGCTTGTAGGTGTCATCCAGCTTTTTGCCGGAGGCACCCGCCATGTAGATGTTGAGTGATTGCGCCTGGTCAATCCACTTTTGACGGCGGGCAGCGGCTTCCACCAGCCAGCGGGTTTCCACCTCAAAGGCGGTGGCGTACAAGGCCTTGATCTCCGCTGGTACGCGGTCGATGGGGTTGAGCGAGCCGTCAAAATGTTTGAGGTCCATCACCATCACATCGTCCCAAAGACCCAGGCGTTTGAGGTCGCGCACCAGGTAGCCATTGATGATGGTGAACTCGCCCGACAGGTTGGACTTCACGGACAGATTGCCAAAGCAGGGCTCAATCGATGCATCCACTCCAATGATGTTGGAAATGGTGGCCGTCGGCGCGATGGCCACGCAGTTGGAATTGCGCATGCCATCACGGGCAATTTTCTGGCGCAACGCATCCCAATCCAGCGTGGAGGAGCGGTCAACATCAACATATCCACCGCGT
>CAVVSV010000073.1:0-12574 GCA_963750805.1 uncultured beta proteobacterium
AAAACAGCACAACCCGGCGGTCGTTCTTGTCGGAAAGGTGGCCAACAGGCCATTGAAAAACGGCGCCACCCAGGATGGTTGCCGCCATGAAGGCGGCAACGCCCTTTTCACTGAAGCCCACGCCCTGGCCAAAAACATGACCCAGACTGTAAAAAGCGCCGCTTAGCAATCCGGAACCAATGGCACCAATGACCCCAATGGGCGAGATGGCGAAAAGTTTGAAAAGCCCCAGCTTTGGGGATTCCGTTGGTTCCGGCTCAGTCACGGGGGTGAGCGTGATGGGCAACAAGGCGAATGAAAACAGAATGGACACCAGTGCAAAGGGCACGAACCCAAAGCGGTCACCCACCAAAATCAGCCACTGACCCAATGCGAGTGAAACGCCATTCACTGCCATGTAGGCTGCGAACACCTGTCCCCTCTGATTGCTGGTCGCCACTACATTGAGCCAACTCTCGATCACGATATACAGGCCGACCAGACAAACCCCCGTTACAAACCGAAGGACTCCCCAAGACCATGGGTTGATCCAGAGTGCATGCAATATGGGCAGAGCAGACGCAATGGAGGCCATGGCGGCAAAAGCCCGTATGTGGCCCACCGCGCGAATAATGACGGGACAGGCATAGGTACCATAGACGAAGCCGGCGAAATACGCCGACATGATCAAGCCGGTGACCAGGCCTGAAAATTTGGCGGATGCCGCCTGCGCCCCTATGGCAGCGAAAAGCAGGCCGGTACCAATTACCAGCATGCTCACCCCGCTCAGCAGTGAGGCCAGAGGAATCAGTAATTTGCCCACCGGGGTTTCCTTCAAGAAATTGACTCTGCGGATTCTGACCGCAATCGGCGCGGATGTTCGCCTGAAGCTCAGACATGTCGTGGCGAACCAAGGCAAAGTCGCAAAAGGTGGGCAAATCCGGGTTTGAGGAAAATACAGTTCATGCGCATGGGTTCACTTTTTTACTCCAGAACCAAAAACCATGACCATGACCATGACCATGACCGTGACCATGGCCAGTGATGGTTTTTCCGCCCGCGGGCTTTGCACTTGGCAAGGCACCATATTGCAGGATTGGGTCGACTACAACGGACACCTGCGTGATGCCTACTATTTGCTGATTTTCAGCCTTGCCAGTGATTCATTGATGGACCACATTGGCCTGGGGGAGGCTGGTCGCCAATCTACGGGCCACTCCCTGTTCACCTTGGAGTGCCACCTCAATTTTCTGGAGGAAGTCAAGGCGGGTGCCGCCGTGGAGGTCTATACACAGGTTATGGCCCATGACAAAAAGCGGTTGCACCTTTGCCAGAGTTTGCATCACGTGGGGGCTGCTAATTCCCTGGCCGTCAACGAAGTGATGTTGCTAAACGTTGAAATCGCCGGACCCAAATCGACAGCATTTGCCTCACTTGTATTGGAGAAAATTGAGCGTATGGCGAGTTTGCATGCGAGTTTGCCCAGGCCAAAATTTGCCGGAAGAACGATTGGGCTGCCGGGGAAACGTGACGTTTTGTGACGGCTTTGTGAAATTGCAATGTATATTGAGCGCCCATGTCCGAGTATCTGAATCCCGCCCAACGAAAGAATATCGAGGAATTGCTGTCCGGTTTAACGGCTCGAACCGAATGGCCAACCTGGCTGATTTTGTTAGCGGTTCACGCGGCGTGGGTGGGTGCCCTCATTGTTCACGAAAGCCTGGGCAAGGTTTTGACGTCGATGATCTTGATCGTCGTATGCGCCTGGTACATGTCAATTCAGCACGAATTGGTTCATGGGCATCCCACCCGATTTCGATGGGTGAACAAGGTTTTGGGATTTGCGCCTCTGGCCGTTTGGTTCCCCTACACGCTCTATGCCGAGAGCCACCTTCGCCATCACAATGACAAGAATCTGACCTTGCCAGATGTCGATCCTGAAACGCATTACGTTTCGGACAGGCGCTGGCATAGCAGCGGCACATTCATGCGAATTCTCTATACGGCCAGAAAGAGCTTTTGGGGGCGGTTTTTATTGGGGCCAGCCATGGCATTGGTGCCCACTTATCTGGAAGCCATCAAGCAGCCATTAAATGGAAATTTCAAGTATGTCGCCATGTGGCTGACCCACTTGAGTTTGCTGGGGGGGATGCTGACTCTGGTCCATTCATACGCGGGGATCAGCCCAATTCATTATGTTTTTGGTATTGCCTACCCGGCCTTATCGCTTGCCATGATCCGCTCCTACTATGAGCATCGCGCTGCCGACAATTGCAAGCATCGCATTGTCATCAATGAGGCGGCATGGCCGATGCGCCTTCTTTACCTCAACAACAACTACCATTTGGTTCATCATGATTTGCCCAGTCTTCCCTGGTACTTGCTGCCGAGGGTTTACCGGGCCAATCGCGCTGACTACATTGCCCGCTGCGATGACTTTTTGGTACCAGGCTATGGCAATTTAATGCGCCGGTTCGGGTTTCGCCGCATTGATGAGCCTGTCCACCCCTATCGCAAAACGAAGTCCGTGAGGTGACCGGACAGAAAACATGGCGACTTGCCATGCCTATGTACAACGTGTCAGCTGACGTGTCGAAGGCGTGGGAAGATTTTTTGGTCGCCGTGATGGCCGGATTGCGCAATAGGGGCTGGAACAATGCCATGGAGATTGTTCGACCTGAATCTGACCTGCTGGATTTTTGGCAGAGTTCAAACGTTCTGCTCGCACAGACCTGCGGTTATCCGTATGTAACCCTATTGAAGAACAAGGTGCGGCTTATAGCGACACCGGCATTCGATTTCCCGGGATGCAATGGTCCAAATTACGTCAGTTTCTTCGTGGTTCGTGACGACGCGGAGTTTGATTCGCTGGAATCACTTCGGGGTAAGTGTGCCGTCATCAATCAACCACATTCACAAAGCGGGATGAATGCCTTGCGGGATGCCATCGCACCACTGGCCCACGAGGGTCGCTTTTTTGACAAAGTCCTGGAGTCTGGCTCACATTTGGCCAGCCTTAATTTTGTGCAACGTGGTGATGCGGATGTGGCTGCCATCGACTGTGTGACCTTTGGGCTTGCCCGCCAATATGCCCCAAAATGGGTCGAAGGCATCCGAGTCCTGGGACATTCAAAACCGACGCCAGGGCTGCCCCTTATCTCATCTGTTTTGGTGACTGACGAGCAAGCTGGTGATTTGCGCCAGACTTTGGAATTTTTGAAAACATCAGTTCCGGAGTTGTTGCGAAAATTGTCCGTATCCGGTTTTGAAGTTGTCCCGCAAAGTTCCTACGGCGTGATTGGCCGGCAGGCAAAAAATGCCGAAAATTTGGGCTACCCAAATTTGAACTGAGAAGCCATTTGGGGCTCTCGCGGCCATTTCTAGCATTCTGGTCGCAGTCCAATTATTCAAAGGCGACGCAAGCTAGTCGTTTGGCGACTTTTGCCGATTCTCGGCCCTGAAAAACTACTCTTTCGATTGACAAAAGCGATGCAAATTGTTTGCCTTACTAAGGGAATATATGTGTGTCGCAATAGGCAGTTAGTGCGTTAGGATAAAGGCAGAGTGCAAAGTTTCTTGCCTCGGGCTGCTCGAGAGTTTTCCACCCAAACGGCGACTCAACGGGACTGTGTTTATCGATCAAATTGGAGTTTTGAACAAATGGCAAATATCGAAAATCAATCGGAGTCCCGAATCATCCTGGACCGGCGGCAGTTGATCACCAGCGCCGCTGCCTTGGGTCTCTCGGCGACGTTTGGTGCAATGCCTGCAATGGCTCAGGGCGCCCCAAAAAAGGGCGGTACGCTTCGTCTTGGACTGGAAGGCGGCTCTGCATCGGACAGTCTTGATCCACGTACCTATGCTGACTCCATCATGATTTCGACCAGCCTGATGCTTTGGAACAATCTGGTTGAGGTTGCGGACAATGGAGATGCCACCGGTGAATTGTTTGAGAGCTGGGATGTGAAGCCGGGCGCGACGGACTGGACTTTCAATATTCGCAAAGGGGTCACCTTCACGTCCGGTAAGACCCTGGACGCAGACGATGTTATTTTCTCGCTGAACATGCACCGTGGCGAAACCAAGTCACCCGCCAAGGCACTGCTGGCAGATGTCAAGGAAATCAAAAAATTGTCCGCCAACCAGATTCAGATTTTGATGACCAACGGCAATCTGGACTTGCCTTTCAACTTGAGCGATTACCACATCATTGTGGTACCCAATGGCACGACCGATTTCAGCAAACCAGACGGCACTGGGGCTTACACGCTTGAAGAGTTTCAGCCGGGCGTCAGGTCAACATTCAAGCGAAAACCAGGGAACTACTGGAAGCCCAATCGCGCCAACTTTGATCGGGTTGAGCTTCGTTACATCGGTGATGCGGCGGCGCGTACCCAAGCATTGATCACGGGTCAGGTGGACCTCATTAATCGCGTCAATCCAAAGACTGCCGCACTGCTGGCCAAAAACAATGCAATCAAGGTGGCCCGCACGCCAGGCATGGGCAATCGATTTGCGTTTGTGGCCCAAACCGACAAGGCGCCGTACTCAAACAATGACTTGATGATGGCGCTGAAACACGGCATTGACCGCAAAACGATCGTGGACAACGTTTTTTCGGGTTACGCCACGGTTGGCAACGACAACACCGTTGGTCCCCGCATGAAATATTTTGATCCCAAGCAAAAGCAAAACTCGTACGATCCTGACAAGGCCAAATTTTTCTTTGCGAAGGCAGGCATATCCAGTCCCTTGGAACTGCAGGTTTCCGAAGGCGCATTTTCTGGTGCAACCGATTCGGGCCAGATTTTTCAGGAATCCTTGTCCAAAGCCGGCATCAAAATGGATCTGAAGCGCGTTTCTGGCGATGGCTATTGGGACAACGTTTGGCTCAAAGTTCCATTTTGCGCCGTGTATTGGGGCAACCGGCCGACGATCGACAACCAGTTGACCAGCACATTCAAGGCAAATACAACCTGGAATGACACGCACTTCAACAATGCTGAGTTTGAAAAGCTGCTGGTCAGCGCACGGGTTGAACTGGACCAGGTCAAACGTGCCCAAATGTATGCGCGCTGCCAGGAACTGATCAGTCAAAACTCCGGCATGGTGTGTTTTGCGGTGCAGGACTACCTGGACGCACACGTGACCAAACTGCAGGGCTTGACCCCTTCAGGTCGTTACGACATGGGCGACGCCCGCATTGCTGAAAAAGGTTGGTTTGCCTGAGCAACATCTTTTGCACATTGAGCCGCAATGATTAGAAAAAGCGGGAGGGGCTGTAAGCCTCCCCGCTTTTTTCAATGATGGGAACGCTTCTTGCGTTTGATGTACTCAAACGGACTTGGTCTCTACTGCCACTTGCCACATCACCTGGAAATTTGCCATGGCGAAATTGATTCTGAATCGATTGCTGTTAGGAATATTGACTTTGTTCGCAGTGTCTATCCTGATTTTTGTCTGTACTCAGATATTGCCGGGGGATGTCGCCTCAGCGGTTTTGGGGCAGGGTGCTACACCGGAAGCGCTCATCGTTTTTCGCAAGGAACTGGGCCTTGATGTTCCCGCCTACCTCCGTTATTGGAATTGGCTTGCGGGGGCTTTACATGGCGACTTGGGCGTGGCGCTGACCAACAAACGTGTCATTGTTGACGAGGTACTTCCGCGACTCGGCAACACGCTGTTTTTGGCTGGTTATGCAGCGCTTATTGCAATTCCTTTCGCTGTGGGGCTGGGTGTTTTCTCTGCCATCAATGAGGGCAAGTTGTCGGATCAACTGGCCAATGTTTTAACGCTGATCGCTATCTCGCTACCTGAGTTTTTCATTGCCTATTTGCTGATCATTCTTATGGCAGTGAATGTGCAATGGTTTCCTTCTCTGTCCACCGTATTCCACGGAATGCCTTTTGGTGAGCGGGTTTACCAAAGCACCTTGCCCGCCATCACGCTCACTTTGCTGGTGGCAGCCCACATGCTGCGCATGACTCGCAGTTCGGTGTTGTCGGTGATGTCAACGCCTTACATCGAAATGGCTTTTTTAAAAGGGGCTAAACGCCATCGCGTTATCACTCGTCATGCATTGCCCAATGCCGCTGCGCCCATCATCACGGTGGTGGCTTTGAACCTGGCTTACCTGGTTGTGGGTGTGGTGGTGATAGAGGCGGTTTTCGTTTATCCCGGGTTGGGGCAGTTGATGGTGGATGCAGTTTCAAAACGGGATGTGCCAGTTATTCAGGCCTGCGGTCTTGTTTTTGCCTTGGTATTCGTTGTACTGAATACATTGGCTGACATCCTTGTGATTTTTGTCAATCCGCGACTTCGCCACAAGCGTTGATCCACAAAAAAAGGAGATGAGACCCATGAAAATATTTGGACAAAAACCCACAGTAGCTGCCTGGTTTGGATTGACAGTAGTCACGATATTTATTTTTGTCGCATTGTTTACGCCATGGCTGGCGCCTTACCCAGAGTCGGCCAATATTGGCGGTACTTGGGATCAGCCCTCCGCCAAAATGTGGTTGGGCGGAGACCAGATTGGTCGTGACATGTTCACACGCATTCTTTACGGTGCGCGCATGACGATTGGTGTTGCGTTAGCGATTACGCTTGTTTCTTTCTTCATCGGCATCATCATTGGATTCGTCAGCGCAGTGATGGGCGGTTGGGTTGATATTTTCTTCAGTCGCCTTGTCGATGTGATGTTGTCCATTCCAAGCTTGATCTTCGCGTTGATCATTTTGGGCGTGTTTGGCTCCAGCATCCCTGTTTTGATTCTCACGATTGCCGTATTGGACTCAACCCGCGTTTTTCGACTCTCCCGGGCTTTGGGTATGAACTTGACCGTGATGGAATACGTAGAGGCGGCGCGACTCCGCGGCGAAGGATTGTGGTGGGTCATAACCAGCGAGATACTGCCCAACGCGTGGGCGCCCCTGGTGTCCGAATTTGGTCTGAGGTTTTGTTTTAACTTTTTGTTTATCGCCGGATTGTCGTTTCTGGGCCTTGGAATTCAACCGCCATATGCCGACTTGGGGGGCATGGTTCGAGAGAATGCCGCCGCGATCAACTTCGGCATGATGGCGCCGATTTACCCGGCAGCGGCCATTGCCTTGTTGACCGTATCAATCAATTTGCTGGTGGACTGGATGCTGTCAATTGACGCCCGTCCTTCCGGTGCCCAAGCTGAACTCTGATCAAGGAAGTCTTCCATGAGCGATCAAATCATTCTTCAAATCAAAGGCCTTCGACTTGAAAGCATCGCAGGAAATGTCATCGTTGATAACGTTGACCTCAACCTCAAGAAGGGTGAGGTTCTTGGCTTGATTGGTGAAAGCGGCGCTGGGAAATCTACGATCGGCCTGTCAAGCATGTGTTACGCCAGGGCCGGTGTGCACATTGCTGCCGGAGAAGTGATTTTGGGTGGTGTGAATATTCGGGCGCTGGATGCCGAGGGGAGGCGTAGTGTTCGCGGCAAACGTATCGCCTATATTGCCCAATCCGCCTCCGCCGCATTCAACCCAGTCCACACCTTGATGGATCAGGTCTGCGAAGCACCCCTGATTCACAAACTGATGACTCGGGCCGAGGCAGAAGCTTGGGCACGGCAACTTTTTACTTCGCTGGATTTGCCGGATCCCCAAAATTTCGGTTCACGGTATCCGCATCAGGTCTCTGGCGGGCAGTTGCAGCGAGCGATGGCCGCGATGGCAATGTCCTGTCGCCCCGATGTATTGGTCCTGGACGAACCAACCACCGCTTTGGATGTGACGACTCAAATTGAAGTGTTGATCCTGTTGAAATCACTGATTCATCAGTACAACACGGCAGCCCTGTACATCACCCATGACCTTGCGGTGGTTGCCCAGGTTGCGGACCGAATCAAGGTCTTGCGTCATGGCAAAGAAGTTGAGGAAGGCTTGACGCAACAAATCCTGCATGAGGCCAGGCAAGACTATACGTCCCGGCTGGTGGCTGTGAGGGGTGCTGCGGCCAGTGAACGGGCCGTTCAAGGCACAGTCAAGCCGGAAACCGTCTTGTCGATCAAGGATTGCCACGCCTATTACGGCGATTTCCATGTTGTCAAAGGCGTTTCTCTGGATGTCAAGCGCGGAGAAACGGTCGCCGTGGTCGGAGAGTCGGGTTCGGGAAAATCAACGTTGGCGCGTGTCGTGACCGGGTTGTTGCCCCCCCAAAGTGGCGAAATCTTGTTCCAGGGCAAGGCGCTGCCGCCATCTCTGAAAGCCCGGGACAAAGAACTCAAACGACGCATTCAGCTTGTTTACCAAATTCCCGACGTTGCCATCAACCCGCGCCAAACCCTGCTTGACATCGTGGGGCGTCCAGTTCAGTTTTATTTTGGTCTGGGGCGTCAGGAAGTAGTGGCCCGTGCCAAGGAATTGATGTCGTTGGTTGAACTGCCTGTCGATTTTCTGGAGCGTCGGCCTGGACAATTATCAGGTGGACAAAAGCAGCGCGTATGCATTGCACGTGCTTTGGCGGCCAAACCTGAAATGATCATTCTGGATGAGCCGACGTCCGCGCTTGACCCCCTGGTTGCGGAAGAAATTCTGGCGCTGCTGCGCAAGTTGCAGGCTGAGTTGGGCCTTTCTTATGTTCTGATCACTCACGATCTGGATGTGGTGCACCGAACGGCCCACCGAACTGCCGTGATGTTGCAAGGGCAGTTCGTGGCATTTGATCAAACCGACAAAATTTTCGTCAATCCGGAGCACACCTACACCCAGAAGCTCATTACCGCCGTGCCGGAAATGCGCGTCGACTGGCTGGACGAAGTTCTCGCCAAACGCAAAACAGCCGTCGCCGCTTGAATCAGACGTTGGAGTCCAGAAACGAGGCTTTGCGGCTATTCACATAGTCCAAAATAGCCTCGTCAGTAGCAACATCCATGGCAGGCAATTCGTACTCGGCCAATTGCTTCTTCCAACTGGCATTCGCGCGTTGCGCCAGGTCGCGTGATCCCTCGGCCTCCCACTGTTCAAAGCTGTTGTTGTCGGTGATGGGGGAGCGGTAAAACGCCGTTTCAAAATTGGTCTGGGTGTGTCCACATCCCAGAAAATGTTTGCCTGGGCCAACTTCACGAATGGCGTCCATGGCCTGACCGTTTTCCGACAAGTCCACGCCGGCAAGCAAGGTGTGCATCATGCCAGCCTGGTCGACGTCCATGACGAATTTTTCGTAGCCCATTGACAGACCGCCCTCCAGCCAGCCAGCCGTGTGGAGCACAAAGTTAACGCCACCCAGACAGGTAGGAAGCAGGGTGTTGGCAGATTCGGATGCAGCTTGTGCATCTGCAATTTTGGAGCCGCACAAACCGCCGCCAGAGCGAAAAGGCACACCCATTCGTCGTGCCAATGCAGCCATGACATAAAGCACCAAGGCAGGCTCGGGCGTTCCAAAGGTCGGGGCGCCGGATTGCATGGAGATACTGGAAGCAAAACTGCCCAAAACCACGGGTGCTCCCGGGTTGCACAGTTGTACAAATGCCATGCCCGCCAAAGCCTCCGCCAGTGTCTGAGCGGCAGTGCCGGCTACTGTGACTGGAGACATGGCACCGGCCAGGATAAACGGTGTGATGATGGTGGCCTGATTGGCACGCGCGTAGACCTTGGCAGCGCCCAGCATCGTTTCATCAAATGTCATGGGGGAATTGGCGTTGATCAGGTTGATCACCACCGTGCGGGGGCGTCCCGTCAGCGGGTCCATGTAGTTGTCGCCAAACAGACGCTTGGCCATCTCCACAGTGTCACGCGCGCGGTCTGGATGGGTGACGGAGCCCATAAAGGGTTTGTCGCTGTACTTCATGTGCGCGTAAACCATGTCGAAATGACGCTTGTTCACAGGCAGGTCAACGGGCTCGCAAATCGTTCCCCCGGAATGGTGGAGCGAGTTCGCCATGTAGGTCAGTTTGACAAAATTCTGGAAGTCCTCAATCGTGGCGTAGCGTCGACCTTTGTCCAGATCGCGCACAAAAGGTGACCCATAAGCAGGAGCGAAAACGGTGTTTTTTCCACCAATGACCACGTTGTGCGCCGGATTGCGGGCGTATTGCGTGAACTCGCGGGGCGCCGAATCCTGAACAATCTTCCTCGCCAAGCCACGGGGAAAGTGAACTCGCTCGCCTTTAACATCACAACCCGCAGCGCGGAACAGTTCCAATGCCTCGGCGTCATCCCTAAAGTCGATCCCTGTTTCCTCCAGGATGGTGTCAGCATTTCGTTCAATGATCTGCAATCCCTCTTCGTCCAGCACCTCGTAGTAGGGCACTTTGCGGGTGATGTAGGGCACTGACTGGCTGGCGCGTGCCGAACGTGCAGCCCGTTTGGCTTCGCGTCCGCCGCCAGGGCGTCTGCCTCGGGGCGCCTGATTTTCTGCAGTTGCCAATGACTCATCCATGCTGTGTCTCCAAATCAGTTGCTGGGGCGAAAAGTCCAGCCCCAAAAAAAAGTCCAGTATCCGCAGGCCACTGTAACCGGGGTAGTCCGCATGCGACACCCCCTTGCATGCTCACGCCACAAGCGGCGCTGTCGTTCGCGGGTTCTTGGGTGTCGTAAAGCAAACACCATAAGCGGGTTCTGAATTCACAATTCTTTCATGGCGCTCAGTGTTTTTGACCTGTTCAAGATCGGTATCGGTCCTTCATCTTCCCACACGGTCGGACCCATGAAGGCTGCCGCTCTATTTGCTCGACGACTCGTCAAGCTCAATGTGTTGCCGTCGACGGTCCGTATTGAGGCTAAGCTGTATGGCTCGCTCGGTGCAACCGGAAAAGGGCATGGCACTGACACAGCAATCATGCTGGGGCTGGAGGGGTCCATGCCTGACACCATTGACCCGGACAGTATCGATGCCCGCATCAAGCAAATTCGAGCTCAAGGCAGCTTGTTAGTTGATTCAAAACACAGCATTTCTTTTCGCGAAAAGACGGATATTTTGTTTTTGCGGCGTGAGTCCCTGCCGTTCCATTCCAACGGCGTCCGGCTGAGTGCCTTTGATTCCAATGCCACACTGCTGGAAGAGCGGCGTTATTTTTCCGTTGGGGGTGGTTTTGTGGTCTCGCAGGAGGAGGCTGATGCCTTTACCAAGGGGCAAGAAAGTGCCCCGCGCTTCGTGGTGGACCCCAGTGTTTTGGTGCATCCATTTGCCAGTGGTGATGAACTGTTGGCAATCACGCTAAAAACCGGTCTGTCCATCGCCCAAGTAATGCGAAAGAACGAACACGCTTGGCGCACAGATGCAGAACTGGACGCCGGTTTGGATGCCATTTGGAATGCCATGAAGGGCTGTGTCGAGCGGGGGTGCCGAACCGATGGGCACCTGCCAGGCGGCATGCGCGTCAAGCGCCGGGCGGCGGAATTGCACCGCACGTTGAGCAGCCGACCTGAGCAGGCCCTCAAGGATCAATTGACCATTCTGGATTTCGTCAATGTCTACGCCATGGCGGTCAATGAAGAAAACGCCGCAGGCGGTCGCGTAGTGACGGCTCCAACCAATGGCGCAGCGGGCATCGTGCCCGCTGTCATGCACTACTACGACCGATTTTGTTCAGGTGCGTCCCAGGCAGGAATTCGTGACTTTTTGCTAACGGCAGGAGCCATAGGGCTGCTCTACAAGGAGAATGCGTCGATCAGTGGGGCAGAAGTAGGTTGTCAAGGCGAAGTTGGTGTGGCCTGTTCCATGGCCGCAGCCGGGTTGGCCGCCGTGATGGGCGGTTCCCCGGGGCAGGTTGAAAACGCGGCCGAGATTGGCATGGAGCACAACTTGGGTTTGACCTGTGACCCTGTTGGGGGGCGCGTGCAGATTCCCTGTATCGAGCGCAACGCGATGGGCTCGGTAAAGGCGCTCAATGCGGCGCGAATGGCTTTGCGGGGCAATGGAACGCATTTCGTATCACTCGACCAGGTGATCAAAACCATGCGCGATACCGGCCGTGACATGATGACAAAATACAAAGAAACGAGTCGCGGCGGATTGGCAGTCAATGTCATCGAATGCTGATTTCGTTCGAAACAAAACATGTTTAGACAAGGTTTGAAGTGAGTCATTTCTCCATTTTTTCGCTAGCACGCAATGCCATTTCATACCACGAGAATTGGCAAAAGCAGTGGCGCAGCCCACCGCCCAAGGGCAGTTATGACGCGATCATTGTAGGTGGCGGCGGTCATGGGTTGGCAACAGCCTATTACCTGGCCAAAGAACATGGCATGCGCAATATAGCTGTGGTTGAGCGCGGGTGGTTGGGGGGTGGCAACACGGCACGAAACACCACCATCGTCCGCTCCAATTATTTGTGGGATGACGCCACGCACTTGTACGAGAAAGCCCTGCAACTTTGGGAAGGCTTGTCGCAAGACCTGAACTACAACACCATGTTCAGCCAGCGCGGTGTGATGAATGTCGGCCATTCCCTGCAAGACATGCGCGATATCAACCGTCGCGTGAATGCCAACCGTCTCAATGGCGTGGACGGCATGGTTCTCACGCCCGCGCAAATCAAGGAGATGGTGCCGATCATGAACACGTCGGATTCCTTGCGCTACCCCGTCATGGGGGCATCATTTCAGCCAGCAATACGTCG
>CAVVSV010000074.1:0-18630 GCA_963750805.1 uncultured beta proteobacterium
CTTGATGGCCGCCGTGGTCAGCATGTCTACAGCCGTGTCGTACTCAGGCTTGGCCGTGCCTTCCATGATGCCTTTGATCTCGCGGAACTGGCGACGCACTTCCACCACCACCGAGCCTGCAGCACGGCCCACGGCCTCCATCGCCATGGCACCAAACAGGTAGGGAATCATGCCGCCGATGAACAGGCCAATGATGACCATCGGGTTACTCAGGTCGAAGCTGATGGCTTTTCCGTAGGCTTCCAGTTTGTGGGTGTAGTCGGCAAACAGCACCAATGCGGCCAAGCCTGCCGAGCCGATGGCATAACCTTTGGTCACCGCCTTGGTGGTGTTGCCAACGGCATCCAGCGGGTCGGTGACGTCGCGCACGCTCTTTGGCATTTCGGCCATCTCGGCGATGCCGCCGGCGTTGTCAGTGATTGGGCCATAGGCGTCCAGCGCGACGACGATACCCGCCATGCTCAACATCGAAGTGGCCGCAATGGCGATGCCATACAAGCCGCCCAGGTGATAGGCCACCCAGATCGCGATACACACAAAAATCACGGGCCAGGCGGTGGAGCGCATGGACACACCCAGACCGGCAATGATGTTGGTGCCATGGCCCGTGGTGGAGGCTTGCGCAATGTGTTTGACAGGTGCATATTGCGTTCCGGTGTAGTACTCGGTAATCCACACCAGGGCCGCGGTGAGCACCAGACCGACCGCGCAAGCGCCAAACAGCGCCATCTGGCTGCCCGACGCCTTGATGGCATTGTCAGGAATCAACCACATCGTCACGAAGTAAAACGCAATCAGTGACAAAACGCCCGCCACCGCGAGGCCTTTGTACAGTGCCGGCATCACGTTCTTCATGCCGGGCGAGGCCTTCACAAAAAAGCAGCCAATGATGGAGGCGATGATGGAGACGCCACCCAAAGCCAGCGGATAGACCACGGCCGAGGTACCGGCTCCGGTCACCAGCAAAGCGCCGAGCACCATGGTCGCAATCAATGTGACGGCATAGGTTTCGAACAAGTCAGCCGCCATGCCCGCGCAGTCACCCACGTTGTCACCGACGTTGTCGGCAATCACGGCTGGGTTGCGGGGGTCATCTTCAGGAATGCCGGCTTCCACTTTGCCCACCAGGTCGGCACCGACGTCCGCACCCTTGGTGAAAATGCCACCCCCCAAACGGGCAAAGATGGAAATCAAAGAAGAGCCAAAGGCAAAACCAATCAGCGGGTCCAGCAATTTGGCCAGGCTTTTGTCGGGCGTCAGGTTGCCGTTACCGACCAGAAACCAGTAAAAACCTGTCACGCCCAGAAGGCCCAAGCCCACCACCAGCATGCCGGTGATGGCACCACCGCGAAACGCTACGTCCAGCGCGGGGCCAACGCCTTTGGTGGCTGCTTGCGCCGTGCGCACATTGGCCCGAACTGAAACATTCATGCCAATAAACCCGCAGGCACCCGACAACACGGCACCGATGATGAAGCCGACAGCAGAGAGTTGTCCCAGGAAGAAGAAAATAAGCACGGCCAGAACAATGCCGACCATGGTGATCGTTTTGTACTGCCTTGCCAGATAAGCGGCTGCGCCGGTTTGAATGGCGGCTGCAATTTCCTGCATCCGCGGGTTGCCGGCATCTTGAGAAAGAATCCAGCTGCGGGCCCAAAAACCGTATGCCACGGCAATGAATCCGCAAACGAGCGCCAAAGTAAGCGCTGAGTTGCCTGTCATAAAAAACTCCTGTCGTTGTTTCGCTAGGGAGGGGCGCCACGCTAGCGGTGCCCCGCTGCGTTGCTTCCTCGTAGCGCCTCTCCAAACAGGGTCAGTGACAGACGATTGGCCAACCCGTGAACTCTACCGTGAAAAACCCGCTTTCCTGACGCCCGCAAGATTCAAGCAAGTAAAATCAGGGTTAATCCTAGGCTGCCATTGGCGGTCTGTGGATGCAATCCTTCACACCGTCTTCTCTCAACCCAATCTCAAAGAATCAACCATGTCTCTTGACAATGTCACCCCCGGAAAAGATGTACCCCATGCGTTCAATGTGATCATTGAAATTCCCATGAATGCGGACCCGGTCAAGTACGAGGTGGATAAGGCAACTGGCGCTATTTTCGTGGACCGTTTCATGAGCACGGCCATGCATTACCCCACCAACTATGGGTATGTGCCCAAAACCATCAGTGGCGACGGTGACCCGGTTGACGTATTGGTGATCACTCCGGTGCCCCTGATTCCTGGCGTGGTGGTTCCATGCCGGGCTATCGGCATTCTGAAAATGGAAGACGAGGCGGGCATGGACGGCAAAGTGCTGGCCGTTCCAATTGACAAAATTCTGTCGATTTATACCCAGTGGCAAAAGCCCGAAGACCTGAACCCGATGCGCCTGAAAACGATCGCCCACTTCTTTGAGCACTACAAGGATCTGGAGGAGGGCAAATGGGTCAAGATTCTGGGTTGGGAAGGCGCTGCTTCGGCCCACCAGGAAATCATGGACGGTATCGCCAATTACAACAAGGCGAAGGCAACTGCTTGAGAGGACGGGTTGCGGGTTTTAACCTAGCCGGATAATCGGGCCTGATTTTCTTTTTTGAGAATAAGGACTCGCGGTGATTAGAAAGCTGTTACTGCCCCTATTTGCACTCGCCTTGCTGGCATTTTTCTTGTGGGCGGCCGACATTGTCACGCTGCAGGGTGAGCGCACGGTTTATACGGCAAGGTGTGCAGACGGCACCTGGAACGCAAACCGCTGCACCGGCAAACTGATGGCGGGGGACCGCTTCAGGTTTCGGGCGCTAAAGGCTCACAACGAAGTTTTTTTCTGGAATGTGGGCGTCGCGTCGGAGCCCAGTGGCAAACTTAATCAGTGTGCAATTTCTGACGGTCGAAATTGGGTTTGTCAGCCCAATGCCGATGGCCCCCTTTCGGTCGCATTGGCCATGCACCACGGCCGACCGGTGGCAGACAAAACGGGGAAAACCCGATCGGTCCATGTGGTGTCCAAATGGACCTGGACGCTTCTCAATCTGGGTTTACCGGCTGGGGATTCTGCCGATCACGGTTGATCCGCGCATCAGCGATTCGGATCGGGATAGATCAACCCATGCAAGCCACGCTTGCGCTCGAAGGGTTTCCATTGACCTTCGGGTTGGGCAAGGCGGTCAGCCACGGCCCACCAGGCCGACGGGTTCACCCCCAAGCCGACATGGCTGGCATAGACCTCTACATTTTCTGTGTGCGGGTTAACCGGGCAGGGGGCTTGCAAGCTGGCTTGCCACGCCACGATTCCATCGGTTCGTGAAAACACCGAGGTGGTTGGCACAGGTGGTGCGGCGGGCAGGTCATAGTGAGACGAGTCATGGTCACTGCGCCTGCCACTCGTGATTTCATACACACGCCAGGCATTGGTGCTTTTGGGCGAACCTGCAAATGGTGTGCCGAGGGTGATGACCGTTTTGACCTTGTCAGGCAGGATTTTGGCCAGCTCACGGGCGTAAACACCTCCGAGGCTCCAGCCGATCAGGCTGACCTTTTGTCCTGTGGCATCGAAGGTGTCACTGACCTGCCGCACAGCGGTCGCCAAAACTCCAGCCCGCGCCCCAAAGTTGAACCCCTGGTTCCAGCCTGAAACGTCATACAGCAGGGATGCCAGGTAGGTGCGCAAGGGGGCCGTGGAGCCATCGCTGGCGCTGAGACCCGGGAAAACAATCACCGGTTGACCCTCACCCGTGGGCGCGCGCTGCAGCGTAGGCCAGGCGGGCAACACGGCGCCGAATTCCCAGAAGGCCCGAAACTCCATGGCCAGTAACCAGGCACTTGGGGCCGAAAAACTGTGGGCGGGGCGATGTTTGGCTTGGTTTTGCATTGCGAACGAAATCATGGGTGGGCTAAATGACAGCGCTTCAAGCGCTTCCGGGCAAGGGCAGCGAGACACTATCAGCTTTGAGGGGACAGGACGCTGAGCTGCTGCCAATTTAGAGGAATCAACCCTGAGAATTCGTCACGTTGGCGACCCGTGATGCTGGGGTTACCACCCATTTTGAAGCGAAGAGTGCATTTTTTCTGCTCTCACTGGATCTGATGGGCCGCCGTCATGCCCCCAGCACGATTGATGAGCGGGAAAGAGAGGGCGTGTATGATCTTTTGAAGGAAGGAAATCAGAATACAAAGGCCAATACCATCACCATGAATTCCTCCAAAAGTATGTCAGACGCCAACTCTTCCCCAACGAACACGCTCAAAGCCCACACGGCCGATGCCGGTCAGTATTTGACCCTTCGCTTGGGTACCGAAGAGTACGCCATCGACATTTTGCGGGTGCAGGAAATCCGTTCCTACGAGGAGCCCACGCGCATGGCCAATGCGCCAGGCTTTGTCAAAGGCGTGATCAACTTGCGCGGTGCCATCGTTCCCATTGTGGATTTGCGAATCAAGCTTGATATCGACAAGGTTGAGTACAACGGTTTCACGGTGGTCATCCTGCTCAATGTGCACAACACCGTGATCGGCGCGGTGGTTGATGGCGTATCCGATGTGGTCACCCTGAATGACCAGAACATCAAGGCAGCGCCCCAGTTTGACTCCAAAATTGACGCCCGATTTATCACGGGCATCGCAGACATTGCCGGACGCATGCTGATCGTGATGAATGTGGCCGCATTGCTCAGTCCTGCTGAAATGGGCATGACGGCCCAGTAACTCCGGGTGGCCAAACACTCAGGTTGATGGATGCCTGAAAGGGCTGCGTTGCGACAGGTCGCCCATGTACGCCTCAATGCCCTGGCCCTCTCGCTCCAGAAAGCGTTCAATGGCATCGGCAAATGAAGGGTGTGCCAGCCAATGGGCGCTGCTGGTTTTCACAGGCATCAGGGCACGCGCCATTTTGTGCTCCCCTTGGGCACCACCTTCAAAACGGTCAAACCCTTGGTCGATGCACCATTGCAGTGGCTGGTAGTAACAGGCTTCAAAGTGCAGGCAATCCACCCGTTTCAGGGCACCCCAGTAGCGGCCATAGGCAACATGTCGCCCTGAAAGCTCATTGGCGCCGTTTTGTGAGGTAAATTGACCTGAAGTCCCCGTTGGCATTGAATTTATAGCTATCAAACTCGTAGCGATCGGGGCGTTGTCCTGTTCTGCCACAAACAGCAGCCAGTTCTGCGGCATGGTGTCTGCCATGCGCTGGAAAAAGTTCCGGCTGAGGTACGGGGCGTTGCCATGTTCCAGATAGGTGCGTTCATAGCAACGGTAGAAAAAATCCCAGTCCTCCTTCGAAATGGCCGCCCCCAGCGCGTGCCGAAACGTCACGCCAGCCTCAGCGACCTTGCGGCGCTCCTGCCGGATTTTCTTGCGTTTCTCTTGACTCAGCGATGCCAGAAACTCGTCGAAAGTTTTGAAAGCGGGTGCGCCATTGTTCCAGTGGAACTGAACCGTATGACGCGCCATCAGTCCTGCCGCGCGGCAAGCTGCGAGGTCGTCATCGTTCGCAAACAACAGGTGAAGTGACGACAATTTCTCTTGGCCACACCACTGTATGAGCCCATGTACCAGTGCCAGGCGGTCAGCCGCCGTTTTGGCGAGCAGTCGTGCTCCCGGCACAGGCGTGAATGGCACAGCCACCAGGGCCTTGGGGTAGTAGCTCAGACCGTGTTGCTGGTAGGCATTGGCCCATGCCCAGTCAAACACATATTCGCCATATGAATGGGCCTTGAGGTACAGGGGACAGGCACCCACCAGATCAGTGCCACGCCACAAGGTGATGAAACGTGGCGTCCATCCGGTTTGTGGCTTGGCCGCCGCGCTTTGGTGCAGGGCCGCCAGGTACTCGTGCTGCATGAAGGGCGTGGCGTCTGTCTGCAGGGCCAGCAGCGCGTTCCAGGCGTGTGCATCCACTTCCAGCGGCGATGCCAGCACCCGAATGACATAATCAAGATCACTCACGCCAAAGCCCCTTTTTCAGGGTCTGATGCGGCTTGCCCCTAACGGTTAACTGTTGATACATGACTCTCAAAATCTGTGTGGCCCAGCTCAATTTTGTGGTTGGCGACCTGACCGGCAACGCTCAAAAAATCATTGCTGCAGCCCGTGATGCTTATGCCGCCGGCTCTCGCCTGATGCTGACGCCGGAACTTTCGATCTGTGGTTACGCTGCGGAAGACCTGTTCTTGCGCCCGGTGTTCCTGTCTGCCTGTGATGATGCCGTGAAATCAGTGGCCCGCGAGTTGGCCGGGTTAAAAAATATGGCCGTCGTGGTTGGCCATCCCACCGTGGGCGACGACCCCGGTGCGCTGCGCACCAAATCGGTGGCGGTGTCGGTGCGCCACAACGCGGCCAGCGTGATTTGCGAAGGCCAAATCGTGGCGACTTATGCCAAGCGTGAACTGCCCAATTACCAGGTGTTTGACGAGCGCCGCTATTTTTCACCGGGTAAAGGGACCTGCGTTTTTGAGGCCGGCGAAGGCGTGGACAAGGTCAAGGTCGGCTTGCTGATTTGTGAAGACGCCTGGTTTGAAGAGCCAGCGCGGCTGACCAAGCTGGCCGGTGCCGAGTTGCTGGCAGTGATCAACGCGTCGCCTTTTCATGTGGGCAAGGGCTATGAGCGCGAGCAGACCATGCGGGAGCGAGTCAAAGCCTGTGGGTTGCCCATGGTGTACGCCCATTTGGTGGGCGGTCAGGATGAGGTGGTGTTTGAGGGGCATTCGTTTGCGCTCAATGCCAATGGCGCCATCGCCGGTCGTGCCCCAAGTTTTGAAGAAAAACTGTTTGAAGTCCCCGTCAACAGGACAAAGTCAGCTATTGAAATAGTAGCAAGCATAGAACCTGAGCGCACGGCAGACGCGGATTTGTGGGATGCCCTGGTACTGGGCGTGCGCGACTATATTGGTAAAAATGGCTTCCCCGGCGTGTTGCTGGGACTGTCAGGCGGCATCGACTCTGCCTTGGTGCTGGCCGTGGCAGTGGATGCTCTGGGTAAAGACAGGGTTCGCACGGTGATGATGCCGTCGCCCTACACGGCCGATATCAGCTGGATTGATGCCCGCGAGATGGCGCAGCGCTTGGGTGTTCGTTACGACGAGATATCAATCCTGCCCGAGTTCGAAGCCTTCAAGGCGTCATTGGCCGGCGAGTTCAAAGGGCTGGCGGAGGACACCACCGAGGAGAACATTCAGGCGCGAATTCGCGGCACCCTACTGATGGCACTGTCCAACAAATTTGGCAGCATTGTGCTGACCACGGGCAACAAATCCGAGATGGCAACTGGCTACTGCACCCTGTATGGCGACATGGCGGGCGGCTTTGCAGTGATCAAGGACCTGGTGAAAACCACCGTTTTCAGACTGGCGCTGTGGCGCAATGCCCATGACCCCTATCGCACCGGCGCAGCGCCGATCCCTGAACGCATCATCACCCGACCGCCCAGTGCCGAATTGCGGCCCGACCAGAAAGACCAGGACAGCCTCCCGCCGTACGAGGTGCTGGATGCCATTTTGGAGCGTTACATGGAAAACGATGAGGGCATTGAGAGCATCATTGCCGCCGGGTTTGCCCGTGCTGACGTGGAACGCGTCACACGGCTCATCAAAATCAACGAATACAAGCGCCGCCAGTCGCCGGTGGGGATTCGTGTGACTCATCGCAGCTTTGGCAAGGATTGGCGTTATCCTATTACCAGCAAGTTCAGGGCGTGATGCAGTGGCCCGACGACGACCGCCCAACCCATAACACAGAGGAACACCATGAAACAAATCACCGCCATCGTCAAACCGTTCAAGCTTGAGGAAGTCCGCGAAGCGCTGGCTGAATGCGGCGTGACGGGGCTGACAGTGACTGAAGTGAAGGGTTTTGGCCGGCAAAAGGGCCATACGGAGTTGTACCGTGGCGCTGAATATGTGGTGGACTTTTTGCCCAAAGTCAAAGTTGAAGTGGTGGTGAAGACCGAGGATGTGGACCGTTGCGTTGACGCCATCGTGAAGGCGGCCCACACGGGCAAGATTGGCGACGGCAAGATTTTTGTCACCAGCGTGGAGCGCGTGGTACGCATTCGCACGGGTGAGCAGGACGAATCTGCGGTTTGACCGTCCGGTCAGAGGCTTATCGGCTCATTGGCTCAGAGGCAATAAGCCGGGTGCCAGCCAAGGCGTCGTGCAGGAACTGCCGCTGCGGATGAAATCGGCTCAGAATTGACCAAACGGCGACCCAACCAAGGATGATGACGATGGATTCGGGTCCTGAAAGTTTGAAAATCTGCGAAAGCGCCAACGGTGGCAAAAACCACAACCAGCTCAGGGCGTAACGAAGTGCGGCACGCGTTTGTGTGATGGCCTTGCCCTGAAGATCCACCACGCGAATATTCCAGGTTTTCATCGCTAGCGTTTGGCCCTTCGCCCAAAACCAGATGAAATAAATTCCAAAAATCACAAACAGAAACGCCTGAAGTGGGTGGCGGTTGTCCATGGCGTTGCGTGTCTGGCTCAGGGTTCCAAACAGGTAGCCAGCGATAAACACCACGCCGAACATCAAAATGCCCTCATACAGCCAGCAGGCCATGCGGCGCCACAGACCAGGCGTTGTCAATTTTTAGTGGCCGGCACAGGTTCGGCAGATGAGGCAGGCACTGGCAAAAGGGTGTTGTGATCCACGACGTGGGTGCTGGATGCCAAATGCCCCGATGTCGGGACCGTTTTTCGGGTCACCGGAACGCTGGCGAGCTTATTGGGCGCGACGGGCTTCACGGCCACTGCGGCGCTGTTGGGCTTGGGTTTGGCCTGGGTCACCAGCTTTTGCTTCTCTTCGGCACTCAGGGCCTGATAGGCTTGCCAATTGGCGGCTTTTTCTTTGGGGGTCAGTGCTTTGGCTTCGGCAAAATTAAGTCGGGCCTGAGCCCGCTGTTTTTGGCTCAAAGACACCCACTCGGCCATGCGGCTGTGCATCTTTGATTGCTCGGCAACCGACATGGACTGGAAGTTTTGGGACACTTGCAGCCACTTTCGCTTTTGGGCCTCACCCATGGTCGCCCAGTTGGCAGCCAGCGGTTTGAGTGACTGCTGCTGAATGGGCGTGAGTGCACTCCATAGGGGTTCAGACTGTGCTTTGGGAACGCCCACGGCGACCTGAACTGGCTTGGTGGGACTGACGGGTTTGGCCGGCGCAACGACCACCGGCGCGACAGGTGCTGAAACCGTCTGTGCGCCACCCGACGTGGCGAGATATCCCAAAATCAAGGCCATGGTGCTTCGGACCAAAACCGGTCGAATCAGCGTCAACATGCCTGTTTCAAGTCCCGATCGGGGGCGACTGTTCATGCTTACGACCAATTACTGGCTTTGGCCTGGCCTTGCCTTCAGGAACTGTACAAAACCAGGGTCAGCGTAAGCAGAAGGCGGCAAATCGTCAATCAACAAGGCGGCGTCAATATCAGCCACTTCGCGGGCACGATTTTCATTTTGGATCACGGTGACGACGACGAGACCAGCCAACAGCACGATCACGGGAATGGCCGAGGCAATTTTTCCCCAGAGACTGAATTTTTCATCGCCAAACGTCAGAGTGGCCTCGCCACCCGAGGCAGCCAAACTGGAGGCTGTGGTCGCGCTCACCACTTTGCGTTTTGCCAAAGCCTGAACACGTGCTGCACGCAGACGCTCGGATATGTCATGCGGCAACACGTCGGAGGCGTCAGAAAGGCGGGCCGTCACCTGAAGCCCAAAGCGATCCTGTGCCAGTTGATTTTGATAATGATTGCGGGAAATCGTTGAATTTGTCATGGTCTTATTCCTTTTGCGCTCAATGCTTTGCTGAGTGCCTGGACGGCCCTGGAACAATGTGTTTTCACACTGCCCTCGGAACAACCCATGGCCGCAGCCGTTTCAGCCACGTCCATCTCCTCCCAGTAACGCATGAGAAAGGCTTCCCGTTGACGTGCTGGCAGTTCCTGGATCTCATTTTCGATTTCATGCAAGATTTGCGCCCGCGAATTCGATGTTTCGGCGCTTTCTGTCTGTTCCGAGTTGTTTTGCAGGTTCAAAGTTTCCAGCAAATCGAATTCCCCGTCTTCTGACCCGGATTCGAAGTCACTCATATTGGAAAACAGAGCGCCCCGCGACTTTTGCCGCCTGAACCAATCGAGCGTGCAATTCGACAAAATGCGCTGAAACAGCATGGGTAACTCTTCGGCCGGCTTGTGGCCGTAGTGCTCGGCGAGTTTCATCATGCTTTCCTGCACGATATCAAGCGCTGATTCCTCATTTCGAACGTGATAGACCGAGCGTTTGAAAGCCCGCTTTTCAACGCTCTTCAAAAAATCGGAAAGTTCTTGTTCGGTAGCCAAGTGAGTTGGGCCCGATGGTTCGGGTCTCGTTTGAGGAAAGGAAAGGCCTCACCTCCTGGCGGTCTGGGCCGCTGGAGTCAGTTCAAATTATGGCACTTGCGTTGATGGGTGCCCGCAGCCGCCTCATTGCCGGTGGCAGCAAATTTTTCGGGCAAGTCTTTGCGGCAGTGCGATAATGCGCGCTGCAAATCAAAAGGCAAACGGGTCTTGGCTCGGCGCACCACTTATCGCGCTTATGGTCTTGGCCTCAAGTTCCGACGCAGCTTCAAAAGAGTTTGTGAAGGCGCACCCAAGGCTTTTCGTCAGAGAAATTCACAAAGGTTCACATGGAAATATCTAAAGCTGAAATCGCTTCGGCGGCCGCTGCGGCTGCAAAACACACATCTCTTGCCAACACCAGCATTCCAGAGCTCAGAGGGGCCGAGGTCCTGATCAAAGCCCTGCAGGCTGAAAACGTCAAATTCGTCTGGGGCTACCCTGGCGGTGCCGTTCTGCACATTTACGACGCGTTTTACAAGCAGGACACGATCAAGCACGTTCTGGTGCGCCATGAGCAGGCTGCGGTTCACGCGGCCGACGGCTATGCGCGGGCCACGGGCGATGTGGGCGTCGCACTGGTAACCTCCGGTCCCGGCGTGACCAATGCCGTGACTGGCATTGCCACCGCCTATATGGACAGCATCCCCATGGTGATCATCACCGGGCAGGTCCCCACGCACGCCATTGGGCTGGACGCCTTTCAGGAATGCGATACCGTGGGCATTACCCGCCCCATCGTGAAGCACAACTTCCTGGTCAAAGACGCCAAAGATATGGCAGAGGTCATGAAAAAGGCGTTTCACATTGCCCGAAGTGGTCGCCCCGGTCCTGTGGTGGTGGACATTCCGAAAGACGTTTCTTTCAAAAAGGTGCCCTACGCGGGTTACCCTTCGTCGGTCGAAATGCGTTCCTACAACCCGGTCCGCAAGGGCCATGGCGGGCAAATTCGCAAGGCGTTGCAGTTGTTGCTGGCGGCCAAGCGCCCATACATCTACACCGGTGGTGGCGTGCTGCTGAGCAATGCCTCCGCCGAGTTGCGTACCCTGGTGGACATGCTCGGCTACCCGGTCACCAACACCTTGATGGGTTTGGGTGCTTACCCGGCCAGCGACCGCAAGTTCCTGGGCATGCTGGGCATGCACGGCACGGTGGAAGCCAACAACGCCATGCAAAACTGCGACGTGCTGCTGGCGGTTGGCGCCCGGTTTGATGACCGCGTGATCGGCAACCCCAAGCACTTTGCGCAGAACGAGCGCAAGATCATCCACATCGACATCGATCCATCCAGCATTTCGAAGCGCGTCAAGGTGGACATTCCCATCGTGGGCGATGTCAAAGACGTGCTGACCGAAATGATTGCCATGATCAAGGAAGGTGCCATCAAACCCGACAGCAACGCGCTGGGTGCCTGGTGGGACACGATCGAAGGCTGGCGCAAACGCGACTGCATGAAGTACAGCATGGGCAATGGCGATGTCATCAAGCCCCAATATGTGGTTGAAACCCTCTGGAACATGACCAAAGACGTTGAGACCTACATCACGTCGGACGTCGGCCAGCACCAGATGTGGGCGGCGCAGTACTACAAGTTTGACGAACCGCGTCGCTGGATCAACTCGGGCGGCCTGGGCACCATGGGTGTGGGCATTCCCTACGCCATGGGCATCAAATTGGCCAAGCCGGATGCGGAAGTGTTCTGCATCACGGGGGAAGGCTCCGTTCAGATGTGTATTCAGGAACTGTCTACCTGCCTGCAGTACAACACGCCGATCAAGATCGTGTCGCTCAACAACCGCTACCTGGGCATGGTTCGCCAATGGCAAGAGGTCGAGTACGAAGGCCGCTATAGCCACAGTTACATGGATGCCTTGCCTAATTTTGTGAAGCTGGCTGAAGCCTATGGGCACGTCGGTATGCTGATCGAAAAGCCGGGCGACGTGGAGCCCGCACTGCGCGAAGCCCGCAAGTTGAAGGACCGCACGGTGTTCATGGATTTCCGCACCGACCCCACGGAGAACGTGTTCCCCATGGTGCAGGCCGGCAAGGGCATCACTGAAATGCTGCTGGGCAGCGAGGATTTGTAGTTTTGGCTATAAAAAGTACCTCAAGTCCCCGTGGAGATTGAATACTTAGCTATTGAAATAGTAGCAACCGAGCATTTTCATTCAACTTTAATTTTTGACGAATCTATTGCCTGCCGAGCCTGGTTGTTACCGCAATCAGGGGAGGGCAGCGAAAAGAGGAATCTCCTTATGAAACACATCATTGCAGTTTTGCTGGAAAACGAGCCCGGTGCTCTTTCCCGCGTGGTGGGCCTTTTTTCGGCCCGTGGTTACAACATTGAGTCTCTGACGGTGGCCCCCACCGAAGACCCGACCCTGTCGCGCATGACGATTCAGACATCGGGCTCCGATGACGTCATCGAGCAGATCACCAAGCACCTGAACCGCCTCATCGAAGTGGTCAAGGTGGTGGACCTGACCGAAGGCGCCTACACCGAACGCGAGTTGATGATGGTCAAGGTGCGTGCGGTTGGCAAGGAGCGCGAAGAAATGAAGCGCATGGCAGATATTTTTCGTGGCCGCATCATCGACGTCACTGAAAAAAGCTACACCATCGAGCTGACCGGCGACCAGTCCAAAAACGATGCTTTCCTGGAAGCCATCGAGCGCAGCGCGATTCTGGAAACGGTGCGAACCGGCTCCAGTGGCATTGGGCGCGGTGAGCGAATTTTGCGGGTTTGAACCTGGATTGATCAAGCAGTCCGTGCGCGCGTTTCGACAGGCTCAACGCGAACGGATTTGACAGTGGCGATAAACGTTAACCGTTCGCCCTGAGCCTGTCGAAGGGCATTTCGCCAGAAACCACTTAGGAGAAAAAGATGAAAGTTTTTTATGACAAGGATTGCGACCTGAGCCTGATCAAAGGCAAAACCGTTGCCATCATCGGCTACGGCAGCCAGGGGCATGCCCACGCACAAAATCTGAACGACAGCGGCGTCAAAGTGATCGTTGGCCTGCGCAAGGGTGGTGCATCGTGGTCCAAGGTTGAAAAGGCCGGCTTGCAAGTTGCCGAAGTGGCAACGGCTGTCAAATCCGCTGACGTTGTCATGATTTTGTTGCCCGATGAACAAATTGGCGTGGTCTACACCAATGACGTGGAACCCAACATCAAGCAGGGCGCGGCCCTCGTGTTTGCCCACGGTTTCAACGTGCATTACGGCCTGGTGAACCCGCGTGCCGATCTGGACGTGTGGATGGTGGCGCCCAAGGCCCCGGGTCATACGGTGCGTGGCACCTACGCGCAAGGTGGCGGCGTCCCTCACCTGGTGGCCGTTCATCAGGACAAGTCCGGCAAATCCCTGCAAATGGCTTTGTCCTATTCCATGGCCAACGGTGGCGGCAAGGCCGGCATCATTGAGACCAACTTCCGCGAAGAAACTGAGACGGATTTGTTTGGCGAACAAGCTGTTTTGTGCGGCGGTACCGTGGAACTCATCAAGGCTGGTTTTGAAACTTTGGTAGAAGCGGGTTACGCCCCTGAAATGGCGTACTTCGAGTGCCTGCACGAGCTGAAGCTCATTGTTGACATGATTTATGAAGGCGGCATTGCCAACATGAACTACTCGATCTCCAACAATGCAGAGTACGGTGAATACGTTACCGGCCCGCGCATCGTGACGGAAGAGACCAAGAAGGTCATGAAGCAGTGTCTGAAGGACATTCAGACGGGCGAATATGCCAAGAGCTTCATCCTGGAAAACAAGGCTGGTGCACCGACGCTCATCAGCCGTCGTCGCCTGAATGCCGAGCACCAGATTGAAGTGGTGGGTGCCAAGCTGCGCGCCATGATGCCCTGGATCGCCAAAAACAAGCTGGTGGACCAGACCCGCAACTAAGCGGGTGGTTGGCTGTCAGCTTAAAGGCCACTTCGGTGGCCTTTATTGTTTCCACGAGACGGGCAAGGGTTTGGTGGTCTGGCAGGTCGGTCCGTGAAAGCCAATCGCCCTACACTGTGGCAACTGATGGAGCGCTGACACATCGGGGGGCGCTACATAATAGATAGCTAAGTATTAAACGTTGGCGGGGACTTAAGGCTTAATTTATGAATGAAAACACTGAAGCTGAAGGCGCAGATGGTGAGGTGATCGTGGTGCGCAAGCGCCGCAAAGGCATTTACGTCTTGCCCAATTTGTTCACGCTGGCGGCGCTTTTTGGTGGCTTCTACGCGATCATCATGGCCGTGAATGGCAGGTTTGATCAGGCTGCAATCGGCGTGTTTTGCGCCATGATTCTGGACAGCCTGGATGGTCGCGTGGCTCGCATGACCAACACACAAAGTGCTTTTGGCGAGCAGATGGATTCCCTGTCGGACATGGTGTCTTTCGGTGCGGCACCCGCGCTCATTTCTTACATGTGGGCACTGAAAGGTTTGGGGCGATGGGGCTGGCTGGCGGCCTTTGTCTATTGCTCTTGTGCTGCCTTGCGTCTTGCCCGTTTCAATGTCAACACGGGCGTGGTGGACAAGCGCTACTTTCAGGGTTTGCCCTCACCTGCGGCGGCCGCTTTGATCGCCGGATTTATCTGGCTGATGACGGATCTGGGTTTCAAAGGTGTTGACGGATTGTGGGGGGTTCCCATCCCATGGGTCATGTTCGCAGTGGCTCTGTATTCGGGTCTGACCATGGTGACCAATGTGCCGTTTTACAGTTTCAAAGACGTCAGCATGAAGAAAAGCGTTCCCTTTGTGGTGCTGGTACTCATCGCCGTCGGCATCGCCATCATCAATCTTGATCCGCCCACTGTGATGTTTGGCGGCTTTGTCGCTTACGGCGTGAGTGGTTACGTAATCTATGTTTATCGCAAAGCCAAGGGGATGCAGACGAGTGTGATCAGTACCTCCACACAAGAACCTGATGAACGGGGCCTGCATTGAAGGCGCTGGTTGTTCATCTTGTGGTACATTGATCTCATGAAAAATTTGTTGCTAACACTACTGCTATTCGCTCACGGGCGGAGTCGGTAGCGCACGCGCAAACCTCTCACAACGGCCCGTCTGCTACCAGCAACGGGCTGTTTTCATTTGGGTTGCTGGTTTTTATCAACCGCCAGTGAATTTGAAACGGAAATGGATATTGCCATGTTGAAACAACCCAATCTCAAATACCGCGCGTTTAGCCCTGTGCGCCTGAAAGACCGTACCTGGCCAGATGCGGTGCTGTCCCAAGCGCCCATTTGGTGCAGCGTTGACCTGCGTGATGGCAACCAGGCGCTGATCGAGCCCATGGACATGGCGCGCAAGCTGCGCATGTTCCAGATGCTGGTGAAGATTGGCTTCAAGGAAATTGAAGTCGGTTTTCCGTCCGCATCCCAGGTCGAGTTTGATTTTGTGCGCCGTTTGATTGATGAGAACCTGATTCCTCAGGACGTGACCATTCAGGTGCTGACCCAGGCGCGAGAGCATCTGATTCAACGCACGTTTGAGTCTTTGGTTGGTGTGCCGCGTGCCATTGTCCATTTGTACAACGCCACGGCACCCGTCATGCGTCGCGTGGTGTTGGGCATGGATGAAGACGCCATCGTAGAGCTCGCTGCCAGCCATGCAAGATTGATTCAGGTGATGGCAGCTCAGCAGCCCGCCACACAGTGGACTTTTCAATATTCTCCCGAGATGTTTTCCGGCACCGAACTTGCCTTTTCAAAGCGTGTGGTGGATGCCGTGACAGATGTCTGGCAGCCCACACCCCAACGCAAATGCATCATTAATTTGCCGTCTACCGTGGAGCATTCGACGCCCAATGTTTTCGCGGACATGATGGAGTGGATGCATCGCCACCTGGCACGACGTATTGCGATTGTGTTGTCGGTTCATCCGCACAATGACCGAGGCACCGGTACGGCTGCGGGTGAGTTTGCGCTGATGGCTGGGGCTGACCGGATTGAGGGGTGCCTGTTTGGCAATGGCGAGCGCACAGGCAATGTCGATTTGGTCAATATCGCGCTTAATCTTTACACGCAAGGCGTGGCGCCGGGGCTGGATTTTTCCGAGATTGACGAAATTCGTCGCACGGTGGAGCAATGCAATCAGTTACCTGTGCACCCACGTCATCCGTATGTAGGTGAACTGGTGTACACCTCGTTTTCTGGCTCCCATCAGGATGCTATCAAAAAGGCCTTGTCGGCGCGCCGCGAAGGCGACATGTGGGACATGCCTTATCTGCCGATTGACCCGAAAGATTTGGGGCGCAACTACGAAGCCGTCATTCGTGTGAACAGCCAATCGGGCAAAGGCGGCATTGCCTATTTGCTGGAAAGTGAATATGGCCTGGAGTTGCCCCGCCGGCTTCAAATTGAGTTCAGTCAGGTGGTGCAAGGCGTGATGGACACCTCTGGCAAAGAGTTGACTGCGCAGGATTTGTGGTCCCTGTTTGAGCGTGAATACGGCGCATCAAGTATCGCCACGCCCGACATTCCGGCAGTTGGAGAAGGTGTTGGTCCGATCGACGCTTTCGTTAACCATTGGAACTCAACATCCTGCATCCAGGTGCGTGTGTTGGACTACCACGAACATGCATTGGGTGCCGGTGCCAACGCCAAAGCTGTGGCGTACCTTGAATTGCGAATAGACGAGCAGCACACGGTGTTTGGTGTGGGCATTGATGCGAATATCGTGTCCGCCTCGCTGAAAGCCATATTGAGCGGTTTGAAGCGAGCCAAAAGCCTTGCCAATTCGCGCGAGAATACGAAGTTGTCCGAATCGACAGCCGCCTGAAAATAAATTCCTGCAGGAGTACAGCCATGACCGACAAACTCATCATATTTGACACCACCTTGCGTGACGGAGAGCAGTCCCCCGGCGCCTCCATGACACGGGATGAAAAGCTGCGCATTGCGCGCCAGTTGGAGCGCCTGAAAGTTGATGTAATTGAAGCCGGTTTTGCGGCCAGTTCCAACGGCGACTTTGAATGCGTCAAAGCGATTTCAGAGGCCATCAAAGACTCTACGGTCTGCTCTCTGGCCCGCGCCAATGACCGCGATATTTCGCGCGCCGCGGAAGCGTTGAAGCCGGCGGCGTCAGCGCGCTTGCACCTGTTTTTGGCGACTAGCCCATTGCATATGGAAAAGAAGCTTCGCATGACACCCGACCAGGTGTTTGAGCAGGCCAAGTTGTCCACCCGATTTGCGCGCAATTTGATGGATGACATCGAATTCAGTCCGGAAGATGGTTACCGCTCGGACCCCGACTTTTTGTGCCGCGTTCTGGAAGCAGTGATTGCCGAAGGGGCGTCCACCATCAACGTACCGGACACCGTAGGTTATGCCATCCCCGAGTTGTATGGCAACTTCATCAAGAACTTGCGTGAGCGCATTCCCAATTCGGATAAGGCCGTATGGTCGGTGCACTGCCACAATGACTTGGGGATGGCGGTCGCGAATTCATTGGCAGGCGTCAAAATTGGCGGAGCCCGGCAGGTGGAGTGCACGATCAACGGCTTGGGCGAACGGGCAGGGAATTGTTCTCTCGAAGAAATTGTGATGGCCGTCAAAACGCGTCGCGATTACTTTGGCTTGGACATGAATGTCGACACCAAACACATTCTGGCAGCCAGCCGTATGGTCAGCCAGACGACCGGCTTTGTGGTTCAGCCCAATAAGGCAGTGGTTGGCGCCAACGCCTTTGCCCACGCATCCGGCATTCACCAGGACGGCGTTCTCAAAGCACGCGACACCTATGAAATCATGCGTGCGGAAGATGTGGGCTGGACGGCCAACAAGATTGTTTTGGGCAAGCTGAGCGGCCGAAATGCTTTCAAGCAGCGTTTGCAGGATTTGGGTGTGCAAATGGAAAGTGAAGCGGACATCAATACGGCGTTTGCGCGTTTCAAGGAGTTGGCTGACCGCAAGAGTGACATCTTCGATGAGGACATTCTGGCGTTGGTCAGTGACGAAAGCGTGTCCCATGACAACGAGGAATACTCCTTTGTCTCACTTTCCCAGCACAGTGAAACTGGCGAGCGACCTCAAGCCAGCATTGTTTTTACCGCCGGTGGCAAGGAATTCAAGGCGGCTTCCGACGGCAATGGCCCGGTTGATGCATCGCTGAAGGCCATCGAGTCGCACGTCAAGAGCGGCGCGGAAATGGTGCTTTATTCAGTCAATGCCATCAGTGGCTCGACTGAAAGTCAGGGCGAAGTGACGGTTCGACTTCAAAACAGCGGGCGGGTGGTCAACGGAGTGGGTTCTGACCCAGACATCGTCGTGGCGTCTGCCAACCGT
>CAVVSV010000075.1:0-5131 GCA_963750805.1 uncultured beta proteobacterium
AAACTGGGCCGTGCCATGCGGGCCACCGCCGAGAACCCGCGCGTGGCTTCGCTGATGGGTGTCAAGCCCGATGTCGTGATCTCCGCCACGTTTTTGATCGGCGCCGTTCTGGCGGCCATTGCGGGAGTGATGTGGGCAGCCAACTATGGCACGGTGAACCACACCATGGGCTTCCTGCCGGGTCTCAAAGCTTTCACTGCGGCCGTGTTTGGTGGCATTGGCAATCTGGCTGGTGCAGTGGTGGGTGGCATTTTGCTGGGGCTGATCGAGTCCATCGGCGCGGGCTATATCGGCACGCTGACGGGCGGCGTCTTGGGCAGCCATTACTCAGACATATTTGCTTTCATTGTGCTGATCATTGTGTTGACTCTGCGTCCCTCGGGCTTGCTGGGTGAACGAGTGGCAGACCGCGCATAAGGAGCCATGCTGTGAAATCACAAACCAAAATCATCATGTTCCTGGTCGCGGCGGTGGCCTTGCTGGTTCTGCCCCTGGTCCTGCAGGGGTTTGGCAACGCCTGGGTGCGAATCGCAGACATGGCGCTACTCTACGTATTGTTGTCCTTGGGACTCAATATCGTGGTGGGCTATGCCGGTCTGCTGGATTTGGGCTATGTGGCATTTTTTGCCATTGGCGCCTACATGTTCGGATTGATGGCCTCCCCCCACCTGACCGACACCTTCCCTGCCTTTGCGGCCATGTTTCCGGCTGGTTTGCACACGCCGCTGTGGATCGTCATTCCGGTCGCCGCTGCATTGGCTGGCATGTTTGGCATCTTGCTGGGTGCGCCTACCTTGAGGCTCCGTGGCGATTATTTGGCCATTGTCACCTTGGGTTTTGGCGAGATCATTCGTGTGTTCCTGAATAACCTGGATCACCCGGTCAATATCACCAACGGGCCCAAAGGCATCAACCAGATCGATTCGATGAGTTTCTTTGGGTTGAACCTGGGGAAATCCGTCACATTTGCGGGATTCGAATTCAGATCCGTCTCTTTGTATTACTACCTGTTCCTGGTTTTGGTGGTTTTCAGCGTGGTCATCTGCCACCGGCTTGAACTGTCCCGCGTAGGCCGCGCCTGGATGGCCATCAGGGAAGATGAAATTGCCGCCAAGGCGATGGGCATCAACACACGCAATCTGAAGCTGCTGGCCTTCGGAATGGGCGCCACGTTTGGCGGTGTATCGGGTGCCATGTTTGCCGCATTCCAGGGTTTTATTTCTCCGGAATCCTTCAGTTTGATGGAGTCCGTGATGATTGTGGCCATGGTCGTGCTGGGCGGTATTGGCCACCTGCCCGGCGTGATACTGGGTGCTGTTTTGCTGTCGGCATTGCCCGAGGTATTGCGCTACGTGGCCGGGCCCTTGCAGGCCATGACCGATGGGCGTCTGGACGCCGCCATCCTGCGGCAGTTACTGATCGCCGTTGCCATGATCAGCATCATGCTGTTGCGTCCGCGTGGCCTGTGGCCAGCCCCTGACCATGGCAAGTCGCTGCAACAAACTGCCAAATAAGGGACGAGACATGACAAGCAACCAAGATATCGTTCTGAATGTTTCCGGTGTTTCCAAGCGCTTCGGGGGGTTGCAGGCCCTCAGCGATGTGGGCATCAAAATTCAGCGGGGCCAGGTCTATGGTCTGATTGGCCCCAATGGCGCTGGCAAGACCACATTTTTCAACGTGCTGACCGGCCTGTATACGCCCGATAGCGGCTCCTTTGAGCTGGCAGGCAAACCTTACCAACCCACGGCCGTGCACCTTGTTGCGAAAGCGGGCATTGCCCGTACCTTTCAGAACATTCGCCTGTTTGCCGAGATGACCGCGCTTGAAAACGTGATGGTGGGCCGGCACATCCGCACCCATTCGGGCCTGGTGGGCGCCATTTTTCGCACACCGGGGTTCAAGGCCGAAGAAGCGGCCATTGCCAAACGGGCGCAGGAGTTGCTCGATTACGTGGGCATCGGCAAGTTTGCGGATTACAAGGCGCGCACCTTGAGTTATGGTGATCAGCGCCGCCTTGAAATTGCCCGTGCGCTGGCGACAGACCCCCAACTGATTGCGCTGGACGAACCTGCGGCCGGTATGAACGCCACCGAAAAGGTCATGCTGCGTGAGTTGATTGACAGAATCCGCAAGGACAACCGAACCATTTTGCTGATTGAACACGATGTCAAACTGGTGATGGGCCTGTGCGACCGCGTTACCGTGCTCGACTATGGCAAGCAAATTGCTGAAGGCACGCCTGCTGATGTGCAGAAGAATGAAAAAGTGATCGAGGCCTACCTGGGCACCGGTGGCCATTGAGAGGTAAAAGACCATGAATACAAATACTTTGCCTAAAACTTTGTTGAAGGTCAGCGGCCTCAAGGTCGCCTATGGGGGCATCCAGGCCGTCAAGGGCATTGACTTTGAAGTGAAAGAGGGAGAACTGGTGTCCCTGATTGGCTCGAATGGCGCTGGCAAGACGACGACCATGAAAGCGGTGACGGGTACCCTGCCCATCAACCACGGCGACATCGAATACCTGGGCCAGAAGCATTCGGGGCAAGGGTGCCTGGGACATGGTGAAGAATGGATTGGCCATGGTGCCCGAAGGCCGCGGCGTCTTCATGCGCATGACCATCACAGAAAACCTTCAGATGGGTGCGTACATCCGTGAGGACACCGCTGAAATTGCCGCGGACGTCGAAAAGATGTTCACCATCTTTCCGCGTTTGCGGGAGCGCAAGGACCAGCTGGCCGGCACCATGTCGGGTGGCGAGCAGCAGATGCTGGCCATGGGGCGGGCATTGATGAGTCGACCCAAAGTATTGCTGCTTGATGAGCCGTCCATGGGACTGTCACCCATCATGGTGGACAAGATTTTCGAAGTCATTCGCGACGTGGCGTCCCAGGGCGTGACGATTTTGTTGGTGGAGCAGAATGCCAGCCGTGCGCTGGGCATTGCGGACCGCGGCTACGTCATGGAGTCTGGCCTCATCACCATGAGTGGCGACGCCAAAATCATGCTCAGTGATCCCAAAGTTCGTGCGGCTTATCTGGGCGAGTGACGCGATTTCCGGCTGAAGTTGGCAAGTGGCCCGACCACACGGCGTCGATATACTGGCGGCGATGAACTCAGTTTTGCGAGGCCACTTTGGAAGTCATTTCTAGAACCCACGGCGTTGTACAGATCCTGGCGGCCCAAGGGCGAATTGACCACGCCCATGCGAACGATTTTGAAGCAGCGTTGGCGCCGCATTTGTCGGTCTGCAAGGCTGACGGAACCCCCTTGGTGCTCGATTTCTCAGGGGTTGATTTCATCAGCAGTGTTGGCCTGCGCGTCTTGATGCTGGCGGCCAAGCAGGTCAAGGCTCAACAGGGGAAAATCGCTGTAGCCGCATTGACACCGGTGGTCCACGAGGTCTTTCAGGTGAGTCGATTCAACCTGGTTCTCAAAGTGTTTGGCAGTGTGGATGAGGCTGCCCTGGCACTGTCATCATGAAGATCAAATTCTGGGGCACGCGGGGCTCGATTCCCGTGTCAATGACCACGACGGATGTGCGGGCCAAAATCCGCCAGGCCCTGCTGGGTGCCGCTGAGCAGGGCCCGATCACGCCCGGCAATGTGGATGCTTATATCGACACGCTGGGTTTTGATTTGGCGGGAACTTTCGGTGGGCATTCAAGTTGTGTGCAGATCGTTACCGGCGGGCCCGAGCATGTCATTCTGGACTCCGGCACGGGCATACGTCCTTTGGGACAGTCCATGCTGGCGAAATATGGCCCCGGCGTGCCGCAGACTTACCATCTGTTCATGTCCCACATGCATTGGGACCACATCATGGGGTTCCCGTTTTTTACGCCGGTCTATATTCCCGGCAACCGCATCATCATTCACGCCTGCCACAAAGAGGTTGAACTGGCGTTCCGGCGCCAGCAAGGCGCGCCATCTTTCCCTGTCGAGTTCAATCAACTCGCCGCAACCATTGAATTTGATGTGTTGTTGCCCGACACGGTCTACACCATAGCGGGTCTGAAGGTCTCAGCGCGTTTGCAACGCCATGCCGGGGATTCCTATGGCTGGCGTTTTGAGCACGAAGAGCGGAGTATGGTGTACACGACCGACTCTGAGCACCATGTGGATGATGAAACCGAACGCGCAGGCATTGTGAAGTTTTTTGAAGGTGCCGACGCGGTCGTGTTTGACGCCATGTATTCATTGGCAGACGCCATTTCCGTGAAGGCCGACTGGGGGCATTCCAGCAACATTGTGGGCGTGGAGTTATGCCAGGCAGCCAGAGCGAAGCGCTTGGTGATGTTTCATCACGAGCCTGCTTACAACGATACCCAGATTCAGGCGGTGCTTAACGAGACCCGGCGCTTTGAAGAGATCACTCGTGAAGGGGCGGCCCTGGAAGTCTTGTCGGCCTGGGACGGTCTTGAGCTTTTGCTTTGAACGCGTTCTTTGCCCTCCTTCAATGGGTTTTTTTGGCCTGGCGCGGGCGTCTTGTAGCGTTGCTGATATTGGTGGTGGTTGCCATTGCCAGCATCGCCAGCGAGATTGTCCGCCCACCCGCCTGGCGGGGTACAGCCTTTGACCAGTTTTTTGATTTTGTGGGCGCACCCTTCGGAGCCGCCCGCCAGGCCTTGTTTGACAGCTATCAGAAGGTGGTGCCGCGCCAGCGTACGAGTCAACCGGTCACCATTGTTGAAATTGACGAACGCAGCTTGAAGTCGGTGGGTCAATGGCCATGGCCCCGCGACAAACTGGCTTTGTTGATTGACCAGATCGCCGTTCACAAGCCACTTGCCATTGGGCTTGACCTGTACATGCCGGAGCTGGACCAGACCTCTCCCGGCCGTGTGGCAGACAACCTCGCACCCGGCAACGAGGGGCTGGCAGATGCACTGCGCCAGTTGCCGAGCCATGAGTCGCGACTGATTGAGTCATTAAAGGCTGCACCAACGGTGCTGGGTGCTGCAGGGTTCAACCAGGAAACGCAGACGTCCAGTGGTGGATTGAGGGCGGCCCCCGTCAGGATTACGGGAGGTGACGCCATCCCTCATTTGCTCAATTTCCCCTGGGTGTTGGCCAGCTTGCCGGAACTTCAGGCGGCCGCACGGGGGCAGGCCATGGTCAGTGTGGATGC
>CAVVSV010000076.1:0-53618 GCA_963750805.1 uncultured beta proteobacterium
GTTGCGCCGCCGCCGCCGCCGCCGCCGCCGCCGCCGCTTCGTCCTCGTCCTCGCTCCGCCTCGCCGTCGCCGCCTCGCTTGAATAAGTAGCAAACTATTTAACAACCACGGGGACTTCAGCCTATTTTCCCCGACTTTTCTGGTACAACGGCACCACCTTAGGCAAATTGGCCTCGATGTCCGCAATGCGCGTGGGGCCCGACGGATGGGTGGACAGGAATTGAGGTGGCGCGCCCTTGTTGGCGGCACCCATTTTTTGCCACAGGCTCACACCCGCGCGAGGGTCGTAACCCGCCCGCGCAGCGAGTTCCATGCCCACCAGGTCGGCCTCGGACTCATCTTCCCGGCTGAATTGCAAAGTAAGCAACTGGGCGCCGTAATTGGTGAGCGTCTGCCCCACCTGCCCAAAGCCAAACACCTGGCTTAACACGCTGGCACCGATGTGGGTGGCCGCGTTTTTGCCCATGCGTTCACGGGCGTGTTCCCGCAGGGCGTGGGCGACCTCGTGGCCCATGACCATGGCCACTTCATCGTCAGTGAGTTTGAGTTGATCCAGGATGCCGGTATAGAACGCAATTTTGCCGCCGGGCATGCAATAAGCGTTGATTTGGTTGGAGCCGATCAGGTTGACTTCCCATTTCCAGTCGCGGGCACGGGGGTTCCAGTCCACAGCAAACGGGATGATTTTGGCGGCGATGTTTCGCAGCCGAACCAGCTGGGGGTTGTCGCGTGGTGCCAAGGCCTTTTTGGCATTGGCCTGCTGCAGCGTTTGCAAGTACTGCTGCGCGCTGGAACGCTCCACGTCTTCGGCCGGAACAAGCTTGGCAAACGCAGAGTTGCCGCCCACCTCAACCCCTTCGCGGGCGAATCCTACCGTCAACGCGGCAGGCGACAACACCATCGCTGCACCCAATGCAAGGCCAGCCAGGTGCCGTATCGGGCGCAGTTGAGGGTGAAAGAAAGCTTTCATGAAAGGCATCCTGGGGGCAGTGAACCAGCGCGTATTATTCCCGCATGACGATGACTGCCACTGCACCCCAGCCCCCAAAACCCTCATGGCGCGAGACATTTGCCGTTTACCGGGAGGCCGCCACCGTCCGAATGCTGCTGCTGGGCTTTTCCGCCGGGCTGCCCTTGCTGCTGGTGCTGGGCACACTGAGTTTCTGGTTGCGCGAGGCCGGCATTGACCGCACCACCATTGGTTACCTGAGCTGGGTAGGCCTGGCCTATGCCTTCAAATGGGTGTGGGCACCGCTGGTGGACCGCATGCCCATTCCTGTTTTGACCCGGCTCTTGGGGCGCAGGCGCAGCTGGCTGCTGTTGGCGCAGGTGGCCATCATGGCCGGGCTGGTGGCCATGTCGTTCAACGACCCACGCGTGGCCCTGCAACCCGTGGTGTGGGGCGCGCTGGCTGTGGCGTTTGGGTCCGCCACACAGGACATCGCTCTGGACGCGTTTCGCATTGAATCCGCCAACACCGACCGCCAGGCCGCGCTGGCGGCGGCCTACCAAACCGGCTACCGGCTGGCGATGATCTGGGCGGGTGCCGGCGTGTTGTGGATTGCTGCCCGGGCGGAAGTGGCCAACGTATCCGATTACCAGCACGCCGCCTGGCAAACCGCTTACCTGGTGATGGCGGGCAGCATGGCGCTGGGCGTCATCACCGTTCTTTTTTCACCGGAGCCGGCAGGCCGTGTGTTGGCCCCGTCCAAAAATATCGCTGAGTGGCTGCAAGGCGCGCTGGTCGCGCCGTTTGCCGACTTCCTCAAGCGCTACCGCTGGCAGGCCGTGCTGATTCTCTCGCTGATCGCCATCTACCGCATCAGTGACGTGGTGATGGGCATCATGGCCAACCCGTTTTATGTGGACATGGGCTACACCAAAGATGAGGTGGCAGCCGTTACCAAAATTTACGGCGTCATCATGACCCTGGCCGGCGCCTTCATTGGCGGCGTGTTGTCAATGCGGTATGGCGTGATGAAAATCTTGATGTTGGGCGCTACCTTAAGCGCTGCCAGCAACCTGCTGTTTGCCTGGCTGGCCGGGCACGGGCATGACCTGACGGCGCTGATCTTCGTGATCTCGGCAGACAACCTGGCCAGCGGCATCGCATCGGCCGCGTTCATTGCGTATCTGTCCAGCCTGACCAATATCAACTATTCGGCCACGCAGTACGCCTTGTTCAGCTCCATGATGTTGCTGCTGCCGAAATTTTTGGCTGGGTTTTCGGGCCGTTATGTGGACGCGTTTGGCTACGCCCACTTTTTTGTGGCGACCTCGTTGCTGGGGGTGCCGGTCTTGTTGCTAGTCTGGCTGGCTTCACGACTAAAAAGCCCTGAAGTCCCCGCCAATCATACGTAGTTAGCTATTGATAAGTGAGCAAACTTGCACAAGCTTTTACTTAACTTTACAGACGCTTCAACCGCCACAGAAACGGTGGTCGCGTTCGAGGTCTAGACTGCGCGCATGACCCAACACCTGCTCATGATTGAAGACGATGCCCGCCTTGCCAAGATGGTGGCCGAGTACCTGGGCCAGTCTGGTTTTGAAGTCAGCATCGCCCCGACGGGTTTGAATGGTCTTGAGCAACTGCAAAGCCCCACCAACCCGACTCATGCGCCACCCGAGTTGGTCATCCTGGACCTGATGCTGCCGGATATTGACGGACTCGAAGTGTGCCGACGCATTCGGTCCCTGCCCGACGTGGCGGGTGTACCGGTGCTGATGCTCACCGCCAAAGGCGACCCGATGGACCGCATCATCGGTCTGGAAATCGGTGCGGATGACTACCTGCCCAAGCCCTTTGAACCCCGTGAGCTGCTGGCCCGCATTCGCGCCGTCCTGCGCCGGCGCACCGACTCCAGCGCCCCAACCCAAAAGCAGATGCGCTTTGGAACGATGGAGATTGACCGCGATGCCCGAACCGTCACCGTGGGGGGCAACCTGTGCGATTTGACCTCTTACCAATTTGACCTGCTGGTCGCCCTGGCCGAGCGTTCTGGCCGGGTTCTGACACGCGACCAGATCATGGAAGCTGTTCGCGGGCGCGAGCTGGATGCGTTTGACCGGTCGATTGACGTGCACATGGGGCGCATCCGCGCGGCCATTGAGGTGGACGCCAAAAACCCGAAACGAATTCTCACTGTGCGCGGCGTGGGCTACGTGTTTGCACGCCAGCAAGATTAAGTGGACGGATCCGTGAGCACGCCTTTTCATCAGCGCCTCTACCTGCGCATCTGGCTGGCTGTGTTGGCCACCATTGTGGTACTGGCGCTGGGCGCGGGGTGGCTGGCGCGCATTGAACTGGACCATGAACGCGCGGACCGTGAACGCGAACGCGCCGAGCGGCCCGGGCGCGAAATTGTGCTGCGCAATCAGGCGGGGGAGATCATTGGCCAGGCCCCGATTCGAAACGTGCGTGTTCCCGGCCAAGGGCTGGAGTTTCAGGTGACCATGGTGGATGGCACCAGGCTGTTCATTCAACTTCCGCGTCCTGGTCGCCCCCCTGGCATGGGCGGTGGCTCCGGCATGGGCGATGGCCCTGGCAGCATGGCCTATCGAAATGCGGATCGTCTGCCGTTCAGCTTTGCCTGGATGCTGGGGCTGGCGGCACTGGCGGTGGCACTGGGCACCTACCCGATCGTGCGCAGGCTCACCAAACGGCTTGAAACGGTACAAAAGGGTGTGGAACGCTGGGGTAACGGAGACTTGTCAACGCGGCTGCCCGAGGACGGGCAGGACGAGGTGGCGTTTCTGGCCAAACGATTCAACCATGCGGCCATGCAAATCGAAACCTTGCTGACCGATCAAAAAGCGCTGTTGGCATCGCAAAAGTCGTTGCTGGCCAATGCCTCCCACGAACTGCGCTCACCCCTCACCCGCATCCGCATGGGTCTGGAGCTGATGGGTACACCCACGGGCAGCAGCGCCACGCCCGCCTTCAAAGAAGAGATCTCACGCAACATCTCCGAGCTTGATCAATTGATTGAAGAAATTCTGCTGGCCAGCCGCCTGGATGCACGTGAAGCAGACATGGGCACGGTAGAAGCAGTCGATTTGATGGGGCTGGCCGCTGAGGAGTGTGCGCGCGTCAATGCCGACCTCGACGCCATGCTGGAAGCCACGGCAGAGACACCCGAGGGCGCTTCAGAACTAGTGGTGAGCGGCGTCAGTAAATTGCTGCGCAGAGCCTTGCGCAACCTGTTGGAGAACGCGCGGCGTCATGCCAGTGGAGACGCTGGCCCCCATAACCAGGACACCAACACCATCACCGTCAGCCTGCGCCGGGAAGAGGGACAAGCCGTCATCAAGGTCTGCGACCGGGGGCCGGGCGTCCCCGATGCCTTGCGCGAGCGTATTTTTGAGCCGTTTTACCGGCTTCCCGGGGCAACGGAGCGGGATGGGGGCGTCGGATTGGGTTTGGCGCTGGTGAAATCCATCGCCATACGCCATGGGGGTACGGTGGTATGCGAAAACAACCCGCTGGGGGGGGCCTGTTTTGCTATCCGGCTGCCGCTTTGGCAGAAAAGTTAGCGCCAAAACGAACAACTGTGACTTTTTGCACGACTTTCAGTGGCTCTATCCCCCATTTGGGGGATGACGCAATGCAACATAGAACTGTAAAGTCCTTCCATCTGCTGTCACAGATTTCTGGAAGAGTGGACCAACCCACACGTTGGCCACCCTGGATTGAATCAAGTTTCCAACGACGTCCTTTCGAGGACTTTTCAAAGCCTTCAGTCTGCAAAGACTGGAGGCTTTTTTTTGATCAGAAAGGCGCTCAGGCATGGCTGCTTGACCTCGCGGCACAGCCTGATCACATCGCAGCCAGCACACGCTGAGCCGTCACATCTTTCAGGCACCGCATGTGTCCACTCCCAAGGGGCAGCGGACACACCCGTGAAAAACAGGGCGAACAATCCAAGGGTGGCTGGTAGCTCGCATCATTTTTGAGCCAGATGACGGTCGCTTTGTCGCTGAGAGGCGGCGTATGCAAAGGGCTGCTGGAGCCGAATATGGCAACCTGCCGAACACCAAATGCGGCAGCCACGTGCATCAAGCCCGAATCATTGCTCGCTACACTTTTTGCAGCAGAGATCGCAATAAAGGCGTGGATCAGCGAGGTTTTTCCCGCCAGATTGATGCACTTGCCGGGTTGCTGGGCGTTCACAAGTGTTGTGATTTCCTCACACAAGGCCGCCTCTTTGCCCGACCCCAACAACACCACCGGCAGACCCAACTGCCGAGCCAAGTCTGCATAGTGCGCCACGGGCCAACGTTTCGCGGGGCCATATTCGGCGCCGGGTGCAAATACGTGATAGCGCCCGCGCATCAGGCCCATTTGCGCCAGTGCAATGGTGGCCTGGGCCATATCCACATGAAGGCTCGGCCGGTCCGTTTCCAGACCGATGTCTCCGCTGAGCGCGGAGTAAAACGCCACCATCGGCGGGCGCTCGCCCTTGGGTGGGTTTTTCAGGCGGTGGGTCAGCAGGCCAACGCGGGCCTCACCCAGATATCCCATGCGTTTCGGAATGCCCGCCAGAAGGGGCAAAAGTGCACTTTTGATGGAGTTGGGGCAGACGTAGGCCACGTCATACCGCCCCCTGAGTTGCCTGGCCAGTTCCCGCCGCGCCTTGAGCTGCAAGCCGCCATGCTGAAACGGAAATTCGATGACCTCGGCTACTTGTGGCATGGCCCGGTAAACCGGCGCCACCCAAGGCAGCGCCCCCACTGTGAGCCGCTCGCCCCGCGCCGCCAGTCGCCGCAACAGCGGCTCGGTCATTACCGCATCACCAATCCATTGCGGGGCAATGACCAGCGCCTCAGTGCCCTGCGAAATGCTCACCGTCCTTGAGCTTGTAAACCGTACCGCAATAGGGGCACTTGGCCTCACCGGTGCGGGCCACGTCCAGATACACCTTGGGATGGCTGTTCCAGATTTTCATGTCGGCCTTGGGGCTGGGGCAAAACACGCCGCCCTGATGGTTGAGGTCGGAGGCCAGCAGCTCAACGTTTGAAGAAGTTGTCATGGTGTGCGATCTTTGGGCAGTGTGCCGGTTAAACCTTGGGAACGGTGGTCAACCAGGATGCGTATTTGGGGTTGCGGCCATTGACGATGTCAAAAAACGCACTCTGAATTTTTTCAGTGATGGGCCCGCGGGAGCCACCATCGCCCCGGTTACCAATTTCGACACGGTCGAGTTCGCGAATGGGGGTCACTTCAGCCGCCGTGCCACTGAAAAAGGCTTCGTCGGCAATGTAAATCTCGTCCCGAGTGATGGGCTTTTCAACCAGCTTGATTCCCAAATCCTGGCAGATGGAGAAGATCGTGTTGCGGGTGATGCCGTTAAGGGCCCCGGCGCTGGAGTCGGGCGTGTAAACCACGCCCTTGCGGACCACAAATACGTTTTCGCCAGCCCCTTCGGACACAAAACCTTGCGGGTCAAGCAACAGGGCTTCGTCGTACCCTTCGTCGGTAGCTTCCATGTTGGCCAGGATGGAGTTGGTGTAGTTGCTCACCGCCTTGGCGTGAATCATGGTGATGTTCACGTGGTGGCGCGTGAAGCTGGAAGTCTTGACACGAATCCCGCGCTTGAGGCCCTCATCGCCCAGGTAAGCGCCCCACGGCCAAGCCGCCACCATCAGGTGAATGGTGTTGCCCTTGGGAGAGACGCCCAACTTTTTGTCGCCAATCCAGGTCAGTGGGCGGATGTAGCAGCTGGGCAAGTTGTTCGCGCGCACGACGTCAAGCTGGGCCTGCATGACTTCAGCCTGTGTGAAAGGGATTTTCATGCGCAGAATTTTGGCGCTGTTGAACAGGCGCTCGGTGTGCTCTTCGAGCCGGAAAATGCCGGTGCTGCCGTCTTGCAGGTGGTAGGCCCGCACACCCTCAAAGGCACCGCAGCCATAGTGCAGCGTGTGGGTCAACACATGAATTTTGGCGTCGCGCCACTCGACCATCTGGCCGTCCATCCAGATTTTTCCGTCGCGGTCCGACATTGAGGTGGGCTGGGCTGTCATGGGGTGTCCTTGATTTTTCTGCGAAGCAGGGAAACGTTCGAAGCAGGATTTTACGGCGTGACGGGGGCCGGTTCAGGCACCTCCGCGGGTCGCACCAGCTCCCACTTGACCAATTTGCCATTGCGGAATTCACAGGTCACGTGCGACTCACTGCCATCCGTCCAGCGGAAGAATTCAGGTTGTTCATTTTTCGGCGACTTGAGCTCGCCCAGCGCCTTGGTCATGGCCACCACATGCAAGAGGGTGACACCCGCCCTGAGCTTGGCATTGAGCATGACGGCACTGTCCACATAGCCCATCGGGCGTTTGGCAGCCCGTTTGAGGACTTGCATCATGCGTGTGAAATGAAGCAGCAGCCACATCACCAGGGCGCCGGCTGCCATGGCCACGCCCGCCCAGCCATAAAAGCGATAGGCCAGGGACACCATCACCACGCCCCCGACCGGGACCAGAATTTTTTGAAATTGCATGGACGGATTTTCGCAGGTCTGCCGGGGGAACCGCCGAGAGACCGTGCAGAAATCAGGCCGTGTGCGCGTCTTTCACGGAGTTCTCGAGTTCGGTGAACGCCTCTTGCACGTAGTCACCCAGCCGCTGCAAATTGGGCAGCTCATCGGTTGCGATGAGCCCGAAGTACAAATCTCCCGCATAACTGAACAGGGTGATATTCAGAAGATTGCTGGGTGGCAGGGTGCTGATGGGGTGCATTTCTTCCATGCGTGCGCCCTTGATGTACATGTGGGCCTTGGGGCCGGGCACGTTGGACACCAGGGTGTTGCCCATGGGCGGCAGGGTATTGCTGAGCTTGAGCATTTCAGCAATCTGCGCCACCAGCCCGGTGATGATGGTGTAGGACTCAATGGCTTCGGGCACGACACTGTCGATCATGGTGCGCACGTTGCGAAGCGAATACCCGATATTGCGCAGCCGAACATACGGATCATCCGTGGGTGGCGACAGTTCAACCTGAATGATGCCAATTTTGTTGCCCGCCGTTTTTTCACCCTCACGGCGCAGATTGACCGGCATCTGGATCGTGATGGGCCGTTTCAGGTCCACACCTTGATCCACCAGATAGCGTCGCATGGCCCCGTCCAGGCACGTGAGAGCGACGTGGTTGACGGTGGAGCGGGTTCGCTCGCGAATGGCATTGACGCGCGCGAGTGACACACCGACTGCCGTGAACTGGCGCCCGGGCGTGACCTGGCCTGTCAAGGGCGTTTTGGCGCTGGAGACGAAAGGCAGCGCAATCGCGTTTTTGGTGAGCTTGACACTTTCCAGCAGCAACATGGCCGCCAGGCGACCAATGCCCAGAAACCGCATGCCCGTTCCTGTCACCTCGTTCAGCACCGACTTCATCATGTCCTGGGCGGCCTGCTTGCGTTTGACGCCATGCCCACCATGTTTGAGTGTCCAGACGGGCGTGACCTCCATGTTGTCTGGCGACATGGACAAACCTTCAGCCGTCCAGCGTGCCATCGTCACGCCATCGGCATAGGCGTGGTGCATTTTTTGATAGAGTCCAAAACGCCCCTGCCCTTTGGGCTGGCCAGGTTCATCGGCCAGGCCATCAATCACGTGCACTTCCCACAGGGGGCGTGAGCGGTCCAGCATGGGCACATGCAGGGCCGATACAAAGTCATACAACGCCTTGCGATCGTTCTGGCCCTTGGGCAGCTTGTGATAAAAAACGTGCTGCGTGAGGTCTACCGATGGCGCATCCTGCCAATGCGGCATGGCACTCAGCGAAAAATCAATGACGCGATTGAACGGCGGCTTGACGTCAGTGAAGGTCAAGTAATCGCGATGCAAGTTTTTGGCAAACGTGCCGCCAGATTTAGGCGGCGGCTTGCAGATGAGCAAACCCGCCACATGCTTGGGGCTGGCTGCAGTTTCAGCGATGAAGAACCCCAGGTCCAGCAAAGACAGTTTGCTCATGATGCTCCGTTCTTGACTTATTGCTCCGGACATCATTTTGCGTCAAAGAGGCGCTGGGGTTAACCCCAGCGCCCGCGACGCAAACGCCAAACATTCAGATCAAGCGAAACTGTCAGCCATCAAGGCTTTAAACCAGGTGTTCATCTGGTCAAAGTTGCCTTTGCTCCAACCTGCTGACGCCGTCGAACTGGCCACGACGGGTTTCATCGTGTTGCTGACAGCATCGTATTGAAACACCGCCGTCAACCAGGACGCCTGGCTCATGGTGATGGTGGAGTAGCAGGCCGAATTGGTCACCGGGGCTGCATCCGGTGCCAAGCCTGCCAGGGAGCGCACGATGGCATCCGCACACACTTTGGCCTCCTGATTCGCGATGTGCCCCGCCTTGGGTTGTGTCGTCGCGCTGGCATCCCCAATGATGTGGACCCTGGGTGCCAGAGTGCTCGCGTAGGTCAGCGGGTTTACGGCAGCAAACCGGCCTTCAGTTGCATTGGCCAATCCAGCGGTTGCCACCAATGCGCCGGCACGCTGGCGTGGAATAAGGTTCACCACATCAGCATTGCGAAACGTACCCGCTGTCGTCGTCAGTGACATGCTGACAGGATCCACCTGCGTGACCTCGGCGTTGTTGTGGTACTCAATGGTGCTGCCGTGCAGGTCAAAAAAGGCTTTTGAAAAGTTGTCTTTTTCGGTGACAAAGTCCAGGTTGGCGTCAAGCACCAGCAGCTTGGCACCGGGCTTGTTCACCTTGAGCCAGTCAGCCATGAGGCATGCCCTTTCATAGGGCCCCGGAGGGCATCGGTACGGCGTTTTGGGAATGGTCAGCACTGCTGTGCCATTGCTGGGCATGGCGGCCAATTGTTTTGCAAGAAGGCTGGTTTGCGGGCCCGCTTTCCAGGCGTGCGGCATGCGATCCGATGCACCCAAACCTGGCACCGAATCGAAGTCGATGCCCGGCGCAAGCACGATGCGATCCGCCTTCAATAGTGTGCCGGAGGCCAGCCGAACGCTCAGACCCACGGGGTCCAGTTCTACAACATCATCCGTGATGACCTGGATGCCATAAGAAGACAGCAGTGCGTCATACCGATAGGACAAGCTTGCGAGGGTACGTTGCCCCGTTAGCACCATGGAGCTCATGATGTTGGAGGTATAGGTGGCGCTGCGTTCTACCAGTGTCACGGCAATGTTGTCGCCCCATAGGCGCAAGTACTTGGCAACGGTCGCGCCTGCCATGCCGCCTCCAATCACAAGGACGCTGGACTTGGGTTTACCTGCCGGTGGTGGCGATGGTTGGCGAGGCCCACGTTGGGTGTTTGTTTTTTTCGCATCGTCTGCCCAACCCGAGGCGGTGACAGTCGCCAACAGAAGTCCGCTGCTTTGCGTGAAGAAATGACGTCGATCCATGATGTGCTCCAAAAGTTCTGTGGGGTTAAGGCGCGGTTAGCGTTGGGTTGACAGCCAGGCTGACAAGTCGCGCAGTTGCACGTCGGGGTAGCCCAACGCGTGGCTGGCCATGATGCCCTTGCCCTCTTTGCCCGACTGAAACTCTTTCAGGTCCTTGTAAATTTCATTGGCCGACTTGCCAGCCAGTTTTTCAAAGCCCGGGCCTTTGCCATTGGTTCCATGGCATTGAAAACAGTTGGACGCCAACAAACGGCCTGCAGGAGGCAGGTTTTGAGCCTGGGCGTTCAGACTCCCAACGCTGAGCAGGACCAGTGCAACTTTGGACGCGCACAGTAGCTTATTCATAGTGACCCTTTCAAACAAAAGATGAATAAGCATTGCCGCATAAAAGGCTGAAGATGACCTTAAGCGCGCCCTCACAAACCGCAACGGTTTGTAAATTCCGAAAGGGCAATTGAGCTTTTGTTGACCTGGATCAGATCCGGCCAATGAGAGAGAAAGTTGGGGTCAAACTCTTTCGCTCTTCTGTGCAGGCCAGCCCACCGTCACTGACAGACCCCCCATGGTCACGGAACGACGAACGTCCACGCTGGCGCCTGACACACTCACAATGCGCTTGATGATGGACCAGCCCAGGCCGCTGCCCGGTTGACCCTGCCCAAGAACTCTGAAGAAACGCTCCCCCAGCCGGGCGATGTCCGCATCGTTCATGCCGCCACCACTGTCTTCCACCTGAAGAATGGTTTTGCCCCCTTGAACTTTGACGCTGACGTTGACTCTGGATTGGTCAGGGCTGTAGCGCAATGCGTTGTCAATCACGTTGCGAACCAACAAGCTCGTCAGCGTTTCATCCGCCACCACGGGGCACACGCTGTCTGCGTCCAGCGTCAGTGATTGGTACCGTGTCAGCGCAGCAGGCACCAAGTCTGCTGACACCCTGCGGACCAACTCACTCAAGTTAAAAGGTGCCGCCAAACGTTTTGTGTCCCATCGCTGATCCTGACTCGATTCCAGGCGGGCCAGGGTGAGCAACTGGTCGACAACCCGTGCCGCCCTGTCGCACCCGGCCAGTGTGGCGTTCAATGCATGCTCACGCTGAGAAGAATCTTCCCCAGATCCCAGTGCCACCTGAACTTGAGCCCGAATCCCCGCGATGGGGGTTCGCAACTCGTGTGCCGCATCGGCCGTGAACCGGCGCTCTGAGGCAACCATGTGTTCAATGCGCGCCAACAAACCATTCAGGGAGTCCACCATGGGTTTGATCTCATCGGGCAGGTCACGCAACACCACGGCATCGGTCGCCTGGGGTAGACGGGAAGCCAACAAGCCGCTGAGCTGGCGCACAGGGGCCAAACCCCGACGGATTCCCCACCAAAGCGCCAGTGCCAACACAGGCAAAGCCAGTACCAGAGGCAAAAATACACTTCGCAGAACAGCCCACAAAATCGCATCCCGGGCGGTTGTTTGCTCAGCCACAAAGACTTGTACGTCGTGCTCATTGCCACGCGCACCAAACACCCGCCAGGGCGTGCCATCCCCATGAATGACCGTTGCGTAACCACGCAACTCGGATGACATCGGCGTCAAGCCCGCATTGGCCGAACGCAAGACCAGATGGCCCTCATGAAATATTTGAAATGCCACGCGCGGTGCATATTTGTGCAAAGACGGCGCATCCTCCACGCCCTCATCGCCATCACCGCCAAAGCCGGCATCTGCATGCGACTGCTGCGCTACCAGCAAGGCGGCAGCTTGCGCCAAGTGGCCGTCCAGGAGTTCATCCAGTTCATGCCGCGCATCGAACCAGGTAAACAGCGCAGCGCCGAGCAGAATAACGGTGACCAAGCCCACAACGAGTGCACGCAAACGGCCCTGCAGGGAATCCATCCGCAGCAAACGCTTCATGGCACTGTTGGTGTCCGAATCATCATGTAACCGATACCCCGCACGGTCTGGATCACATCGCTTTGCAGTTTTCGCCTCAAGTGGTGAATATGAACCTCGATGGCATTGCTCTCCACTTCCTGGCCCCAACTGTAGAGCTTTTGCTCCAGTTGCTCACGCGACATCACGCGTCCGGCGCTGAGCATCAAAGCGTGCAGCAAATCAAATTCGCGAGTCGCCAAAGCCACCAAGTTTCCATCCAGTTTCACTTGCCTGGCGGATGGGTCCAGCTCGATGCCGCCGCACCGCAGCAACTCCTGAACCTGGCCGTGGGAACGCCGCACCAACGCCCGCAATCGCGCGGCCAATTCGTTCAGATCGACCGGCTTGACCACATAGTCGTCTGCCCCCAAGTCCAGACCGGCAATTCGGTCCGGCACACCGTCGCGGGCGGTCAGCACCAACACGGGGGTCATGACTTTTCGCCCTCGCGCTTCCCGCAACACGTCGAGTCCGTCCTTGAAGGGAAGGCCCAGATCCAGCACCGCGGCGGCATAGTCTCCGGTGAGAAGTTCTCGTTCAGCGGCATGGCCATCGCGAACCCAATCCACCTGAAAGCCAAGCTGCCGCAGTCCGGCACGCAGGCCATCGCCGAGAAGGGTGTCGTCTTCAGCCAGCAGAATACGCATTGAAAATCCGGTTTGTCAGATTCACAAGAGCTTGGGGGAGACCACTGGAAACCGTGTCGGCAGAGGGTGCACTTTGCCATTGCAGTCCCCAAAAGACCAGAACAGCCAGCACGATCAACACAGCCAGTGGCCACCATGCGCTGCGGATTGCGTCAGCGGGTGCCGCTTCCTTTTTGCCGTTCACCATGGCTCGCACCAGATTTTCATGGTGCATCCAGCTCGCCAGCACAACACCTGCGATATGCACACCAATGATGCCCAGCATCAAATTGGCAGAGGTTTCATGAAGCCCGCTGACCCACTCGCCGCCATAGTCGTTGTAGCTGGCCCATCCTGAAACAACCACCGAAAGGCTTGTAAGCATGATCAGAACAATGGCAACGGCTCCCACGGGGTTATGGCCAATATGATGTTCTGGTTGGGTTGTCAGCATGCTTCGACCATATCGCAATACGGCCCCGGGGCCGCGAACAAAACTTGCAAATCGGGCATAGCGGGTACCCACCAGACCCCACATGATTCGAAAGACCACCAGCCCGCCCAGGGTGTAGCCCAGAGTCACATGGACAAGGCGCCAGCGTTCGCTTTCTGCCGTCAGGTAAGCGCCTGCAAAACACAGAACCATCAGCCAGTGAAACACCCGTACCGGGGCGTCCCACACCAGGGTTTTTTGATTCATCGACGGCTACCTTGGAATTCGCACATCGTCTTCATTGAAGTTGCCTTTGGCAGCATTGGCATGGCAAGCCGAGCAATTCGAAGGGCTCCCCACCGATGCGCGCTTCCACACGCCGGCGGGCACTTCGCCACTGCGGTGCTGGCGTAAAAACCAGGCCGATTTGGTGATGCGGTCTTGCGGCGGGTCTTCGCTGACACGTCGGGAGGTTCCGGCATTCGCTTTCAACCAGCCTGCGATGTCCTGCGTTTCAAGCTTATCCAGCGAGGCATCGGTTCCAAAGTGCTTGTTCAGCGAGCCCATGATCCGTTGCCAGGAAGCTGCCGGCAACATGCCCGGCGGATAGGGCACATGGCAAGATGCACATTCCTGTTTGTAAACCGGTAGTTGCGCGACGGACCGACCTGATGATTCGGCCTGTGCCGTGAGGGCACAAGCCAGCAAGCAGCCGGCTGAAACCATTGATTTTAAAAACGTATGGGTCATGGTAGTGGTATGCAGTGAATACTTTGGGATCAACGCTTGAGGGTCATCAGCCAACTCAGCACATCAGCTTTCTCACTCGGCGTACATTCACGCGCAACGACGTCATTGCAATTGCGGCGAAACCATTTTTCTGTTTTGGCCGCATTGGTAAATCGCTCGGCATTAAAGGCAGGTGCCATGGGTTCAATCGCTTTGCCCGTGCTGGCATGCTTGCCCATCACCGTGGGAGTCGCGGTATGACACGACGAACAACTCCATTCCTTGCCGTGCTTGCTGGTAAAAAACTGTTGCCCCTTCTCAGGCTGGGCTGGCGCGCCGGCTTGTGACGTGTAGCCTGCCAGCAATTCTGCGGGCGTTGCCGCCAGGGCATTGATGCCATTTGCTGAAAGCACCCATGCTGCGAGCACCAAGGGTACGAAAGAAAAATGTCGGGAAAAAGTGAACCGATTTGTCATGAGACCTCCATGAGCATTCATAGTAGGTCCTGCAGATTAAGCATTTCTTAACGGGGTTTCGAACACCCGCCACACCCAACGGGTCTTGTGCGCTTATTCCCTCGTGATGTCCGGCCGGGGCAAATCGCTGTGCGACACCTCGAATCCGTCGGCCACATAAGCCGGGCCTTTCATCAGCATCACAATCACGCAGCCAATACCGATAGTAAGCACCGCAGTCCAGTGAAAGATGACCAGACCCGTCACAAAATAGTCGACCATCTGAAGCCAGCGCTCATTGGCGGCTGAGTTTGTTTCTGTCAAAAAATGAAGCGCGCCCAGCGCTGCCAAAGGCAGCAACGTTCCGATCGCAAATATATGGGGGAGCTTGCGCCAGATCAGCCACTCCATGCCCGAGGGGGAACGGCGTGAATTGGGTAGCTTTTGAAGCCAGTTCATTGGGCCAATCGCTCAGGTCAGCATCAAAGTGCCGCCCCTTGGCGCAGAGCTTACGGCTCCGCTCACCTTGAATTTATCCACCACCTGAGCCAACCGGACCGCCTGGTCCTTGAGACTGGACGCCGAGGCCGCGCTTTCCTCCACCAGGGCCGCGTTTTGCTGCGTCATTTGATCGAGCTGCCCCACCGCGCCATTGACTTCGGTGATGCCATCAAATTGCTCGGACGCCGCTGCGCTGATTTCACCCATGATGTCGGTGACGCGCCGAACCGCTGTAACGATTTCAGACATGGTCTGCCCCGCATCCGCCACCAGGCGTGAGCCGCCCTCCACTTTTTCCACACTGTCATTGATAAGGCTTTTGATTTCCTTGGCAGCCTCTGCCGAACGCCCTGCCAGACTGCGAACTTCGGAGGCAACCACGGCAAACCCGCGCCCCTGCTCTCCGGCACGAGCGGCTTCCACCGCGGCATTCAGCGCCAAAATATTGGTCTGGAACGCGATGCCATCTATCACGCTGATGATGTCGGAGATTTTGCGGGAGCTTGTATTGATGTCCGTCATGGTGCTCACCACCTGGCTGACCACTTCACCGCCCCGCTGCGCCACCTGCGCCGCAGAACTTGCCATTTGATTGGCCTGTCGGGCCGAGTCGGCAGACTGCTTCACGGTGGCCGTCAGCTCTTCCATGCTGGACGCCGTTTTCTCCAAATTGGACGCAGCCTGTTCGGTTCGGTTCGCCAGATCCTGGTTACCGGTTGCAATTTCTTCGCTGGCCAGGGACATGCTCTCGGTACCACGACGCACGTCAGACACCAGATGTACCAATTGATCTTTCATATGGGCCACGGCGCGCATCATTTCGCCAAACTCGTCGCCCCGGCTGGTATCCACCGCCACCGTCAAATCACCGGATGCAATGGTTTCTGCCACTGAAATGGCATCCCGCAATGGCTGACGAATTTGACGGATCAACATGGCCGTGCCACCGATGAAAAGCGCAATCATGATGGCCACCATGACTTGGGAAAACAGCCCATCGGCGATACGCTCTTTGGCAAAATTTGCCTGCATCTGGGTAAATTCACTGACCTGTAAGTCGGTGAACTGTTGCATGGTTTTGAGGTACTTGTCCACCGATGGCAAGAAGACCTCCTTGATCTCCTTGATCGCGGCGGCCTGATCGCCAGCCTTTTTTATTTCACGGGCTTTGGAAAGAGACGCCAGGACAACTTTCCGTTCTTCGCCTATTTGGGCGAAGAGTGCCTTGCCTTCCGGGCGCAACGACATGGCTTCGATATTTTTCTGAATGTCGGAGATGCGGGCAATGGCGCCCGGAATCTGCTCCTTGAACATCTCATCCACCGCGGGGTCAGCGCTGACCACAGCGGCAGTGACGCGAATCACATTGGTTTCTATCAGTCCCGCCCATTGAACAATCTTGCTGACCTTCACCACGTAGTCGGCCAGTACCGGGTCCTGCAACTTGCGCAGATCCGTGGCTCGCTGGGACCCGATCAGCAATGTCGCCAACAAAAAGATGATGACAAAAACGATGGCTGCCCAAAGCTTGGCGGCGAGTGACAGGTTCGAGGTTTTCATGATTTCCTTTTGACTCACGACAGAACCGGATGGTAATCTGGTTTCAGGTCATTTGTCGTACCACATCCATGGCCTGTTCAATGCGCTCCACAGCGTGAATGGTCATTCCTTCAATCGGCTTTTTAGGGGCGTTGGCCTTGGGCACCACCGCCACGCTAAAACCCAGTTTGGCAGCCTCTTTCAAACGCTCCTGACCACGCGGCGCTGGGCGCACCTCACCCGCCAGCCCTACTTCGCCAAACGCGATGAAGCCCTTGGGCAGCGGCTTGCCGCGCAACGATGAGGTGATGGCCAGCATCACCGCCAGATCTGCTGCAGGTTCACTGATGCGCACGCCGCCTACGGCATTCACAAACACATCCTGGTCCATGCACGCCACGCCGGCATGGCGGTGCAACACAGCCAGCAGCATGGCCAACCGATCTTTGTCCAGGCCTACGCTGAGCCGTCGCGGAGAAGGCCCTCCGCTGTCCACCAGCGCCTGGATTTCCACCAGCAGGGGCCGCGTGCCCTCCAGGGTCACCATCACGCAACTCCCCGGCACCGGCTCGGCGTGCTGGCTCAGAAAGATGGCGCTGGGGTTGCTGACGCCTTTCAGGCCTTTCTCGGTCATGGCAAATACACCAATTTCATTGACGGCGCCAAAGCGGTTTTTGATGGCACGTACCAGGCGGAAGCTGCTGTGTGTGTCGCCTTCAAAGTACAGCACGGTGTCCACCATGTGCTCCAGCACGCGGGGACCGGCCAAGGCACCTTCTTTGGTGACATGCCCCACCAGCACAATGCACACGCCGCTGGCCTTGGCGGCACGAGTCAAATGCGCTGCACATTCGCGCACCTGGGCCACCGAGCCGGGCGCTGAGGTGAGTTGGTCGGAATAAACGGTCTGAATCGAATCGATCACCGCAATGTCAGGCTGGGAGGCCGCCAGCGTGCCCAGGATTTTTTCAAGCTGGATTTCGGCCAGCACCTTGACCTGGGAATTGTCCAGCCCCAACCGGCGCGCCCGCAGTGCCACTTGCGCACCGCTTTCTTCGCCCGTCACATACAGGGTTTTTTGCCCACTGCGTTGCAGGGAATCCAGCGCTTGAAGCAGCAAGGTGGACTTTCCAATGCCGGGATCACCCCCAATCAGAACCACGCCGCCTTCCACCATGCCACCGCCCAAAACCCGGTCCAACTCCTCGTGACCCGTTGGGGTACGGGCCATGTCGGTGGCCTCGATGTCCCCCAGCGTGGCGACCTCCGCTGTTTTGGCTAAAGATGCAAAACGGTTTTTGGTGCCTGATGCGGATTCAGCCACCGACTCAATCAGCGTGTTCCACGCGTTACAGCTGGGACATTTGCCCAGCCACTTGGGGCTGGTACCCCCACAGTCCGTGCAGGTGTATACAGTTTTTTCTTTGGCCATGGACCCAGTTTACTGGATAAACAACCAGTAGCCACGACGCCGTGCCAACTGTCCAGCGTTTCAGAACGGATGACTGCCGCCCACCCTCTTGTCAATGCTTGGGCTGGCCGAACAGTCAGAACTATCGCAACTGCCGCACCTGAGGCTTAGGCAGGTTGCATTTGCAGTACCAGACCCGACGAAGCTGAGTCAGCCCTCCCGCCAAGAGAGGCGCTTCTCACAGGCGCAATGCTGATCTGGGAGGGCTTCATGGCGTAGATCAAGGCCCGGCGATGCTCGGTGGTGGTGAATTCCTGGCAATCATCGAGCACGATGTCACGCAAGTCATTGTCCAACGTGATCCAGATGGAGCCTTGCGCGCAGGCAATGCGCACATTGGCGGCATCGGCAATGCTGAACAGGGCCTGCCGGGGCAGGTTCAGGTTGAACGCCTGACTGCCTGATTTTGTACTTGCATCCGGGTTGTTCGCATTCGCCATTTTGATTCCTTTCACATTCATGATGGGTATGAATATACTGAGCGAACTGCAAAGATTCAAACGTTGTTTCAGAACTCGTTGCATGCAAAATGGGAATGTGAAATGCCAAAATCAAAGCCTGCGCCAGAACCCAATTTCAACCGTGCGGACCTTCCCCGGCTTGATTTGCTGAGCAGCTTTGAGGCAGCCGCCCGTCACCTCAGCTTCACGCTGGCCGCTGAGGAGTTGTTTCTGACCCAGTCGGCCGTCAGCCGGCAAATCCAGCAATTTGAGACCGGACTGGGAACGCCCCTGTTTGTGCGCCACCACCGCGCTTTGACGCTGACCGAAGCCGGCCGCGTGATGCAACGTGCCGTGGTCGACTGCCTGGAGCGCCTGCGAGATGCCACCGCCCTGCTGCGCGTCAGCACACCGCTGCGCCACGTGGCCGTCACCACCACACCGGGGTTTGCCTCCTTGTGGCTGATTCCCCGGTTGGCGCATTTCACCGCCAACCACCCCCAGGTTGATGTGCGCGTATCGGCCACACTTGATGTTCAGGATCTGATGCGCAATCAGCTCGATCTGGCCGTGCGCTTTTGCGCCACCAAAGACGCTCTGTCCGCCGGTCTGGGCGCGCCCCTGTTTGAAGAAACGGTTTTGCCAGTCTGCTCGCCGAAACTGCTGGCCAACCCTGCCAACCCGCTCAAAAAACCTGCTGATCTAGAAAACCACACTTTGCTGGCCGTCGATGGCTACCGTGGCATGGCCTTCACCGAAGACTGGGAGCCCTGGATGCGGGTGATGGGCCTGCCGGAGTTGCGGCCCAAGAACACTATGCGTTTCACGTTGTGGGCTGATGCCATTGGTGCAGCGGTTGCAGGCCAGGGCGTGGCCATCGGACGTCTTCCCCTGCTGGGCGACCTGATGCGCGAAGGGCGGTTGGTAAGCCCGTTCAAAGGCGGGGCCGCCTCGCAGCGCGGCTACTTCATTGAGCAAAGCGCCCAGGCAGCGCGCAACCCGGATGCGCAGGACTTTGCCCATTGGCTCAGGGCTGAGGCGGTGCCTCCAAAGAATGGGCAGGATGGTCCAGATCAGGCCGGTGCCAGGGGTCTACATGGGTCATCATATTGAGCACCCGGTGCCGCTGCAGCACCCGCTGGCGGGCCAGGACGGCGATGTCGTGCCCCGCCTCCACCGTGATGGCGGCATCCACCTCAATGTGGGCATCCACCACGATCATGTCGCCCATTTTCCGGGTGTGTACATCGTGGACAGCCCGCACGCCAGGCGTGTCGCTCAGCGTTTGGCGGATGGCTTGAACTTCCTGCTCGTCAACGGCGCGGTCTACCAGATCACTGAGTGCATCCCAGCCAAAACTCCAGCCCATTTTGGTGACCATAAAGCCCACGATGGACGCGGCAATCGGGTCCAGAATGGGGTAACCCGCCAGGTTGCCAATGATGCCCAGCCCCACCACCAGTGACGACGCCGCATCAGATCGCGCGTGCCAGGCATTGGCCACCAGCATGCCCGACTTCACCTCCTTGGCAATTGCCAGCATGTAGCGAAACAGCAGCTCCTTAGCCACCAGGGCGCCGCCCGCCACCCACAGCGCTGCCACATGCACCGTCTGAACAGTCTCAGGGAATTCCAGCTTTCTAAAGGCAGACCACAACATGCCAACACCTACGGCCATCAGCAAAAGGCCCAATGCCAGCGACGCGGCCGTTTCAAACCGTTGATGGCCGTAGGGGTGGTCTTCGTCTGCGTCTTTTTTGCTGTGATGGCTGGCAAAGAGCACCACAAAGTCCGCCACCAGATCTGACAGCGAATGAATGCCGTCCGCAATCAGCGCCTGCGACTTGGCCGTCACACCCACCACGATCTGGATGATGGTCAACACCAAATTGACACCCACACTGACCCAGGTACTGCGTGTTGCCGCTGCGGCGCGTTCGGCCACGCTGTGAAGCGCGTGTTCTGGATCTTCGTCGGGTTCGGTAAATTGCATGGGGCTTGAAGCGAAACGTGGCATCCATCGGAAAAGATGGACAGCCTTTTGACCAAGTGTAGGGGGATGCCGCCCCAAATCCTTAAGGGCGACTTATGCCCTAGGGAAATATCCATTGTGCCTAGTCCCCACAATCATTTAATATGTTAAACAATAATTCAAGGTGTCGCCCCGCCAACCATGCCCAGCCCCTTTGTTCACCGCAACCTGCCCCGCCTGCTGCTGCAAGCGCGTGAAGCCGTCATGGCCCACACCCGCCCCGGCTTGCGCGAGCACAAGCTGTCAGACCAGCAATGGCGCGTGCTGCGGGTGCTGGCAGAGCATGGCGTGGTGGAAACTGGGCGGGTGGCACGCGAGGCCTTCATTCTTGGCCCCAGCCTCACGGGCGTCTTGAACCGCATGCAGCGCGATGGACTGATTGAGCGCAGTCGCGATGCCGCTGACCAGCGCAGAACCGTGGTCGCCCTGACGGCCAAAGGCCAGACGGCTGTCACAAATCTGGCCCACACCATAGAGTCCCACTATGCCTTTATGGAAAAAGCCCTGGGCAAACAAAAGTTGGGGCAGTTGTATGCCTTGCTGGACAGCGTGATTGAACTGGAGAAAACCGCATGAGTCTGGGTCGAACTGATCCCGCCAGCTTCTGGCCCACCGGAACCGTCTACGGAACCTTGCTCAACTTTCGGCGTGAAGTGGACGCCATGGCCGAACAAATGACTCGGCAACCTTACAAGGCAGCCCCACAGGCCCCCGTCCTGTTCATTAAAACGGCCAATACCTGGAGCGCCAGCGGGGCTGCAGTGCCGGTGCCCGGGAAAGTACTCCACATCGAGATCGGCGCCACCATTGCGGTACAAATTGGGCCGCAAGTCCCCATCGAATATCAATTGTCAGCTACACAAACCATAGCACCTTCGGTGAGTGGCTTTGTGTTGATGAACGACTTCTCCATCCCCCATGCCAGCTACTTTCGCCCGCCGGTCAAGTTCAAATGTCTGGATGGTTTTTTGGGTATTGGCACCAGGCTGGTGACTCCCGAAGAAGCAGGCGATCCCGCACAGTTCAAACTTGAAGTTCGCGTCAACGGGACCCTCGTGCAGACGGTGGACTTTGCCGATCTGGTGCGCAGTACCAACACACTGCTGGCTGATGTGAGTGAGTTCATGACCCTGCGCGGGGGCGACTCGCTGATGTTGGGAAGCGACTGCCTACCCGGTGGCGGCAGGCCGCTGGCAAAGGTAGGCGACCGCATCGACATCAGCGCACCGGGGCTGCCGGTGTTTGGCACCTTGTCCAACCAGCTTGTGGGGGTGGCGTCATGAAACATGCACGCGTGGCCTACGCCGGTGCCATTCACAACGCGGTAGAACGCGACCGGCAACTGCTGCTGGCCGATGGCCGGCTCGTCGCTCAAGATGCCGTGGTGTGGCTGCCACCTTTGCAGCCCGTTCCACAAGCCCGAACTATTCTGGCACTGGGCCTGAACTATGCCGACCACGCCAAGGAGTTGGAGTTCAAGGCACCCGAAGAGCCGCTGGTGTTCGTCAAAGGCGAGGCCACGCTGATTGGCCACCGCGCCTTCACCCGCCGACCGCCTGACGTGAAATTCATGCACTATGAATGCGAGCTGACCGTGGTAATCGGCAAAACAGCGCGGCATGTGAAAGGTGACGATGCCTATGACTTTGTGCGCGGCTACACCGTGGCCAATGACTACGCCATTCGCGACTACCTGGAGAACTGGTACCGGCCCAACCTGCGGGTGAAAAACCGCGATACCTGCACACCCCTGGGGCCGTGGCTGGTGGATGCGGCTGACATTGCCAACCCCCAGGCGCTGGCCCTGCAAACCACAGTGAATGGCAAAGTCACCCAGAGCGGCAACACGCGGGACATGATTTTTGATGTGCCGTTTCTGATTGAGTATTTCTCCAGCTTGATGACGCTGCAACCGGGCGACCTGATCCTGACGGGCACACCGGATGGCGTCGTGGATTGCCAGCCGGGGGATGTGATCGTGACGGAAATTGAAGGGCTGGGGGCGTTGGAAAACCGGATTGCACTGCAATCCTGAATAGATGGGGTCAGAGCCCAATTTTTTAATTTCTCCTTTTATTGATTCATATTCTTTGACTTAAAAATTGGGATCCGACCCCAAATATTTCATGCAAATCAACCACCTCATCAACGGTCAATCCGTCTCCAGTAACGCCTACTTCGAAACCGTCAACCCCGCCACCCAAGAGGTGTTGGCCGAGGTCGCGTCGGGTGGGGAAACTGAAATCAACGCCGCCGTGGCTGCTGCCAAAGCCGCCTTTCCGAAATGGGCCGGCATGCCAGCCCCGCAGCGCGCCAAGCTGATCCGCAAACTCGGCGATCTGATTGCCGCCCACGTGCCCGAGATTGCGCAGACCGAGACCAACGACTGCGGGCAGGTCATCGCACAAACTGGCAAGCAGCTCATCCCCCGCGCGGCGGACAATTTCTATTACTTTGCCGAGATGTGCACACGGTTGGACGGCCACACCTACCCCACGGAAACTCACCTGAACTACACGCTGTTTCACCCCACCGGCGTGTGCGCGCTGATCAGCCCCTGGAACGTGCCTTTCATGACCGCCACCTGGAAGGTCGCGCCCTGCCTGGCCTTTGGCAATACCGCGGTCTTGAAGATGAGTGAGCTGTCACCCATGACGGCCGCGCGACTGGGTGAGCTGGCGCTCGAAGCGGGCATTCCCCCCGGCGTGTTGAACTTGGTGCACGGCACTGGCAAAGATGCCGGCGAACCCCTGTGCCGGCACCCCGATGTGCGTGCGATTTCGTTCACCGGCTCCACCACCACCGGCAATCGCATCGTGCAAGCGGCGGGCCTGAAGAAGTTCAGCATGGAGCTGGGCGGCAAAAGCCCGTTCGTGATTTTTGACGACGCGAATCTGGAACGGGCACTGGACGCGGCCGTGTTCATGATCTTCAGCAACAACGGCGAGCGCTGCACGGCGGGCTCGCGCATTCTGGTGCAGCAGTCGATTTACGCGGACTTCGTGTCCAAGTTTGTCGAACGCGCCAAGCGCATCAAAGTCGGTGACCCACTGGATGAGACCACCACCGTCGGACCGATGATCAGCCAGGCGCATCTGGCCAAGGTACGCAGCTACATCGAACTTGGCCCCAAAGAAGGCGCAACCCTGCTTTGCGGCGGTCTGGGACAGCCCGATGTGCCGGAGCGCGTGAAGCGTGGCAACTATGTGTTGCCCACCGTGTTCGCCGATGTGGACAACCGCATGCGCATTTCGCAGGAAGAGATTTTTGGCCCGGTGGCCTGCCTGATTCCGTTCACTGATGAAGCGGACGCGATTGCCAAGGCCAACGACATTCAATATGGCCTCTCCAGCTATGTCTGGACCGAAAACCTGGGTCGGGCTCACCGCATGGCCGCCGCGGTGGAGGCTGGCATGTGTTTTGTGAACAGCCAGAACGTGCGTGACCTGCGACAGCCCTTTGGCGGCACCAAGGCCAGTGGCACCGGGCGCGAAGGCGGTACCTGGAGCTACGAGGTGTTTTGCGAACCCAAGAACGTGGCCGTGTCACTGGGCAGCCACCACATCCCGCACTGGGGAATTTAAGGATGGGTACGCTCGATCTATCAGGAGACGCTCGCCATGGGTAAGCTCGCGCTGGCCGCCAAAATCACCCACGTCCCGTCCATGTATTTGAGCGAGCTGGACGGCCCGCAAAAGGGCAGCCGACAGGCTGCGATTGATGGCCACATCGAGATTGGGCGACGCTGCCGCGCGCTGGGGGTGGACACCATCGTGGTGTTTGATACGCATTGGCTGGTCAACGCGGGGTACCACATCAACTGTGCGCCGCATTTCAAGGGCGTTTACACCAGCAATGAGCTGCCGCATTTCATCAGCAACCTGCCCTATGAATTTGACGGCAACCCGGGTCTGGGCCAATTGCTGGCAAAAACCTGCAACGCCATGGGTGTGGCCACACTAGCCCACGAGGCCACCTCGCTCGCGCCCGAATACGGCACGCTGGTGCCCATGCGCTACATGAACACAGACCGCCACTTCAAGGTAATTTGCGTCTCGGCGCTGTGCATGGTGCACTACCTGGCCGACAGCGCCCGGCTCGGCTGGGCCATGCGCCAGGCGGTGGAACAGCATTACGACGGCACGGTGGCGTTTTTTGCCAGCGGGTCGCTGTCGCACCGATTTGCGCAGAACGGCCTGGCACCCGACTACGCCAACAAGATGTGGAGCCCATTTCTGGAGCAGCTGGACCACCACGTGGTGGGCATGTGGCAGCGGGGTGAATGGCCCACCTTCACCGAGATGCTGCCCGAATATGCGGCCAAAGGCCATGGCGAAGGCTTCATGCACGACACGGCCATGCTGCTCGGCGCTTTGGGTTGGCACCACTACACCGCGCCCGCCGAGGTGATTACGCCGTTTTTCCCCAGCTCGGGCACCGGGCAAATCAACGTGGTGTTTCCCGTCACGCCCATGGCCTCTGACCTGCAAGGCGTGGGTGATTCAAAATCAGCCTCAAACCTGCCCCGGCTTTAATGCCTGAATCTGCCCCTGTACTGAAAGCACGCCATGCCGCATCTCGTCGTTCTCTACACCCCCAACCTCGAACTCAAAACCGACATGACGGCCTTGTGCCGGTCTCTGGCCGACATCATGATCAGTCAGCTCGATGACGAGGGCAAACACTTCTTTCCCATTGGCGGTACGCGGGTGCTGGCCTACCCGGCTGCCCACTCAGCCGTGGCTGACGGCAAGCGCGACTACGCTTTTGTGTACCTCAACCTGCGCATGGCAGCCGGGCGCGCTCCTGCTCTCATAAAAAGAGCAGGAGATGCCCTGTTGGCGGGGACTTCAGCCCATTTTGATGGTCTTTTTGCCGACAACCTGGTCGGCATCACCCTGCAGATTGACGAAGGCCAGGGCGCCTACAACGGGCGGCACAGCAACATCCACCCATTGTTTCAGTAAGCCCAACGCCCATCGTTTTTTCTTCCAATCGCCCTCACCATGTCCACTACTACCCCCACTAATCCTTTTAAACAAGCGCTCCACAACAAGCAGGCCCAGATCGGGTTTTGGCTGGGCCTGGCGGACTCCTACAGCACGGAAATTTGCGCGGTTGCCGGCTTCGACTGGTTGCTGATCGATGGAGAACACGCCCCGGCTGAGCCGCGTGCCTTGTTGCAACAGCTGCAGGCGGTGGCCGCCTACCCCGGGTCTCACCCCATCGGCCGCATCCCCATGGGACAAGGCCCACTGGGCGAGATGCTGATCAAGCAGTACCTGGACCTGGGTTTTTCCACCTTGCTGGTGCCCATGGTGGACACGGCCGAGCAGGCCGTCAGCCTGGTGCGTGCCTCGCGTTACCCGCAGGATGACGACGTGGGCCAGCCCCACCGGGGTATTCGCGGCATGGCCGGGGCACGGGCGTCGCGCTTTGGCCGCTACCCCCACTACGCCAAAGAGGCCAATGCGCAAATCTGCCTGCTGGTGCAAGCCGAGTCCCAGCTGTCGCTGGACAACCTGGACGACATTGCCGCCGTGGACGGGGTGGACGGCGTGTTCATCGGCCCGGCTGATTTGTCGGCCTCGCTGGGCTACGTGGGCAACCCCGGGCACCCGGTGGTGCAGGCCGCCATCGAAGACGCCATCCGCCGCACCATCAAGGCGGGCAAGGCGGCAGGCATTCTGACGCCGGACGAAACCCTGGCGCGCCGTTACCTTGACTTGGGGGCCACCTTTGTCGCTGTGGGTCTGGACACCAACCTGCTGGTGCGCCACACCACCGCGCTGGCCTCCCGGTTTAAAACCACCGTGGCCCCCGGGGCGGCCAGCACCACCTACTGATCTGACTACCCCAACCCACACGCCATGACCGCATCTCATCACCCCAAGCCCATTCACCCCGACGAGTGGGCCGCCCGTGTGCAACTGGCCGCCTGTTACCGCATCTTCGCCATGCTGGGTTGGACGGAGATGATTTACAACCACATCACGGTGCGCGTGCCCCACAGCGTGAGCGGGCCAGAAAAGCATTTCCTGATCAACCCGTTTGGCCTGCACTACAGCGAGGTGACGGCCAGCAATCTGGTCAAGATCGACCTGCAAGGCCGCGTGATGGATGATTCGCCCCACAAGGTCAACCCGGCCGGTTTCACGGTGCACGCGGCCATTCACCATGCGGTGGCTGATGCCCACTGCATCATGCATGTCCACACCACGGCGGGCGTGGCCGTGGCCTGCCTGAAGGGGGGCTTGCAGCAGACCAACTTCTACTCCGCGCAGTTGCACGACATGGTGGCGTACCACGACTTTGAAGGCATCACCATCCACGCGGACGAAGGCCCGCGCCTGTTGCAAAGCATGGGCAGCAAACAGGCGCTCATCCTGCGTAACCACGGTCTGCTGACCTGGGGGCTCACGCTGCCCCAGACATTTGCCATTTTGTGGACCTTGCAACGCGCCTGTGAAATCCAACTGGCCACGTTCAGCATGGGCGGGCCCGATGGGGCCATCCCCGTGCCTGAAGCCATCGCCCAGCGCTGCACCCGCGATGCCTTGCAGTTCAACCCCAGCCACGGCGCAGGGCAGGATATTTTTGATGCGCTGGTGCGTCAGGTGGACCGACTGGATGCCAGTTACCGGATTTAATTCGGTCTTTTGAAATACTCATATATTCATAGCAAACTATTGATTACCCACGGGGACTTGAGGCCGATTTGACCACTTATATTTATAAAAACGTCTGCATTTACGGTGCCGGAGCCATTGGTGGCTGGCTGGGTGCAGGACTGGCGGGCGCGGGTTGCAACATCAGCGTGGTGGCACGCGGGGCCAATCTGGCCGCTTTGCAGGCGCACGGGTTGCGGCTGCACAAGGCGGGCGCCGTCACGGGTTACCCGGTCAGCGCCAGCGCCAACCCGGCAGACCTGGGCGTGCAAGACCTGATCATCGTGGCGGTCAAAGCCCCATCGCTGCTGGACGTGGCCCATCACATTGCTCCGCTCATTGGGCCCAACACCGTCGTTTTGACCGCCATGAATGGCGTGCCCTGGTGGTTCTTTCAGGGTTTTGGCGGCACGTTTGAAAATACGGCACTCAAAGCCATCGACCCCACCGGCGTCATCGCGCAGGCCATCCCCGCCAACCAGGTGATCGGCTGCGTGGTGCATGCCAGTTGCTCGGTGGACGCACCGGGCTTGATCCATCACCACTTTGGCAACGGCCTCATCATCGGTGAGCCCTCGGGCCAGCAGAGCGAGCGCGTGGTAGCGCTGGCTTCATTGTTGACCGATGCTGGCTTTGCGGCCACGGTATCGCCCCAAATTCAAAAAGACGCCTGGTACAAGCTCTGGGGCAACATGACCGTGAACCCGGTCAGCGCGATGACTGGCGCCACCACCGACCTGATCTTGGGGGACGAGCTGGTGCGCAACTTCATCTCCAGCGTGATGCTGGAGGCCAAGGAAATTGGCGCCCGCATTGGCATCCCCATTGATCAGCAGCCCTCGGATCGCCACGCGGTCACCTTGAAGCTGGGGGCCTTCAAGACCTCGATGCTGCAGGATGTGGAAGGCGGCAAAGCCGTGGAGCTGGATGCGCTGGTGACGGTCGTCAAAGAGCTGGGCACCTTGACCGGTGTGGCCACACCTTTCACCGATGCTCTGCTGGGCCTGAGCCGGCTGCACGCGAGGGTGCAGGGACTATACCCGGCATAGCTTGACCGAGCCGCATATTGACTCCAAAATGAATCCAAATTTCATTTTGGAGCCAAATCATGCCCAACCTGTCTATCAAAGACGTACCCGAGCAATGGGCCGAAACTCTGCGCCAACGTGCGGCGCGCAATCACCGCTCGTTGCAAGGGGAACTGATGCGAATCATTGAGGCTGCGGTGCAAGAGCCCATCTGCGGTGCGCAAGCCGACAACATTTCGTCAGTGGACGTGCCGCCCGGTACGGTGCGAGGCAAAGTTGTAGGCTTTGACCGCTACGGTCACCCCATCATCAGACAAGGGTGGAAAACCGTGGAGCAAATCGCCGCCGAATTGCGCGCCAAATACCCTATGCCCATTGATGATTCGCCACGCGGCGTTGACATCATCCGCGCAGAGCGAGACGCACGATGAATACATCCATTGGGGCACTTTACATTGCCGAACCGCCCTCCCAATACTTGGTGATGCCGCCGCTCGTAGTAGATTGCAGTACCTTGGCCGGCTTGCTGTTTCAGGAAGACTCGCGGGACTTGGCCACGCAAAAAATCTTTGGCAAAGCGCTTCACGCCCCCTACTTGCTCCAAGTGGAACTAACCAGCGTGGCTGCCAAGAAACACAAGCTCGGGAAGGCTGAAATTGCTCAAGACGGGCTGACACTATTCAGAAACATGAATATTGACCTGCATCAGATTGAGCCGGAGGCCACCCTTGCCCTCGCCATCCGCTACAACCTCTCGGCCTACGATGCTGCCTATCTATGGCTTGCCGCCGACATCAAGGCCCCGCTCGCCACCTTTGACGAAAAGCTGGGACGGGCAGCGCAAACCCACCTGGCCACCCTCTGAATCCATGACCACTTCCATCGCCAAACCCGCCCGCGCGCTCAGCGGCACCGCTTTTGCCACCCTGCTGCTCATCGCCCTGATGATGGGGGCCAACCACGTGGCAGCCCGGCTTGCCTTCAACAATGGCGTGGATGTGGCCACTGCGGTGGCGTTTCGCAGCGGTGTGACAGCGGCGGCCGTCACGCTGCTGCTGCTGGTGCAGGGTGTCTCGTTTGCCATCAAAAGCCGGCACAAAAAGTACCTGCCAGTGATTGGCCTGCTCATCAGCGTGCAAAGTCTGTGCCTTTACTCGGCTGTGGCGCGCCTGCCGGTGGCGCTGGCCTTGCTGGCCTTCAACTCCTATCCCTTGTGGACCGCTTTGTGGGACCGCGTGCTCTACAAACGCCGCCCCGAACCCGCCGTGCTCAAGGCCATGCCCATCCTGCTCATCGGGCTGGCCATGGCGCTGGATGTATTTGGTGCGGCGTCCGGCTTGGGCGCGGCAGGCCAGTGGGGTCGCATCGGCGCAGGAGTGGCTTTTGCGCTGACGGCGGCCGCCACATTTGGGCTCGCCATGATCCTGACCCAGCACGAAGCCGGAGACCTGGATGGTCGACTTCGCACAGCCAGCACCATGTCCATCACCGGGGTGATCGCGCTGATCGTCGTTATGACTCAAGGCGGTTTTCACCTGCCCACCGCCACGCCCGGATGGTGGGGTCTGGCCGCGCTCACCTTTCTGTACGGCACGGCCTTTACCATCATGTTCACGGTGTTGCCCAAGCTGGGCGTGGCAGGCAACTCCGCCATCATGAACGTCGAGCCCGTATTCGCGCTGGTGCTGGCCTGGCTGGTGTTGGGGCAGTCCATTGCTGTCATCCAGGTGGCGGGCGCACTGTTGGTGGTCGGCACAGTCATGATGTTGGGCTTGCGCAAGCGATAAGTCCTATCCAACAGCAAATAAAAAAAGGAACAACGATGAAGATTCTGATATTGGGCGCGGGTGGCACTGGCGGCTACTTTGGCGGCCGGCTTCACCAGGGCGGCGCCGATGTGACGTTTCTGGTGCGCGAAGCGCGGGCCCAACAGATCGCCACCAACGGCTTGATGATTGAAAGCCCCAAGGACAAGGTCACCCTGCAGGTCAAGACCGTGCTGGCCAAAGACGTCAAACCAGAGTACGACATCGTCATCCTCTCGTGCAAGGCCTATGACTTGGCCAGCAGCATCGCGGCCATCACGCCGGCCATGGGGCCGGGCACCTGCGTGGTGCCACTGCTCAACGGCATGTCCCACCTCGCCACGCTGGACGCTGCCTTTGGAAAACAGCGTGTGATGGGCGGCGCATGCTACATCGCCGCCACGTTGACCCGGGAGGGCGTCATCAAATCAATGCACGACTTGCACGGCATGGTGTGGGGGGCGCGTGACCCGGCGCAAGTCCAGCTGGCGCAAGCGCTTGGCCAGGCCTTTGTCAACACGGTGGTTGATGCCAACGTGTCTGACAACATCATGCAGGACATGTGGGAAAAGGTGACTTTTTTGTCCACGTTGGCCGGCATGACCTGCCTGATGCGTGGCACCGTGGGTGACATCCTGTCCACTCCGGATGGCGACAAACTGGTCAGCCGCTACCTGGAAGCCAACGTCGCCATTGCCACGCGCGAAGGCTACCCGCCCCGCCCTGCCAACACAGAGCGTTATCGCACAAGTTTGACGCAGAAGGGGTCACCCCTCACCGCCTCCATGTTGCGCGATCTGGAGAATGGCGGCGCCGTGGAAGCCGACCAGATCGTCGGCTACATGCTGGGCAAGGCGCGCGAGCACGGCATTGACGATGTGATGCTGACGGTGGCCTACACGCACTTGAAGACTTATGAGGTCAGGCGAAACCGTTCTGGTTTAGCCAAGGCATGAATCGTTTCAAACAGGCGCAACTCATTGCCGGCATTGAGGCGGGATTCTTCGTTCGCTACCCCAAATTATTGCTGGCCACTCTTTTCGTTTTGCTAATTCCGGTTTTCTACGCCGTGACCTATCTGTCAAGCGTTTGGGACCCCGGCGCCAGGACCGGCGCATTGCCAGTCGGGTTGGTCAACCTGGACCAAGGACTGACCTATCGCAAGCAAAGCTTCAACATGGGGAATGACGTTTTTGCCAAATTGCAAACTGGCAAAACGTTTGGCTATCACGTCATGCAGGATGACGAGGAGGCCCGCCAAGCGGTTCGTCAGGGCAAGCTTGCATTTGCCTTGCTCATCCCTCGCGACTTCAGTTCCAACGCAGTTCCGGGTCAAGAAGCTGGCTTGGGAAAGCTGGTGATCTACACCTCGGCGGGCAACAATTTTGAGAGCGCGAGTCTCGCCAGACAGTTTGCAACCTCGTTGTCTCACGAAGTCAATCAAACGCTGAATGAGCGGCGATGGGCCATGGTGCTCAATAGCACTGCCGGTTCCCAGGACAACTTGGGGCGATTGCGCGATGGCGTCAACAAACTGCGGGAGGGTGCCAAAGAGCTCAGTCAAGGTGCGGAAAAAACTTCAGTCGGCGCTGCGGCAGTCAGTGAAGGAGCGGGCCACCTTCAAGACGGCGTAACCCAGCTTACCGGTGGTGTGAAGCAGTTGGGCAACGGACTCAAGGCCATCGATGCACGAATCCCACCCCATTCGGATTTGCAGCGCCTCCATGCAGGCGCGCAAACCCTGGCAGCCGGGCATGGTGACCTTCACCAGGGACTGTCCATGCTGAAGTCGGGCAGCCAAAGACTCAGGGAAGGTGTGACCGTATTCAGTACGGAAGCCAAGGACAGTGTGCTTGTTCCGGCGAAAGTGATCGAAGGGCTGGAGCAAGTCAAAGGCGGTGCCTCCCAACTTGACGATGGTATTGGCACGGCGATGGACGCGCAGGACAAGCTTGGCACGGGTGCAACCGAATTGGCGAGCGGGGTTGGGCAATTGACAGAGGGCGTGCGCGCACTGGGCAATGGCATCCACACGATGGTCGGTCGGTTGCCCGAAGATTCACAATTGGACCAATTGGCGCGTGGCACCGACAAGATGGTGGACGGTACCTCGTCTGTGGCAGACGCGACCCTGAAAGTCAAGCTCGGTAGCGCCCATCTGGCGCTGGGCATCGAAACATTGGCGACCTCGTTGCCCTTGTCCGTTCAATCGTTGGAAGGCAGCGCCCAGGGTCTCGCACATTCCGTAGAAACCACAGTGGAAATCGACGCCCCGGTGGCAAACCATGGCAGCGCCTTCGCACCCAATATATTGCCCGGCGCGCTGTGGCTTGGCGCAGGCATCGTGGCGTTTCTGATCCACGTCAAGGTACTGCCTGAGTCAGCCAAAGACTTTTCTGCCGCCTCCCAATTGATTGGCAAAGTGGCCATGCCCAGTTTGCTGGTCATCATTCAGGCAGCGCTGCTCTACCTGACCGTCATCTTCATTCTGAAAATTCACGTGATTCATTCCCCGGCATTTGCGCTCACGCTGGCTGTGTCTTCCGTGACATTTCTGATGATTGTGTTTGCGCTCACCCGCGCCTTCGGCGACGCGGGCAAGGCATTTGCCATGATATTTTTGGCACTGCAGGTGTCTGCCTCGGGCGGCATATTGCCGGTTGAACTCAGTGGCAGCCTGTTTGAGCAAATCAGCCCCTGGTTGCCGATCACCTGGGTGGTTAAAGGCCTCAAAGCCAGTATGTTTGGCGCTTATGAAAGCCAATGGCAAACACCGATTATTTTGGTCGGGATCGCTGGTGGCGTCGCCGCCATGTTTGCGACCTTTCTGGGACGGTGGCGCTATGTCAAACCCGAGTTGGTTCGACCCGCCATTGATTTTTAGGCGAGACGGATGAAGTGGCGCCCTCTTCAGAATGACAACGAAGCGTTTCCCGCAGGCACCACTCCACAATCAAAAAATGCCGATTTTTATGGTCAATAAATTCGTTCGTTCTGGATTCATTCTCTCGGCATTGCTCACAGGTTTACCCGCTATTGCGCCAGCAGAACCCAAGGAGCAGATTTACGGACGGGATCAGACATCTCCTTACGAAGCGGGTTGGCCCTTCAGGATGAATCCACCCAATCGCCTGGCAGCTCTGGATGGAAGAGCGCTTCAAGCACTGTATGCAAACAAACAGGTGTGGATGGAAGCCACGCCGGGTGGCGCGAAGTTGCCTTCGGCGCCCGCGAAATTCAGTTTTCTCCACGAACCGACAGATCTTCTGAAAAAGCACCCCATCATGGCGATGGCCTTGGGCAAGGACGGCAAAATAGTGTTTGAAGCCTACCAATTTGGTACGTCTTCTGTCTCCATGTTCGACAGCCAATCCATTGCCAAGCTCATCACCGGATTAACGCTGGGAGTTGCAATTCAGCAGGGGATAGCCCTGGATTTGAATTCCAAAATGTTCATCAACGTTCCAAAGCTGAAGGGATCGCCCATTGGGGAATCCACCGTCCGCCAAGCGCTTCAGATGCAATGCGGTCATAAATTCAAATGGGTTGATGATGACGCGCAAAGCAGTGCGGGCATGTACGCTGCTGTGAGGTTCGCCTCACCCGGTAAGGGTGGCCGTGATCTATACGAATATTTCAAAGAACTCGAACCCAACACCCCGGGTCAAAAATTTGCTTATGACCCGCATTGCTCTGACAGCATCAGTATGCTGATCACCGAAAAAACAGGGATGCCCCTGCGACGTTATTTTGAAAGCTCGTTGTGGAAGAAACTTGGGCCTACGGGCAGAGCTGCTTGGCTGAGTCCCTTGCAAAATCCTGAATTGACATCGGGCGCAAGCGGCTTCTACGCCACTCTGCCAGACTACTCACTTTTGGCTAACGCACTCGTCAATGGCGGCGTAGCAAGGGGCGCATCAGTTATTCCAGCTGATTGGATCGAAAAAATGCGCACCGACGTTGTAGCTGTTGGCAAGGATGAAAATGAAAATTTTGGCCGCTATGGGTACCAGGCATGGGTACGAAACGAAAAGACAGACAGCTGGTTTGCAGGTCTTGGCAACCATGGTCAACGGTTTTACCTCGACCCCAAAAACAAGAGCTTCATGATCATCTTCGCCCTGGATTTTGACCATATCAAAGACTCAGACAAATTTTGGGAGTGGTTTCGTATGACACCCTTGGACAAGCTTTGAAGCGCAACCTCAAGTACCTACGGGTTCAGCGTGCAAATGGAGGACCTGCGCCCTGCAACAGTTTTTTGAGGATGGGAACCGCGTTCAGGGCCCTGGTTTTTGGCCTTTCGTGTATTGGTTGGTCAAACGCCAGCGCACAGGCAACCATGGCCACTACGGCCCCGCTGGCCACCATCGCGTCTCTGGATGTTCCACGCTACATGGGCACCTGGTTTGAAATTGCCAAGTACCCCAACAAATTTCAAAAGCAATGCGTGGCCGATACGCAGGCGCAATACCAGCTGATGCCGGCAGGTACCGTTCAGGTCACCAACCGCTGCCGCAATACCAACGGCGAGGTTGAAGAAGCCATCGGTGAAGCCCGGCAGATTGGCGTCGCTACCTCACCCAAGCTGCAGGTGCGCTTTGCCCCCATATGGTTGTCGTGGCTGCCCATGGTGTGGGGAAACTATTGGGTGATTGACCTGGATGAGCGCTACCAACTGGTGGCAGTGAGCGAACCCAACCGTGAGTATTTGTGGGTACTGGCACGCACGCCCACAGTGAGCCCTGAGGCTTACGATGCGTTGCTGTTACGGCTCAAAGCGCGGGGGTTCGACCTGGGCAAACTGGAGCGGACCAAGCAAGGGCCATAACCCACCCATGCACAAGATCGTTTTCGCGTTACTCTGCCTCATCGCTCCATACGCTATCGCCAAAGACATGGTGGAGGTCAAACTGCCAAGAAAAGAGTTTGGCCGCGACGTGTTCATCCGAGGCCTGCTGGACAGGTCTCCGGTCTCTAACGGAAAAGTCCTGCTTCTGTTTCGAGGGTTTCCCGGCATTGTCAAGATTGGCGACACGGGACCTTCAGCGCGAGGGCCGCTGCTGCAAGAGTATTTTGAAGAGATGATTCCCATCTTGTCTGCGGCAGGAGTTGCCACTGTCACGGTCGACTGCCCGACGGATCAATGGAGGCTCAAATGCAGCGACGACTATCGGTCCAGCCAGCAACATGCTGAAGACGTTGCATCGCTTGTTGTTGCATTGAAGGGGGTGGGAGACTTCAACCAGGTTTATGTGATGGGTCACAGTTACGGCGCTGTGAGCAGTCATTGGCTCTCGCTCACCATGGGAAGCACCCTGTCTGGCGTCATCCATTCATCCACCCAGTCAAAAAGCCCCGGGTTTGTTAACTCGGATTTGGCTGCGTCAATGAGCCGCTTTCGCAATGCCGAGGTGACGGTGCCTTATCTGTACATCCATCACAAAGAGGATCTCTGCGATCTCACGCCATTCGACTATGCGCAACGGAATGCAAAAGACGGCGCATTAATTACTGTGCTGGGCGGCGACCGAAGTGGCACGGCTTGTGGGGCCGGCAGTTTTCATGGGTTTGCTGGCAGACGACCCATGGTTGCCGCTGCGCTGGTCAAGTGGATCAACGCCCGCGAAGTTGTGCCCGTCGTGGGCAGCGGATCAGATTGAGCGCTTTGAACTTTGCTGAATCACAGCAATCCCAAATCCCTGGCCTTGACCCCCGCAAACACCTGATCCACCTGCGCCGCTCCTAGCCCATACTGGCGCGCAAGCAGGCCGGCCAGCACAGCCCGGTAATCGTTCAACACCTGGAAATCACGGTTTTGAAACAGGTTGGCGGCGTCCACCTTCACCTGCTCCCCAGCTACCCGGCCGCCCTTCAGACCACCGCCCAGCACCCAATAGACCGACCCGTGGCCATGGTCGGTGCCGCGGTTGCCGTTTTGGCGGAAGGTTCGGCCAAACTCGCTAAGCACCACCACGGTAGTGCTGCGCCACTGCGGCCCCATTTCCCGCGCATACGCTACAAGTCCCTGTCCCAGTTCATCCAGCCGCCCGGCGAGGTAGCCACTGCCACCGCCCTGGTTGACGTGGGTGTCCCAGCCGCCTACATCCACAAAGCCGATGCTGTAGCGCTCCTTCATCAGCTTCGCAATGCGGCGCGCTTCCAGCTCAAAGCCTTTGGCAGATATGGCATTGCGATTGGCGGCATCCATCTCGGTGGTCATTTCGCGCATGACCTCGTCACGCACAGTGAAGCCTTCTTTCACGGTGGTGGCCAGAGGGGTGCCCTGGTACATGGACGCAATGATGTTGCTTTGCCGGCCATCCACCGAGGGCTTGGCAATCGACTTGAGCGCCGTGTTGGGCACACGCACCGTGCCCTGAAACGCCAGGGGCAACTGGTCTGTGAACGACATGGGGTCAGCCCCACTGACCAGAGCGGCCAGACGGTTGAGGAAGCCGGAGCGGTAGTTTTTGCTTTGGTCCAGAGGCTGGCCCAGCTCAATCACGTCCTGCGTTTCAAAGTGGCTGCGTGAGGTGTCTGGCGTGCCGGCAAACGGGACAAAGGCGGCCTCGCCATTTTGAAACAACGGATACACCGTGTCTCGCAGGGCCGGGTGCAAGCCCCAATCACTGTTCAGCGCCAAAGCCGAAGTCAGTTCGCTGGAGGGCTTGGCAATGGCAATGTCAGGGCGGGACTCGTAATAGAAGCTGCTGCCAATTGGGACCAGCAGGTTGGCAGCATCGTACCCGCCGCGCAAGAAAACGATGAGCAAGCGAGGCTGATTGGCGCCTGCTGCAAACAGCTGACCGCCGGACAGGCCCAGACTCGCAGCACCGGCAAGTCTGGCAAAGTCACGTCGTTTCATGGCGGCTCCTGAAGGGGGGTTGCTTGGCGGTTCAGCGACTCATCATCTCGGGCGATGACAGTAGAAAACTGTTCCACTCCTGCGGGGACGCAGCCTGGTCCAGCGCCTTGTGGGTGCTCCCGCTCAAGGTCTTGCTCAGCGATTGGTAAAACAGCGCATTGGCCAGCTGGGGGAACGCAGGCCGCTCCACCGGTTGCGGACCCTCGGACCTGAACAAGCCGGCATTGCCCGAACCAATGGCCCGGGCAATCTCGAACCGCGTGGCCATCTGGCCAGAGCTGGCCCAGGCCGACTCATTCATGGGATACCCGTCTGGCGTTTGCCGGCCATACAGAGGCTCTCCCATGCGGTTGAGCCAGTTCAGGATGGGGCCGGTGTTGCGGATGGGCTTGTCGTCATACGCCATGCGCACGGCGGAAATCACGTAACGCATTGGGTCCTTGAACTTGCGGCCTGACCCTTGCGCAAACTCGGGTGAGGTCAACAGGGCTTTCAGGGTCTCGGCAATGTCGCCATCGGTGCGCTGAAAGGTCTGGGCCATGCGCTCAATAACCTGTGCGGGCGGCTCATCGGCCAGCCAGTATTGGGCCAGCTTGCGGCTGATGAATTTGGCGGTGGCGGGGTGGCGCGTCAGGCGGTCCAGTGCTTCGTCCACCTCGGCCAGACCTTTGGCGCGAATGGGCTGGCCCAGCAACTCCTTGGCCGCGAAGTCGTGGCGACCGGGGTGAAACTCAAAGATGCCGCGCCGCACGTAATAACTTCGCAAGTCGGCCCGCACGTTGGCGTTGTTGGGTGTGAGGTTGACACCCACACCTGTCAACACCCGCGCCAGCTCCTGCACATCCTTTTGGCTGTAGCCACCGTCCACACCCAGGGTGTGCAGCTCCATCAGCTCGCGGGCAAAATTCTCGTTGAGGCGGCCTGCGGCGTTTTGCTCGTTGTCCAGATAACGCAGCATGACGGGGTGGTAGACCGCGGCGGCCAGCAGGTCGCGAAACTTGCCCAAGGCATGCGGGCGAATGGCGGTGTCCTCATAGTCACCCAGCATGACGCGCAGGTTGCTTTTGAACTGGAACACGCTGAAGTGATTCAGCCAGAACCAGGTCATTTGCTCCTGAATCTGGTTGGGCGAATACAGCGCCCGCAAGACGTGGCGGCTGGCGGACTCCCGCGCCAGACGGGTCATTTCCTGCTGGTAGCTTTGCTGCGCAGACTTTTTTTCGTCGTCGTTCTTGATGGCTTCAGTGTCTCTGCGCCGCTGCTCCATGACCTGCACCAACTCGACAAATGGGCGCTGCGTGATGGTGAGGGCCTGAATCTGATGGTTCACTCCATCCGGCAGCTGTGCAGCTTTGGGATGCAGTTGCTGCGCGAGGTAGGCGTCACGCCCCTTGGGGCCCTGTGTCTCAAGCAAGGAGGCCGTCGCGCCCCAAGTGACGCGGTTGAACCATGGGTAAGCGTCCGCCACCGGAGGTTGAGCACCCGGCGCCATTGAAAGGCCCGGCTCTGGACTGAGCCGGTTAGCCTCTGGCGTCCCACATCCCCCCAAGGCCAATAACACGAAGATGGCAAATGAAAGGTTCAAGCAACAAGGACGCAGCTTGGGCATATGGAGATGGAATAAATGGGAGGCAGCAATGTTGGTTTTGATTTAACGCCCCTCACTGTGCCCCGGTCTACAGCCGTTACACATCAACACCCTTCAACCCATGAGGTCACTCATTCCAACGCAGCATCTTTCAGTCCACCACCACCGGCACACGCTGAGCCAAGGCGCACATCAGCTCATAGCCCACGGTGCCACCGGCGTGGGCGACCTCATCGATGGGCAACACTGCACCATTGGACGCGTTGCCCCACAAAGTGACTTCGCTGCCGATCTTGGCAAGAGGTACCGGTGTCAAATCTACCGTGATCATGTCCATGCTGACTCGCCCCACCATGCGTGTGCGCACGCCGTTCACCAGCACAGGGGTTCCGGTGCTGCAATGGCGTGGGTAGCCGTCGGCGTAACCGCAGGCCACGACACCAATGCGCATGGGGGATTCCGCCTGAAAGCTTGAGCCATACCCCACGCAACTCCCCGTCAACAGGTCTTGGGTAGCTATGATTTTGCTAGCGAGCGTCATGCCGGGCAAGACCTCCCAATGTGCACTGCTGTGCGCCGGGAAGTCCGGCGCACTTCCATAGACGACGATGCCAGGGCGCACCCAGTCGGTCGGTGTTTGGGGGAAACGCAAGGTGGCCGCGCTGTTGCTCACCGAGCGCTCCCCCGGCAAGTCCTGGGTGGCCGACATGAACACAGCCAGTTGCTCCGCAATGCCTTTGGGGCCGTCGGCATCGCTGAAATGGGTCATCAGCGTGATTTCGTCCACTTGCGGCAGGGCGTTCAGGCGTGTCCAGGCGGCACGGTAGCGCTGCGGTGTGAAGCCCAAGCGGTTCATGCCCGAGTTCATTTTGAGGAAGACGCGTTGGGGCACATTGGTTTTGTGTGTGGCCAGCATGTCGATCTGCTCATCGCAATGCACCGTGTGCCACAGGTCCAATCGGGAGCACAGTTCCAGATCGCGCTGCTCAAACACGCCTTCCAGCAGAAGAATGGGACCTCGCCACCCCAGTGCCCGCACGCGTTGGGCTTCGTCCAGGTCCAACAGGGCAAAGCCGTCTGCGGCTCGAAGGCCGTCAAACACCCGTTCGATGCCATGGCCGTAGGCATTGGCTTTCACCACGGCCCAAACGCGCGCGTCCGGGGTGCTGGCGCTGGCGCGGGCCAGGTTGTGGCGCAAAGCGGCGGGGTGGATGGTGGCTTGTATGGGTCTGGGCATGACACAATTTTGACACTGCCTGCCGTGCTATAACCTGCGAGTCGTTACGGAGCCGTTTACTTAAAACCATTCATCAGCCCGACTGATGTCAACCTGCCATCAATGAAACGCGGTTTTTTCACCATCATGTCAGCGCAGTTTTTCAGCTCGCTGGCTGACAACGCGCTGTTTGTTGCGGCGATACAGTTATTGAGAACCAGCGGTGCGCCAGCCTGGCAGCAGGCGGCGCTGGTGCCGATGTTCGCCTTGTTCTATGTGATCCTGGCACCGTTTGTCGGGGCCTTTGCCGATTCCATGCCCAAGGGAAAGGTCATGTTGCTCAGCAACTTCATCAAGGTCACCGGCTGCCTGCTGATGCTGTTTGGCACTCACCCACTGATGGCCTATGCCATTGTGGGGCTGGGTGCAGCCTCGTACTCGCCGGCCAAGTACGGCATCCTGACTGAACTGCTGCCGTCCTCTCAACTGGTCAAGGCCAATGGCTGGATTGAGGGTCTGACGATTGGCTCCATCATTCTGGGCGTCTTGTTGGGTGGGCAACTGGTGGGCCGCTCCGTCAGCAGTGTGCTCCTTTCCATTGATGTCCCCATCATTGACTTTGGCATTGACACCGCACCCGAGGCCGCCATTGCGGTGCTGATTCTGGTGTACCTGCTAGCCGCGCTCTTCAACACCCACATTCCCGAAACCGGTGTGGAAATGCGCCCCATGCCAAAACGCCTGCATATTTTGTTGCCCGACTTCTGGACCTGCAACATGCGCCTGTGGCGTGACAAACTGGGACAAATTTCATTGGCTTCCACCACGTTGATCTGGGGCGCTGCCGGCAACCTGAAAACCATTGTGTTGACCTGGGCCGCCATCGCACTGGGCTATACCGTGACACAAGCCTCTGCCTTGCAAGGGGTGGTTGCCATCGGCATGGCAGCCGGGGCCGTGGTGGCGTCCCTGCGGATGAAGCTGGACGATGGCCCACGCGTGATCCCCATGGGGATGGGCATGGGTTTTTTGATCATCGCCCTGATCTTCATTGACAACGTCTGGGTGGCCGCGCCTTTCCTGATTTTGCTGGGTGCCCTGGGTGGTTTCATGGTGGTCCCCATGAATGCCTTGCTGCAGCACCGCGGGCACAACTTGATGGGCGCGGGCCGCTCCATCGCGGTACAGAACTTCAATGAAAATTTGTCCATTCTGGTGTTGGGCACCGCCTACAGCCTGTCGGCCGGTATGGGTGTATCCCCCTTTGGCGCCATCACCGGGTTTGGACTGGCGGTGGCAGGAACCATGTGGCTGATCAACCGCTGGCACAAAAGCAATTGCGTGAAGCACAAGGCCGAGGTGGAGCATTTGCTTGACATCGCCCGCAGCGACAACTTGCACGGCTAATTGAGCGCCCCAAAAAGTTCAGCGCTGCCTGCCCTGGCGCTCAGCCTCAACGCTCTGGTCTGGGGCGTGTCCTGGTGGCCGTTTCGCGCACTTCAAAGCGAGGGGCTGCACCCCCTGTGGGCCACCGCGATCATTTACGCATTTGCGCTGGCCTGCGTCACTGTGGTCCGTCCCGGAGCCTGGAAGGTCCTGATGGCGACACCCCTGTTGTGGCTGCTGGTTTTGTCATCGGGCCTGACCAATGTGGGGTTCAACTGGGCCGTGACCACCGGCGATGTGGTGCGGGTGATTTTGCTTTTTTACCTGATGCCGGGCTGGGTGGTGTTGCTGGCCTGGCCGCTGCTGGGCGAGAAGCCCACCCCGGCTTCCCTGCTGCGTCTGGCTTTGGCCTTGACCGGCGTGGTCATTGTGCTCAAGACTCCGGACGCCGCCTGGCCCGTCCCGGAGAGTCTGGCAGACTGGCTGGCTCTGATGGGTGGTTTCAGCTTTGCGTTGACCAACATCCTGCTGCGCAAGCTCAGCCATGCCCGGGAGGGTGCCAGCATGCTGGCCATGTTCAGCGGCGGTGCCACCATGGCAACGCTGGCCGCCTTTGTGGCCATGGGGGCCGGCTTGGCCACGGCACCACCGGCACCGTCCCTCAGCTGGGTCGCGCTGGCGGCATTTTTGTGCCTGGCCTTCCTGGCGGGCAACATGGGTTTGCAATACGGCGCGGCACGCCTCAGCGCCAGCGCCACCTCCCTCATCATGCTGACCGAGGTGGTGTATGCCAGCGGTTCGTCGGTTTTGCTGGGGAGCGGCACCTTGACCACCCGCACACTGCTGGGTGGCGCACTGATCCTGACCGCGTCCCTGTTGTCGGCTTTGCCGTCAAGGGCGGATCCGGTAACAGCTTCCAGAACAGGCAATTGAAAACCACAGGCGCGACACAGGTTGCGTCAACTGGTATCTTCCTTTTCCTGTGTTGTTGTCTTTTGGAGTCCGCATGACCACCGTTTACGATTTTTCCGCTACGCCCATCAGTGGCAAACCCGTCAAGCTGTCCAAGTACAAGGGCAAGCCCATGCTGATCGTGAACACGGCCAGCGCCTGCGGCTTCACGCCCCAGTTTGCCGGCCTGGAAGAATTGCATAAATCCTATGCTGACAAGGGTCTGGTGGTGTTGGGCTTCCCCTGCAACCAGTTTGGTTCGCAAGACTCCGGGTCCAACGACGAAATTGCCGAGTTCTGCCAGTTGAACTATGGCGTGAGTTTTCCGATGATGGAAAAAATTGACGTCAATGGTTCCGGTGCCCACCCGCTGTACCAGTGGCTGCAAACCGAAGCGCCAGGCCTGCTGGGCATCAAAGCCATCAAGTGGAACTTCACCAAGTTTCTGATCGGCAAAGACGGCGAAGTGTTGAAGCGTTACGCCCCCACTGACACGCCCGCCAGCATGGCCAAGGACATCGAAGCCGCCCTGGCCGCTTGATCACAGGTGCGGCGCACCCGCCTTGCGCAGAAACTGCGCCAGTGATTTGTCAGGCTCGTTCTTGACCAAGTCGTCCAGCACATTCACGCTGGCGATGCGGTCAATGCGAAAGCTGCGAAAGTCATGGCGCAACTCACACCAGGCGGCCAGCGTCCACACCTGACCCCAGAAAAAGCACCCCAGCGGGCGCACCACGCGCTGGCTGGAGCTGCCAGCCCCGTCCTGATAATCCAGCAGAACTTTGCGGCGAGCGTTCACCGCTTCACGCGCGGCTTGCAGTGTTTGGAGGGTTTGTTGGGCCTCAGCGCCCAAACTGACCATCGGCACATACAAAGCCAGGCTCTCCGCGGCGGCCCGCACACTCACCGGCAACTCTGACATGATTTTTCCCAGGGCGGTTTCCGCCTCGGCGGCCAGCGCCGGGTCCAGCCAGGCTTGCGCCAGACGCACGGCAGCCACCAGCGACTTGGCCTCGTCCTGCGAGAACATCAGCGGTGGTAATTCAAACCCTGCGCCCAGGCGGTAGCCCACGCCCGCTTCGCCTTCAATCGGCACGCCCTGGTGCTGCAGGTCGGCCACGTCGCGGTACACCGTGCGCTCGGACACTTCGAGCCGCTGCGCCAGAAACGCAGCTGTGGTCAAGCGGCGTCCGCGAATCAGCTGGACGATATGGAAGAGGCGATCGGCGCGGCGCATGGGGTTCTACAACGGCTTTACGATAAGGTTCACAATGAAAATACCTTAGAGTCCCCGTCGAATATCAATAGTTTGCTATGAATTATGCAGCAAACTTATTCGTTCTCAGAATCATGGATGTATCCATCCATAGACCGCCAGCGCATCGACGATGTCTTGCGGCGAGCGCACGAGGACTGCATGAAGCCCGGCCGCTGACGCGGCATGCACGTTTTCTGGAAGATCGTCAAAGAACAGGAAGGACTCGGCCGCGTAACCCGTGTTGCGGCAAATATGCTCAAACGCCTCACGTTCAGGCTTGCGAAGACCGATTTCGTGCGAGGTGAAAACCCGATCAAAAGCGCCCGCCACTGCCGGAAATTGTTGACTCCAGGTCGCCATGTGTGAGGCGTTGGTGTTTGAAAATGCGAAGCACGGCACCCATTGGCGGACGGACTCGACCAGCTTTCGGGTGGTTTCAATTTCACCGACAAAGATCGAGTTCCAGCCGCGTTCCACATCCGCGCGCGTTCCCGTCAATTGGAGGGTTGAGGCCAGGTGATCGAAGTAGGCGCAGGCCCCTATCTCGCCACGCTCGTGTTGCTCGTACTGGCTGTCAAACCTGAACTCGCGTTTCAACGCCTCCGCCGACAATTCGGAGTGCGCAGCCCAGGAACTCAGCGCTCGGCCGAAGTCAATGTCAACGAGGACACCACCCAGGTCGAACAGCAGGGCTTTTGGTGTTTGGTGTTTGGTGGGTCATTCGTCGTCAAAGTCCCTCGACGGAAACCAGTCGGGCCGAACTGCACTCATCCCGAATTGACTTGAGCCCCTGGTACACAGGGCCACTGTAAAAGTCTTCCCAGGCAGCGACAGAGGGAAATTCAAGAACAACAATTCGCCTGGGTGCCCAATCGCCTTCGTAGACCTTGTGAGCGCCACCACGGGCCAAGTATTTGGCGCCTGCGGCTTCGAGTGCCGGCTTGACGCCGGTCATGAATTCCTGGTATTTCTGCATGTCACGTATCTCGACGTCAAAAATTACGTAAGCACTCATTTGAAATCCTTCAGCGATGGGAAGTCATCAACTCATGAATGAGCTTAAAGCAATTTCAAAATGACATCGACCCGTTACAACGCAATTCAACCCGATGCATCTGCGGCAAAAACATCACACATCGTGGGCATACACGATAAAGCCGTGGTGCTTGGCCACCTTGTCGTAAAGCTGGCGGCCTGCGGCATTGGTGGTGTGGGTTTGCCAGTAGACGCGCTTGATGCCATCGGCCTTGGCTGCCGCGTACACAGCCTGAATGAGGGCGCGGCCTACGCCCTGACCCCTGGCTTCGGGTACTGTGAACAAATCCTGCAAATAGGCAGTGAGTTCGAACCGCGTGGTGCTGCGGTGGTACAGGAAGTGAGTCAGCCCGAGGACCTTGCCCCCTGACTCCGCCACGAATGCAAACACCGGCTCGTCGGGATCAAAGAACCTGTGCCAGGTTGCCTGGGTAATTTCCGGATCAAGCGCGGTGGCACCTTCCCGGCCATAGAAAGCGTTGTAAGCCTCCCAGAGTGGCAACCAGGCCGCGTAGTCACTTTTCAGAATGCGGCGGACGATGATTGAATTGTTCATGGGCCCCTATTCATCCAATGAAATACCATGCTTGAGCTTGGTGGCACGCACGGCTTCCTGCACGGCCATCAGGCAGTCGTCGCGGTAGCGCTCCAGGTCCGCAATGCTGTGCTGACCCAATTGCACCTTCGTGCCATCCACCACGCTGTCGATCAGAGAATCAGTCAACTCGGGAGCTTCCAGCTTCGTCCAGGGCAGCTTGAGCGCAGGGCCGAATTGCGACATAAAGTGGCGCATGCCTGCGTCACCGCCAGCCAGGGTGTAGGTTAAAAAACTGCCCATGAACGACCAGCGCAGGCCCGCACCGTAACGGATGGCATCGTCGATCTCGCCCGTGCTGGCCACGCCGTCGTTCACCAGGTGCAAGGACTCGCGCCACAAGGCTTCGAGCAGCCTGTCTGCAATGAAGCCGGGGACCTCTTTGCGTACATGCAGGGGTTTCATGCCCATGGCTTTGTAGATGGCGATGGCTGCTTCTTTGGCGCTGGCCGCCGTCTTCTCGCCACCCACCACTTCCACCAGCGGCAGCAGGTAAACCGGATTGAACGGGTGCCCGACCAGGCAGCGCTCGGGGTGCGTAGCATTCGCATAAAACTCGCTGGGCAGCAGGCCGGAGGTCGAGGATGCAATCAGCACATCCGGCGCAGCGGCGGCGCTGATTTTGGCGTGCAGGTCGATCTTGAGCGCCAGCGTTTCGGGCGCGCTTTCCTGCACGAAGTCAGCATCTTTGACACAGGCTTCCACCGTGTCCACAAAACGCAGGCGGTTCGGTGAGGCACCGGGCTTGAGTCCATTCTTTTCCAGCGCAGGCCAGCATTTGGTAATTCGGGCGCGCAGGTTGACTTCGGCATTCGGCGCTGGGTCCCAGGCCACCACGTCCAGCCCAAAAGCCAGTGCGCGGGCGATCCAGCCGCTGCCAATCACACCGGTGCCCAGAGCGGCGAAGGTCTTTATGTCAGTTTTAAAGTTCATTGTTGTGTCTCGCGATGGCTTGATCAGCGTTTTTTCAGATTCATTGTGATGCGCCCTTCTGCGGGTGTCATGGGTTTGGCCCCCATGCATTCGATCAGCTTGATCACACGCTCCACCAGCGAGCCATTGGTCGCGGGCACGCCCTTGTCCAGCCACAGGTTGTCTTCCAGCCCCACCCGCACGTTGCCGCCCAGCAATATGGCTTGCGCCGCCATGGGCATTTGCAGGCGACCGATGCCAAACCCGGCCCAGGTGACGTTGGGCGGCAGGTTGTCCACCATGGCCTTCATGGTGGTGGTGTCCGCCGGTGCGCCCCAGGGAATGCCAAGGCACAACTGGAACAGCGGGTCGTGCAACAAACCATCTTTCATCATCTGCTTGGAAAACCAGAGGTGGCCGGTGTCAAAGATTTCCAGCTCAGGCTTCACGCCCAGCTCGGTGATGCGTTTGGCACCTGCCCGCAGCGCCGCCGGGGTGGAAACGTAAATCGTGTCGCCATCGCCAAAATTGAGCGTGCCGCAGTCCAGCGTGCAGATGTCCGGCAGCAGCTCTTCCACGTGCACCAGGCGGGTCAGGGGGCCCACCAGATCCGTGCCGGGGCCGAATTTTGTGGGGTTTTCGCCAGCGCCAATTTCCAGATCACCGCCCATGCCGGCCGTGAGGTTAACGATCACGTCCACGCCCGAGCCCTTGATGTGCTCCATCAGTTCGCGGTAGAGCACAGGGTCACGGCTGCCCTTGCCGGTTTGCGGGTCACGCACGTGGCAGTGCACCACGGTGGCGCCGGCGTTGGCCGCTTCTATGGCTGCCGCGGCGATCTGCTTGGGCGTGACGGGGATGGCCGGGTGTTTGTCAACCGTGTCGCCCGCGCCGGTAACGGCACAGGTGATGATGATGTTGTGGTTCATGGGCGGGGCTCCGTTCTGGTTTTAGCTCAGCGCGCATCGTAAGGCGGGTGGGCCTCGGGATCTCCCTCCGACACGACAGTGTGTTGAAGAATTGCGACAGCGCGGTACCGTCCGGGGCGCTCAACTGGCCCCAAAAACGAGTCTTGACGCCATACTTCAAAGTAAAAATCCCCCGAAGTCCTCATCAAATATTGATAGTTTGCTATGCAAATTGGAGCATATCAATATCCGCCGCCATCGCACTGGCGATCAGGCCCATGTCGTGATCGCTGATCTGGAACAGCCCAAAGCGGAATTTGTAGCCCCAGCGGCTGCGGTCTTCCACAAACTCAAACGCGTCCAGCAGGGGTGCGATCGGCGCCTCGTTCGCGGGCACGTAACTCACGTCTCGCCGATACGGCACAAAGCCGCCCATGTCGAACCGGTAGGGCTCCCCCGGCAGCACGATACCGATGGAAACAAAGCGCTGCAACTTATCCTTGCCACCCATGCTGATGGTGGGCGAGTAGCAGGCCACCCGGTCACCCGGCTTGACGCGCTGGATGGGGCCAAGCTTGCCATGGCACACCTGCATGAAGCCGGGGGTCAGCTCATCGCGACCGCGGCGGGCATGGTCTGCACTGGCAACCGCGATCCAGTTTTTTCTCATGACGGGCTCCGGTGGTGAACTGGTCAAGCCAGGGCGTGCAAACCGACGCGGTTGCCGTCCAGGTCGATGATGTGCGCAAAGAAGCCCATGCCAGGTGGAAGCGCGACTCGCGGGCAGGCCAGCGTCGCTCCCGCAGCCAACGCGCGGTCCACGGCGGCATCCAGCCACGGCGATGCATCCAGATAGACCAGCGCACCGGTGGCACCGGGCTTGGGTGCCGAAGGGCCGCACAGGAGCGCGCCACCCACCGCCGCATCACCCTCGTAGGGAAACACAGCACCCTGGGACGGCCCCATGGCCTCGGGGCGCAAGGTACAGGCCAACACGGACTCGTAAAAAGCCTGGGATTGGGTCAAGTTGGTGGTCGGGATTTCAAACCAGGTGATGGCAGATTTCATGAATAACTCCAGTCAAGTTGTTGAGGGCTGAATGGTGCGCCCCTGCTCCTGACAGCGCAGTGTCAGTAGGGATTGATTCGCCCAATATCACCTACCATTTGCATCACAGTGTTTCAGGACACGATCAGGTTCAACCTGGCTTTTTGGGAACAAGCATGGAACTCAATATCAACGGCACAAGCTTGCAGGTGGACGCCGACCCCACCATGCCCCTGCTTTGGGTACTTCGCGACACGCTGAACATGACAGGCACCAAGTTTGGCTGTGGCGTGGCGGCTTGCGGAGCCTGTACGGTCCGGGTAGACGGCCAGGCCGTGCGCTCTTGTGTGATGCCGGCATCCACCCTGGTGGGCAAAAAAATAGAAACCGTTGAGGCCCTGGGCTCTGATGAAAAACCCCACGCCTTGCAAATGGCCTGGATCGCCGAGCAGGTGCCCCAGTGCGGCTATTGCCAAAGCGGCATGCTGATGGCCGCCGCCGCCTTGCTTGAGAAAAAGCCCAAGCCCACGGATGCAGACATTGACGACGCCATGACCAACATTTGCCGGTGCGGCACCTACCAGCGCGTGCGGGCAGCCATCCACCGCGCGGCCAGCCAGGGAGCAGCCGCATGAAGCGCCGCACCTGGCTATTGAGTGCGCTGGGCGCCACGGGTGCCCTGGTGGTGGGCTGGGGCATGGTGCCCGCCCGCTCGCGTCTGGGCTCGCGCCGAGCTGATGGTGGCCACCGACGGTGACTTGGCTCTGAACGGCTGGATCAAGGTGTCCGCTGATGGCCACATCATTCTGGCCATGCCGCGAAGCGAAATGGGCCAGGGCGTGCACACGGCGCTGGCCATGCTGGTGGCTGAAGAGTTGGACGTGCCCTTGGCCAAGGTGCGACTTGAGCAGGCCGGTGCCGACAAAATTTATGGCAACGTGGCCAATTTGCTGGGTTATTTGCCCTTTCATCCCTTGGATTCCGAGGGCGACAACAAGGCCACCAAGGTCAAAATGGGCCAGTGGCTTGTGGCCAAGATGGCACGGGAACTGGGCATCAACGCCACTGGCGGCTCAACCAGCGTGGCCGATGCCTGGGAGCCATTGCGCATGGTTGCCGCCACCGCCCGAGCAAGCCTGGTGGGCGCGGCCGCTGCGCAATGGAAGGTTCCTGCCAATGAAATCACCATCAAGGACGGCGTGCTGTTGCATGCCTCCGGCAAGTCCCAACATTTCGGGGCCATGGCAAAAAGTGCCGTGGGCCACCCGCCCGGCGAGGTGACCGTCAAAGACCGCAAAGACTGGAAGCTGATTGGCCAGCCTGCACCGCGTACCGATATTCCCGCCAAAGTTAACGGAACCGCGCAGTTTGGGATTGATGTTCGCCCGCCCGGCCTGGTGTTTGCAGCCATCCGGCTCTGCCCGATGTTGGGCGGATCGCCCGGCGCCATCGACAGCAAGGCCGCCATGGCGATGCCAGGCGTGGAGCGCTTGGTGAAACTGGGTGCCTATGGCGGGTCCACCGCCGGGTTTGCCATCGTGGGCAAAACCACCTGGCATGCACGCCAGGCCGTGCAGGCCATCGAGGTGACCTGGCAACAGCGTCCAATGGGTTCGCTGGACACCCGTGTGATTGAAAGTAAATTGCAGCAAGCCCTCAAGGCTGAAGATGGATTCACTTTTTACGACAAGGGCGATACCGACAAGGCCGAAGCATCGGCCGCCCGCGTCATTGAAGCCAGTTACCAGGCGCCGTATCTGGCTCACGCCACGATGGAGCCCATGAACTGCACAGCGCAGGTCAAAGATGGCAAAGTAGAGATTTGGGCACCCACTCAGGTGCCACAGATGGCGCGCGCCATTGCGGCCCAGGTGGCAGGGGTGGGCATTGACCAAGTGACTTTGCATGTGACCCTGCTCGGCGGTGGTTTTGGACGTCGCCTGGACGTTGATTTTGTGGCGCAGGCCGTGCGTGTGGCGATGGATTGCGGCGGGCGGCCGGTGCAATTGGGCTGGTCACGTGAAGAAGACACCATGCATGACTTTTACCGCCCCATGCATGCTGCAAACCTGCGCGTCTCCGTGGATTCGACGGGCGCCATCAGCAGCCTTCGCACTAAATCGGCGGGTGATGCCATCAGCCCGCGCTGGCTGGCCCGGGCCATGCCGGCCCTGAGCGGCCCGATAGACATGCCTGACAAAACAACGGCTGAGGGGCTGTTTGACTTGCCCTACGGCTTTGCCCACCAACACATGTCGCACGTGGCCACCCACATGGGCGTGCCCGTGGGGTTCTGGCGCTCGGTGGGGCATTCGCACAACGCGTTCTTCTCGGAAAGTTTCATTGACGAACTGGCGTTCGACGTCAGGCAAGACCCTGTGGCGTTTCGTCGTGCCCTGCTGAACGATGCGCCAAGGTATCTTGCGGTGCTCAACCTGGCTGCCGAGAAAGCCCAATGGGGCCGCCCACTGCCGGCTGGGCATGCACGTGGCGTGGCGCTGCACGAGAGCTTTGGCTCCATTGTGGCGCAGGTGGCCGAGGTGTCTCTGATGGAGGGCAAGCCACGTGTTCACCGCGTGGTGTGCGCCATCGATTGCGGCACGGTGGTCAACCCGGACACAGTGAAACAGCAAATGGAAAGTGGCGTGATTTTTGGACTGACAGCCGCGCTTTACAGCAAGATCGACGTTCACGATGGCGTAGTACAACAGGGCAACTTCCCCAGCTATCCCATGGTCATGCTGGCCGAGGCACCGGTGGTGGAGACCTGGATCGTGCCCAGCACGCGCGCGCCGGCAGGGGTAGGGGAACCCGGCGTGCCGCCTTTGGCGCCGGCCGTGGCGAATGCGGTGTTTGTGCTGTCGGGAATGCGTCAACGCATGCTGCCGCTGGCGGCTTGAGCCAGCGCTAACCTTGCCAACTTTAAAATGGGGGAATGGAATTCCTCCCCCTGCTTGCATTGATTGCCTTAGCCGTCTTAGCCCTTAAAACCAGAGACCAGAACCAACGCATTGCCTTACTGGGCCATCACCTGGGCAAATACCGGGTTGAGGCCCTCATGAAAGACCTGACGGAAGGCTATTCACGCGCACTGGGCGAGAAAGACGCTGAACGCCAAAGCCAGGTCTGGAATCTGCTCTCCAGTGTCGAAGCCGAGTTGTGCAGCCAGTTCAACCGGTTTGTCACCGAATTCTCGAAGGTGGATGCCACCCATGCCCGCGTGAGCAAGCTGCCCTGGCCCATTCCATTTGCCACGCTGCTGTTTCCCGCCGCAACGTTTGATGTCCGCACGGCTCTGACCATTCACGCCAAAGGCCTGGCCCATGCCGAGCAAAACAGCGCGGGCCAAACCGCCAAAGGCAAGGCCTTCACCCTGTCGGCCGAGATGCTGTTGATGCAGCACACCTGCCACTGGTTTTGCCGGTCAAAAACCACCGCCACGGTGCGCATGATGGCCAGACACCAAACCACTTACGAACAACTGGTGGACTCAGTCGCGCCCGGTACACGGGTGGCTTATTGCGCTTTGGTGGGTACAGCGGTGTGACCCGGGGAAAAACCAATCCAATGTCTCTGTCATCCGGAAAATCATTGTTCTCAATCCTCAACCTGCGGAGCTGCTTTTGACCAAAACTCTCACCCTTTTACTGGCCATGACTGTTGTAACCTGGGTCACGATCATGCTCGCCAGCTTGATTCGATCACGGGGCTGGACGATGACGGGGTTGCAGGTGTCCCTGAGCAATCGGGACGACGTGCCGCAAGCCAATGCGCTGGCCGGACGGGCTGACCGCATGGCAAACAACACCAAGGAAAACTTCATGCTGTTTGCAGCCATTGCGCTCGCTGCGGCGGTGGCCGGTGTCAACACGCCGCGCGTCGAGCTGGGTGCTGAGGTGTTTGTGCTGGCGCGGCTGGTTTACGTGCCTGTTTATTTGATTGGTATCCCCTACCTGCGCACGGGCGTGTGGGCGGTGGGCATTGCGGGCATGGTGATGATGCTGACCGCGCTAATTTAACTGGCGGAATGTGCGGGGCCGGCCAAAGCCGCGTCCAGCACCTCCACCCAGTGCCTGACCGGCGTGGCCGTGCCACTTTGCAAATGCGTGATGCAACCAATGTTGGCACTCACGATCACTTCGGGTTGCATCTCAGTCAGGTTCCCCAGTTTGCGATCGCGCAACTCGTAGGCTATGGCCGGGTTGAGCACTGAATACGTGCCTGCGGATCCGCAACACAGATGGGACTCGTTGGTCGCGACTTTGACGTTGAAACCCAGTGCATTCAAATGCACCTCGACCCCACCCTTGAGCTTCTGACCGTGTTGCAAGGTGCAGGGCGGGTGAAAAGCGATTTGGCTGGTATTGACCACTTCGGACTTGAGTTTGCCTTGCAGTTTTTCAGCCAGCTCGGGTAACCATTCGCTGAGATCACGGGTCAACTCGCTGATACGCCGTGCTTTGACTGCGTAGTGTGGGTCGTCATGCAGGATGTGGCCGTATTCCTTGACGGTGACGCCACAGCCTGAGGCATTCATGAGGATGGCTTCAACGGCAACACCATCAAAGGATGAGCCGTCAACATAAGGCCACCACGCGTCGATGTTGGCTCGCATTTGCGCCTTGCCGCCGTCCTGGTCGTTCAAATGAAATTTGACAGCACCGCAGCAACCGGCCTTGGCGGCCGTGACGCTTTGTATGCCTGCGGCGTCCAGCACACGCGCTGTGGCACTGTCGATGTTGGGCATCATGGCCGGTTGCACGCAGCCCTTGAGCAGCAGCACTTTACGCGGGTGCTGGCGCGTGGGCCAGGCCCCAGCGTTCTGCTTTTCGGGGACCTTGTTTTTAAGTGATTCGGGTAGCAGGCCTCGCACAAATTGCCCCATGGCCATGGCAGGCGCAAACAGGGGCGAAGGCAGCCCTTCCTTCAAGGCCCAGCGCAGGGCTCGTTCGGGCAGGGGGCGGGGCACTTTGGCATCCACCAGTTTGCGCCCAATATCTACCAGATGGCCATATTCCACACCGCTGGGGCAGGTGCTTTCGCAATTGCGGCAGGTGAGGCAACGGTCCAGGTGCAACTGGGTTTTCCGTGTGGGTTCGGCGCCCTCCAGCACCTGCTTCATCAGGTAGATGCGACCGCGCGGACCGTCCAGCTCGTCGCCCAGCAACTGGTAGGTGGGGCAGGTGGCGGTGCAAAAACCGCAGTGCACACATTTGCGCAATATGGCTTCAGCGACCTGACCATCGGCCGTGTTTTTGTACTCGGGTGCTAAATTGGTTTGCATGTCAGGTGACGATTTGAAAGGAGTGCTTTTTTACGCGCCAGAGTCAGGGTTTTAACAGACGGCGCAGATCAGAAATCAAGGGCGGCAGGGACAACACCAAGAGCAAAGTGGCTAGTGGCACGACCCAGATAAAACCCACATATTTGAAGCCGGCGGCACCCACCAGGCCGCCACCCATGAACGCGGTGAGCAGGCCCAGGTAAAGACGCAACTTGCTGTGGTCTGCGCGCACGCGGGCGTCTGGCGACGTGGTCAGCCGGTTCCAGTAAAGCAACTTGCCCAGTTCAATGCCCAGATCCGTGATGACACCGGTCATGTGGGTGGTGCGGATGGTGGATGACGAAATCTTGGTGACCAGAGCGTTTTGCAAACCCATGATGAAGGCCAGCATCAGGACCGTGAAGGGTACGGCAAACGGTGTCTGGCGATTGAAGGTGGCACCAATCAGGCCGAACACCAACAGAAGTGCTGCCTCTATCAACAAGGGAATGGCGTATTCCCCGTGCAGACCGGTTTGACGCGCCCAATTCACAAGCACCGCCGTGGTGGCAT